>CAMBRF010000020.1 GCA_945870225.1 PVC group bacterium | reverse complement strand
TAGCTGTAGGTAACCAGCGTATTCGTCAGAACATAGCGAACCTCGCCCTCCGGCGTCGTCCCCGCCGTCTTCACCACCGTCACCGCCGGCCCCACCGCCAGGGTGTCGAGGAAGTCTACACCGCTATAGGCCTCGCCGCTCGCCACTTGAATCTCCCAGATGTTGGTGGAGCTGCTCACATATCCCGCCGGATCCGTTTCCTCCACCCGGTATGTCCCCGGCACCAGGTTCGTGAAGCTGTATCCGCCTGACGCATCCGTGAAGTTCGTCGCCACGACCACCCCGTTGGTCATTGACAACACCACCTGCACCCCCGCTATCCCATTCGTATCGGCAGCACCCGGGGGATACCCGCTGCCATCGATATCACGCCAGACGGTCCCGCTGATCCCCGCCACATTGTCGATCTGGTACACCGCACCATTTGTTACCGGCGCGACACCCGGCATGCCCGGCGGCGTACTCGGAGCCACCACCACTCCATTCGTTTCGAATCCGGGGCTCGTATAACCCTCTGCCTTGAAGATCACGGTCAAGTTCGTGGAGGCACCCGCCGGTAGCGGTCCCACATTCGTCCACACCAGGCTAGTTACGTTCGTGGCGTCCGGCAGGGGTAGCGCCGCAAAATAGCTCAGGTGGTTCGTTTTGAAGGCGTCGGTCACCGGCACCTCTACCAGTGTCAGGTCACCGGTATTCACCACTGTGATCGTGAACGTCAGCGTCTCGCCCGCTATCGCAGGACGGTTCGTCGGCGCCACCAGCGTCTTCACCACCGAAAAGCCCGGCGCCACCACATCCACCGCCACCGTGTCGGAATTGCTCACCGACCCGATCCCGAGCTCGCCGGGATGGCCCACCGCCGTCGCCACGTTGGTCGTGTCAGCCGTCAGGTTGGTCGAGAACGACAGGTTCGTCACGCCGCCCACATCGAGCGGACCAAACGTCCAAGAGCGCCCGAAGGTCGTGTCGTTGACCACCACGTTGGTCAGCGTCACATCGCCCGTATTGGTTATCGCAAAGCTGTAGATCACCGACTGACCGTTCGTCACGAACGCCGCATCCGCCGTCTTATCGAGCAGGATGCCCGGCCGCACCACGTCCACCGCAACGGTATCGGTATTGGTCACCGGCCCGATCCCGGGTTCGCCGGGCCGTCCTATCGCCACCGCCACGTTGGTCGTGTCAGCCGTCAGATTGGTTGAGAACGACAGGTTCGTCGCGCCGCCCACATCGAGCGGTCCGAACGTCCAGGACCGACTGAACGTCGTGTCGTTCACCGTGACATTGGTCAAGGCCACATCACCGGTATTGGTGACAGCGAAACTGTAAGTCACCGACTGGCCGTTGGTCACCCAACCTTCGCTCGCCGTCTTGTTGATCAGGATGCCCGGCGCCACCACGTCCACCACCGCATCGTCCGTATTCGTAACCGGTCCGATCCCGGGTTCGCCAGGCCAACCCACCACGGTCGCCACGTTGGTCACATCTATCACCAGGTTAGTCACCAACGTCAGGTTGGTCGCCCCACCCACCGCCATGGGGCCGAACGTCCAACTCGTCAGGAACGTATCGTCGCTTACCGTCACATTGGTGAATACCAACTCGCCGGAGTTCGTCACCGCGAACGTGTACGTCACCGACTGACCGTTCGTCACGAACTGCGCATTCGCCGTCTTGTCGATCTGAACGTTCGGTACTCCAGCACCTGTCACCTGATAGCCAAAGTCAATGCTATTGGTGTAGACCCCTCCCGAGATCGCAACCTGCGCAATCCCGTCCGCCGGTCCGGAAACGTCGTAGGTTGCCGTCAATCCGGACACCGAGTTGGTATCCACCACAATCCTATAGGTCGCTCCCGTCAAACCGCCGATGCCGTAGAAGCCGTTGGTATCCGTGACGGCATAGGGTTCGCCCTCCTGCCGGGTGCCGTCGGAGTTCAGATCGGCAAACACCGTCACGTTCGTCAACGGCGATTCACCCCCCTCGCGGACCCCGTTCGCATTGGCATCCAGCCAAATAGTGTCGCCGATCGTCCCGAAATCGAAACGGTAATCCTCGACTTCGCCATTGTCCGCAAGCCCGGAGTAGGCAATGGCGGGAATCAGGGGCATGGATGAGAACAGGCGGAACCGGGCATACAACGCCGTGGCATTCGTCGTCAGGATGGCACCGCTGGGCAAGTCGAAAGGAATCGGATACACGCCTGACGACACCGACTGACTGATAAACAGCTCATTGCTGTCGGCAAAATTGCCGTCATGGTTGAAATCCATATACCCACACAGCCAACCAGAGCCGGCCCCCACCGTCACCCGAACCTGTCCTCCCGTGGTCCCGGTCTGCCACAGGCCGACCGCCACGACACCATCCTCGTCGTTGGTGACGGCCAAATTGTCGCCATTCGCGCCGGCGGTGGGACTGCCGTTCCCCTCGACATCCACCGTTGCGCCCAGATACAGATCCGGAGTCGTTCGCACCTGGTGTTTGGGTCCGGCAGTCAGGTCCGATAATAACGTTCCGTAGGAACTGGGCAGATCGCCAAAATCAAACACTCCGACGGGACGGAACGCAAAGTCCACATTGGTAATCACCGATGCAATGGGCAGGATTTGATAAGCACTGCTCGTTACCCCCTGCGAGTTGGTTGTGTTGACCACGCTGATGGCCTGCCCTACCCCGGTGGTCGTCGTCAGATAAACCTCCAGCCCCAGCGGCGGTGCCGTGGAAATGACGTAGCGGTTGGTCACCCCGCCAATGGCATCGGGCAACCCCGTGAAAAGGTAATCCCCGTTCGTGCTGGTCGTCGTGCTGTTGATCAGCGTCCGCTCGGAAGCCACCATCACCCCGTTGCTGTCAAGATCCATCCAGAGATAGGCATAGACCGTCACCCCCTCGAACGGCGCCTCCCCCGGCCCGACCCCGGTCCCGTTCGTCCCCATCACCCCGTCATACGGTAAGGCATCCATCCCGATCGTTCCGCCGAGCGAATTATTGCCCGCATACCGGTAGCCAAAGTCAATCCCCAGATCCCCGTTCGTCCACACTTGCCCACCAACACTGACAATGGCACCGCTGAAGATGACAATGGATACCGCCGCATGGTCATTTGTCCCGTCCGGATCATACACATTGGTGACGCTGGCCGGGAAATCAACGTCGTTCGTCCAGACCCTCACCGTGTATGTCCCATTCGACAGGTTGCCGAATCCGTAATACCCGGCATCATCGGTGACATTCGACGCCAACAACGTGGTGTTGGAATAAAGCCCCACCGTCACATACGGAATGCCATACTCGCCCGCATCATGTACACCGTTCGTGTTCGTATCGAACCAAAGGGTGTCGCCGATGACACCGGGCGGCCGGTACCCGAAATCCGCCCCCATGAAACTTGAACCAGGCTGCAAAGCCACACCGACTTGATGATCGTAATTGGTCGCTAGCGGATCCCCGTACGGCAACCCATCGTTGTTGGGATCGGCCGTCAAGGTCCAACCGGACAGCGCCATGCTGTTGCTGGCCACGAGGACCACATAGCGTCCCGCCGTCAGGGCGGCGAACAGATATGTGCCATTGTTCGTCGTGACCGTATCGGCCACCCAGACATCCCCGGCATCATAAACCTTATTGGAATTGGTGTCCCAGTAAAGGCGCACGGTGACGTTGGATACGCCCAGTTCACTCCCGTCCTGCGTGCCGTTGGCGTTGAGATCCTGAAAAATCGTATCGCCCACCGCCCCGAGCCTGGCAAACCCGAAGTCCGCCGTCAGCGTCGCCGCGCCGTTGGTGACCGACACCGTAAAGTTGGTGGCCGTCGTCGGCACCACCCTGTAGCCAAAGGCGTCACTCGGCAGGGAACTGTCCGCCGTATCCACCTCCACACGGTAGCTGGCGGTCGGCAAGCCTGAAAACAGGTAGTTCCCGTTGACATCCGTCACCGCATTGGTCAGGAACACATACACCCCGTCGCCATTCATATCCACAGAAAGACTGACCGTGATATTCGAGATCCCCCGCTCGGAAAAACCGCTCTGGACACGGTCCGCGTTCCCATCCAGCCACACCGTGTCGCCAAGCGAACCCGTGCCGTACGGCCAATACCCAAAATCCTGGTTGGTGTTGACGGCTGTCGTGATCGTCAGAGCGCTCCGCCCATCCTTCGCTCCATAGGGATCCCCCGTCGTCAGATAGGCTGGAGGCATCTGCGGATCGGAATGGTCGACAAGCACCTGATAGTTGCCGGGCGGCAGGTTCGTGAAGATATAGTAACCATTGGTGTCCGTCTGCGTCACCGCTACCAGAGCGTCAACCCCCGTCTCCACCACCCCGTTGGTGTTCTCATCCTCGTACAACCTGACCGTAATGAAGGGAACCCCTTCCTCGGAACTCGCCTGAAACACTCCGTTGCTGTTCCAGTCGTAGTATAGCTGGTCCCCGATGCTGTACGCGCCAGACAGGGCGTAACTGAAATCCACCCAGGCGCTTCCGCCACTGGCCACCGTTACAGCCACCCGATTACTTAACCCTGAGGTCCCGACATCGGTATCATAGGTCTGCACCCAAGTCCCGTTCGTAAGCGGCCCGATATTGGTCGCCACCACCAGCACATATGACCCCGTGTAATTTCCGGTAAAGGAAAAGAAACCGCTCGTACTCGACAGGTTGGTCGCCAACGCCGTTGTCAGGTTGCTGGACGCATACAGGTATACCGTCACGTTGGTCAACCACCCCTCCCCGCTCTCGGCGTAGTTGGTGCCGTTCAGGTTGACGTCGTTCCAGATCGTCCCCTGGATCCGGGTCTGCAACAGGTACCCAAAGTCCACATTCGTCCTGACATCCGTCCCGTCAGTGGCGGCCGGATTGAAGGAGTTGGTGACCGTGTTATTGGGCGTGTTGGTCCCGTTATCCAGATCGTAGGTGTTGAGCGGACTGGCTCCCGGCAGGGTGTTGGTCAGCACGGTAATGACATAACTCCCCGTGTTAGTCCCGTAGATCCCCGCGAACAGGTAGTACCCCGTCGAATCCGTGATGTTGGTCACCGGCACCCCAAGGCCCGAACCGGCATCCGCATTGGCAGGCGGCCTCAGGACCACGCTGACCCCCGAAACACCTGTCTCGGAACCGCCATCCTGCACCCCGTCCCGATCCAGATCACGCCAGACAAAATCCCCGATCCGCCCCGTCGGCCGTACCGCCGTCGTCACCTGGCTGGTTGCCGTGTTGGCCGGCAACCCGTTAAGGAACAATGCGTTCGTCACCCCCGCGGCATTCGTCACCGTCGAGACCAAGTTGCTATAGGGCTGTAACGCGTTGAACGTCACCGTCACCCGGTTGGATCCGCCGGGATAGATCGGCCCGAGATCGGCCCAGTAGAGCATCCCGGTACTCCCGGAATTCGTCACCAGGGTCGGCATCACCGACGCCGATACGAACTGCAGGGCATTGGTATTGTAGGTGTCATACAGAGGGACCGGCTTGAGCGTCCCCGACGACGACACACCCCCCACACTGCCCGTCGTCGTCACGTCCAGAATCGCCTGGTCCATACCTAAACTGGCGGTGCCAGCCGGAGTCCCCTTCCATGCTGTGATCACGAACTTGGCAGCCGCGAGCTTCGTCCAGTCCCATGTCGTATTTGTGCTCACATCCACCTGCAGGATGCCGTTGGAATAACCATTGATCACCGAATTACTGTAGGTGTTGACCAGCGTGGTGCCGGTGAATAATTCAATTCGCACCCTGTCATCCGGCCTCCAAGATTCGGCACCTCCGCTGGTATTATTAGTCATTGGGATCTTCCACACCACCTGTGTTGGCGCGGCTGCCCCCACCACGGCGCTATATCCCGTCAAGGTCAAGATATCGGGGGAGCCTGACCCGGGTTTCCAATATGCATACTGGTTGTCCACCGCACTCGGAGTCCAGCCGTTGGTTGTTGTGGACCAGCTAGTAGAGGAGGCTGTCCCCGTGGTCGCATATATGCTGTACTTCATCGATCCGCCCGACTCCATCCCGTTCCCGGGCAACCGATTCATCACATCCAGCGCATAGGATACCGTCCGCCCCTCATATAGGATATTTGTACCGAGCAGGCTCTTGGTCATCGTCAACGCCGGCGCAAACCCGTAATCCGCCGCCAGGAAGACATTGGTCCCGCCCGTGCCCAGCCTGGCCCCGAAAGAGGTGGGCGTGGTAGCTGTATTTCCAAACGGCAGATCCGGGTCCGCCAGATCGACCACCGCCACATACCACCCCGCGACCAGGTTGGTAAACCCGTACACCCCGTTGGTCCCTGTCACCGCATTCGTAAGGAAGAGGTCGCCCGCTTCCCGGACCCTGTTGGTGTTCACGTCGTAGTAAAGATTGACCGTGACGTTGGAAATTCCCGGCTCACCCGCATTCTGAATACCGTTCCCGAAGGCCGCTTCACTGCCGTTGTCCAGGAACACCGTGTCCCCCAGCCGGTTGGTTCCCGTCACCAGGGTGTTGGCGTCATCCGTCAGGAAGGGCACCGCACTGCCCAGCCCCAGCCCGGCCACGTTGTTGATGACCGGCCCGTTCGTATAGGGACTGGCCACCGTGACCTGGAAACTCACCCGCCCGCTGGTGCCCGTGCCGAAGGCATTGCTCAACCACCATTGCAGGTGCGTCACCGCCGTGGCCGGCGCCGGCTCCGAGGATAACCATGTGGACGCATTGTTGGTCGAGTAGAGCACCTGGATGTTTGTGCCTCCCGCCGGAATGACCATGTTGTTGGTGGCACTCCCCGCCACATACGTTGTTCCCGTGGGGATCCGGTCCTGGATCGTCAACGGCAATCCCAGATCCGGGTTTCCGATCGCCACCGCCCCCGTATTGGTGAACGCAATCGTGTATAGAATGTTCGTCCCCGGGTCGACCGACACGCGCGATGCATCCTTGGCCATGCTGACCGACGGCTCCGGACTGGACAGTCCTCGCCCAAGGGTCGCCCCATAGTCTCCGTTGAATTTCTCATTATCCCGGCCCGACGCCACTTCCTGGTAAGGCGTCAATGTCGAGGATCCGCCACCCCCGAGCGACATGAAGTCATAGGCCACATACCCCACCGCCCCGTTATTCTCGGGTACGTTCTGGAAATAGAGCTGGTCCTCCGCCACATACACAAGCTCCCCGCCGGTCTTCAGCTTGACCACAACCAGGACATGCGTCTTCACCAGGCGGAACACCCCCGCGTCGAACAGCGTGGGGTCACCCACCGGCTGCATCCAGAAGTTGCGGTCCGCAACTAGGTCGCCATCGTTGTCAAACCCCTCACCGATATTGCCGAGGTCATACCAGACGCCCTCGGTCTTAATGATCGTCCCCGGTGATCCGTCATCGGCGATATTGGTCCATGCCGGCGCATACTTCTCCAGCATCTGCTGGTATTCATAGGGGACCTTGTTGGCTGAATTCGGGAAGATCTTGTTCGCCATCGCCGAAATTTCATTCCGCGTCGTCACGTCGCGCGTCGTCTCCGCCAAAACGGAACTGCCCGCACGGCTCCCCTTGGCCCAGATGTCGTAATACAGCTTCAAATCGTCATCCGGCTTAACGCTAGGCCCCCATACCGCCTTACTGTTGATGTCCACATTGGGGTAACTGACCAGCCAGTAGATCGTCACGTAGGACCCCGGCGCTATCGTGCCAACATAGCGCGTAGCATCGCCCAGCCCCGCCGACCCGCCCTCATGCGTCAGCGAAAAAGCCCCGTTGGTGGGCCCTGTAATCGCGGGATACGCCTGATGATAGTTCGTCGGATAACGCCCCGCCAAGTCGTTGGTGCCATCGATGTAATTGCCGATATAAGCGACAACGCCGGTCAGCTCATTTGTCCCGTCATTGTAAAACTTGGCACCCAGATAGGCGGCCTGCGGCGCATAGCTGGAGGGCGACTCCACGTTGGAGTCTACCACGAGATTATACGCGGCTATCACCTCGATCCGCAAGTCGTTCGCGGGATTATCCGCCCAACTGTTTCCTCCGTGAAACAGAAGAAAACCCACCGCAATAAACACCAAAATACCTTTAATGAATTTGCTCATTGATGGAACCTTCTGGAAATATGTTCTTGCCGAATAGCTCCCCCGAGTTCGGATCAAAGCACGGAAAACAAAAAGCACCCACACCAATTTATTGTCAGCTGATAGTTGTGCTCGCGACTTGAACGCCAGCCTCGCATTAAATACGATTTTACACGTATTGTAAAATTATAGCAATGCCACTGCTTTGGTTGTTTTAGAGAGCCCCCTGCTAATTCTACCGATTAAAACCCCGACAGTGTCTGCATTTAGAACGATCCGTTTGCGGACGGTACAAAGACTGGAGTGAAAATACAATGATTTTGAATGTTTTTCCAAGGGGTTTTCCATCGGTTTTAGTGGTACCGCTTGACAGAAAGACCGGGGGATGAGCAGTATCACCACGCCATGAAGACATTCATTTCGACAAGGCAGGCAGCATGGCTTGGGCTAGCCGCCATGATAACGCTTTGCGACACCGGTTTAGGGCAAACCAATCCGCCCCGACCCCACATCTCCTGTGACGCGCCACTTTATGACTTTGGAGTCAAACCGAACAGTGCCGAAGTTGACCATAATTTCGAGATCCGGAATACGGGCAAGCCCCCCTGGTCATCTCCCAGGTTCGCAGCGGCTGTGGCTGTACCCGCGCCGTGCTCGATCAAAACACCATCGAACCGGGAAGCAATGCCGTCCTAAGCGCCCGACTGAGTTTGCGGGGAGTCGTTGGTCTCAAGCGAACCAACATCTATCTTCACACCAATGACCCCGAAAAACCTGTCTTCCAGTGCCAACTGAGTGGAACAGCGGTCACCGATCTCTCCGTGACCCCCCTCCAAATTGCATTCACTTACTCTCCCCTAACCCGCCCGACGGCACAGCGGATTGTGCTCACGGGGCAGTCTGCGTCAACCTCCCGGATCACAGCGATGGAGGCTCAGGGCTCATTTTTCCAAGCGGTCCTTGAGACTAACACACCGGGCTATGGGACTATAATGGTGACACCTTCCTCGAACGCCCCATCAGGCACCTTGCAGGGCCTGGTGATTATTTCAACCGATCACCCCCGATTCCCCCGCCTGACCGTTCCCATCCAGAGCTCAGTGGTGCGTGATCTCAACGCCTACCCCGCCGAAGTCGTGTTCGACTCAACGGGGCCGGACACCCAGAATAATGTGCGCTACGTGGTCTTGCGCCGGCATAACGATCAACCCTTCAGCGTGACCAATGTCATGGTCACCCCACCCCTGTTCCCGGCGCGGATTCACAGCATGAAGCCCTCCTGGGTAAGATTGAAGGTGGGGCCTGTACTGTCCGATGGAGTGAACTCCGGAGCCGTCGTCCGGATTCTCACCGACATCCCCGGGGTAGCACCGCTGGACATCCCCGTCAGAATACCTCTCCGCTCATTTTAATTGGATTGAGCGGCACTACAATACATGACGGGGCTCTGGCGACAGGGGTTCGGCGAGTTGCTCATCAGTGATCTTCACAAAAGTCGGGATATTGACGATAAGCCACTGAAAGAATGGGTAGATCTCATCAAAAGTCGTGGCAGGGAGCCGCTTGCGGGCGATCTCAACGAACGTATCCAGATTGGCGGGCCAGTAAGTCGTATGAAAACCATGGGAACGGTATGCCCGAAAAACCCACAGAGCCGTCTGCGCCAACACTTCCGATTCATAAGCAAAGAACATCGAGCCCATGAATCGACAAAAGTTACGGCTGTTATCCTGCATCATGGCCATATTCCCGGGACCGATAAGCTTCTCCAGATCAGGCCGAGCCGCCATCTGACGACTGAGTTCCTCCGCCAGGCTTTCACGCGCAGCCTCAAATCCGGCGGCGGCAGCAGCAGATGGTTGACGGAGTTGTTTCGCAGTCCTGGACAGGTAGTCCAGATTCATGTTTTTTCTCCTTCAAGGTCGGGGTAGTACTTCTCGATGCACTTCGGGCACATGCCGTGGGTAAAGGTCACTTCAGAGTGCTTCTGGATATAGCTTTCGACTTGAATCCAATACCCCTTGTCATCACGGATCTGTTTGCAGCCCGCACAGATGGGCAGGAGACCGCTCAGTAAATTGACCTTGGCCAAAGCCGCCTCTAATTCCTCGTTTTTCTCGTGCAGCGCACGATTCAGCCGCATCATACGGGAATTGTTCCGTCGGGCATCCGGGAGGACCTCGAGGAATAGATAAAGAAGACAGCCAAGAAGGGACCCCATCATGATCAGCCAGATCCACCAGAAAGGCCTCCCTGTCCGGTACACATGGACACAAAGAACGATCTGGAGAATTACGGACAGCGGCCCCACCGTAAGGAACAGACTTTGAATGTGGTTAAGCATATCAATGTCCGAGAGAGCCCCTGTCAATTGAAGTGGTGGAGCGGAAGAGATTCGAACTCTCGACCCCCACGTTGCGAACGTGGTGCTCTACCAACTGAGCTACCGCCCCTTTGACGAAGGGAGGCGAACATATAGCCGATCAATTCTCCCCTGTAAAGCCTTGAATCGCGTTTTTCAACCTTTTTTAAAACGCTTCAGCCTTTACATTTATCCAGCCATGCCCTATCTTGAAAACCCGTATATCGATATTATTATTGTTTTATCCAAGGTGAAACATATGCCAAGGCAGCCGGCTAAAACCAGTAAATTCAAGCGCATCCTGCTTAAACTGAGCGGTGAAGTGCTGCAAAGCAAAAAAAGCGGCCTCAGCATCGACCCCGAGGTGTTAGTGGGGTTCGCCCGTCAAATCAAGAGAGTCCGGGAGACGGGCGTGGAAATAGCCATCGTCGTCGGGGGCGGCAACATCTTCCGGGGACACATCGGCGAGACGCGCGGCATCGACCGCAACACCGGGGATTACATGGGAATGCTCGCCACGGTGATCAATTCGCTGGCCATCCAGGACGCATTGGAAAAAGAGAACGTCGACACCCGCGTCCAGACCGCCATTGAAATGCGACAGATCGCCGAGCCCTTCATCCTGCGCCGTGCCGTACGCCATCTTTCCAAGGGGCGCGTCGTCATTTTCGGAGGAGGCACCGGCAATCCCTATTTCAGCACCGACACGGCGGCGGCATTGCGCGCCAGTGAAATCGATGCCGATGCCGTGCTCAAGGCCACCAAAGTGGATGGCGTCTATACGGCCGACCCCGTGAAACATCCCTCGGCCAAGCGCTACGAGAAACTGACCTACCAAGAGGCCATCGAGAAACAGCTTAAGATCATGGACGCGGCGGCGTTCGCCCTATGTATGGAAAATCGCATCCCCATCGTGGTTTTTGATTTCTTCAAGGCCGGCAATCTCGAGAAAGTGGTGGCCGGAGAACCTATTGGAACGGTTATATCGGACGAAGGAGGACCCCATGGAGTCAGTTGATGATGTGCTGCTGGAAGCGGACGATAAAATGACCAAGTGCCTGGCGTTCCTGCATCAGGAATTTTCCGGCCTGCGAACGGGGAAAGCCTCCCCCAGCCTCGTGGAGAATGTCATGGTGCCCTACTATGGGACCCTGACCCGCTTACGAGAGATTGGCGGCATCTCCACCCCTGAACCCCGCCTGATCGTCATCAATTCATACGATCCCACGGCGTTGCCTGCCATCGAGAAAGCCATTCTCGGCGCCAACCTGGGCGTCACCCCCATGAACGACGGGCGGGTTATTCGCATCATGATCCCTGAGCTGAGCGAGGAACGGCGCAAGGAACTTGCCAAGGTGGCGAAACGCATGGCGGAGGAATGCCGCGTCGCCGTGCGCAACATCCGCCGCGAAGCCAACGAGCAGATCAAGGCGCTCCAAAAGAACAGCAAGATAACCGAAGACGACCGCGATCAGGCGCTTTCCCAGATCCAGAAGGAGACCGATGCGGCCATCGCCAGGGTGGATGCTGCACTCACGGCGAAAGAGAAGGAAATGATGGCGGTATGATGTCCAGGGTGCCTTTTTCTTTTGACTCGACCGTGACTTACGACTAGCTTTTCCGACAGGCAGGAAGTTGGCGCGCGGATACGATACCGCGACTGACCGAGGAGATACATCGATGAGCGACGATTCAAAAATGAATGAAGGGGCAATCCCTCCCCGCTTCTCACTCAAGCAACCCGAAGCTGAGGACCAGATCATCATTGAGGAAGAAGCCGTTGACGACGCAAAAAGAAAAACGACACGCGTTGAAATCATCGAAGTCCCGCAGGAATCCGCCGCCACCCTGAAAAAGAAGACTTCACGGATACCGCTTGAACATGTAACGGCCGAAACGGGCGCTGAACCAGGCTCACCCGTTCCCGGTCTGGGCGTCACCGCGAAAAGTATCCGTCTATCACCGGCGCCACCAAGCCCTCCTGCCTTCCCCGCCCCTACGGCCGCCGTGGCACCTGGTGGAGAGTCGGCCGAGGCCGCTAAGCGCCAAACGTCACGCATCTCACTCGATTTCGTCCTGGGCGAGCAACAAGCCGGCACCCCCGAATCGGCAGAGGCCGCGTCCGCACCCAAGACCATCCGGATCAAGCGCCCCACCATGACCCAATCCATCAAGACCCTGTCTAGTTTGATGGAAACGATCCCGCCCCCCCCCCCGCCCGCACCCATTGCCGCCACCAAAAGCACCACCTCCCGTATCAAGTTGACACCCGAAGCGCAACCGGAGGGGCAACCCACCCAGAAGAAAACGATCAAAATCCGCCGGCCGGAGGGCGGTGCCGGAGGCGTCAAACCGGCACACCACAGTTTGGCCGTCGCACGTCTGGAGGCGGATGCCGGAACGAGCCCGGCTGCAAAAGCGGAGGCGGAGTCGGTCCATGTTCTTTTCCCGATCGCCGCCGCCGTTGCCTTCCTCATTCTGGGCTTTATGGTTTACCTCCTCATAGCCCAGACGTTTCCAGGTCCTAACTTTAATTATCCAGGAAAAATCACCCTGTAATCAGCAAAGGAGAGTAGCCGCCATGTCCCTAGCCCCAGTCATTCACATAACCAGCGAAAACTGGAAATCAGAGGTTATTGAATCGACCACGACGGTCCTGGTCGATTTCTGGGCTGAATGGTGCGGCCCCTGCAAGATGATCGCCCCCATCCTTGACGATCTCTCCACCGAATTGGCGGGACAGTTGAAAATTGCAAAGGTCAACATCGACAACAACCGCGAGATCGCCGCTCAATTCAGCATCAAGTCGATTCCCACCCTGCTCATATTCAAAGGCGGACAGGTCAAGGGGCAAATCGTGGGAGCGATGGGAAAGGCGCAACTCAAAGAACGGCTAAACGCCTATATTTGATCGCGCATGATCGGCTTACAGGCAGGCATTGTAAAACTCGACCCCTACTCCAGTCAGTGGGCGGTCCGGTTTGCTTCTGAAAAACGCCGTCTGTCGCGTTTTCTGGGTTCAGCACGATGCCGGATCGAGCATATCGGCAGCACAGCGGTGCCTGGTTTGGACGCCAAGCCGATCATTGATATTGCCATCATGATTCCCTCGTTCCGTCGCCTGCCACTCTGGATCCAACGCCTCGGGAAAGCCGGCTATTCTTACAAGGGCGAGTACGGGTTGTCGGGGCGACATTTCTTCTCACGGGGAAAACCTGTTACCCACCACCTGCACCTGGTCGAAAAAGACAGTCTGCATTGGGATAATTGGCTCCTTTTCAGGGACTATCTCTTGGCCCATCCCGGGGAGGCGAAACGTTACAGTGTTTTCAAGAAACGACTGGCCGCCCGTTTCGCGGACGATCGCGACGCCTATACCCGCGCCAAAACGCCCTTTGTGACCCGTCTATTGACTCGAGCCCGGCGATCTTTGGAAGAAACGGTCGACTCCCCCTCTCATGGATAGACTTAACTACTTCATTCGACGGCTTCTGCTGATCATCCCCACCTTTATCGGCATCACGCTGGTCTGCTTTGGAATCATTAACGTCGTTCCCGGCGGACCCGTGGAACAGATGATCATGCAGATGAAGGGCCTCGGGGCGGGTGAATCCCGACAGGGAACCGGGAATGCCGTCTCACTCTCGGCCGATCAACGCAAAGCCATTGAGAAACACTTCGGCTTTGATAAACCCTTCCCGGAACGCTACTGGAACTGGCTGGTCCGGGATCGGATCGGACTACGCATGGAGTCCTACAAATACCCGAATAAAACCGCCTGGCAACTGATCCGGGATCGTTTCCCCGTTTCCCTGGTTTTCGGACTAACCGGACTACTTTTGAGTTACGCCATCTGCATCCCTCTCGGCATTGCAAAAGCCTTGCGCAACGGAAGCGTATTTGATCTGGCCTCAAGCCTGGTCGTTTTTACAGGATACGCCATCCCGACCCTTGCCTTCGGCATGATATTAAAGATGATGTTTTGCGGGACCGTGGACAGCCTTTGGGATTTTTTTCCGCTATCAGGATTCCATTCCGACTTTTTCGAGACCCTGTCCTGGCTGGGCAGGGCGAAAGACATCGCACGGCACATGTTTCTCCCCGTCCTGTGCTACATCATCGGTAATTTTGCGGTGCTGACCCTCCTGATGAAGAACTCGCTCATGGACCAGATCGGCAAGGACTACGTCCGGACCGTTCTGGCAAAAGGCGGGTCCGCTAGGCGCGCCATATGGGGACATGCCCTGCGCAACGCGATCATTCCGCTGGCTACAGGGTTAGGGGGGATTTTGAGTGTCATGTTTGCAGGCTCCGTCATCATTGAACAGGTATTTGAAATCCCCGGCATGGGTCGACTCAGCCTCGAGGCTATCGTGGGACACGATTATCCCGTCTTCATGGGCATCCTCTCCCTTACCTCCCTGCTCGCACTGGCGGGCAACATCTTCTCCGACCTCTGCTATATCCTGATCGACCCACGTATCGATTTTCAATCCTGACGCGCATTTGACAATAATCCGGCCAGAGGGCTCTTGCGCCAATCCCTCCGAAACGCTAACTTACCTGCATGTCAAAGGCCCAGTTCGTCACGGTTACCACCACTCTCGCCAACACAACTCAGGCGAGCCGACTGGGACGGAATATTCTGAAGGCACACCTGGCCGCTTGCGTGCAATGCTGGCCGATACAGAGCCTCTACCGGTGGCAGGGCAAAATCGAGACGGCCCGGGAAATCGTTCTGGCCTGCAAAACGCGAGCCGGACTCACCTCCGCGCTCAAGGCCTTCATCAGGTCCCACCACCCCTACGAAGTTCCCGAAATCATTGTCGCATGCATTCACAGTGGCCTGCCGGCTTACCTGACGTGGATCGCGGCGGAAACAGTCCCGTCCACGGCCCCCCGTCAACCACGGTTGACTTTTCCGCCACCTCCCACTAAAAAGTCCCCTTCCCGAAAAGGCCGGAAAGCATGACAAACGAAAAGCTCCAGCAGTCCGTGGGGCTGGTCAAGACGAACATCGTGACCATCCCTCTCCCCCCCGAAGGGTTTACCCTGGAGGGCGGAGGCGTCTTGCATGAACTCCAGGTTGCCTACGAGACCTATGGCACCCTCTCTTCGGCTCGGGATAATGCCATTCTGATTTGTCACGCCATCAGTGGTGACGCGCATGTCGCCGGGTATCACAGTCCTGATGATAAGCATCCCGGCTGGTGGGACGATATGATCGGCCCGGGCAAGGGTATCGACACCCACCGTTCCTTCGTCGTCTGCGCCAATATTTTAGGAGGCTGCAAAGGGACCACCGGACCCGCCTCCATTAACCCGGCCACCCGCCGCCCCTACGGTTCCGATTTTCCAGCCATTACACTCGGGGACATGGTGCGCGCCCACTATCTCCTGCTCCAGCATCTCGGCATCAATAAGCTTTATGCCGTGATTGGTGGATCGTTTGGCGGCATGCAGGTTCTGGAATGGGGCATCCGCTATCCCGATCTCGTTGATCGCTGCATCTGCATCGCCTCGGCGGCGTCCCTGTCAACCCAAGCCCTGGCTTTCGACATTGTCGGCCGTGAAGTCATCACCAGTGACCCCGCCTGGTCCGGCGGCAATTATTACGGCACCGGAAAAATGCCTAAGGACGGCCTGGCGGCGGCCCGCATGATCGGGCATATCACCTACCTTTCACCGGAAATCATGACCACCAAGTTCGGTCGGCGCAAAAAGGACATGCCGTCCCTTGAGCGGTTCAACACACGTTTCGAAGTGGAAAGTTATCTTCAGTATCAGGGTGAAAAATTCGTCGAGCGATTCGATTCCAATTCCTACCTCCACATAACCCACGCCATGGATTCCTATGACCTGGCGGAAACCTATGGCGATCTCAGGACGGCCTTCTCCAAACTCAAAGCCAGGGTTCTGGTGGTTGCCCTGAGCTCGGACTGGCTCTTCCCTCCCGAGCAATCACTGGAAATCGCCACAGCCCTTGTCCAGATGGGTAAGCGTGTTTCATACTGCCTGCTCAAGGCACCCTACGGACATGACGCCTTTCTGGTAGATATCGAACACCTGTCCAAGGTTATCCAGACCTTCCTCGGCCCCGGCGCGTCCGCCGCGCCCACCCTTCCCCCGGTCGCTGTGAAAAGCGGTGACTACGACGTGCTTGCAGGCCTGATCGAGCCTCGCTCACGGGTCCTTGATCTGGGATGCGGCAACGGGGATCTGCTCGCCCTCCTGACTCACAACCGGAAATCTGCAGGACTTGGCGTAGACATCGACCTTCAGCACCTCATTGCCGCCATGGACAAGGGCCTGGATGTTTTCCAGGGCGATATCGATGCTGATTTAAGCATGATTCCCGATCAGGCTTATGACTACGTTATCCTGAGCCAGACGCTTCAGGTTGTCCGAAAGACGCGGGAAGTTCTTCTCGAAATGCTCAGAATTGCCCGCGAAGGCATTGTAAGTTTCCCGAACTTCGCCAACTGGATCAATCGCACGCATCTTGGCCTGACCGGCCGTATGCCCAAGTCAAACTCCCTGCCCTTCGAGTGGTACAACACCCCTAATATCCACCACGCCACGCTCAAGGATTTTCTCGAACTCTGCCGGAATGAAAACATACGCGTCACCAACCTGATTCCTCTGGCCGATAACCCCATCAGCCGCACTCTGGTAAAGGCCGGTCTCTGGAATCTGGGAGCTGAGCGTGTTCTGGTGAAAATAACACGCGCCTGATGCGCGTCATTTTTGGGAGAAGAAGCCGTTATGGAAAACAAAACTGATGCCCCTCTCGGTTGGTCATGCGTGGCCTCGGCGCTAAGCTCCTGCGATGCCTGCGCCTTTACGGCCAATACCGTCAAGGGATTCCACCTCGCCGGCCGCCAATCCATCTATCGCGTCCTTGACGATCTCATCGCCATTTTGTTTCCCGGCTGCCATGGCCATGATCCCGTCCCTCCGGGATATGTCAAATCCTTCATTGAAGAGCGATTGCAGACCATTGCGGATGTGCTGACAGAACAAATCGAGCGTGCATTTAAATATCAATGTGTCTTCGACAAATGCAAGGAATGCGGGGAATGCAGGGAAAACGCCGTCAAGGCGGTTCAGCATCTCATCGAAAGCCTGCCGACCATCAAAAAAACCCTCCAACAGGACATCATCGCAGCCTACGAGGGTGACCCGGCGGCCCGCTCCGTCATGGAGGTGGTCATGAGTTACCCGGGCCTCCAGGCTATCATGGTCCACCGCATCGCCCATGAGCTCTATTCAAAAAATGTGCCACTGATTCCGCGCATCATGACGGAACATGCACATGCCCAGACGGGAATCGACATCCATCCCGGAGCGACCATCGGGCCGGGATTTTTCATTGATCATGGAACAGGCGTCGTGATTGGCGAGACGGCGTCCATCGGCAAACGGGTAAAACTCTATCAGGGCGTCACGCTGGGAGCCGTGAGTTTCCCCAAGGACAAGGATGGCCACCCGATCAAGGGCGTCAAACGCCACCCCAACGTCGAAGACGATGTCACCATTTACGCGGGCGCCACCATTCTCGGCGGCGATACGACGATCGGAACCGGCTCGGAAATCGGAGGCAATGTCTGGCTGACCCATTCCGTGCCGCCACACTCAAAAGTCTACAACCAGCAACCCAAACCCCTGATCACCAACGCACACCCGAAGGCCGCATCTGACACGCGCGCCCGCTGAGAGCTCCTGTGAGGAATTCTACCCCATGACCACTTCATCCCTGCATGTATTTCAAGGTGCCCCGGCCCTGTCGGACTTCAGGCTTAAGGCGCTGCTCCACCAGTTGACAGGGGAACTCCCCGGCGCGGGCGTTGCCCGCATCGACGCGGCCTCGATCTTTGTCGTCGAAACCTCACCCGCTTTTTTGGACGAATCGTGGCCCCGCGTCGCGTCCCTGCTGGATGCTGATTGCCGGATCGGACCCGTGGCCGAGAAAGGCTGCTTCGTCACCCCCCGCAAAGGCACCCTGTCACCCTGGGCCTCCAAGGCGACCGATATCTTTCACAATTGCGGCCTGGATTCCGTTCGACGCGTGGAACGGGGACTCCTCTTCCGCTTCACAACGGCTAAAGGCGAGGCCGTCCCGCTCAGCGCCCTCCGCCCCGTCCTTCACCTTATTCATGACCGCATGACCGAGGGTGTCTACGATGATCTGTCCGACATCTTCCGCCATGTCCCTCCCGCACCACTCGTAACCATTGATGTTCTTACCGGCGGTCTCAACGCTTTGCGCCAGGCAAACGGGTCGCTCGGGCTGGCCCTTTCGGACGAGGAGATCGAGTACCTCTACAGTGTCTATCTCGACCTGAACCGGAATCCCACTGACGTGGAACTCGTCATGTTTGGTCAGGTCAACTCGGAACACTGCCGTCACAAGATTTTCCGCGCAGACTGGATCATTGATGGTCACCGGCAGACCACAAGCCTTTTCGACATGATCCGCCACACGCACAGCCGGCACCCGCAGGGCACACTCGTGGCGTATTCCGATAATTCTGCCGTAATGGAGGGATTCCCCGGTAATTATTTCGAAGTCCA
Organism: PVC group bacterium; assembly: GCA_945870225.1. Taxonomy (GTDB): domain Bacteria; phylum Verrucomicrobiota; class Kiritimatiellia; order CAIKKV01; family CAITUY01; genus CAMBRF01. Next base: position 36,583 of record CAMBRF010000020.1, on the reverse strand, counting down.
CCCCGACGGCCAGAACCGATACCGGCCCATTCCCGAGCAGATCGATATCCTGATGAAGGTCGAAACGCACAATCATCCGACGGCCATCTCTCCCTACCCCGGAGCCGCCACCGGCGTGGGAGGTGAAATCCGGGATGAGGGAGCCACCGGTATCGGCGGCAGACCCAAGGCCGGCTTGTCAGCGTTCATGGTATCCAATCTGCGTATTCCCGGGTTTATGATGCCCTGGGAAAGCGACTACGCCGAATTCCCGGCACGTCTGGCGACCCCTCTGGAGATCATGACAGAGGGACCGCTCGGTGGCGCCCGCTTCGGGAATGAGTTCGGGAGGCCTCAACTCACGGGCCTGTTCCGGACGTACGAACACACCCACAACAAACGTTATCGCGGCTATCACAAGCCGATCATGACGGCCGGCGGCATCGGATCCATCAAGCGCCGTCACGTGACCAAGCAGGCCATCCATCAGGGGTCCTGCATCCTCCAGATCGGAGGCCCAGCCCTTCGGATCGGATTGGGTGGAGGAGCCGCCTCTTCCATGGGTAGCGGCAGCAATGCCGAAAATCTCGATTTCAACTCTGTTCAACGTGATAACGCCGAAATCGAGCGACGTTGCCAGGAGGTGCTCAACTCCTGTATCGCCCTCGGCGACCGGAACCCCATCCTGAGCATTCACGACATCGGCGCCGGCGGACTCTCCAACGGATGCCCGGAATTGATCGCTGAAACCGGGGGACGGTTCGAATTGCGCGAGGTTCCAAACGAGGAACTCTCCATGAGCCCCATGGAAATCTGGTGTTGCGAAGCCCAGGAACGTTACGTGCTAGCCGTTGCGCCCGACAATCTGGAGGCGTTCCTTGCTCTCTGCCGCCGCGAGCGCTGTCCCGTCCATGTCATCGGTGAGGCCACCGAGGGCGGCCACCTGGTGTTGCACGATGCACACTTCAACAACAACCCGATCGACCTCGACCTTAAAGTCATCCTCGGGAAACCGCCCAAAATGCTCCGTGACGTCCAGCATCGCCCCGAGCGGCATGCGGAGATTGATTTCTCAGGCATCGAATTGCGGGAAGCCGTGGAACGCGTGCTGCACCTGCCTGCCGTGGCCAACAAAACCTTTCTGATCACGATCACCGACCGATCAGTGACCGGCATGGTCGCACGCGATCAGATGACCGGCCCCTACCAAACGCCCATCGCGGATGCCGCCGTGACGATGGCCACCTACGATGGGTACACCGGTGAGGCCATGGCTATGGGTGAACGCACCCCGCTCGCGCTCCTCTCCGCTCCGGCCTCCGGTCGCATGGCCGTGGGAGAAGCCTTGACCAATATCGCCGGATCCCTGATCGGCGGCATCGGCCAGGTGAAACTCTCAGCCAACTGGATGTGCGCCTGCGGGGAAGAGGGCGAGGATGCCGGCCTTTTCGACACGGTACGGGCGGTTGGCATCGACCTCTGCCCCCGGCTGGGCATCGCCATTCCCGTCGGAAAGGATTCACTCTCCATGCGAACCACCTGGAGGGACTCGCATGGGCAGGACATCAAACAGGTGGCGCCCTTGAGCCTGATCGTCAGCGCCTTCGCCCCGGTAAGCGATGTCCGCAAAACCGTGACCGCCGAGTTGAAGCCAACCCTCGATTCCTCCCTCCTCCTGATCGATCTCGGGCGGGGCCGGAACCGGCTGGGAGCATCGGCCTTGGCCCAAGTTTACAGCCAGGTCGGCACCACGCCGCCCGATCTGGATCAGCCGCCGGATGTGGTCAATTTCTTTAACGCAATACAGGATCTCCTGGCTGAAGGGCTCATCCTGGCCTATCACGACCGCTCGGACGGCGGTTTGCTCGTTACCGTTGCAGAAATGGCCTTTGGCGCGCGCCAAGGGATTCATCTTCACCTCGACGAGTTGGGCGATGATCCGCTCGCCGCGCTATTTGCCGAGGAATTGGGTGCCGTCATCCAGGTGGCTGATCCGAATCTCGCAAGGGTCAACGAGGTCCTGAATCGACATAACGTTGGCGATCTCTCCTTTCTGATCGGAAGCCCTGCCGCCGACCGGCAGCTCACCATCGAGCAGGGTGGCAAAACTATCTACCGCGAGGGCCTTACCACCCTGAATGGTCTCTGGTCGGAACTTACCTGCGAAATGCAATCCCTCCGTGATAATGCGGATTGCGCGCGGGAGGAATTCGAATCACTCCGGGATGAAACCGATCCCGGAATGACGTTCAAACTGACCTATGCTCCGGACCAGGCCTTCGCCATCGCGACCCATCGTCCCCGCGTGGCCATTCTCAGGGAGCAGGGCATCAACGGCCACATGGAAATGGCGGCGGCTTTTGACTGTGCCGGATTCGACAGCATCGATATCCACATGACGGATCTACTCTCCGGCCGCGTGAATCTCGCCAATTTTTCGGGCTTGGTCGCCTGCGGCGGATTCTCCTACGGCGACGTCCTCGGGGCCGGAGCCGGCTGGGCCAAGTCCATCCTCTTCAACGAGCGGATGAACGACATGTTCCGTTCCTTTTTCCACCGGACCGACACCTTTACCTTGGGCGTCTGTAACGGGTGCCAGATGGTTTCACTTTTGAAAGACATCATTCCGGGTGCTGGAAACTGGCCGCGTTTCACACGCAACAAGGTTGAACAGTTCGAGGCGCGTTTCGTGACGGTCGAGGTTCTACCATCGCCCTCCTTACTCCTCAAGGGAATGGAGGGCTCGCGGCTGCCCATTCCGGTGGCGCATGGCGAAGGGTTCATGAACTTTGAAAAGACCGGATCCCTCGACGCCGTGCAAAAAACGCAACTGGCCGCTTTGCGGTACGTGGACAATCACGGACAGCCGGCGGAGCGCTACCCCTTCAATCCCAACGGCTCTCCAGGCGGCCTCACGGCGGTGGCCTCAGAGGATGGACGCGTGACCATCATGATGCCACATCCTGAACGGGCTTTCCGGGCGGTGCAACTCTCCTGGCGGCCCCAGGAAATGTTCAAGGTGGCGGGCCCCTGGCTGAAAATGTTCCAGAACGCCCGTAAATTCGCCGGCTAGACCCTTACCGGCCTGTGCCGCCGCTGTAGGGACAGCCGCCGCTGGGACACGCCGCGCAGGCGCTTGAGGGCTCATGCTTCGGCGCCGTGGGCCCGGACACGCTGAATGAGGAAAATGCCTTGTTTAATTTTCCTCCACATTTCGAACATTTGGAGGGGACATCCTTCTCCGTCCGTATCAGAATTTCAACCCGCTCCTGGCACTTATCACATTCGTATTCGTAGATCGGCACGCTGAACCTCCCTCTCGAAAAAAGAAGAGGCCGCACCCTTCCGGGTTGCGACCTCTTCACACAACCAAAACAATGCAATTAGCCCAAAATGGCGTCTTTGCAGGCTTTTGCCACGCGGAACTTGACCACGCGCTTGGCCGGAATCTTGATCGTCTCGCCGGTCGCGGGATTGCGACCCATACGAGCCTTACGATTCACCAGGACCAGCTTACCCAGACCGGGAACCGTGAAACCATTCTTGGCGCCCTTGCACGCCATCGAGGCCAGTGCTTCCAAGGCCGCAGCCGCCTGCTTCTTGCTGACTCCAACCGCCTCAGCCACGCCCGCCACAATCTGACTCTTCGTCATCGCCTTCGCCATAGAGTAACTCCTCTCGTAGGTTGTCCTGGCCGAATCACCGTGACCCAGCCTCTGGTTCCGGAATATAGGCATCTTCCTGAATGATTGCAATACCCTTGTTAACTTTTTTCAATGTTTACAGGGGTTTGATGCCGGCCTCCCCACCCTCAACGCACCAAGCGATTAAAATTACCGAACCATCCTGCAGATCGCAATCCGGACTGCAGAGAACGCCAAACCTCAAGCACTTCGTCCGGCCGATACTTGCGGTTGATAAAATCCGCACGCACATGCCGCGCACCCGCCTGCGACAAGGCCTCCACACCGCGACTCCAGTCCAGAGGGACCCCGTTGATCAGAATGGTGCGACAGCCTTTTTGGACCACACGCACATGTTCACCCGCACCGGACGTCAGCATGGCCTCGGATTTTCCGCACCCTCCATCTTCCCCGCACCGCCCATTCAAACCGGCCATGGCACAGTTCTCCGATATAAACAGAGGCGTATCCTGATAGATCACCACCACCGCACGGTCCCCGTATGACCCCAGCAGTTGTTTAACATTAGTGAAATCATCATCCGGTGAAAGAGCGAAGTGACTCACCCCCATGGACAACACCTGGCGCGCCGCCACACGATTGGTTACATAAATCGGCCAATCCGCGGTTAAGCCACCGGGACCAACCAGCATGCCGGCACCGCCGGCCTCGCGCAGAAGGGACCAGGCCGAGAGCCCTGAGGCCTCCCAGCGGCTGATCCCAGCCTTAATCAACCCTTCGATTTTTTCGCGTAATTCCCTCATTTCCCATTCCCGCGTAATGGCGGGCAGAGCCATCCGGACTTTGCCCGCCCAGCCGGAAGGCGTCCACTCTGCCAACCGGCTCAGGATATCGGCGAGGGATTCCCCGGAAATATCGAGCACCACCTCTTCAATACGGCCCCAGTCCTCCGTCTCAAAGGCTTCCAGATGCTCAAGGCGATCGGTCTTCAAGCTCCACCGCAGCTCACCCGCCGGAGCGGAGGACCCCTGCGGCTTTTCAAGATCCTTTATCAGGGCGACAAACCGGTGTTGCGCCACCGCCACTTCATCCGCCAACTGACTCAGGACACCGCGCCGGAGGCGGTTCAGAACGGATACGGGCACGAATAGCCCGGCTGGATTTATAAGGTCCAATCCGCAAAGGTCAAAGGCCGTGTCGCCCAGTTTTTCAAACGCCTGCCGGGCCGCGCCCAGCGTTGACGCAGGATTCCGACCGGGCGCAAACTCACCGGCAACATCAGCCGTCGCCTCGACCCTCCCCTCACCCTCACCCCACACCGCCATGGCCGTGATTCGAGTCGGCTCCGCGATCAAGGAGACACGGATCGCCTTCCGCGTCCGATAAGCTCCGGGCTTCGGGCGCGAAAAACGATACTGTTGCTTGACCTGCTGGGAGGACGAACAATAGATGCGCGAGCCAACCTCGATGGAGGGATGATCCCCCGGCAGACAAGTCTCCACCAGGGCTTGCGCGGGGGCCTCAAAAACTTCGGCTCGCGGGCCACGATCCTTGATCAGGCACAGATGGTCGATGGCAAAGCCATACGGGCGCCCCTCGCCGGGTATGTCCAGCTGAAGGCCGTCATGCCGCTCCAACCGGCGGCGGGTCCGGAAACGCACCCATCCGTTCCGATCCACACCCTCTACCGTTCCGATCCAGGCGCCTCGATGCCCCACCACCTCGGCATCCACCACCGCCCGATTGCGCCGTGAGGCCATATAAAGGCTGGTCCACGGACGACTGAATACCGTTCGAATAGCCTCCTCCGATGTCTGTCGATCACGATTAGACAAATGGCCATCGATCAACTTACGGTAATAATCCGTTGTCGTGGCCACATACAAGGCGCTTTTCTTCCGCCCTTCGATCTTGAAACTCTTCACGCCGGCCTGGCGCAATCCCTGTACCGCCTCCGGCACGGCCAAATCCTTCATTGAAAAAACAAACGAAGACTTTGACGACTTATCCGAAGAAAACACATCTCGGCAGGGATAGGAACATCTCCCGCGATTGCCGCTCCGCCCCCGCAACAACGAGGAATAGAGGCACAATCCGCTATAGGCGTAGCAGAGCGCCCCATGGACGAACACCTCCACCTCAAGCCCTGAGCCCTCGACGATTCCGGCTATTTCCGGGAGGGTCAACTCACGGGCCAGTGTAACGCGCGAGAACCCCAGTTCACGGGCCGTCCGGGCCCCGGCCAGGTTGTGAATGGCCATCTGGGTGCTGGCATGCAGCGCCAATTTGGGGAAGTGCCGGCGGACCAGCCCGACAATCCCCAGATCCTGCACAATCACGGCATCGACACCGAGATCGGCAACAGCCGCGAGCCATTCGATCGCCCCATCCACCTCGGCGTCCTTCACCAGCGTATTAAAGGCGACGAAGACCGAGCGGCGTGGCGTCGCGGCGTGCGCATAAGCCAGAATTTCGCTCAGTTCCTCCAAGGTGAAATTCGACGCCTCGGCCCGTGCGGAAAATTGCTTGAGCCCGAGGTAGATCGCGTCCGCCCCGTAGTGAAAGGCGGCATAGGCGGCATCGAGATCCCCCGCCGGAGCCAGTAGTTCACTGGACGTCATGACCACACCGGAGGGCAACGGTCTGGATCAAACCACCCGCACATCACCACCACCCCTTGCGCTTGAGCAACCAGGCCAGAAACGCGGTGGAGCCCCCGGTAACAATCCAAACCCACACCCAGGCGTGTCGGAAATCAGGACCCGGCCAATGGGTCAGATTCATGCCGTAGTAACTGGTCACCACCAAGGCCGGCATACAGAGAGTGGCCATCACGGTAAGAACCTTGATCACGTGATTGACCTGCATTTGCTGGATGTTCAGATGGATTTGGAGAACATTTGTTAGCGAATCACGGGAGTTCTCGGCCATCGTGCTGATCCGCACAAGCTGATCCAGCAGATCACGGTAGTAGGGAAGCATATGCGCGCGAACCAGTTTGAATTCCCCGTGGGCCAGACGGGCAATTGTCTCCCGTTGCGGCCAGACGATCTGCCTAAGCCGCTGAACCTCACCTTTAAGCTCCGACACCTTGCTCAAAACATTCCGGGAAGGATTGGTCAGCATGCTTCGCTCAAGGTCGGCAATTTCCACGGACATCTCTTCCAAGGCCGGGCCATACCCTTCGAGCAGGAAATCGAGGATCGTATACGTCAACCGATCCGGCGCGCGGGCCACTGCCGGCGCATTCTTAAACACGCGGTCCACCGTGGCCCCGACACAGCGCAGGGGCTCGCGATGATAGGTCACCAGAAAGTTTTTCCCGATAAAAAGATCGAGCTCGCAAGTCTTGAACTCGCCGCCATTGTAGTTCACGGCATGGATGACAAGGAATACATAACCTTCGTACTCCTCAACCTTGGCCCGGTCACTGGGCGTCAGACAGTCCTCCACGGCAAGCGGATGGAACTGAAAAACCCCTTCCAGGACAGCCTTGGCTTCATCATCCGAACATTCACCGACATCAACCCAGAATTGGACGCCATCATCCTGCAGGACGACCTTCAGGAGATCCATCGTCAGGTCCTGGCTGATCAGCCGGCCTTGAGACTGATTAAAAACATATGACCGGATCATGGGGTATCCTTTATCGCGTGCTGACCACGTTTCCGCTTGGCAAACAACTCCATCTGAGAATCCTTGATCAGACCGTAATTCTTCAGGATCCGAAGCGTCTGTAGGAGATCGGACTTCTCGTAGTTCCGGTTGGTCTTAACCAGATCAAGCAACTCCACCAGCATGGTCCGGAATGAGAGCACGCCATCAATGCCGTGCTCCTTGAGTGTCGCCAGGGTCTTTTCCTTCAGATCGCCCGAGGACGACAGTTCTGGCACGCATAGAATGGCCGCAACGGGTTCAGCCCCCAAGCGCTGGGCGGCTGCGCTGCGCACGGTCCGCTCGGCAAAGCGCAGAATTTCGGGTGTCTGCGCGAAAGTCGCGGCCGAAAAACGCTCGGTGTGCCATCCGCGCACGCCCACCACCGCCCGCGCCACCGTCTTGAGGTCCGACGTGGTCCAGACAATCTGGTCCGAAACCCGGTGTTCGCTAACACGGGGATGAACAATCAGCAGATCGATCTCCTCTTCCACCCTTTTAACCCGCCCCGACGCACCATACTTGCAGGGCTGGCTTACGAGAAAACCCAACTGCTCGAAGTACTCCCGTACGATCGATTCATTGACAGCAGACATTCCAGATCTCCTCCAGCTTATCGTCGCCCGGCTCGCACCCGATGACCACGGATCCCAGTTTCTTTGCCAACACGAAACGAAGTCGATTCCTGACCGTCTTCTTATCCGCCCCCATCGCCTGGCGCAGCAACGGCCAGCTTGCCCGCCGATCCCCGGACACACCGACCGGGAGCCCGAACTTCAGCAGCAGGTTCCTGATACGATCGGCCTCTTCTGCGGCGAACCCTTCCACAGCGACCGACAAACGCGCCGCATAACACATGCCGATGGCGACCGCCTCACCATGCAGCCACTGCCCGTATCCGTCCACCTTCTCCAAGGCGTGGCCCAGAGTATGCCCGAAATTCAGAATGGCGCGGGGCCCGATTTCACGCTCATCGATGGCCACCACTTCGGCCTTGATCTCACAACAACGGGCCACTACTTTTTCGAGAAGAACAGGATCCCGGGCCAGCAGTTCATCCGCATGTTTCTCAAGCAGGTGAAACAGGGAGGCATCCCAGATGACGCCGTATTTCACGATCTCCGCCAACCCTGACACATATTCTCTCCGGGGCAGCGTCTGCAGCCGGTCCAAATCCGCCTCGACTTCCATCGGCTGATAGAACGCACCCACCAGGTTCTTTCCCTGCGACAGATTTATACCCGTCTTACCCCCCACCGAGCTATCGACCATGGCCAGGAGGGTGGTCGGCATTTGTACAAACCGGATGCCCCTCAAATAGGTTGCGGCTACAAAACCGACCAGATCACCCACCATGCCGCCACCCAGCGCCACCAGGATCGACGAACGGTCCAAACCAGCCTCAGCCGCCTTGGAATAAAGGAATTCGACCCATTGAAGGCTTTTGGTGGCTTCACCGGCCGGAACGATCACGCGTTGGCACACCACCCCGCGCGCCTCAAGACGATTCTGGCAGGCGGCTCCATACAAAGGGTCCACCGTGGAATCCGACACGATCATCGCGCGATGTCCCTGCGCGTTCTCAACCGACACCAAGCTCGGCAACGCGCACCCGATGGCGATTGAATAGGCGCGTTCACCCAGTTTGACCTGGACCTTTGTGGCCATCGTTCTCCCCTTTCCCCTGCCTTATGAACTGTGAGTCGTCACTTTATACCACCAAGCCCCGAAGAGTCAAAACGTTCGCCGCCACCGCAAGGCAAATTCCGCCCCCGGCTCAAGGCTAAGCCTTTCCCGCCTCATTCGTGCTGCCGCTCGCAACGGCTCGCGAGACCAGGTTTGTCCCCTCCGTTTTCGCAACAAAGTCCAGAGAAATGGAATTTACGCAGTGACGGATATCGCGGCGCGTCAACTTCTCGCCCGTGAAAACATGCCCCAGATGGGCGCCACAGCGGGCACACTCGATTTCAATACGCTGACCATCCGGATCCGGGAGGCGCTTGACCGCCCCGGCGATCTCCGCATCAAAACTGGGCCACCCGCAGCCTGCGTCGAATTTATCATCGGATCGATACAAGGCCGCCCCGCAACGTCGGCAGATATAGGTCCCCTGATCATGGAACTTGTCGAATCGCCCGCTGAAGGGACGCTCAGTTCCCTTTTTTACAATGACCGCCTCTTCCTGAGGTGTCAGTTTTCGCCACGAATCCATCTTGGCCTCCTTCTCCGCCCAAATTATTCCCCCCGCCCCCATCACCAGGCCGAGGATAAAGATAACCTTCGCAGATCGACTCATCGGCCCCCCTCCTCCGGTTCATTGATTAAAACCGTTCCTTCACTGAGGACAACAGGCGTCATCTTGATGCCCAGCTCGCTTTCGAAACGCTGAATCAACCGGAGTTCCCGATCAATGAGCAGGGAAATCGCGCACCCTTTGGCACCGGCGCGCGCCGTACGGCCGACCCGGTGCAGATAAACCAGACTCTCACTGGGCATGTCGAAGTTAAAGATATGCGACACCCCCTTGATGTCCAACCCTCTTGCCGCCACATCTGAGGCAATCAGGATGTTGACCCGGTCCCCCCGGAAATCATCCATCGCCTTCTTGCGCTCAACCTTGGTGAAAGCGCCATGCAAGTCGGCAACCTTGATCTTGTGAAACGCCAGCTTGGAGGCAATAACCTCGGCGTTTTCATTGCGATGAACAAAAACCAGCGCGCGCCCAGGCTCAAGTGCACGGATCAGCTTCCGCAGACAGTCAGGCTTATCCCGCTCCTCGCAAACGATATACAGATGCTCAATATCGCTGTTCACCGGTCCGGCTCCCGCCCGGATCATCACCAGCTCAGGAGCCAGTGCCTGGGCCTCGCGGGTGGCCTCAGCCTGTTCGGTGGCCGACACAAAGACCAGCTGACGCGTCGGGGGCGCGGCTTTGATGATGACCCGGATCGACGCCAGGCTCTCCGCACTCAGCATTCGATCAGCTTCATCCAGCACCACGCTTTTGATCCGGTCCATTTTAACTTTGCCCTGGAAAATCAGTTCCCGGATCCGTCCCGCCGAACCAATGACCACTTGGGGCTTTTTCTTGAGTTTATCGATTTGCCGCTGCATCAAGGTGCCCCCGATCAGAAGGACCGAGCGGATGGGCAGGCCTGAATTGACGGCCAGCGCTCCGGCTTGACGCTGGATCTGAATGGCCAATTCATGCGTCGGCACCACCACAATCATCTGGGTGGCCGCCAGCGCCGGGTCGATTTTCTGAAACAGCGGCAGCAAATAGGCCAACGTCTTTCCGGTCCCGGTTTCAGAGTTTAGATAAGCGCTTTTCCCCTCCAGCAGCACAGGAATGGCCTCGTCCTGAATCGGCAAGGGTTCGCTGATTTTCTCGACCGCCAATGCCGCCACCAGAGAAGGCAGCAGTCCCAGTTTGCTGAAGCCGCCGGACACAGGTTCCGTCACACCATCATTCATGCAGACACTCCTTGACTCCGCGGCAAAATGCGCGCGCGATGATTCGCCGGTGATTATAGGTTTGTGCAGGGGCGTTGGCAAGCCGGCGCTGCCCATCCTCGCGCAAGGGTTTGAGGGGCACATGGATCGATGATCGGCCTGGCATGCCCCTCAGAGAGAGCCTTGCCTCTGATCAAGTATTTCGCATTTTGAAACTTGTCCATTTGCATTGCATGCCGTCATGCTGTAAAGTCGTTACAGAAAAGCGGGGATATTTTATTGCCTAAGCTCACAAAACGTTACCATGTTGCCTTGGTGTACAACGCGGGCGCCGCCACCACTCCGGAAGTGCCTGAGGATAGCGGGTCCACCGACGATCTACGGCTGATGATCCGGAGAATGGGTCGCGTCTTACGGCGTGTCGGATATCGGGTAACCATCGTCCCCCTGGCCAACAACCTCCTCGCGTTCCAACGCCGCCTGCGCCACCTGCGGCCTGATGTGGTGTTCAATCAGTACGACGATGTGGTTCATGGCGCCCTGTTTGAAATGCGGGTGGCGGCCCTGGTCCAGATGATGGGCTTCCCGATGACAGGTTCACCTGCCCTGGCGCTGGGCCTCAGCCGCTACAAATATATGTCGGCCAGCCTGCTGCATGGCGCCGGCATCCCGGTGCCGCCCAACACCGAGCTGCTGGAACGGATCGGGGATGTGGACCGTTGCCCCTGGCTGTTTCCGATGATTGTGCAACCCAGCCGCGAACATGCCGGCATCGGGATGGCACGTGATTCGGTGGTACACACCAAGAAGGCCCTCAGGGGAAAAGTCCGGGAAATTCTCCAGCACTATCACCAACCCGCGCTGACGCAACGGTTCCTGCCCGGTCGCGAGTTCAACGTCGGCATTATCGGCGGACGAAAACTTACCGTGCTGCCGCTGGCCGAGGTGGACTATTCCCGTCTGCCCTCCGAAATTCCGCCCATCATGTCGTATGCCGCCAAGTGGATGGAGAATAGCGTCGAATACCAGAAAACCTCGGTCATCTGTCCCGCCCAGGTTGAGCCGCATCTGGCCCGCAACATCAGCTCGATTTCATTGCGTGCGTTCCGCGCCGTGGGCGGCTGGGGCTATGGCCGCGTCGATATCCGGCTCGACGAGGCCGGGCAGCCGCGCGTGCTGGAAGTGAACTGCAATCCGTCGCTGGATGAAGATGTTGCCCTGGCGCGTTCAGCCAAGAAGGCGGGAATTGATTATCCGCATCTGCTCCAGCAAATCGTCAAGATTGCCATGGAAGGTCCCTCGTTCGACGTGGGCGTCCCCATGGCGATGATTTAATCTGGTTCAGGGTAGACGAGGCGTCTCGCCTCGTTTCTTTAGGCTCATCCGGTACGTTCTCCCGTGTCCAACGAGGCGAGACGCCTCGTCTACCTTGCCGAAACGAGCACGCCAACGGCTCGAAAAAAGGGACAGCGCGGTCCACCCTATCCAGTAAAACGCCCCGTGTAGGCGAAATCCTTGGCCAATGAGGTGGCCAGGGCAGTCAGTTCCAACATTTTTTCAGGCCCCTGCCGGCGCGGCATTTTCAGTTTGAGCGCCGTCGCCCGATCATCCAACTTATCCAGGATCGTCGTGACCTCTTCATTGTCCAACCCGGACCACTCGCTGATGGTGGAACACAGCTTGGCGCGATAGCGCCGCAACAGCAGGTTGGCGGCAATCTGATCCGCTGCTCTCACCTTGGGGAACACCCCGCACAACTTGTCATCCACATACCCCTGTGCCGCAGCCCTGTACCGCTCGGCTCTCTGCCCGTAGTGTTCGGCCAGGAGAATGGTCATTTCGGAGACCGGACTGACCAGAGGTTCGGCATTGATCTGGGGAACCGGCCGATTCTTGATCTGCCTCATCAAGCGGGCAACAAATTGAAGCTTCTTGATGGCCGGCCAGAAACGATACTTGCGTTGCCAGGCCGACCTGGGCGTCATCCAAACCGCAAAGGTTTCAGAAAAATCCTCATCCGGATGCTTCTGGGCATAATAACGACCATACTGGCTGTGAACCAGATGCCGCACGAAATCCCGACTCGACGGATCCGGGAGAAAGGCATCACGGTAAGGACGCGAAAAACGTCCAAACACATCCGACCAACCCGGCAATTCCCAGAGCCTGTAGGCATAATTAAGAGCGTGCCCGACCTCATGGCGTAAATACATGAGGGTGGATCGACCATCCTCAATCTCCCCAGTCTGCTCCTCCTCGACACGGGAAAGTCTTCGATCAGCCAAATAAAAAGGGACACCCACTGCCGGCACCTCATTGGGACAACCCCAGCTATCCGACAAATAGAAGGCCGGCTTGAAAGCAAGCCCCTTATCCTCGAGTTCACGCTCAACTTGAAGAATCAAGGGCTCAACTGGCGATCCCTTAATGCTGAGACCCAGGTCACAAATCGGGGTGTTTAACAATTCATAACGAACTGTACTCCAACTTGTTACAAGTAATTTTGCCCTTGCCGCACTCATGCTTAATCACTGCATTTACAATAGAAAATTATCACTCTGTCTTCGAATCAAGATCTCAATGATAGCACAGCAACCCTGAAAAGACATTCTTTTGAATCAGCTCTCTAACGCAACATTTTTCTTGCAGCATGATGATTGTTTGTGATTTATTATGAGCACTTTGAATCACGACTCGTCAGATACGATCAGCGCTGAAGCTAAAGATCTTGCGGTGAGCCGAATCGAAAAAATGCGGCGTATCCTGAAAGAGCGGCGCATTGTTCGCGTTGATGAACTGACCGGTGAACTCGGTGTTTCGGCAGCCACCGTACGGCGCGACCTGCTGCACATGGAGCATCGCGGCGAACTCCGGCGTGTACACGGCGGGGCTGTTGCGCCGGAAAGCCGGCTTGATGAACCGCTGTTCGACGACAAGACCTCGATTGCCGCCACCGAGAAACACCACATCGCCGAAGCGGCCCTGGGCCTGATACGTCCAAAGGACTCCATTTTTCTGGATGGTGGCAGCACTATCCTGGCTTTGGCCGCCCTCCTCCATGACCGGACCGACATCACGGTTGTCACCAATTCCCTGCGCGTCGCCGCCGAACTGGCGGGGGGCGGGCCCGCCTTGATTGTCATTGGCGGAGAACTCCGCCGGCTCAGTCAAACATTCGTGGGGCCCCTGACCCGGTTTACCCTCGACTCCATTCATGTGGACCGCGCCTTCATGGGCACCATCGGCATCACCGCCGAGGCCGGGTTGACCACAACCGATCCGCGCGAGGCGTATACCAAGAGCCTGATCATGGAGCATGCGCAGGAAGTCATTTTGCTCGCCGACAGTTCGAAGGTTGGGAAAGTCTCCTTCGCCCGGTTCGGCGCGCTGGGCAAGGTCGGAACCCTGATTACCGACAAGGGACTGGCGGAAGGTGCCGCCCGGGAATTGCGGAAACAAGGAATCAAAACTGTAATAGTGTGATAGGAACTGTAACGAAAGGATAGGATGACATGCCGAATTATCTGAGCAACATGCGACCCAACTTCAAGCCCGAGATCGTCAAGCTCGGCACAATCCCTGAGTACCAATACAAGGGAACGCTGGCCGACGAACTGAAGGCGAAAACGATCACCAAGAAGGAGGCCATCAGCGCGCTTGAAGACATGCTGATTGTCCGCGAATTCGAAGAGATGATCGTCAAGATCCGGTCCGGGGCCTATGAGGCCTGCGCTGGATTCGATTACCGCGGCCCCACACACGTTTCAATCGGCCAGGAAGCCGCGTCCGTCGGCGGCTGCGTCGGCATCGGCGCCACGGATTATATCACCTCCACCCACCGTGGTCATGGCGACAGCATTGCCAAGGGCTGCGTGGCCATTCGGGCCATGAACGAAAAGGAATTGCGCGGACGCGTGCCGGACTGCAAGGCCACTGATCGCGAAGAACTCCTGGAGATCGCCCTGGAGGACCACATCTACCGCACGGCGGCGGAATTGTTCGGCAAGGAAGAGGGCTATTGTCGCGGGCGCGGCGGCGGCATGCACATCGCCGACTTCACGGTCGGCCATCTGGGCGCGAACGCGATTGTCGGCGGCGGCGTCCCGATCGCCACCGGCGCGGCCATGGCGTGCCGCTATCTCAAGAATAACGGCGTCGTCTGCTGCTTTGCCGGGGACGGGGCCTACGCCAACGGCGTGGTGCTGGAATCGCTGAACTGGGCGTCCATGGCTCAATTCACCAACGAACTGGCCAAGGCCGATAAGTTCGGGCTGCCGGTGATCTTCCTGATCCTGAACAATCACTACGGAATGACCGGACGGGCCGATAATGAAGTGCTGGGCTCAAGCCTCGTGGCGCGCCGCGCCGCCGGGTTCACCGACAACAACATGCACGCGGAAGTGGTGAACGGCATGAATGTCCTGGCCGTGCGTGATGCCGTCCGCCGCGCCGCCGAGGGGTGCCGGACCGGTAAAGGTCCCTACCTGATCGAGGTGGATTGCTATCGCTACTATGGTCACTCTCTCAGCGATCCGCGTAATGAATACCGGACACGTGACGAAGAGGAAGCCTGGAAGGCCATTGACCCGATCACCACCTTCACCCAGGAGATCATCGACGCCAAGGTTCTTTCCCGCAAAGGCGTTGAAGACCTTCTGGCCAAGGTTCAGGCTCGCAACGCCTCGGCCGCCGGCCGGGCCGCCAAGTCAGCCGATCCGGACCCGAAGGACGTGATCAAGTATATGTATACGGACACCAAGGTCGATGTGGTGCCCGAGGAATTCACCAAGGTCAAACTGATCAAGGACCTCCCTGAAATCAAGCGCCAGAACGGCCAGCTGACCTACAAGGACGCCATCAAGGAAGCCCTGGTCGAGGAAATGCTCCGCGACAACCGCGTGATGGTGTATGGCGAGGACGTGGCCGATTACGGCGGCGCCTTCAAGGTCACGAAAGGTCTTTTGGAAGCCTTCGGCCGCCAGCGCATTTTCAATTCACCGATTTCGGAAGCCGCCATCTGTTCGACCGCCGTGGGCGTCTCGATGGTGGGCCTGCGTCCGGTGGTTGAGTTGATGTATATGGACTTCGCGCTCATGGCGGGCGATGCCATCTGCAACCAGGCGGCCAAGTGGCACTATATGTCCGGCGCCAAGGCGCATATTTCGCTGGTGATCCGCGCCTCGGTCGGCGGCGGCAAGGGCTACGGCGGCCAGCATTCGCAGACGCTCGAAAGCATGTTCGCCCATATTCCGGGTCTCTATGTGGCCTACCCGGCGACTCCCGCCGATGCCAAGGGCATGCTGAAAACGGCGATTCGCGACAATAACCCCATCGTGTTCGTGGAGTCACAGCTCCTCTACACGATGAAAGGCGATGTCCCGGAAGGCGAGTACACGATTCCGCTGGGCGTGGCGGATGTAAAGCGGACCGGTTCGGATCTGACCATCGTAACCTGGGGCCCCGCCCTGCATGACGTGCTCAAGGCGGCGGACATCCTCAAGAACGAGATGAAGGTCAGCGCGGAAGTCGTGGATATCCGCTCCCTCGTACCGCTGGACATGGAGACCATCCTCACCTCCGTTCGCAAGACGGGCAAATGCATCGTGGTCAGCCAGTGCATCAATACGGGCAGCTTCACGGGTGAAATCGCCTCCCGGATCATGAGTGCGGCCTTTGATTACCTCGATGCCCCTGTTGGCCGCGTGGGCGCCAAGGATGGTATTGCGCCGCAGTCGCATGTGCTGGAAGCCGTCTTCCTGCCGACCGCGAAGGACATTGTGGACGCTGCAAAGGAGATCCTCTAATGGCACAACCTGTTCTGATGCCCAAGATGGGGCAGTCGGTCGAAGAATGCGTCATCGTCAAGTGGCGCTGTAAAGACGGGGATAAAGTCAAGAAGGGCGATATCCTGTTCGAGATCGAGACGGAAAAGGCCGTCCTCGAAGTGGAGAGTTTCTACGAGGGAACCCTCCTGAAGGTGTTGGTCTCTCAAGGCCAGGCGGCACACGTTGGGGCCACGGTGGCCTTTATCGGCCAGCCGGGAGAGCCCCTTCCCGCCGTCACCGCTGCGGCGGTACCGGCACCCGTCGCGGCCCCGGCGGTCTCCGCCCCGGCCGCAAGCACACCCGTGGCTAAACCCGTAACCGTTGCAGCGACGCCGGCGATATCGGTGCCGGCCCCTGTGATGGCTCCGGTTCCCGCCCCGGCAACGGCGCCAAGCCGCATGTTCATCTCCCCCCGCGCGCGTGCGCTCGTGGAGCACAGTGCCATCAGCGCCACCCGGATCAAGGGCAGCGGACCAAACGGGCGTATTGTGGAGAAGGATGTTCAAGGCTATCTGGACGCCCACAACTACGCCAGCCTCCGGATCAGCCCCGCCGCCAAGGCGCTGGCCATCAAGGAGAAGATCGATGTCCTGTCCGTCACGGCTTCGGGTGATGGCGGGCGCATCATGGTGGGTGATGTCGAGCGATCCCTGAAGGAGCGCCCGAAGGCCATGAGCAAGATGCGCCAGATCATCGCCCAGCGCCTGACCCAGAGCGTCGTCACCTCACCCCACTTCTTTGTGACGGTCGAGGTCGACATGACGGATCTGCTGGAGTACCGCAAGGAACTCAAGCAGAAGAATCTGCAATACTCGGTCACGGATTTCATCCTTGAAGCCGTCGTGCTTGCATTGATGGAATCACCCGGCGTGAACAGTTCCACCGACGGCAAGTCCGCGTGGTGGCACAGTTCGGTGCATCTGGGAATGGCCGCCAGCATTGCCGACGGACTGGTCGTGCCGGTGATCAGGCATGCGGAAAAATTGAGCCTGAAGGAATTGCATGATACGGCGGCCGATCTCGCGGCCCGCGCGCGGGACGGGAAACTGATGCCGGACGAGATGTCGGGCAGCACCTTTACCGTTTCGAACATGGGGATGCTGAACGTGGAGAACTTCACGGCCATCATCAACCCCGGGGAAGGCGCCATTCTCGCCGTGTCCAGCACGAATGAGAAGCCGGTTGTCCGCAAGGGTCAGATCGTCGTCCGGTCGATCATGAAGATCACCCTCTCCTCCGATCATCGCTTGATCGATGGAGCGGTGGCCGCACGTTTCGCCAATACAATCAAAACCAAGCTCGAGGATGTGGAATTATGGAAAAGTTTGACGTAATCGTAATCGGGGCCGGACCGGGCGGCTATCCCGCCGCCATTCGCTCGGCGCAATTGGGCGCGTCGGTGGCCATTGTCGAAAAGGAATATGCCGGGGGCACCTGCCTGAACTGGGGCTGCATTGCCACCAAGTCCCTGATCGCCTGCTCGGATCTCTTCGCGCATATCAAGCGCGCCCAGAGCTTCGGCATCGAGACCGGGAAGCTGAGCTACGACTATGCCGCCATGAGCCGGCGCAAAAACGATGTCGTATCCAAGCTGCGCGGTGGCGTGGAAGGACTGCTCAAGGCCAACAAGGTAACCGTCTTCAAGGGAACGGCCTCCTTCGTCGACCGTCAGCATGTGACGGTCACGGCCGCGGACGGGACTCAGACGGCGCTTGAGACGAAGGCGACGATTATCGCATCCGGGTCCACTTCGGCGGTCCCCGGCTTCCTGCCGAAAAACGAGCGGGTCATGGAGAGCCGCGCGTTTCTTGAGCTGACCAAGTTGCCCGCTTCCCTCCTGGTTCTGGGCGGCGGCGTGATTGGCTGCGAGTTCGCCTGCATGGCGGCCCAGCTGGGCGTCAAGGTGACTGTTGTCGAACTTCTGTCGGATATCCTCATGATGGTCGATGCCGACGTGCGCAACGAATTGCGCCGTCACATGGAAGCCATGGGGATCCGGGTTCTGACCGGCAAGGCACTTGAAAAGGTGGAGGCAACCGCCAAGGAAGTGAAGGGCCAGTTCGGTGATGAGACGCTGACGGCTGATATGCTTTTGGTGTCAGTGGGACGACGCCCCGTCACGGCGGAATTGAAGCTGGAGAACGTCGGAATCGCCGTCAGCAAAGCCGGATTCATTCCGGTGGACGACTTCGGGCGGACCACCGCGGCCTCGATCTTCGCGATCGGCGATGTTACCGGTATTGCACAACTGGCGCACGCCGCCACCTCGCAAGGTGTCACGGCTGCCGAAAACGCGGTCAACCCGAAAAAGCGGAAGATGGACAAGCTGGTTCCGGCCTGCATCTTTACCTCGCCCGAGATCGGAAGCGTGGGCCTGACCGAACAGCAGGCGAAGGAAAAGGGCCTGACAGTCAAGACGGGCAAGTTTGGTTTCGCGCATCTGGGCAAAGCCATGGCGGCGGGTGAGACGAACGGCTTTGTGAAGTGGGTGGCCGACGCATCAACCGGTCAACTGCTGGGCGCCCATGCGGTGGGCCTGCATGCGACGGAATTGATTTCAGAAGCCACGGCTGCCGTTCGGGCGGAATTGACGGCGGAGGAATTGGGGCGGACGATTCATTGTCACCCCACCCTCTCCGAGACCTGGATGGAAGCCGCGCACGCGCTGCTGGGCCATTGCATTCACGCCCCGCCCGCGAGACGCTGAAGATCAAAACCGTTTGTCGTCGTGGTTGGTATTCTGCAGAGCGGTTCTCCTATATCGGGTGAACCGCTCTTCCGGTTGTCTACGCGGGTTTGTCATGCTTCAACCCCTGCTGGTCGGTCGAACCAACCCCAACAACGTTTCGGATGAGACCAAGGCGACGTCTTGGGGACGCTCCAGGAATGGTGACACATCGGCGACGGCCTGTTTCCAGTCAACCTTCTCCAGACGGGTGGCGACAACAGCGCGCCATGTTCCGGGCAGAAGCGGTCCCCCTGTCCAAGCGGTTTGACTGAGCGCGTTGTTGAGCAACGTCAGGTTGGGTGCCGGCCAGGTAGGGTCGGCTAAATACCATGCGAGATCGAATAAATCGCGCCCCTTCGTGTACTTTCGGGCCAGAATCGCGTGCAGCTTTCCCGCAAGGAGCGAGGCCTTATCGTGATGCAACAGATTCAGCATCGCGAACCTGCGGATGATGCGTGTCTCCACGTCTGCTCCCTGCGGAGGATTGGTATCGATCTCCACTTTGACGGCCAAACTCTCGTCGGCATGCGGGGACACCCCGATATCGTGAAGAAGACCCGGGAACTTAACGAATGCACTGGCCACGGTTCGCTGTTCCCGTACGCGAATGTCCACCGTATAAGCCTCCGATTCCAGGGCGGACTTTACTCCGCGCATCCGCTTGACGAACTGGGCGTTCGCCTCGGGTCTCGCCAATGAGAAATCCAAATCCTCGGAATAACGCGGAAGTTGAAACAGAAATCGGAGCGCCGTGCCGCCAAGAAAAGCCCAGTCAACAAAAGCACCGTGATCCTGCAAAGCCAGAAGGATTCTGGCTTGAAGGTATTCCCGAGCCAGGCTTCGCTTGAGGAAATCATTGGGAGCCTCATTGACAAGGTTTAGCAGAAGATCCTTCATAGACGTTGGTCCTCCTTCTCGTGGTGCCAAAGATTCCCCAGTCGCGCCACGGCGCGCAGCACTTTGGCGGAGTTCATACGTACCGCCAATTCTTTGAACCGTTCATGGTCGAATGTCGACGCCGGTTCCAACCGAAGCTCTTCGAGATAATGAATCGAATCGCTCCCCGGTGTCAGGTAAAGCAGGTCCAGAAGAGCCTTCTCCGGAACAGCGATCAGCGCCCGCTGCCCCGGCGTAAGCGCCCGTTCGACGTAGCCAAAGAAGAGATCTTTCTTAAGATGACGGAAGTCGAATCGGCCGGCAGGTGTGTCAAGATGCTCAGGCCTTGAGGTGGTGACGCTCGTGGTGACGGGAGTGTGTTCAGGGATCATTCCATAATAGGCCAGTGCCGACTGGAGACTCACGTATGAAGCCTTCCGCAAGTGCATGGCAATAGCAAATGGATGTTGCCCCTGCCCGTATGGAGCCTTGACGCGATAGACGCCACGCCGCAACGTATCCAACTTGCCAGCCTTCACCCAACGGTCAAGTTGTCGTCGAATACCAGCCGGCGAAGCCTGTCCTGTCAACAAAACCGAGGAGGAAAAGACAGAGTCTTCCTTAACGCAAGACAGCAACTCATTCCATTTCATTGCAATAAAATGACATTAACGTCATTTTATTGCAATAGAATAATGCAAAGGAACCCTGCAACGTCCAACA
This sequence comes from PVC group bacterium, assembly GCA_945870225.1. Lineage (GTDB taxonomy): Bacteria > Verrucomicrobiota > Kiritimatiellia > CAIKKV01 > CAITUY01 > CAMBRF01. The sequence goes on along the minus strand of CAMBRF010000020.1, from coordinate 15,701 downwards.
GACAGGTCAACGTCTTGGCTTTCTTATCGGCACCAGTTGCGGAAAGATGTGCTTGCCGGTCTTGGCCAGCGACTCGAAAAAGCAACAGAACCCCCAGCCCTTCCCGCCGTCGGTGTCCAACGCGATGACAATCTCGTGGTCGCCCTTCTCGAGTTTGACTTTCGCCTTGGACCTGAATACCGGCGCGGGATTCATCCGTTCCGGCACGGTCAGAACGTCACGCCCGTCCACAAAGGCCCTGATCCCGCCATCGTGGCCAACATGCAGGTTCCACACACCCGCCTTCTTCACCCGAACCCGGGCCGCCAAATAGGCTATGCCGTCGTCGCTCGGGAAGAACATATGCACATTAACGAAGCCCGGCGCCCCGTTGAGAACCGATAGCGGCTTCCACTCCAGCGGATCGGCCAAACTCACCGCAGGCGCACCGGCCACGGTCTTCGGCATCAGTTTGGAGAGCATCCAGGTTTCGAGGAACGGGGAATACTGCGGTCCACGATCAACGTTGGGCAGCCTCGCCGGCGCCTTCCAGTCTTTGAAAAGACGATTAAGATCCTGGGTGCCGGGTGCGGAGACAATCCATTCGGCTTTGTCGGCATGGTAGATCCGCCTCAGTTCGGCAAAATAGGCATCACTCCTGGCCGTCGGTCGCCCTTTTGACGTGAACAACTCCTCGTCGAGCGCAGCCCGCAGCCAGAGTACCCGCCAGCGCCAGGCCGCACGCAATCCCGGCGTCATCTGCTCATTAATTTTCTTTGCCATGGCCATGGCAACCGCCGGGTTCTTCACGTTGGGCTGATTATAGATAACCGGCAGACTGTTCCGGCATGCTTTCCAACCGCCGTTCTGCAGCACGCTGATCACCGCATCCTGACTGATCGAATGGTCCAGGGAGACTTCAAGATCCTCCATGAGTCGTACCGCGTTATCGGCACAGGCTGGATTAAACTCGTAGGCGGCATATTCGCGGGCAATTTCGCGGGACGTCCGGTCGCTGTCCCAGCAGTGCTGCAGGTGGATCGCCTTGTTGATGTCTTCATAGATCCCCTCGGAATAGGCCATCCCGCCGGCCAGCAAATGGCGGACTCCATCCCAGTAATTCTGCCAGTGATTCAGTCGCGGATTGGCACCCCACCCACCCCACGGCCACATGGGCATCATGCTGATCTCCGGAAAGTTCAGCGCCGGCAATTTACCAGGCATACCGTGTTGCAAGGGGTATTCGGGAAACGCCCCCGCATTATCCGCCATGAGATAATCGACCCAGTCCGGTCGCTTGGCGAAAGCCCGGTCGAGTCCCGCCCACTCGCCATCGATATGCTTGTCCAAATACCAGGTGTTCAGCACGAATTTCGCCTTCGGAAAGAACTCGCGCACCTGCCGGGATACCGCTTCGGCCGTTTTGAGATAACCGTTGGCACCCCACGGGGCGCAACTTGCGCAGGTACAGCCACCCTGATCGTAGGGCCCCATGGAAACCATGCCGATATCAAGATCATGGAAGGCCGCCAGAACCTGGCCACGGTATTCCAGTATCTTCTCCAATCCACCCGGCTTGTTCGGACAGATTTCAACCCCATAGGCACCTATATCGCTCCGGTACCCGTTGCTGCCGAAACTGAAATCGGCACGCAACTCCTTGGGGCTGCTGGCAAAGGCCTCATTGGATAATGACGTTAACATGGGCGCGATGCCGCAGCGAACGGCGGTCTGGAACATGGCGCGCAGCCGCGCAATCATGGCCTTCGCGGCCGGGTCATCGATACCGGTATAGTGATGCATGTCGAACCAGACACACAGGGTATTACAGCCCCACAGTGCCAATTCCTCAACATAACGTTGAATGAACTCCACGGGCCCGTCGTTGTAGACGTTGTGGAAATGGGTGGCAAAGAATATCCCCCGGACCGGTTTCTCCGGCACCGAGGTCCCGCGCCATTGCGGATCGCGCAAATACTTGCCCACCGCGTAAATCAAGCCCCGCTCTTCATTGCCGAGCAAGCGGACAACACCCCCGCTCTCCTCGATGCAAAAACCATCCACTCCGATCCCGGACCGGATGTCCAGGACCAGATCCGCCTTGGTGCTGACCTTTCTGACACGGATGTCACGCTTTTGCAGCAGGTAGCGCCCGAGCAATTCCAGCGCTTTGGCGGTTACGGGTGAAGTCTTGGCGGCAAGATGAACTGATAGTGTTTTCATAGTCATTCAAATTGGGTGATTAGCGTCTGGCAATTTTTCCTGCCTGTGGTACGGGAACGGGAAATTCCGGCCGCCCCGTTTTTGCCAGCGACTCAAAAAAGCAACAAAATCCCCAGCCATTCCCGCCGTCAGTGTCGAGCGCAATAACAAGGTCATGGTCACCCTTTTCAAGCCTGACTTTCGCCTTGGACCTGAATACCGGTGCGGGATTGATCCGTTCCGGCACGGTCAGAACGTCACGCCCGTCCACAAAGGCCCTGATCCCGCCATCGTGGCCCACATGCAGGTTCCACACGCCCGCTTTCTTAACCCGGACCCGGGTCGCCAGATAGGCTATGCCGTCCTCTTGCGGGAAAAACATATGCACATTAACGAAGCCCGGCGCCCCCTTGAGGACCGATAGCGGCTTCCACTCCAGCGGATCGGTCAGGGCTACGGCCGGGGCCCCCGCCACGGTCTTCGGCATCAGCTTGGAGAGCTTCCAGGTTTCAAGGAAGGGGGAATACTGTGGTCCACGATCAACGTTGGGCAGCCTCGCCGGTGCCTTCCAGTCTTTGAAAAGCCGATTGAGATCCCGGGTACCGGGCGCGGAAACAACCCATTCAGCCTTATCAGCATGGTAAATCCGCCTCAGTTCGGCAAAATAGGCATCACTCCTGGCCGTCGGGCGCCCTTTGGACTTGAACAGTTCCTCGTCGAGCGCGGCCCGCAGCCAGAGGATCCGCCAGCGCCAGGCCGTGCGCAATCCCGGCGTCAAGCGTTCATCAATCTTCCGGGCCATTTGCATGGCAACCTGCGGGTTCTTCACGTTATGCTGATTATAGATGACCGGCAGACTGTTCCGGCACACTTCCCAACCGCCGTTCTGCAGCACGCTGATCACCGCATCCTGACTGATCGAATGGTCCTGTGAGGATTCAAGATCCTCCATGAGGCGCACCGCTTCATTCGCGCAATCGGGGGCAAACTCGTAGGACGCATACTCCCGTGCGATGTCGCGGGATGTGCGGTCACCCTCCCAGCAGTGCTGCAGGTGGATCACCTTGTTGATGTCTTCATAGATCCCCTCGGAATACGCCATCCCGCCGGCCAGCAGATGGCGGACTCTGTCCCAGTAATTCTGCCAGTGGTTCAGTCGCGGATTGGCTCCCCACCCGCCCCATGGCCACATCAACTGCATGCTGATTTCAGGGAAACCGACGGCTGGCAGTCCGCCTGGAATACCGTGCTTGAGCGGATACTCAGGAAATGACCCGAAGTTATCCGCCATGATGTAATCCACCCAGTCCGGCTTATTCCGGGCGAAGCGTTTGTCTATCCCCTCCCATTCGCCAGATATGTTTTTATCGAAATACCAGGTGGACAGCGTGATCTTCGTCGCAGGGAAATACTGCTTGGCCAATTTGGCGACCGCTTCGGACGCGCGGAGATACCCGTTACTTCCCCACGGGGCACAGTCCGCGCACGTGCACCCACCCTGATCATAGGGCCAAAGGGAGAAAAATCCGACCTGGATGCCCCGGAACGCTTCAAGCATCTGGCGGCGATACTCAAGAATCAGGTCCAGACCACCGGGCTTATTCGGGCAGATCTCAACGCCATAAGCGCCGATATCGCTTTTATATCCGTTGTTCCCGAAACTAAAATCGGAGCGCAGTTCCTTTGGACTGCTGGCAAAGGCCTCGTTGGCCGTTCCGCCGATCATGGGGGATATTCCAACGTTCTGAGCCGTCAGCAGGATCGCCCGCAGCCGGGCGACCATGGCTTTGGCGGCCGGGTCATCCATGCCGGTGTAATGATGCATATCGAACCACACGGACAAGACATTGCAGCCCCAGAGCGCAAGTTCCTCGACATAACGCTCGATGAATTCGACCGGTGCATCGTGATAAACATTGTGAAAATGCGAGGCAAAATAGATGGTGCGAAAAGGTTTTTCAGGAACTGAAGTCCCTCGCCATTGCGGATCGCGCAGATACTTGCCAACCGCATAGATCAACCCGCGCTCATCGTTGCCGATCAGGCGGACCCCGCCGCCGGACTCCTGGATGCTGAACCCCTCCTTGCCGACACCCGGCCGGACGTCCAAGGTCAGATCCGCCCTGGTGCTGACCTTTCTGATACGGAGATCACGCTTTTGCAGAAGGTAGCGCTCCAGCAATTCCAGGGCCTTGGACGATAAGGGTGACGACTTTGCGGCGAGATGAATTGACAGTTTCTTCATAGGGCACGTTTCATGAAATGGCGTTACCTTAACGCCGGAGAATGGAAAACAACCCAAAATGGGCAAAAATGACCAGAACGATAATTGCCAGGACCGCCCCGACGGCAAGGAGGGCGAAGACATAACGCGTGAGCATGGATTCCGCTCCGTCGGCCGAATTATCACCCGAAGGAACGCCAGCGGGGGTCCACAGCGCGGGCAGTTCACTACAGACACGCCCGGTCAGATAGGCATCAAGCACTTCGATTGTTCCAGCGAGATTGCGGGACTTGGCGATATGTCCTTTGTTCTCCGAGACGAGTTCAGCCACTTCGGGTTTGGCATTCCGCGGACAGCCCGTCAGCCTGGCCACATCAGGAGACATCATGCTGACATCATTACGACCGTCACCGACAGCTAAAACCTGATCCGGCCGCACACCGACCATTTGCGACAGGCGCGCTACGGCCAGCCCTTTGCTGACCATCCTGGATTCCGCCCAAACCACATTCTGCAACTGCCGCACCCTGATATAGGGCTTACCCTCCGCCTTGGACTGAAGCATCGCGAAAAGGCGCGCGGCGGCATCTTCTGCGTCAAAGTGCAGAATCAGCCGACGCGTGGTCCATTCCGTTTTGGTGATCCCGAAATCCCATTTTTTGCAAAGAGCGTGCCACTCGCCCAGCGTGTCATTCACGTCGGCATTGTGTTGAAACATTTTCTTCAAGATGAACATATCCCATTTTAGGCTGGGGATCATCCATCCGCGTTCCGACACCGTGAAAATATAGGCGTCCCGCGTCACCACATAATCCGGCCGAATGCCCATCCTCAACATGGATTTGAAATGATTCCGGTAGCCCTTCCGCGACCGTCCCGTGCAGATGGCCCATTTTGCTCCTGTCCGCGACAGAAACTGATCGAGCTTATCCTTGAACTCGAGGCAAACGAAGTATTGATCGGTGGGACCCACCAAGGTTCCGTCAAGATCAATGGCTAGTAAACGTATATCGCTCATAACGGTCCATGTATCCAAAATTCAGGAGTCAGAATTCGGAACAAGCAACACCCTAACCCACTCGCATCAGCATAAGGCAGTTTCGGAGTCCCCTGCCCTGAATCTCCCAGCATTACACCATCCATTAGGCTACCTGCGTCAGGCGCGGGTTTCAAGCCGAATGCCGCGCCGCTTCCTGACGCCGGCGCACTTCGTACATCGCGATGGCGGCGGCCACGGCGGCATTGAGCGAGCCCACCCGCCCGCGCATGGGCAGGCGGATAACCTCGTCGCAGGTCTCGCGGACAAGTTTACTCAACCCTTCATCCTCGCCGCCCACAACCAGGGCCACCGGCCCCTCCAGATTCGCGGCGGTATAGGGCACAGCCTCCGACGTCCCTTCCAGGCCCACCATCCAAATGCCCGCCTCCTTCATGCGCAACATGGCCTGATGCAGGCTGGTGACGCGAGCCACCCGCACATGCTCCGCCGCACCGGCTGACGCCCGCACGACGGCCGCCGTCACATCCACCGCCCGATGCACGGGAATCACCACGCCATCGACCCCCGCCGCATCGGAGGAACGCAGGATGGACCCCAGGTTCTGAGGATCCTGAACGTGATCAACCAGCAACAGCAAAGGCGGCATGCGCCTGCCCTCAGGAAAAACCAGAAGGTCATCCGTCTCAACGTAGGGATACTCCGAAACTTCCGCGGCCACTCCCTGGTGGTGCCCGCTGTGGCAAAGCCGATCCAGATCGAACCCCGACACCTGACGGATGGGTAACTCCTTCCGTTCCGCCAGTTTGACCAGCTGCACGACGGATGCCGCCGTTTGACGGACATTATTGGCCATGAGGATCGCCCTCACCTCACGCCGACCGGCACGCAACATTTCCGACACCGGTTGGCGGCCAAAGACGATTTCTTGATTGCTCATAAGCGTTCCCTATAGCGAATTCCCCATGGTGCCGTCGAGCCCAGACACGCGGTCCCTGCGAATCGCAGACTGGACGCGGGCGGAGAGTCCGTTATAATCCGCGGCCCATGATGAACATGCCATTCTTTATCCAGCTTCGCCGCTTTGTCACGGTCGGCATCGGAAGTGCCATCACCGATTTATGCATCTATGCCTGGCTGACGCGCGGCATGAACTATGATCCTCTGGTCGCCAACCTGATCAGCCGGCCGATGGGCGGGGTGTTCAGCTTTGTCTGCAACAAGCTCTACACGTTCAACCGGAAACAGGTTGCGGGAACGCCACGTGAGCTTGTCCGCTTCTGGGTGATCTGGGTCGCCGCCTATGCCGCCTCGGAGGCGTTGGTGTGGTTTTTCCACAACCGTATTCACTTGACCCCCATCCCGGCCAAGGTATGCACCGAAGGGATTGTCTGCGGCTTCGTCTTCCTGACCCACCGCTACTGGACGTTCAGGGCGCGTTGACACCCGTTCGAGGCTGCACAGACGCCTGATGTCAGGGCGGTCTGGTCCAGAGACACGGAAATCAGGCCCGCGCGAATGCGGCCGACCGCCAGCTCGTAATCCACCACCAGAGGCACCACGGATTCCACCATCGCCGCATGCGCGGCGGCCCGCAGCCCATCGTCATTCAAAATCTCGGCCAGTTCGCCAAAGGGAATGGACCATGAGAAGAAATCACGGGCCCGGTTCTGCCGCTTGCCTACGGGGACGGTCTCTATACGGAGTGATTCCATCCTCGCGCGATTGAGGCAGGCCGGACTCTTTTCCCGATGCGTCATCAATCTCAGGGTCACCACCTGCCCGTCCAGATTGACACTGATCCGATCCCGCCCCTTGGCAGCCCGCTCCTGATTGGTCTGACACTGCCCCATCAGATAATCCATAATGGGCCGAATTTGCCGGCTCAATTCCATCAACTCTTCAGGACGCGTGAGATTGGTGCATACCCCTTCCTGGCCAACAAGATCCCGCCGCATGTATTCCATGACGCCTGACTGGGTGTCATAACACGAAACGGCCTGTGAAAGGGTACTGCGCCCCAGGATCGGATTGAGGTATTCATCCGTCAGCTTGGTAAACACCAGCGCCTGGAGATCCGGGAGCGTCAAAACCCCGATCATCTCGTCATGAATGGATATGCGGTTCTTTTTCCGGTCCGGGCTGCGATCCGCTGAATCAACTCGCACATCGATGAAAACAGCCGGCACTTCCCGGTTGGTGATCCGATGCCGCCACAGTCCCCCCGTGGTGGTGAGCTTGATCCGGCCAAGCCGGCTGAGCTCAAAATTCAGGAAACGATACCCCAACTGGTATTCCATGAGGATCGGACTTTCCGTGCCCCGGAAGCGCGCCCGGACCTCCGCGAGCGGATCAACGCCATCGGCGGCCCGTGCCAGGGTAGCCACAACGATACTGAGCATGAGAGTGGTTAATAAACGGCGCAAAGTCAGACCTCCCTTTTACCGCCTGGGTCTTCGCCGTTTATCCTGTCGGCGTGCATCTGTTTTTGGCGCGGGCTTCGCTTCCTTGACCAGGGCAAAATCAATCCGCCGTTTCTCGTAATCGACACGGGTGACGGTCACCTTGACCGTGGTCCCCTGCTTGAAGACCTCATTGCCTGCCCTCAAGGCCTTGGCGGCCGGATCAAAACGAACGAACTGGTCTGATATGGAGGAGACATGCAGCAGCCCCTGGATATCCAGATCGTCCAACTCAATAAAGAGTCCGAAGTTCATCACCTTGACGACCACCGCATCGTACACGCGCAATTTGTGATCTTCGAGTTGCTGGGCCAGAAACCGGTACTTCTTGATCTCCAGCAGTTCCCGCTCCGCCTCCTGCGCGGTCTGCTCGGTCTCCGAACAATGCAGGGAAATACGCTCAAGCTCGTCAGCCGGGTACGGGTTGGCTTTTCCCTCCAGGATCGCCGCGAGAATCCGATGCACCACGAGGTCGGGATAACGGCGAATGGGTGAGGTGAAATGCGCGTAATACTTCTTTGCCAGACCGAAATGTCCACCCGCTTTGGAGGTGTAGACGGCCCGCTTCATGCTCTTCAGCACCGCCATGTGGGCGGCGTGGACCAGCGGCGTATTGCGGATCCTCCGCACGAACTCCATCAGCATGCCTCGTTGCTTCAGATTGCCGGGCTGATACCCCATATCCTTGAGCTCCATCGTCAAATCATCAAGCTTGTCCTCGGTGGGAGGCTCGTGAAGACGATGAATCAACTTCATGCCGTGCTGGCTGATTTCGCGGTCCACCGCCTCATTGGCCGCCACCATGCATTCCTCGATCATCTGGTGGGAAATATCATTGATCAGCGGGCGGATGTCCTGAATCATCCCGTCCGGCCCGATAATGATCTGGCTCTCGGGCAGGTCAATGTCCAGCGCATCCTGCTGGAGCCGCCGCCGCCGCAATTGCATGGCCAGTTCGCATACATCCTTGATCAGCGCGGGGGCTTGTGACGGAAGATCCGGCACCTGGCACCGCATGCCGTCGGGGGTCTCGATGACCTGCAACGCCTGCTCATAGCTGAGCCTGAGCTGGGATCGGATGATGCTGCGGGCGAACCGCGCCTGGGTCATGCGCCCGACCGCATCAAAGGTCATAAAGGCCGAGAAGGCCATGCGATCCTGACCGGGCTTCAGACTGCACAGTCCGTTTGAGAGCTCTTCCGGGAGCATGGGGATGACCTTGTCAGGAAGATAGACGCTGTTGCCCCGCTTGACGGCCTCCTGATCGAGCTGACCCGCCCGCGTGACAAAGTGGCTGACATCGGCGATATGGACGCCCAGGACGCGCGAACCCTGTTCGTCACGCTCCAGCGAGAGCGCATCATCAAAGTCCTTGGCGGTGGCGGGATCGACGGTGAAGATGAACTTCTCGCGCAGGTCCAACCGTTTCCCGTGCTCGGAAAGCCGTGCGGCCGAGGTTTCGGCTTCCTGCATCACTTCGATCGGGAACGCTTCGGGAAGCTCATAGTTCCGCATCACGGCCAGCGTGTCCAGCGAAGGGTTGTCCGCCGGCCCGATGACCTCGATGATCTCAGCCTCGGGATTCACATGCTGGTCGTCCCAATTCTGGAACTGAATCACCACACGGTCGTTGACGTTGGCGCCATGCGCATCAGGCACATAAAAATCCTTCTGGTAAGCGGGATCCATCGGGGACACCACCAGGAACCGGCCCGTGCTCTTGAGGGTTCCGACCACCACCCGTTTGGCACGCTCGAGGATACGGATAACCTGGCCGTGCCGTTGCTGCTCGGGAAATCCTTCGCGATGCGGTTCCAGACGGACCACCACGAGATCGCCGGGCAGCGAGACACCGACGTTTGCCCGGTCGATACGCACTTCCGTTCCGCCCTCAACATGAGTCAAATAGCCGTCGCCCGAGCGCTTGATTTCCAGGCGCCCGGTCACCAGATCGGCAGGCGCGCCCAGCGAATACCGCGTCTTGCGCAGGATGACGATCTCACCGTTCATCACCATCCGGTGCAGGAGCTGTGCCAGCGTCTCAATTCCCGCCCCCCGCAGGGCAAACGCCGACGCCAACTCGGCGATCGTCATGGGGGTATATCCAGGCTTCTGGAAAAACTTGAGGATCGCCTCGTGCGTAATCGTGTTTGGGGTCGCTCGTTTTGGCATACTGTCTTTCTATGTGTTATCCCGCGCCCGCAACCGCGGGTCCAAGGCATCTCTGAGTGCATCCCCTACCAGATTAAAGGCCAGCACGACAATAAGAATCGCCGCCGTCACCGCCGTCATCTCCCACCAGATGCCCTGCCAGAGCCGCAAACGCGCGTTACCGATCATGACGCCCCAGGACGGCTCACCCTGCACGCCGATCCCGAGAAAGCTCATGAAGACTTCCGTGCCGATGGAGGCCGGGAAACGCAGGGAAAACGTGATGATGACGATATGAAAGACGTTGGGAAGAATGTGGCGGAAGATAATGCGCCAGGGACTGTACCCCAGTGAACGGGCCGCCATGACGTAGGCATGATCACGGTGCTTCATCACCTCGGCGCGGATAAGCCGGCACAGCCCCACCCAGGTGGTCAACCCGATCCCCAGATACACTCCCGTCAACCCCTTGCCTACAACCATGGAAATCGCCAGAATAAAAAGCAGTCCCGGCATACAGGCAACCGTCGAATAGACCCAGACCACGACCTCATCCACCCACCCCCCGAAATACCCCGCCAGACAGCCCAGGATTACCCCGATCGGGATGGCGATCAGCGAAGTAACCACCCCCACCAGAAAGGCGATGCGGGCTCCCTGTACCACCCGCTGCAAAACATCGCGCCCCAAATTGTCCGTCCCCAGGGGACGGTGCGCCAGCACCTGAACCCCCTTCCGGATCCGCTCGCGATATCCAAGGTGGACCGTGCTGCCCCCGGCGCGGTCATAACTAAACGGCTGCCGGAAAAGACTCGGCGGCAGATAGCGTTCCTGCAGGTTGACCTGCTGGTAAGGCGGCGTGCGATCCGTCAGGCGATACCAGCGGTACACCCCTTCGCCGTAAGCCGCCAGAAGGGTAAAGACTAGGATGCCCCACAGACAGGCCCGGATCATCCTGCGTTGCCGCAAGTCCCGCCACGCTTCACTCCATAATGACCGATCACTACCCATACCCACCATTCTCCCTGACATCCTCTTAAGCGGACGGCGACACGCCGTCCCTCCCTTCCCGCTCCCTAACCTGCCGCTTACCGCAACTTCACCCGCGGGTCCACCACCGCATAGCACAAGTCACTCACGAGGCTGGCGACCATGTAAAGGACCGACCCCACCAGCACCACGCCGCGCACCACATCCACATCCGCGGAATTGATGGCATTCACACTCAATCCGCCCAACCCCGGAATGCCAAAGAAACTCTCCAGCAGGAGACTGCCCGTATAGAGGAAAGGCAGCGCCACCACCGTGCTCGTGACGATCGGGATCATGGCATTCGGCAGGACGTGCTTGAACAAAACACTCACCGGCCCGAGCCCCTTGGCGAAGGCGGTGCGGACGTAATCCTTGTAGAACTCGTCCAGCATGATGGTCCGGTAAAACCGCAAGTCACCCCCCAGCCCGCTGATGATCCCGATACCCACCGGCAGCAACAGGTAACGCCAGGACTCAAACCCCCATATAGGGAACCACTTGAGCTGATAGGCGAGGAAGAACTGGCCAAAAATGATCCAGACAAGATAATTCACACTCATCAGCGCCACCGCCACCACCACCAGAACACGGTCCGTCCAACGGTCCCGCAGATAGGCGCAGACCAGCGCCAGAGAAATGGACAGCACCAGACCACCAAAGAAAATGGGAACGGTTAACATCAGTGAAGGGAGCATGCCCCGGCGCAACATCGTACCGACCTTCTGATTGGTGGCCACCGATTCCCCGAAATCCAGCCGCGCCAACTGCCGGAAGTAGTGGACCAACTGGGAGTCGTAAACCTGCGACATCCGGCGCTCCAGCCGAACGGATCGCAACTCAAGCGCGCCCCCCGACACCTCGACCGCCATCCTGCCGCGCTGGGGTTGATCGGGCGCTTGAAAAGTGATGACATGCCGCTGCCATGTGGCCGCCGCCTGCTCAGGCTCCATCCCGACCGGCTTGCCGTCGATCAGCCAGCGCATGGATCCGCCCGCCGGCATGCATGCGACGAATTGCAGCCTGTACGTTGTTCCCGTGCGCAAAGGGAATGCGTCCGGCAGGACAGAAGGTGCGCCCGGCGCCACTCTCAAGGCGCCTGCTCCAGGTCCAGCCTGTACCCACTCCGCCCCGGCGACCTCACGCCAGATCCCGGCCCCATCCCGAAAATCCGTATCCGGCAGGGCGCGGGTACCGGTCCACCAGCCGGCAAGTAGCGGTTTGTTGAACCCCCGCTGTTCATCGAACTCCTCAAGCGCCCGCGGCGAGGCATTCTTCCCAAGCGTCATGACGGCAGGGCTCCCCCCGACCATGTTGAAGAGAATAAAGGTAATCAGAATGACCCCGATCAAGGTCGGAATCATATAGAGCAGGCGTCTGATGATGTAACGTGTCACAATGAAATAATCCCACTGTAGTCCCATTTGCTCATAATCTTAATCGTAATCTTAATCATAATCCCCACTCTTGGGCGGGAGATTATGATTACGATTAGGATTACGATTAAGATATATGCGGGATGTTACTGAAACCATCCCAAAAGGTAGGGCGGCGAGTCCCTTCGCCTCCACTCTTTCTCTCGCACTCATCTCAAAACGGCAAATCATAGTCCCGAATCTTCCTCTGAATCGTCCGGGTTGAAATACCCAGTTCATCGGCCGTCAACTGTCGGTTACCGGCGTGACGCCGCAACGCCTGAAGCAAAGCCTCGCGTTCAAGATCGGCCAGCGTCAGCCCATTCGGCAGGTTAATGGGTCCACGGTTCCCCGGTTCCCCCTTGCCGAATCGTAGATCATCCCCCCGCAGCACAGGCCCCGGCGCCATAATCACGGCCGATTCCACGACATTCCGCAGTTCCCGGATATTGCCGGGCCATTCATGCTGCTCCAGCCGCTCGTAACATGCGGAATCAACCGCCTCAATATGCCGCCCGTGTTCGGCACAGGCTGCCGCCACGAACCGGTTGGTCAACTCGCGGATATCCTCGCGTCGGGCCCGGAGCGGCGGCAGACGCAGGGTGACCACCTGCAGGCGATAGAGCAGATCCTGACGAAACTCGCCCGCCTCAACCAGCTCATCCAAATCCCGGTTGGAAGCCGCGACGATACGGGCATCAATCGCGATCGGTTCCCGCCCGCCCACCCGCAGAACTTCCTTTTCCTCCAGCGCCCGGAGCAGGCGTGTTTGAACCGATTTGGGCGCAATGCCGATTTCATCGAGAAAGAGCGTCCCGCCGTTGGCCCGTTCAAAAGCCCCCTCATGCCGCATACTCGCGCCGGTGAACGATCCTTTCTCGTGGCCGAACAACTCGGATTCCAGCAGGCTTTCCGCAAAGGCGCCACAGTTCACAGCCACAAAGGGGCCCGCGCTCCGTTTGCCGTCGGCATGCAGGGCTCGCGCGACAAGTTCCTTCCCGGCACCGCTTTCCCCCAAAACCAAAACCGTGGCGTGGGTATTGGCGACAGTCTCGATCTGCCTCAGCAAATCCACCATTACCGGTGCGCCCGCCACCATGCTGCGGGCCGAATATTTACCCCTGACTTCCGAGCGCAACCGCGCCACCTGCGCACGCAACTGACTCGCCTCGAGGGCCCGGCCCAGTTTGGCCTGCACATCCTCCAGGTCCAGAGGTTTTACCAGGTAGTCATAGGCACCCGCCTTGATGGCACGAACCGCCGTGTCCACCGATCCGTACGCCGTCATGATCAGAATCGGAACGGTGGGGTTGAAGGCATGAATCCCATCCAACACCTTTAACCCATCCATGTCGGGCAGGATGAGATCAGAAAGCACCACGTCGACCGCCTCACGCTGTGCGGCCGCCAGTCCTTCAGCACCCGTCGCGGCCGTCATCACAGCATAGCCGGCGTCCTGAATCGCCTCACAGATCGACCTCAGACCATCCGGGTCGTCTTCGATCACCAGCACTCTGGGTATGGTATTATTCATAAAACAGGCCCCGCATGATGAGGGAGGGCGCGCCTAGCGTCAAGCCGCGACAAATCTCAAAATATTCAAGGTATTCCTTGATTTCTTGATTAGTGGTGAGGTCCTCTTCCTTTCCCTACTGAACGGCTTTGCGACCCCATTCCTGCGAGCATTACGTGGCCAAGGGAAGCTTGATCACAAAGCGGGCCCCACCCTCTATCCTATTTTCAGCGGTGATGCGGCCCCCGCAATTCTCCACGGCCGCCTTGGCCAGATACAGGCCCAGCCCCACTCCGCCGGGCTTGCCGGTGACGAACATATCGAAAATGCGATGCCTGTCCGGATCAGGAATTCCGGGCCCTTCATCCTCGATGACGATCAAGGCCTGACCATCCTCGCGCCGGGTCGAAATTGTTACCGTGCCGCCGGACGGCGAGGCCTGCTTGGCATTGGTCAGCACATTGATCAGGGCCCGTTTCAGGGATACCCCCCGCCCCATGACCTCCAGTCCGGGTTCGGCGAGGTTCAGCCGGGTATGGACGTTCGACTGTTCCATTCTGGGGCCGAGCAGATCCAGACAATCGTGAAGGCAGTCATTAATGGCGACGCGCTCCCTCACCTCGGTTTCCGGTTTGGAGATATACAGGAACTCCTTCATCACCAGATCAATACGGTCAATCGTCTTACGCGCGCGGACCGCCAGTTCGGCGAGCCGGTCCGGCCGCGCGGAGCCGGCCTTACCGGCTTCCTTTTCCAGCATCTGGAGATCCAGTTTCAGGGAACTCATGGGATTCCTGACGTCATGGATGATCCCATCGGCCAGAATACCCGCAAAAGCCAGGTGTTCCTCATCCCGCCGCCGGCGCTGCCGGTCCATTTCGTAGCGTAATGCCCAGACGATCAGCACGACGGCCAGTCCGAACGCGATGGCTAGGGTCAGCACAGAGAGCCTGAACATCAAAGACAGGACTTCAGCCGCCCGTTCCTCGCGTTGTGCCACGGCATCCTTTCGCATGGCAATCTGGACAAAACGCGAAGGCCTGCCGGCACCCGGAATTTGCACGGTAAACGTAAGGACCGGGTCAACCGTCTTGCCGGTGGCCAGCAAGCGACGCCCGATTCGAACCCCATGGACGGTCCCGGTGCCATCCGGCAGGTTGGCCGGTGTCCTGCTGGAGGTGTCTTCATGAAACAAAATGATATCGCCCTCGCTCACGGTCACATACTGGAGTGAAGGCTCCACCTGTCGTAGAGAGCGGACCAGACGGGTTAAATCCTCCCAACGGCGCGGTTCATCATAGCGAGTCTGGACGACAGGCTGTCCGGCGAGATTACGGGCCAATTCGGATCCAAGTTCCAGCACCGCCTGTGCGGCGGAGGCATGCAGACTTTCGCTCTGGAGCCGGCGCAGGAACCAGAGGTTGGCGGCCGCCAGCATGGCAATGCTACCGATCAGAATGCCGGCCAGAACAGCGAGCGAGTAGCGGTAATGAGGGACGCGATTCATCCTCTGACGACCTTCGACCTGAATTTCACTTAATGCCGTTGAAAAACTATTCTGAGTTTTATATTGTCCCAAAGCCAGATTGTCACTATATTGTCCCTGCTTTGTCAAACCAGACCGAGCGAATGTTCTTTGTATTGTTATGACTGCGGGGTGGAGCAGCCCGGTAGCTCGTCAGGCTCATAACCTGAAGGTCGTTGGTTCAAATCCAACCCCCGCTACCAA
>CAMBRF010000019.1 GCA_945870225.1 PVC group bacterium | reverse complement strand
TGGACGGTTCACGGCTCCCGGCTGTTGCCGTGAACTGGCCATTGAACACGGCGTTCCGGATAGAATGAGCGAAGCGCTTGGAGTGTCCGGCTGTGACGGAGAGGAACCGGCGATGTGCCCCGGACGTTAGGAGGGGCATCTCGACGGTGGATCGACCGAACAGACGGCACTCGAAGCGCGTAGCGGGGCTAGTGGTGGGAGAAAAGAGAGACGCGGATTGATCGAAGATCCATGGCGCGGGCTGCGATGACCATGAAGAGGATGGTGAAGTGATAGTGGAGAGCGGAGCCGCCGGCGCGGCACCTGGCCTTTTGAAGCAGGTGCCGTGACGGCGGCGTAGCGGGGCATCTGGTTGACCGGTCGAAGGCAAGATATAGCAGACAGGCAGGAGGCTCGTTGGTCCCGGAAGCAGGCGTACGGCACATTAGATATTCGGTGGTGAATGGGTCCCCGAGAATGGGAGAGAGCTAAGAACTGATTGCCGACGAGGGTAGATTGAACTGTGAATAGTGAAGACCCACCCCCAGTCACACCCGACCTTGGTGCCCGACCTTAGGCAAGTTGAAGAGTGGCATGAGTCCAGTCACTCTGCACGGGGTTCAGCAGTTCCCGAAAATGGTTGCCAAACCCACTTTCTGTTTCTCGTTTGAGCCGCGCGACCAATGCTGTGGCATTCGGATCGATCACGTCAATTCTACGTAATCGGGGATTATTTGCTAAGGAACTTGCCAAAAAGTACTTCATCTCAATGTCTGACGAAGGGAAACTATAACCGACAAACGCAATCTGGTCAGATTCATGCAAGGCTTTCGCCGCGCTTTGCCAAACACTTGAAATGGGACCTGGCAAGTCAGGTTTAAGGAAGGAAGGGGGGATGATCAGTGGATAGTGCGAGTTTTTGTAGTTTGCTGTACAGACTCGCGGCAGAGTCGTGTTAGCCCTTGCCATACTTTGGACTGCCACAACTCGATCTTCAACATGGAGTTCGTCATCAACCATGAACCAGTTGACGGACCCATGCAACTTACACAGAGTAAAACCGTCAGACTGAGTCAACTGGCCGTGCACTTGAACGTTGTCATCAGCCGGATAAGGCTTGTGTTGCAGGGGATATGAAACGGGGACGTCAATTTGTCGACATGCAGATTCGATTATCAAGTCGTAGTTTGTGGTGACAATGGACACAGCGTGCGATGGCTTCTTCAAAGCATCCCCAAGAAACGTTTCGAGCACTTCCAGCCGCGACCAGTAGGCGTCCACTTCGCCTGGATCTGTGTACATTTTCTGCAGGATGCGCACGATGCGAGGCGTGCGTGGCAATGAGACCCCAGGCATGGCAAGACGATCCTGCATGACACAAAGCGACAGAATATCTTCGAGGTTCGTTGGTGATGTTTGAAGGAAACTGTTCGCCCTTCTCGCCTCCATGACGAGTTCGTCCAGAAATGCCTTCTCCTGGTCGTTTAGTCTACGGCGATCGTGCGCTGAACGGATGAATGCGTTCATCACTGGCAATCCAAACGGTGCTGAAAAACCAGCTCCAAGAAAGAGTACGATCTTCATTTGTGTCATTCTCCATGTGCCCGCAGTATCTTATTTCAGGCAACGTGCCCGGCACGTTGCCAATGATGTCTAGATGATTACTTTGCGGTCGTGCTGGAGAAGGTCACACAACAGGCCTATTAGAGCCTTCTGTTCGCTCGCAAGTTCGCGTGGGTGGAGGATTGTCTTTGCATAGGCCAGCCCCTCAAAAGCTCGTGCAGTTGCAAAGAGATTCATGAGTGATTCCCTCCTCGCAAAGTGCTCACTCAGTATTTCAGCACGATACCCAACTGCTTGCCTGTCGAACTCTTCACGCATTGCGTCGGCTGACAGGATATCGGTTCGGCCTGCATCAGCAATAAGATGCAGAGCCATCTGTACGATTTCCTCAGTTCTTTTCCGCCCGGCCTCTCCATAGCGGAATCCGTCAGTGAGAACCGATGCTCTTCGACTCACCTCAAGAGAAACAAAAGACCGTGATGTGTAATCGAGACAGATGAGAAGGTACGCGATGACGGCATAGAGCAGGCGTACGGGAACCTCAGAGGACCGACCGGTGGCCACATACTCGTCAAGAAGGGTCTTTGTGGCAAGCAGGAAGGAGTTGCAGCCGTCGAAGTTGAGGGAGTCTAACAGGCGAGACTTGACATGCCCGAACCAGGCGCGCCATTCCACTCGGGGATCGACAACGCAAGGGTGATTTAGAAGTGAAAGGAGGTCCTCCTCGGTCAAGCGATCAGTGGGAGGAAAGTCTGTTAGGACGCGTTGCAGGAACTCACCCTGCAAAATGGCAACACCATGCGCAGCGCCAAAGTCACGGGTCTCAGGTCTGTTATCTGAAGTAACAACGATCGCACGGTCAACTCCCAACACTTCCTTCAGTCCCTTGGTCCACAGCACTCTCTCCATGGCCTGTGGGGTCTTTTTCCGTTTCACATCGACGCATACACGATCTGCAGAAAGAGAAGTCGCTTTTACGTACAGCCATAGGTCGACATCGCTTACATCGAACTTCTTATATATCAAGGGAATGCTCCTGACCACAAAGTAGCCGGAGCTTCTGAAATATCCCCTCAACGCCTCTTCGGCGGTGAGGCCCTTCTGTCCTGTTTTGTTAACTATCATCGCAGTCCTCCGGTTCGCAAGTCGCTAAGCAGACGAGCTACGCCCCTCTTAAGGGGCTCGGCTTGGCGCTTGCGAACAACCGCCCGGTTGGGTGGTGTCGATCCGGGGGTTGAAAACTGACTGTAATGTAGAGACACGGTGAAAGGGGAGTTGCGGGAGATGAGTGCATTCAAACCAGGGGAGTCGGGGAATCCATCGGGGCGACCTAAGGGCGCTGGCGGTGGGCGGACGTTGGCGTTGGCAAATCTGGACAAAATGCTGGCGCGGCCCCGAAATCAGGGGTTGCTGATCCGGGCGCTGGAGAGGGAGTTCAAGAAGGATCCGGTTCGGTTCTTCCGGACCATGATCATGCCGCTGCTGCCACGGGAGGCGAGGCTGGAGTTGGAACATGACGGGGTGATCCAGTGGAGGAGTTTGATGGGGGGTGGAGAGCCGAAAGAGAGAGTGAATGCGCCAATCACAGTCGAGGCTGAGGTGGTAGAGGTTGGGGATGGGGCCGGAGTTGGGGGAAACCTGAGTTTGAAACCTGAGACCTGAGGAAGCGGGGAGGCTCGTCCAGGAGGACGATCAGTTCATGGTTGTTGGTTGATCGTTGTTGGGTATTGGAGATAGAGGAATATGGCGATTGTTTTGAACTATGTCCCCCACCCTGCTCAGATGGCGATACATCAGGCGCGGGAGAAGCGCTTTAGGACGGTATGCACCGGGAGACGATTCGGTAAAACGTTGTGTCTGGCTGCCGAGCTTTTGGATCGAGGGGGATGCGAGCAGGCGGGTGAATATGGGTGGATTGCGCCGACATATAACGTGGCGGAGCGTGGAATTGAGGCGTTCCGGACCATCGCCGATGGGTTTATCCAGGTGTGCGGGCGGGCCCCCACGCGGGTGGAATTTACCGGACCATCCGGAAAAGTGCGCGTGTGGTTCTTGTCGGCTGATAATCCGGACAACATCCGCGGATTTGGATTTCAAGGGGTAGTAATCGATGAGGCCGCCGCGATCCCGGCGGATGTGTGGCATTACGTTTTGAGACCGACCATCGCCCAGACGCTGGGATGGGCGGTGTTTGTCAGTACGCCGAAGGGGCATAACTGGTTCTATGATCTTTTCACGCGAGGAATGGACCCTGGGGAAACGGACTATGCCAGCCTATCGTTCCCGAGTAAGGCGTCACCATACTTTCCGGCGAAGGAATGGGAAGAGGCCAGGCGAACGTTGCCGGAAGATGTGTTCCGGCAGGAGTATATGGCGGAGTTTCTAGAGGATAGTGCCGGGGTCTTCAGAGGCATCGAGGGATGCCTCTTCGAACCGGCAGCGCTGAGCATGGAGCAAGGAGTGCCGAGTAGAAATGTGGTGATTGGGTGTGATGTGGCCAAGCATACGGACTGGACGGTATTGATCGCGATGGATGCGGAAACAGGTCGGTGTTTCGCGATAGAACGGTTCAACCATTTGGACTGGCCGATCCAGAAGGAGCGGATACTGGCATTTGCGAGGAAACACCGGGGACGGTTGGTGTTGGATGCGTCGGGTGTTGGGGATCCGATTTTCGATGATTTGAAGCGTGTCTACGCAGACATTGAGGGGTTCAAGTTCACGGCGCACTCGAAGACTGAGTTGGTGCAGAGGCTGATCGTCGCCGTCGAACAGCGAAAAGTAAGTTGGCCGGAAATACGAAGAGGATTTGAACAGAAGGCCGCAGAGATCGCGAAGGAATGCTCAGACTGGGGAGTCCTCACGAACGAAATGAGGCGGTATGAGTACCAGATCAGTCCGTCGGGCGGGATCACGTACAGTGCGCCCGCTGGGTATCATGATGACTGCGTCATGGCCCTGGCGCTGGCAAATCACCGGCGATGGGAGACGGAAGGGTCTGGAAGAATGTTGCCGGTGGCGGGGAGCGGGCGGCACGGGGTTAGGGAGAGAAGGCGGGAGCGGCTTTTGGCGGGGTGACGTTGAGGCTTAGCCGACGACGGAGGCGAGGCAATGGCCAACTGGCCTTGCCGGAGCGGGTCGGCTCGAACGAAGGGTAAGATCTCAGCGTTGCACCGCGTCGTCAACTTCGTCGACTTCGCCCATGCCCTGGCTGGCGATTGGTCCTATGCTAGCCCGCGCGCGATCTAGGCGATCCCGCACTTCTCTACGGATCAATCGCTCCGGTAGGTCCTTGAGTTGATTGCGCACATTCTCAGCCTCTATCATCAGTTCCGGTGTCAACTGTGCCACATTACCCAGAACCATCAGAAGCGGCAGGTGTGATTCGGCGTGTTTCGTAACACGCCTCCGCAGTGGACCAAAGGCGAGATAGTTGACTAAGAAGTCGGCGCTCATGACTGGAGAGTCCGGCGGAGTCTCGCTCATAACTAATCGCAATCGAGTCTTCAAATCAAATGCCTGGCGATCCACGGTAAGCCACCAAGCACTGTATCCGAATGGTGACGATCGTTCTCTGGTTCGCAGATGTACGACTCCAGCGTAGCATTCGACGTCGTGGCTCACCAGGCGAGTTATGGCCATTTCGTCAAGCGTTGTGCCATACCGCTCACGACGTCTCTCGTAGCGTTCGTGCCAGATTTGCTGAAGAGCGTACCTGAGCTCATTAGATGCCGATTTGCTCTCATCTTCGAGCGATCGCTCAACGATGTGAAATGTCTCGCGAAGGTAGTCGGCAAGGTCTTGAAGCGGCCGCGCCTCCCCTCGGAAGTTCTCCAGCCATGACGGAAATGACGTAGACGATCGGCCGCTTGCTACATATCTATCAAGAAGATAGGGAATAGACCCTTGCCACTGTCCGAATGCCAACCGGACACAAGTGAGGGCCTTGTTCATGTGGCGTTCAACTTCTTCAATGACTCCAGGAGTGACGCAAAGCTCTAGGCCAGCATCCAACGCTGCTTCTACCATTCGTGAAAAGCGACCCTTGCTGTCTTCGCCTGCGGCCAAAGTGTCAGCGATGAGTGGCAGCACGATGGTGGTGTCCAACCACAATGTGCCATGAGAGAACATCTTTTCCACGGCAGCCTGAACGTCTGGCGTGTGCTTGAGGAAGGCTAGAAGCGTGTACGAATCGGCTAATGACCGGAGATAGGCCTGAATCGCGGAATCATCGCTGATGAGAAGTTCGCGTACGCCAACCTGCAGCGCAGAGAGCCAGTCGATCTTCGGCAATTTCGGGAGTGTCGACCTCGCCAGTTCCGCGATAAGCGTGGACTTGAAGTCAGAGTCGGCTAGAGTGGCAAGTGACCCCGAATGAACTGCCATCGCAAAGGCTTGGCTTCGTTCAAACAGAACCGCGTCAGTTGCGCGGCGGAGTGTTTGTGCAAAGTGCCGTTGATGAAAGTGAGGGATGGCTCTTGCAGTCAGAAGGAGCGAAGAGACTCTGTCGACAACTGCGGTGAGACCCGCCTCCGCCAGGGAGCTTGCGACGCGAAAGTTGTTGAATTTCTGCACCTCGTCATGCGCAAGGCAGAACTCCTCGCCTGGCCACTGCTTGATTGAGGCTTTCCCCAGCCGTCGGATTGCGGAGTCCACATGACACGTGAGTTGGCCGAGAGGGTGACCTGGAAGAACTTTGCTTACTCGGGCGTGCAAGTCTTGTTTCGAGATTCTGTGCTCGCTATCGGTGCCTACGAGTGCTGCGCGTACGAGCGCCTCGAAGGCGATTTTTGTCAAGCCCTTCTCGCGTACGTCGTCTTGCCATTGTAGACCGAGATACGTCACCGCGGCCATCGCTTCCGGGGAACTGAGCTCCGCCTGTACGTATGGACCGACGCCGGCCGAGGAGAGATATGGATCAACAATCGCGACTGCCAGTTCTTCAGCAGCTATTTGGCGCGCCTTCGACTCAAGGACTCGATCACAGAACCAGCTTCTGTCACGAACGTCCAGTGTGAGACCGTGCTTCTTCCGAAGTGTCACCTTCAGGTCGTCAGCACTGGCTCCAATTGGCTTATTGGTGACGTAGATGAGGACGAGTGCATCCGGCAGAGTTGCCCGAATCCGGCGAGCCGTCGCGTTGATCTTGGCGCGCCAATCTGCGGCAACAGAGTACTGGGCAACCACCTTTGGTTCGCCTTCTGGCGAGAAGAGTTCGGCATCACGACCTTCGTCCCCAGATGGGCACGCAACTGTTCGCAGGCCATCAAACTCGGCCGCAAGAAAGACGGATGCGAGCTTTTCCAGGCGTTCCCAATCTGAGGGCAGGAGGCGGTCGAGCGCGAGTTGCAGTCTGTTTGTGATCATGTTTGAGCCCTTGGCCAGTGCGATTCTGAGGCCTACAGTGTTATTGAGGTTACTTCAGATTCTTTAGCCGTTCATTAGGTTTCTTTGAAATCGTATGGGGTCGATATCACGGCGTCAATGCTAAACATGTTCTTGGTGCGAGCGTACTGGGATAGTTACAGTTCAATATGCATTGGTGGTAATGGCGCGAAGCAAGCTTTACGCAGAGAGGGAACCAATCTTTGTGCTGGTTGCAGCAAAGCAGACCCGGAAAGCCTCCTTCCGGAGGGCGGGTGAGTGCCACCGCTCCCTTCATCGCATGCTATACACGCTCCGTTATGCCCGCGTTTGCCCAACACATACCCTGCTGAAAGCTGGCACTTCTTAAGCCAGTTCCCGGTCTCTCCAGTTGATTTCTGTCCTTATGTTGATGCCCAGCGACCTGCGCGGTCGCGACATGGCGGGCATGCGCAGGACGGAGGCATGAAGTCGTGGCTATCCAGATATACAGTCAGAAGAGCAACGCATGGCGGGATGCTTACAATCCTTTGCGGGGGATGAGTCTGCCAAAGCTTGTCAATCTCCTGGAGGCGGGCGAACGGGGGGCGTTTGCCGATTTGCAGTGGTTCTATCACTACATGGAGCGGTCCGACGCGATGATCCATGCCGTGATCCAGCGGCGCCTGTCGGCCTTTTTGGGGTGCGATTGGGACATCAGGGTGAGTTCGGAGGTGGGGAGCGCCGAGCGCCGAGTGCCTAGTGCCGAAAAAATGACGGGAGACAAGGTTCTTGCTGAGGAACAGGTAGCGTTTCTCCGGGAAGCGTATGAGCGGGTGGAGAATTTCCGGGATGCGGCAGGGTTTCTGTTTTCGGGATTCTTCCGGGGATTCAGTCACTTGGAAAAGCATCTGGATGACTCGGGACTGGTAACGCGCCTGGAGCCGGTGGAGCAATGGTTCTGGGTACGCGATGGGTTGTTCGGGGCGTGGGAATACAATCAGAACGGGGTGAGCGGGCGTACCCGGGGCACGGAAATCGATCCGGAGTCATTCATCGTCTTCGAGGCTCCGCCGTTGAACCGGATTTTGTCGCTGGCGTACCTACGAAAAACCTTGGATGAACGGGACTGGGACGGATATCTGGAAGTATTCGGGATTCCGTCCATGTTTCTGGTGGGGCCGCCGAACGCGTCGGCGACGAAGGAAAAGGAATACCAGGAGATTGCGGAGCGGATTATCTCGGACGGGCGTGGGTACTTGCCAAACGGCAGCGACCTGAAATACGTCAACGCCGATGGGACCAAACCGCCCTTCATGGAACGGATTGATTACCTCGACCGGCAGATCACGTTGGCGGCGACAGGCGGACTGCTGACGATGCTGGCGGAGCCGGGGTCTGGCACACTGGCCGGCAACGCGCACGCGGATACGTTTTTCCAGATCGCTCGCAGCGATGCGGCCGTCCTGAGCGGCATCATGCAGGAGCAGTTCGACGGTCCCCTACTCCGCGAGTATTTCCCTGGCGAACCGGTGCTGGCGTATTTCGAGTTTGCGCCACCGGCAGCAGATCAGGTTTCGCGGGTGGTGCGCGATGCGGTGGAGTTGGCAAAAGCCGGGGTACAGATTGATTTGGCGGAGTTAAGCGAGAAAACGGGGTATCGGTTGAAGCGGGTGGGAGACAGCGGGAAGCTCGGCGCGCCGAGTGCCGAGGGGAGCGCGGAGCGGGGAGTTCGGAGTGCCGAGTGCCGAAAGTGAGAAATGCGGGTATGAGGGGGCGGGATGCTTGTCTCACTTGCGAACGGCGGCACAGGGGGGTTGAAAAAATCGGGAACTTTAACTTTTTCTGAAACTATTTTCTGAAGGGGTGGCAAATGTTGATTCTGAACAAAGATTTCAAGATGCCGGAGGATGGGTTTTACCAGATCGCGCCGCTGGGTGAATTCCCGCATTTGTGTGCGGGAGTGCTCCAGGTGATCGATGAGGAGGCCTGCGTGGCGATGGCGGCACGGTTTGCGGCTGACGCGGCGGTGGCCAATTTCGCCGGGTTGCTGATCGATTTCGATCATTTCTCGATGCAGGGCGGGCAGCGGTCGGAGGCGGCGGGGTGGATTGTGGGTCTCGAATATCGAGGCACGAGGGATGAGGGCCACGTGAGTCCGCCGGCGGCGGACAACGTGGGCTGCGCCGCGTGGCTCGCGAAGAGTGGGTTGTGGGCGCAGATTCGATGGTCAGATTTGGGTGAGGAGGCGGTTAAGGGAGGGCGGTATCGATTTCTGTCGCCGGTGTGGGCGCGGGAGGACTGCGTTGACCTGGGGCCGGATGGGGCGACGGGGTATCCGCGCATGCGCCCGGTGCGACTGCTGAATGCCGCAGTGACCAATGACCCCAATCTGAGGGGGCTGGTACCGCTGAGCAATAGTAGTAAGGAGTCAGGCGTCAGAAGTCAGAATGAAGAGAAGACGGGGACGGATGTGCGCCGGGGGGTTGAGAACAGACATTCTGTTGGAGGCGCGTGCAGAGAGGACAAGGGAGAAAAACTTATGAAAGCAGTAATCGAGAAGTTGGTGAATCATCTGGGGTTGGCGGCGGATGCTGCCGAGTCCGTGATTCTAGAGAAGATGGCGGTAATGCCGGCGTTGACGGTCGTGTCGGAGTTACAGAACTCGCTGACGGCGGCCCGAACAGAATTGGACGCATTGAAGGAGACGCTGAAGACCGTCGAGGGCGAGTTGGTGAATCGGCACCTGGCTGAGTTTGAGGGGGTGATCAGCGAGGCAACAAAGCCTTTCTGGTCGGATCAGTTGATCAGCAACCGTGCGGGGGCGCTTGGCGCGCTCGACGAGCTTGCGCGCCAGAGGGTTGAAGACGGGCAAGTGAGTGACGGCAAGCCGACACAACGATCCGAATCGTCCGCGGGGACTCGGAAGCCTTTACATAACCGGGCGACTTCCCGGGCAGTGCCTCCGGGCCAAGCTGGCGGTGCGGGTCCGGAGGGAGACAGCAAGGCTGTGAAAATCCGGAACCGGGCGCAAGAGATTGTCGCCGCTGAGAAGATCCCTTTCATCGTCGCCTTCAGGCGCGCGGAACGGGAAGGAGTTGGCCAGTAGGCCGGTGAACAGGGAGGAAGATTCGCCGCACGGAGTGAGCCTCCCACATTGAAGACGTGAGGGGCGGAAAGAGGATTACGATTAAGATTACGATTAGGAATGGGAGGAAGGCATGAGTCAGAGCAATACACGGGTTGGGGATTTTCGGGTGCTAGCGGGGGAATCGCTGGTGGGCATGGAAGGGCGATTGGCGAAGTTGACGCATGACTCCGGGGTGCCGGAGGTGATGTTACCGGAAGCAAACAGCGATCATGCGCTGTACGTCTTGCTTGAAAGTGGAGCGGATGCCGCGCTGGTCTCCGTGCGGCCGATCGAGGGCGGGCGAACCGTGCGGGTAACGTTGAAGGGGACTTGCAATCCGGGCGATGTGATGGTCCTGGCGGATGTGGCCATGGCGGCGGACAAGGGCAAGGTGCGGGCCCTGCCGGCGACGCCGGGCACGTATCGGGGCCTTGGGATCGCCGAACAGGCGGGCGTGGATGGACAGTTGGTGCTGGTCCGGCCGGCGATGGTGGGGAATATCACGGTGTCGGCGTAAACGCCGACGCCGTGGTTCATGGTTCTTGGTTGTTGGTTGATGGGAAATACGGGGATGGGGAAGCACCCGCACCCCAACCCTCTCCCCTGAAGGGCGAGGGAGAAGGAGGCTTGAGGATGAAGAAGTTGATTGTAATGGCGGCGGTGATGATCGCGGTTGGCGTGGCAGCTGCGCGGGCTTCTGATCCGGACACGGTGACGCGTGAGGGGTGGCGGGTTCAGGTGGATACGAATGCCAGCACGTCGGTGACGCAGTACACGGCGAGCAAGGCGGGGTCCTTGCTGGCGGGAAAGGTGGGGGGAACGAATGCGGTGTGGGTCGCCACGGCGGCGGGCACGAATGGGTGGGTGAAGATTGCGCAGGCGCAGTAGGCGCTGCGGGAAGGGTTGCTGGTTCTTGGTTGATGGTTGTTGGGGAATGGGAAGACACCCTCACCCCGGCCCTCTCCCCTGAAGGGAGAGGGAGAAGCAGAATAAAGGAAAAATATTATGAGTCGATTGAGCGAGATTAGTGCGTCCCCTACCCTGCGGGAGTTTGCCCAGGGCGCGGCGCAAAGTGCGATTATGCCGGTGGCCGATTTTCTGGCACCTGCGGTTGAGGTTGCCACGAGCGTGGGCCGGTTCAAGTGCTACACGGAGAAGAATAGGTTCCATATTCCTGACACTCTGCGGACGTTGGGAGGACGGGCGGCCGAGTTGCGATTCGATGCCACGGACGCAACGTTCAATTGCGAGCCGCACGCACTGGATTATCCGGTCGACAATCTGGAGCAACTGGAGTCGGACGGTTTGGAGAATATGCTGCGTGAAGGAGCCACGGCAGTGGCGGAAGTGGCGGCACTCTCCCATGAGAAGGCCGTGATCGACGCGGCTTTAACGGCCGTGGGTGCCGGCACGGCCAAAACGTGGAACGCAGGGGCGGACCCGATCGCGGATGTAGATGATGCCATCCTGTCGGTGATCAAGGCGGCAAAGTATGGGTCGCTGATGGGCGTGGGTGTGTTGTTCGGCGCGACGGCGTGGAAGGTGTTCAAGAACCAGGAGAAGGTCCGGGGCCGGTTCGTGGTGGGCAACGGGAGGAACAAGGGCGATCTGGGGCTGGCTGTACCGACAGAGCAGTCGGCCAGTCAGATGTTCATTGGGACACCGAATGTCCGGACGTCGTACATGATCTACGACATGAACCCGGAAGGGAAGGCGGAGAGTATCAGCTTCCTCCTGGATACCGCCGTGTTGATTTTCGCGCGGAAGGAAGCACCGAGTCGGCGGGATCCGAGTTTCATGAAGACGTTCCGGTTGATGAACCGGTTCATGGTGCCGGGGTCTTACATGCGCGATGACGGCCGCGTGGAGGTGGCCAAGTTCGACTGGTCGGAGGACGTGAAGGTTACAAACGGGCAGGCCTGTGTGCGGTTGAATGTTGCCGCCGCGTAGGCGGCAGGGGGAAAGGTTAGCGGGGAGCACCAAGCGCCGAGGCGAATTGCACCACCTACATTGGGAAGCGAGAGGACGGCGGCCAAGGGACTGGCCGCCCTACCTGAAGAGGGATGAGTGAGATGACAAAGGGCGGGGATTTGGGAAGCCGAATCCCCGCTTTTTCTTTGAGGGGTGAGGCGTGAGTGGGTGGACGGAACTGACGGTCGCCAAGGTGGAGGCCGGGCTGCCGACTGACATGGGAGCCTTGTACCTGGCCTGGGTGGAAGGGAATCCGTCGAAGGCAAACCGGCTGACGGAGATTGTCGCCGAGACCGTTGTCTTGTTCCGGGAGGCGGTGATCACCCAGCGCGGGGTCGACATGGATGAGGATCCCACGATGATCCCGGCCACGGGGTACCGGCATGCGTTCAATCTGGCTGTGTTCAACCTGGGGATGGAGATGGGGGTGCAGTTCGCTCCGGAGGTCTACAGCCTGTTTGTACAGGCGAATATCTGGTTGCGAATGGTGCAGACGGGAAAGTTGAGGCCGGTGGGCAAAGAAACTGAAGCGGTGGGGGGGACGCCGAGCTACAGAGCGGACAGGGAAGGAAGTCAGGAGTCAGAATGATGGCTATTAAGAAGATTTTTGGATGTTGGGTTGTGATGGCGGTGGTGAGCGGGTGCCAGGCGGGGTGGCTGGCGGGATCGCGGTCGGGGATCGTGATCAATGCCGGCGGCGACGCCGGACTGACCGGGCGGCTGGCCTGGGTCGAGGAACAGGTTGGCGACCTGACGACCGAACTCAATGTCCAAACGCGCGGACTTAGTTGGATTGCCCAGGGGACAGCACGGGATTGGCGAAGCGTGGCGGTGAGCGCGAATGGACTCATGCAGATGAAAGGCGGGGCCGCTGATCCGATCAACCTTTCGAGCGATGGCGGCATGACCTGGTCGGCGACAGGCATGACCAATGAATGGCTGACCATGGCCATGAGCGGTGACGGGCGGTACCGGTCGGCCAGCGCGTGGGATCCGGACACGGATGCGCAGCGGTACTTTTCGACGAATTCCGGGGCGACCTGGACGAATGTGGGCCAGCCGTGGGCTTTGGCGGCCCTCAGCGGCAATGGGAGGTATCAGGTGGCGGCGGAGGAGTTCGGGGTGCTGCATGTGAGCACAAACTTCGGGGCGGCATGGGTCGCCACGAAAACCGATGAAACGCGTCATTGGGTGGGCCTAGCGATGTCCACGAATGGGGAATATCAGACGGCGGTGGCGCAGCCGGAGGATGAGATGAGCTCAGGGGTGTATGTGTCTAGCGATTACGGAAAGACGTGGATCCTGAATATGGCAGGTCCGCAGTGGATGAGCGTGGCGATGAGCGCGGACGGAGGAATTCAGTTGGTCTGCGCCTTAGGTGGGAAGCTTTACGGGTCGGAGAATCACGGGGCGACGTGGACGGCGAAGACGGGATCGAATCGCGCGTGGTGGTTCGTGGCCATGAGCGCCGATGGGAAGATGCAGTATGCCGCTGAGCGGAACGGGTCGATTTATGTTTCCAGTGATTACGGGGCAACGTGGGTGGACAGCGGGTCGGCGCATTGTCCTTGGACAGGCTTGGCGATGAATGCAGACGGCGGGTTTGGGTTGGCGGCGGTGAACGGCGGGCCCTGCCAGGCGACCCGGCCGAGCACGAGCGTGCGGGGCGACTTGACCGTGAGCGGGGCGATCACGCTGGGGGATGGCGGGACATTCGCGATTTGCCACGGGACGCAGTTGGTGTTTGTGGCTGGGACGGTGACGAATGTGCTGGATGCGGATATCGCGCATCCGTGAGGAGGTTTCCGATGAGACGGTTGATTGTGGCGCTTTTGTTGTGTGTGGCGACGACCGGGGCCGTTCGTGCTCAGGGCTGGGCGGCGGACTATTCGCTGTCGAATGGGACGGTGACGGTCAGCAATGGGCAGGCGAACAGTAGTTGGGTACCCGTGGCGGCTTTGATCCGGTTCGGGGGCGCGAGCACCGGGAACGTGGAGATTCTGAGACTGAGCGGCGGCGGCAGTTTCAGGCTTGGGAACTGCGCCTTCACGAATGTGACGACCGTGGTCTGGACGGCGGACGCGGATTACAGCTTCGGGGTCGGTGAGGCGCTAGTGATCCAGTGCACGGCGACCAATGGCGTGGTGCAGGTCATGCGGAAAGCGAAATGAAGAGAGTTCTGAGAGTCATGGCGGGGATGGTGCTGGCCTGCGCGGTGCCTTGCCTGGGCGGGTGGATTCTGGATGGCCAGTCAGCTGGACAGGCGGCGGGTGGGTCCGGGGAGAGCACGGGCAGCGTGGTGGCCGTCGAAGGGACGTTTCCTGTACTGCGGCTGGAGTTGGGCGGCCAGTGGACGGACTTCGAACTCAAGGCGAGCACGAACAACTTTGCGAGCCTGGTCTATTACATCAAGAGTTCGGGGACGAACGCGTATGAGGATGACACCAATGTTTGGATTTACTTCACGGATGATTACGCCGGGGACGTGCGGCGGTGGGTGAAGTCGGCGCCGGGGACCGGGATATGGAGTCAGTTGGTGGAGCCAACGAATTCGGTGGTGGGCGCGGTGATCGTGTGTCCCTCGCATGAGTGCGCGGTGAACTGGGAAGGCTGGATGTCGCCCACGAATGAGCGGCTGGTGTGGAGTTATGTCCGGTACGACGGGATTGATTTGGAGAGAAATGCGTCGGGCACGAAAACGCGGTGGAGCGCGGCAGTGCCTGTGGAGTGGCGGAAACAGAGGATCGCCCCATAAGGGGCAGAAACAGAAGGGAAGAGGCGATGAGAAAGATGATGGGCGGGTTGGTGGTTCTGATGGTGGTGGCGGGTTCGACGGCAATGGCGGGAACGCTGACCGGGGTGAAAGCCTGGGCGGACCGGGCAGGTAAGACTGTAGTGGCGCAAGTTCTGGCCGCGCAGGGGATCACGAATTCCCTGGAGCAGGCAATGATTGTGACCGACTGGGCCGAGGAGGCCGTAATTGAGGGGGCGCTGCGGCGGAAGGCCTTTCCCCTGATTGATCAAATGATGGGGTTCGACAAGTTGACGACGAACAGCATGCAGAAGGTCAAGGAGGCCTTGCTAGCTGAGAAAGAGATGCCGGCGGTGGCGTTGAGCATGGTGAAGCGGTATCCGGTGGAAGAGCGGGGCGACTTCGCGAAAGGACTGGAATCCATTGTGGCCGCGCGTTATCCAAAAACGCCTGAAAACGGGCGGATGTTCCTGAAGTACACAGTGCTGAGGGATGTGCCCTTGTCTGGCGCTGGCGTGAGTGAGGAGGACTGGGTGCGGTGGCTCGTGGCCAGCGAGCCAATGGATATGGCGACGGCTCAGACCGTGAAGGAGGCGATCAAAGCGCGCGCGGTGGTGCTCGCCCGGTTAAAGCTGCGGGCGGAGGGGAAGTCTTTTGTCGTGAAAAACGGCGTGAATCCGCTGGTGGCCAAGGTGCAACCAGTGGTTGAGGCCCTGAATGCGCCCGAGTGCGCCGGGCTCGAGGAGGCGTTGCGCGGATTGGGCTGCAAACTGGGTAATGTGGATCGGAAGTCGCTGAGCAAGGTGACTGAGGGGTGGCGTGAGGAAATCATGCGGGGTGACCTGATTGGGGTCACGGCCGTGCCGGTGCTGGGCAAGGTGGCAGTTGCCCTGGGGTCCGAGGGGTATAAGCGGTTCGTGGATGTCTACAATAACGGGACGGCCGGTGCGCCATGAACGAAGCGTTGGTCATAGTGCTGGCGATGGCGCTGACCGTGCCGGAGAGCGGAGAGTTGGCGCGGTGCCCAAGGGTGGCGGCCCAGGTGGACGGCGTTGGGAGGATTGAGGAGTGCCTGGCGGTGGGTACGGCGGTCGACGTCGTGCCCCGCATGCCCGATGGCGTTGCGGTGGACGTGATGGCCAGCGCGCCAAGTCTTGCGGGATTGGCGCGGGTTGGCGGGCCGAGTCTCGATCCCCTGTTGGCCCCCGTCGATATCTGGAAAGAGGGCGAGATCGGCGCCTTGAGGCGGCGGGTCATGGTTGTGGGGGAAACTGGGGACGTGGCGGCGGTTCAGGCGATGGCGGATGTCTACTGGGAAAAGTTGGGGACGGCCATGGAACGGCGGCGGGTTTTAGAGGGTCCGAAAGCGGCAAGTCGAGGCAGGCGGCGATAAGCGGACAGGGAACCCTGCTGTTGTGGGGTGGATGTCGGTGCGGGAGATCTGTATGGACGGCAAAGTGGAAGCGGTGGTGGCCGGCAGTGCGGCGCTGGGTGCGACGGCGGTAGCCGCCCTACCCGACTCCGAGACCTTGGAGACGGTGGGACGATGGCCGTTGGTGGTGATCCTGGGGGCGGTGTGCTGTTTCTGCGTGTGGATCATTTACCTGCAGGGGTGCCAGTTCGGCCGGCGGATGGACAAGATGTCAGACGCCATCCTGAAGCTGGCGACCCATCTCAAAGAACAGCCAGGCGGAAGGCACAGGAAAGATGATTGAGCAGACCATGAAGAAGACATGCGGGTGTTGTGGCGGCCGGAATGGCGGCCAGGCGGCCGCAGGCGGGGCGAGCGGGGACGGCTTGAACCGAATGACGGAGTATCATCGGATCATCGAGTCCTTCGACGTGTTGAGCGTGCCGGCGGGAATTCGGATGCTGGTCCGGGAGGCGCTTGATTCCCGGGACTGGGATTGGTTCAAGGATTGCGACGGATGTACCGGCGTTTCCGAGATGTACTGGCCGACGAAGTACTTCCCGCCGTGCTTACGGCATGACTTCGACTGGCAGACGGGGCATGGCGGGTGGGACGCGAATGTCCGGTTCTACCGGATCCAGCGGGCATACCGAATGTCGGCCCTGCAGGCCGGCACGCGGTTCATCGGCGTGACGGTGTCATGGTTTGCCTGGTTCAAGTGGCGTGGGCAAGAGGCGGTATATCCACGTTGAAATATTAACATTTTTTATTGCACAAATAGACGTCTGGAATTAATGCCACCGCCAAATGTTTGGCAAATGTTTGGCAATTCATACGGGGACTTTCAAGGGATTGCCAAACATCACTCAAATGATGACCAAAGAGTCCGATTTGAGTTTCGCCCTTTGTTTGCAGGGCTTTTATGCAATCTTGTGCGACGAAAAGATGGTGGGCAGTACAGGACTCGAACCTGCAACCTTCTGGGTGTAAACCAGACGCTCTAACCAATTGAGCTAACCGCCCCTGTTCGTAATCTACTTCACCACGGCGCCTGTCGGCAAATCACCCTCAACGGTGATCACGCGTAACTCCTTGCCCACACTCGCCGCTAAAAGCATACCATTGGACTCAATGCCCCTGATCTTGGCCGGCTTGAGATTCGCCACCACTACCACCACCTTGCCGACTAGTGCTGACGGCTCATAGTGCAGCGCAATTCCGGCCACGATCTGGCGCCTCTCGCCCCCCAGATCGATTTGAAGCCGGAGCAACTTGTCGGCCCCCTGAATTTTCTCAACCTCCAGAATACGGGCCGTCCGCAGTTGAATCTTTTGAAAATCAGCGTAGTCAACCAAAACCACCCCCATCGGAGTGACTTCGACTTTGGCCGCACCCGATTCCGGAATCGCCCCGGGCTTGGCTTCAATGGGCATGATTCTCGGGAAAAGCGACTGCATGGCCCCAAGCTGGGTTCCCGGCTTCAGCCCACCCCACTCCTTCAAGGAATCGAGGTCCAGGGTCTCGTCGGTAATTCCCAAGGCTTTCCGAAGTTCTGCCATTTTCCCAGGCATGACGGGGAAGAGCAACCCGCTGACAATGCGCAGCGCTTCTGCAGCGCAATACAACACCGTATACAGAGGCTGCTTGTCCTCCTGCTTCGCCAGTGTCCAAGGCTGCCGCCGTTCCAAATACCGATTGGTTTCCCGAACCACGCTGATCACGGCGGCCAGACCCAGATCGAGGCGCATCCCGTCAAGGGTCGTCTCCATCGTCACCGCCGCCTCGAGCGCTGTCTTGCGCAGCAATTTTTCCTCTTCCCCGAGTTCACCGGGGGCAGGCAATGTCCCGCCCGCATAGGTGCCGATCATCTTGACCAGCCGGCTAAGCAGATTTCCCAGGTCGTTGGCCAGATCGGCATTATACCGGCGGATGAACGCCTCTTCCGTGAAACTGGCATCCTGCCCGAGAACCATCTCGGCCATCAGGAAATAGCGGAAGGCCTCAACCCCGTATTTGTCGGCAAACTCCATCGGGTTGACCACATTGCCGTCGGTCTTGCTCATTTTGCTGTCCCCGAGAAGCCACCACCCGTGGGCGAAAACCGTCTCGGGCAGTTCCACTCCCATCGCCTTGAGCATGATCGGCCAATAGACCGTATGCGTCGTGAGGATGTCCTTGCCGATCAGATGATAAGAAGCCGGCCACCACCTGGCAAACTTGGCCTCATCGCTTAAATACCCCACCGCACTGATATAGTTGGTCAAGGCATCGCACCAGACATAGGCCACGAAATCCTTGTCGAAAGGCAGCTCAATTCCCCAACTCAGCCGGCTTTTCGGACGGGACACACACAGATCGTTCAACGGCTTTCTCAGGAACCCAAGCGTCTCGTTACGCCGATAGTCGGGCTGAATGAACTTGGGATGATCCTGAATGTATTGGACCAGCCACTCCTGATACTTGCTCATTCGCAGGAAATAGTTGGACTCCTTGATCCGATCAACCGGTCGTCCGCAATCTGGGCAAGCCCCGTTGACCAGATCCTTCTCCATGAAGAAACGCTCGCAAGGGACGCAATACCAGCCATCATATTCCGCCCGGTAGATCTCACCCTTGTCGTAGAGATTCTGAAAGAGCTTCTGCACAACCGTCTTGTGCCGCGGCTCCGTCGTGCGGATAAAATCGTCGTGGGTGATCTCCAATTTCTCCCAAAGTTCCTGAAATCTGACCACCGTGCGGTCGGCATGTTCCTGCGGAGTGATCCCCCCCTTGTCGGCCGCCTGCTGCACCTTCTGTCCATGCTCGTCGGTTCCCGTCAGAAAAAAGGTCGGAACCTTGAGCAATCGATGATAACGCGCCAGAACATCCGCCAGGATGGTGGTATAGGCGTGCCCGATATGCGGACGGTCATTGACGTAGTAGATCGGCGTTGTAACGTAGAACTTATCTCTCTGCATGGAATCACCTCAAGGGGCATAACGTACCGGTTATTTCCGAGTAATTCAACGTCCAACACTCAAAAACGGGGAATGTGCGCCTCATTAGCGCCATCTCTTGGGAGGGACGGCGTGTCGCCGTCCGCGGCGCGCATCATGCGCGCCCTCCCTGGGAGCCTCCCTCTTCCTCCTCACATCAGTGAGACCGCATCCACATCGACAGCGAAACTCACGCCCGACGGCCACTTGAACTCCTTCATCAAGGCCTTGATGGGTGCGGTCATGGCCTGCGTAGTGGGAGCGCGCAGAATAATCTGGTAGCGGAACAAGCCCTTGGCGCGAGCCAGTGGAGCCGGAGCCGGGCCAGCCAACTGGACCTGAGGCGACAGTCGCATCTTGAGTTGATCCGCAAACAATCCCGCCGCCCCCAGCACTTTATCCTCCGCCGCACCGCGTAACGCGACACATAGCAAGCGCCCGAAGGGGGGATAGCCCAACTCCCGCCGAAACTCGAATTCCTTATCGCAGAACCCGTCATAATCCAACTGGCGGGCGGCCTGGATCGCCTGATGAAATGGCGTAAAGGTCTGCACAATGACCTCGCCAGGCAGTTCACCGCGTCCCGCGCGCCCCGCTACCTGCGTCAGAAGCTGAAAGGTTCGTTCCCCGGCGCGGAAATCGGGCATGTGCAGACTGGTATCCGCATTGAGCACACCAATCAGGGTCACGTTCGGAAAATCCAATCCCTTGGCGATCATCTGGGTCCCCACCAGGATATCGATCTTCCCCACTCTGAAGTCGGCCAGAATCTGCCGGTGCGAGTCCTTGCCCGTCGTGGAATCGGCATCCATGCGGGTCACCTTGGCTCCCGGGAAAATTTTTCCCACCGCGACTTCCACCCGCTGGGTCCCGATCCCCGTCAGCTTATAGGCGGGATCCTGGCAACCCGGACACCGCTCCGGCACGCGATGGACATCGCCGCATACGTGACACTTCAGCGATTCATCTTTACGGTGATAGGTGAGCGCGATGCTACACTGCCCGCACATCGCCACGTAACCGCACTTCGGACAGGTCAGCGATGTGGCGTAGCCGCGCCGGTTGAGGAACAACATAACCTGTTCCGCCTGGTCGAGTCGTTTGCGCACGGCATCGACCAGATCCCGCGAGAACACCGAGACCCGGCCCGTCCGCTCGGCCTCCACCCGCATGTCCACAATACGCATGAACGGCATGGACCGGTGATCGACCCGGTGTTTCATGTCCACCAGACGATACTTTCCGGTCCGGGCATTATGAAACGACTCCAAGGCGGGCGTGGCGGACCCCAAGACCACCGCACATCCCTCAAACCGGCCCCTCATCACGGCCACATCACGGGCATTGTAGCGCGGGGACTCCTCCTGCTTGTAGGTGTTTTCGTGCTCCTCATCCACCACGATCAACCCGAGATCCTTCACCGGGGCAAACACCGCCGACCGGGCCCCGACGGCAATCCGGGCCTCCCCGTCATGAATACGGTGCCATTCATCATGCCGCTCTCCGGATGAGAGATGACTGTGCAGGATCGCGACGGTGTCTCCAAACCGCCCGCGAAAACGCTCGATCGTTTGGGGGGTCAGGGCAATTTCCGGTACCAGGACAATCGCCCCCTTCCCCTGCTTGAGCGCGTGGTCTATAGCCTGCAAATAGACTTCAGTCTTACCACTCCCCGTTACCCCGTGCAGGAGAACGACCGGCGGCTGAAGCGTATCCAGTGATTGTTTGACGATCGCCAGCGCGTCAGCCTGTTCGGGCATCAGCGTGAGCGAGACCGTTGACAGGATGTTGTGATGCGACAGCGGGTCGCGCAGTGAAGCCTGCTTGTCGATGCGCACCAGCCCTTTGCGTTCCAAGGCGCGCACCGAACCAGAATCGGCGCCAGAACGCTTGATCAACTCATGAAGGAACATTCCGCCCTGTTCGGACAGAAGGGCCAAGGCCGCGGCTTGCTTGGGGGATTTGGGTGGTTTTATTGAAGGATCCGAGCTTATTGAAGCGGGCTCGCATTCTTGGGAGGGACGGCGTGTCGCCGTCCGCGGCGCGCAACATGCGCGCCCTCCCATAGGAAGTTCCATCGACGCATCCGAACCCGCGGGCTGCTCCACCAACTCCACAAACAACTGTTCCTTGAATTTCGCCTGACGATGACGAACCGCCCCTGGCAACACCGCCTGAACAGCCAGTTCAACGGGAGCGCAATAGTAGTCCGCCATCCAGCGCGCCAGCTTCAGAAGGGATTCCTTGATGTAAGGCTTGGAACCCACCACCGACTCGATGGACTTCAGTTCCGGATGAGCCGACTTTTCCGAGAACCCCACCACATACCCTTGAGTCTGCCGGTGCCCAAAGGAGACGTTGACACGCGAACCGAGTACCACCAACCCCTCCAACGCGGTAGGAATCAGGTAGTCAAACTCGCGGTCCACCGCGACATCCGTTAGAACCTTTGCAATCATTGCGCATCAGCCCTGTCACCAAAGAAAAAGGCCGGGAATTCATATGTCCCCGGCCTTCCTCTATTTCACTTAGGAAAAAATCACTTAGAGATCAGTCCATGCCGTTCCCGCGACTACCGAGTTAGTCAGCGTGGTGCCAGGCAGCCAAGAAACATGACCATCCCCGAAGAGAACATTGCCGCCCTCTTTGTTATGATTGCCGCCAAACTTATCGGCTGTATCAAAAACCACCAGCCCATCTGAACCATTCTCATCGCAAGCAACCACAGCAGCCGGACCGTCATTATCGGTCATGCCTGTTCGGAGGTTATAGGAGCAATACTCTTTCGACAATGCAAGAACAGTGGCCGGTGCCGCATTCGTCGGCAAACTGGGGCAACGGAACGTAAATACTGAGTTCGTGCCAACGTACGGCGCCAGATTCGTAAATGAGTTCGGGAAGACCTCTCTATAGTCCCCGGAATACATTTTCACTGACAGCCCTATCTGTTTCAAGTTATTCATACAACTCACCCGCCGGGCTTTTTCACGAACCCCCGTAACCGCCGGTAGTAACAACCCCGCCAAGATACCGATAATCGCGATGACGACCAGCAACTCGATCAACGTGAAACCCTTAATCTTCATTTTCCGCAGTAACATGCTCATCTGTTTCTCCTTGGTTTATTCCACAACCCGAAATCCCGCCACCAACGATGGCTTTATGGGTCACAATCTATACCATGATCTCAGAGGCGTCAATAGGGCCCATGGAAATATTCTGCTTTCGGCTTTTCCGCAATGCAGCGGGCCCATAGGTCCCGCTGTACTTCAAAAACAAACCGATTACGTGCAGCGGGGGCTACGCATCCGCTGCGGTTTGCGTGTCTCGCCTTGATTTCCACACTCCGCATCAGGTAACATCCCACTCATCATGACAAGCAAACCGAACAAAATCGGCCTGGTCGTCGGGGGCAGCCGGGGCATCGGACGGGCCATCGCCCTGCGCTTGGCCCAGTCGGGGTTCGATATCTGGCTCACCTACCACCAGAACCACGCCGCCGCCGAGGAGGTCAAGGCCGCCATCGAAACACTCGGACGGGCCTGCGACCTCCTTCAATTCGACATCGCGGATCATGATGCATCCAAGGCCGCCCTCTCCGAAAAAACGGACCAGCGCGCCCCGGATGTGGTGGTCTTCAACGCCGGCATCGCCCGCGACAATCTCCTGGTCTGGATGACCAAGGCGGAATGGGATGCCGTGATCGACACCAATCTGAACGGCTTTTACAACGTCATCCATCCGGTATTGTTTCCCATGCTGCGAGAGAAGCGTGGTCGCATCGTGGTCATCTCCTCTACATCCGGCCAGATCGGCCAGGCAGGTCAGGTCAATTACTCCGCCTCGAAGGCCGGCCTGATCGGGGCGGTTAAGGCACTTGCCCGCGAAGTCGGACGGAAGAATATCATTGTCAACGTTGTGGCGCCCGGTGTGGTCGAGACCGAGATGGTCGCCCATCTCCCCAAGGAGCAGATCATGCCCCTGATCCCTCTGAACCGGTTTGGCAAGGTGGAAGACGTGGCCGCCCTCGTCAATTTCCTGTGTTCGGAGGAAAATATGTATATCCACGGGCAGGTCATTGGCGTCAATGGCGGGCTGGCAATGTGATTAGGAGAGGGAATTCAGGAGTCAGAAGCCAGAAGTCAGGAGTCAGAAGTCAGAATGGGAAAATATGAGTTCTTTGTTCGTTGATGAACACCACAACCGGAGTGATGATTTCGAGTACATTCTGAATGCTGACTCCTGACTTCTGAATACCTGTATTTCTTTCACCTGCATGACTAAGTACGACCATATTGTGGTGGGCAGTGGCATCAGCGGTCTCACCACGACACTGCTGCTGGCCCTCAGCGGCCATAAAGTTCTGCTTCTCGAAAAGGCGCCTCGCCTCGGCGGATCCCTGGCCCGCTTCACCAGGAAAGGCGTTCCTTTCGACACCGGTTTTCATTTCACGGGCGGCCTGATCCACGGCGGACTCCTCTACCGTCTGCTCTCGACACTGGGCCTATTCGACGCCGTAGAACCTCTCTTCATGTCGGCCAACCATGCTCATCGCTTCGTGCTCGAGTCGGAAGACCGGATCATCGATCTCCCCGCCGGCATCCCCCATTTGCGCCAAAAACTGAAGGATGAATTTCCCGCTGAACAGAATGCCGTGGACGGCTACCTGGACCGGGTGATCCGCGTCTGTTCACAGACTGTCGGCATGGATTTGAACCTGATCGGCGAGTCTTCTCCGCATCTGGAAGAGGAAACGATCAGCCTTAAATCGGTGGTGGATGGATTAACCACCGACCCCATCCTCAAGAGCGTCGTCTACGGGCTTGGTATGTGCTACGGCGTCAAACCTTCGGAAGTATCATTCGCCACCCATGCCCGGGTCTGCTTCGATCTTTACGAATCCACCGCCCGCCTCCGGGATGGGGGGGAATCTCTGCTGCAGGCCTTCGAACAGGCCTTCCGAAAACTCGATGTGGAAGTTCGTTGCAACAGCTGGATCGCCGAATGCGGCCGGGTGACGGACCGACGTGTCGAGAGCTTCATCCTCAACAACGGCCAGGAGGTTTCCGCCGAAGCCACGATCTTGACTATTCACCCGAATCAAATTCTCCAACTTCTACCCAGGGAGCATCTCTCCCGGGCGTTCGTCGACCGCGTGGAGTCCTTTGAACCCTCAGCCGGTTTCTTTACCGTTTATGGCCTTCTGGAGGATGAGTCGGACACGGCCTTTGGTGGCACCATTGTTTCCCTGTTTCCCTCCCCCGACTTCGAGTCCCTTCTGGACCCCGGCTATCGCGGCGACCCGGCACTCGTGATCTGCGGCAGTACGGAGAATGTCAGGGGCGTCACCCACCGGGCCATCACCACGTTCGAGCCCTCCTTCCCCTCGCATGTCGCCGCATGGAAGGACTCCCGGACCGGTCACCGCCCCCCCGGCTACGCTGAATACAAGGCAGGGCGGGTCGAGGCCATCCGGCGGCATCTGGGTCGCTATGACACCTCTTACACGGATTGCTTTCGCGTTCTTGATTCCGCCTCCATCCTGACTTATCGCGATTACCTTCACTCGCCTGAAGGTTCAGCCTACGGCATCAAACAGAAAGTCGGCCAATA
Organism: PVC group bacterium; assembly: GCA_945870225.1. Lineage (GTDB taxonomy): Bacteria > Verrucomicrobiota > Kiritimatiellia > CAIKKV01 > CAITUY01 > CAMBRF01. The sequence goes on along the minus strand of CAMBRF010000019.1, from coordinate 36,953 downwards.
CAACCTGATCGGAAAACTGCCGATCCGTAATCTATTTGCGGCAGGCCAAAGCGCCCTGCTGCCGGGAATCGCCGGAGCGATGATGTCCTCGTTTTTCGTCATGCGCTCTGTTTTGGGGAAAGACAGTTTTAACCGCTTGATTGCTTCGGCGCGCAGCATGCGCGCCCTCCCCGGGGGAGCTTGAACAAAAATTATGCTCCTCTTTGGGAGGGACGGCGTGCCGCCGTCCGCGCGAGAGATTGGGAAGGAAATGATGAATAGCCATTCAACTAACTTAAAACGCGTCGTCATCACCGGCATGGGATGTGTCTCACCCCTCGGTCGGGGTGTTTCGACCCTGGTTCAGGGAATTGAAGCCGGCCGTTGCGCCGTACGTGCCATGGACGATTGGAAACACTACATCGGCCTGCGCAGCCTGGTCGGGGCCCCGGCCGAACTCAAGGATGAGAAATTGATTCCGCGCCAGAGCCGCCGCTCCATGGGCCGCCTGAGCCTCTTTGCCGTCCAAGCGGCACAGGACGCCCTGATCGACGCCGGCATCGATCCTGACTCAAACCTCACCACCGGCCGCATGGGCTGCGTTGTCGGATCCACCACGGGGAGCGCCATCAGCATCAGTCAGGCATTCGAAACCATGCTGCCGGATCACGACCTGACCAAGCTTTCCTCCATGCAGTTCTTTCACTGCATCTCCCACACGGCCACCATGAACGTGGCGCAGCACCTGAAACTCAATGGCTGGGTCATGGCGACGTCCGCGGCCTGCGCCTCGGCCATGCAGGCGATCGGTGCCGGTTACGACCTGATCCGGCTCGGACGCCAGGATGCGATGCTGTGTGGCGGAGCCGAGGAGTTGCATCCCACCGTGACCGGTTCGTTCGACGTCCTGTTCGCCACCTCGGTAAAATATAACGCAACCCCCACCCTGACCCCCCGCCCCTTCGATCGAGACCGGGACGGACTGGTCTGCGGGGAAGGCGCGGGAATCATGCTGCTTGAGGATTATGACCATGCCGTGAAACGCGGCGCAAGGATTCACGCCGAGGTGCTGGGGTATCACACCTGCAGCAGTGGTGATCACGTCAGCGAATCCAGCCGCCCGGCCATGGTCGCCTGCATGCATGAGGCCTTGCGCCAGTCCGGGCTGGAACCGCGCCAGGTGGACTACATCAACGCCCACGCCACCGCCACCCTGCAGGGGGACAAGGAGGAAGCTGAGGCCATTCGCGAGGTCTTTGGCGATTCCGTTCCCGTGAGCAGCCTGAAAGGCTATCTCGGCCATACACTAGGCGCCTCGGCGGCCATCGAGCTATCCGCCGCGCTGGCCGGCATGCGGCAGGACCGGCTTTACCCTACCCTGAATCTCGAAAATGTCAGCCCGGAATGCCAGGGGATCCACCACATCCAGGGCGCGCCCGAGCAACGCGCCGCCCGAATTGTGGTCAAAAACAGTTTTGCGTTTGGCGGAATCAGCGCCGTTCTGGTATGCAGGATGGTGTGAAGGGGAAATAGACCATGACCAAAGAAGAAATCGTCACATTAACCAACCAGGTTTTCGAGGAATCCTTCGAACTGGCGCCCGAGAAACTGACACCTCAAGCGAAGATCTTTGAAGAACTCGGCCTCGACAGCCTCGACATCGTGGATCTGATCGTGGCCCTTCAAAAGAAATTCAAGGTGCAGATCCGCGAGGATGAGCGGGTGCGGACCATCCGCACACTGGAGGATATCTACGCGTTCATCCTTGCCCTCAAACAGGAAGAGGATCCGAAAAAGTGATCAGGCTGAAGGCGATTGGATTGTAGGGTGGTGTTCCGCAGCCTAAACACCTTCAGCCGATGCACCTGACCGCCATGATGAATCTCCTCAAAGTGATTTGGCTGAACACGTGGTTTTACACGTGTCTGGTGCTCTTTACGCTGGTGGCGGTTCCCATACTGACGCTATTTGTGGCCGTTCAGGCGCCGTTTATCCCCCATCGAAAGGCCATGTACCTGTTCCGCAAGACTATTCATTGGTACGGCATCGTGGTCATCCACATTCTCCCCTTCCCCCTCATTCGCGTCCGTTATCAGGATCACTCCCACGACACAGGCCCAGGCCCTTACCTGGTCGTTTGCAATCACCGTTCATCATCGGACCCTTTCCTGATGGCCTGCCTGTCATTGCCGGAAGCCATCCAGATCGTCAATACCTGGACCCTGCGCCTCCCGGTTTGGGGCATTGGGGCGCGCCTCGCGGGCTATCTCAGCATTAACGATATGCCGGTCGAGGAATTTTTCAACCGGACTAGCCGCTACCTGAGCCAGGGCATTTCCATTGCGGCTTTCCCCGAGGGCACCCGATCCGGCAGCCCCAAAATGGGACCCTTCCATGGCACCGTCTTCCGCCTCGCGCTCCGGGATAAAGTTCCCATCATGCCCCTCTGCATCTCCGGCAATGAACACATGCCCCCCCGCGGCACCATGCTCCTTTATCCCGGAAAGGTCACCCTCCGCCGACTCCCCACCCTGACATGGGAAACCTACAAGGACCTGACGCCCTTCCAATTGAAGAACAGAGTGCACGACATGATCAGCCGCGAGTTGGCCGCCATGGAGGCACCGCAATGACCCGATTCAAGGGCCGCCCCAATCTGGAATTTGAACCCCTGATCACCCAGCGGTCCATTCAGGAGCAGGAGCTCAAAAAACATCTGCGTCACTGCGCCCGGCATTCCCCCTATTACCGGCACCTGTTCAAACAAACCGGCCTCGATCCGGCCTCCATCAGCCTGGAGACACTATCGAGCCTCCCGGTAACCTCCAAAACCGACTTTGCCCTTCACAACCGCGAGTTTCTGGCCGTCCCGCCCGGGGCCATCGTCGACATCGTCCTCTCCTCCGGCACCACCGGAAAACCCACTCAGGTGATGTACACCGAACGGGACCTTCAGCGGTTGAGTTACAACGAGGAGATATCCTTCGCCTCCTGCGGGATCGCCCCCGGCGACATTACGCTCCTGACGTGCACCATGGACCGGTGTTTCGTAGCCGGTCTGGCGTATTTCCTGGGCATCCGGGCACGCCATGCCGCCGCGATTCGCAATGGGCACGGAACCCTGGCCAGCCACTTCGAAATCATCAAGTCCATCAAGCCGACGGTGCTTGTGGGCGTTCCTTCATTCCTCCGCAAGCTCGCGCTATTTCTGAACGAACACGGCGTGAACGCCGGACAAACCTCCGTCAGGAAGCTGGTTTGCATCGGGGAGCCGGTCCGCGGCCCGGATATGGCCCCCTTGAAGCTCGGTGCCGACCTGCACGCCCTCTGGAACGCCGACGTTCACTCGACCTATGCCTCCTCGGAATGCATCACCTCATTCTGCGAATGTACAGCCCTTCAAGGCGGCCACCTCCATCCTGATCTGGGAATTCTTGAAATTCTCGACGAAAACAACCAGACCGTGCCCTCCGGCACAACCGGCGAAGTCGTGCTGACCCCCCTCGCGATTGAAGGGATGCCCCTGCTGCGCTTCAAAACCGGCGACATCAGTTTCATCTTGCCCGCCCCTTGTCCCTGTGGACGCACCTCGCCCCGGCTGGGTCCGATTCTGGGGCGCAAACAGCAGATGATGAAAATCCGCGGAACCACGCTTTATCCGCAGGCCGTCTTCGCCGCCTTGGATGAGTTTCCGAATCTGGGCGACTACTATCTGGAAATCGACAGCGATGACAACCTGTCTGACAAGTTGATCATCCATCTCGGGGCCCGCCCCGGCCAACCTTCGCCAGACCTCATCCGCGAGCAACTCCAGGCCCGGCTCCGGGTCACGCCCCTTATCGCCATTGACCCCGATGAAAAGGTTCGGCATCATGTTTACTCACCCGAGTCCCGAAAGCCCATTAGGGTGTTCGACAGGAGAAAACCTCTGTGAGTTGTCATAGTTCCATGATCGGCGCGGAATTTACCCGCGAGGACATTGAAGCCACCGCCCGCAGCGGCGGCTTGCTGTCGATGGAGATCGAGCTCAGCCTCCGCTGCAATTTCCGCTGCAAGTATTGCTATGTCGAGCAGACCTCCGACACCGCCCGTGAACTCACTCCGGAGGAGATCCGCGGCGCCATCCTTCAGGCCAGGGAACTGGGGGCCCGCAAGATCATCGTGCTGGGCGGCGAGCCCATGATCTACCCGCGCATCATGGAAATGCTCACGTTCATCCGGGAGCAGAACCTGGCCGCCGAGATGTTCACCAATGGCACCAATATCACGCCGGAGGCCGCCCGCCAGCTGCGCGCCCTGGGCGTGCAAGTCGTCCTGAAAATGAACAGTTTCGAGGAACACATCCAGGACGAACTGGCCGGAGTCAAAGGCGCCTATAAAATCATTCAGGAAGCCTACCGGAACCTGATCGCCGCCGGATACCCCGGCGAGGAAAGCCTGATGGCCGTCAGCACGATCATCTGCCAACAAAATCTCCCGGAGATCACGACCATGTGGCAATGGCTCCGTGACCGCAAGATCACCCCGTATTTTGAAATCATCACCCCCCAGGGCAATGCGCGTGATCATAACGGACTGGAAGTCGATCTGCCCACCCTGCATGAGGTTTTCCGTCAGTTGTCCGAGATCGACCGGACCCGCTACGGCGTGGAATGGGATCCCCAGCCCCCGCTGGTGGGTGACCGTTGCCTGCGTCATCAGTTCTCCTGCCTGATCAATGCGTTCGGTTCGGTGACCCCGTGCGTGGGCGTCACCATTCCGGTTGGCAATGTCCGGGAGCGGAAGCTGGCCGATATCCTGCGCGACAGCGAGGTTATCCAGGATCTGCGCCGCTATACGGAAACCATCCGCGGCCCCTGCGGCGCCTGCGAGAAATCCGCCATCTGCTATGGTTGCCGCGGCGCCGCCTATCAGCTTACCGGCGATTATCTGGCCTCCGACCCCCTCTGCTGGCGGAATGCGGGGTGTGAGCAGGAGATCATGACGCTGCCCGCCGCCGTGTCTGGCATGATTCCACAGTGCCCTCCAACCCGCATGGTGGACCGTTTGTTATCCGTAGGCGAGCGGGTGGCCGTGGTGGAAACCACCATCCAGCAGGATAATCTGTTCCTCAACGATGACGGCACGCTCGACGATTCGGCCTATCTCGAAATCATCGCCCAATCGGCCGCCGCCCTGAACGGCTTCCGAGCCACTCGCCGCCAGGCCGCCGGGAATGAACCGGAAGGGTACCTACTGGGTGCCCGTGATATCGAAGTCCTGGGCACCGCCCATATCGGCGACACCTTGAATACCCGCGTCTATAAGGCCACACGGTATGGAGACTTCGGAATTATTGAAGGCCAGGTCTTCCGGGACGAGCATCTCCTGGCACGCGGCGAGATCAAAGTCTGGCACAAAACCGCAGCCGCCGCCGGCACCCATGCCTGAACAGGACCCCCTCATGCGCTGGTTCGCCCCAAAACTTCGCCTCGCGCCCCTGGCCTTGATGCTTTGCTTCGCACGGGCGCTTCCCCTTCAGGCCGAACCCGCGCCCGCCACCTCTCTTCTCGCTGAGCTTCAACGCGCCCTGGCCGGAACGACCAATGTTCAAAGCGACTTCACACAGGAAAAAGACCTGGCGGTTCTCCAGCATAAGGTCATCCTCAAGGGGCGGCTGGCCGTCCGGCAACCCGCCTGGCTCTCGTGGAAGGTCACGGAGCCGATCCGATACAACCTGGTTCTGGATGGCACCACCCTCCAGCAGTGGGATGAGGCCACCGACCGGGTCCAAAAGATGTCCCTGGCCGGCAATCCCGTCTTCGGCGTCGTGGCCGCCCAGCTCCAGGCCTGGTTTGCAGGTCGCTTCGACACCTTGCTCAAGGATTTCTCCGCCGTTGCGGATGGATCGACGGATTCCCCCACCATCATCTTCACCCCGCGCGAAGGGACCTTCGTCGAAAAGGCCATTCGCCGTGTTGTGCTCACCCTGCGCCCGGATCACCGTTATCTCAGCCACATGCTGATCGAGGAAAAAAGCGGCGACCGTACCCTGATGACCTTTACCAACACCCTCCTTAACGCAACGCTGGATCCCGCGATGTGGGAGGTCAAGCCGCATGGCCGGTAGCCGTTTTCTGCGCGCGTTTGCGACCATTGAACGCAGGCGGGGAATCGTCCTGGGCCTTTTGCTCGCCCTTCTGGCCGCTTCCGGCCTGAGCCTGCTGCGTCTCCGCTTTGACAACACACTTGATCTCATGCTGCCGGCCCACAGCCCCGCGCACCGCATGATGACCTTTCTGCGCGAAGCTAACTTCTCAAACAAGATTGTCATCTCGCTGGAATCACGCAGCGGGACGGGGAATCGCGAAGCCCTGCTAGCCGCCACCGACCTACTCGCGGCCTCACTGAAACCACCCCTGATCACAAGCGTCATCACCGGGTTCTCAACTCCTGACCTGATGAGCGATACCGGCTTCTTTTTCAGCCATGCCCCGCAGACTTTCGACTCCGACACCCTGGCGAGCATTGATGCCCGACTGACGCCCGAGGGGGTTCGCGACGCGCTCAAACAGCGCTACCTTCAACTCCTCAAGCCCGAAGGACTCTTCATGGCGCGCGCCATGCAGGCGGACCCGCTCGACATCAACAGCCTCGTCATGAGCCGGCTGGAAACACTGTCCTCCAGCATGGGGTACAAGGTCGCCATGGAGAACGGACACTTCGTCAGCCGGGATGGCCGGCATACCATGTTGGTAGCGCAAACCTCAGTCCCTCCTACCGACGCCGCTGAATCGCGCCGGCTTCTGAACTATCTCAAGGAAAGCATCCGGACTCTCCCTGGCGACATTCAGGCTTCGATCATCTGCGGTCACACCCATGTCGTGAGTAACGAGGACACAATCAAACGCGACCTGGGCGTCATATTCGGCATCGCCTCCGCCGCCTTTATCCTGCTGTATATCGCCTTCTTCCGTGATGTCCGGGCCCTGCTGATCTTTCTCATGCCGGCGCTCGCCGCCATCATCGCACTGGCAGTCACCGCCCTCTTCTATCCCCGGCTATCCTATTTCGTAATCGCCTTCGGCCCCGTCATTGCCGGCATCGCGGATGATTACGGCATCGCCGCCTATGTGGCGGTCCGCTACGGCCGCCATCGCGCGGAAGCCATTCGCCACATCGCCCGCCCGGTTACCGTTGGCGCCCTCACCACAACCGCCATCTTCTTTGCGTTTTTCTTTTCCCGTATCCCCGCCTATCGGCAGCTGGCCCTGTTCTGTATGGTCAGCCTCCTTCTTTCCGTTGTTTTCGCGCTGTTTATCCTGCCTCTCTGCCTGCGCCGCCGCGAAACCGATGCGCCGGAAGAAACGGCTGAGCCACCCTCGTCGCCTCATCCCCACAGGTTTCCCCTGATCCTATTTGCGATTTTCCTGATGGCCGCCGGTGCCCTGGCCACCCGCGTCCGGTTCGATAGCGACATCACGCGTCTGGACGGGACCCAACCGGCCATCTTGAATGAAGAACGCAACTTCCAGAACACCTGGAGCGCCGGTGAACGCAAGGAAGCCATTCTCGCCGTCGTGGGGACGAATACAGAGCAAGCGCTGGAGCGGAATGATGAGGTATACCAGCAGGCGGCGGCGCTGGCCGGTACCAATCGATTGGTCAGCCTGGCCTCCGTGTGGCCGTCAACACGGACCCGCACGGCGCAGGCAGAACAGTGGGCGGCTTTCTGGCGGGCGGGCCGCGAGGATAAATTGAGGACGTTGCTGCAGGAACAGGGCGCCCCTTTTGGTTTCGCCACCAATGCCTTCGATCCTTTCTTCGAGCATCTCTACGACGCCACAACCTCCGTTGCCGAACCGGCCACCAATCGCGTGCTGGCCAGCCTGAAGGATCGCTTCATCCAAACCGCGCCCGGCCGCAGTCAGGCCCTGTCCTATTTCCCCGACGATCCGGCGCTTGTTGAAAAAATCTCCGCCGCCCTGCGCGACCAGCCGGATGTCTTCGTGGTATCGAGGACCGCACTGGGTGCCATTCTGTCAGCCGCCTTTACCGGCGAAATCTGGCGCACCTCCCTCCTCGCCAGCCTTATGATCGTACTGACCGCCCTTCTGTTCCTGCGTCGCACGGTGCTGACCCTGATCGCGCTCGTTCCCGCCCTCACCGGGGTCATTGGCCTCCTGGCGGTTCTGGTTGCCCTGGACCGGCCGCTGGACGTGGCGAACCTGATCTCCGGCATCGTCGTTTTCGGACTGTGCATTGATTTCGGCGTACACATCCTGCACTCGTGCCAACACCACGAAAACCGCTCCACCCGTATTGCCGTCACCTTTGCGGCCATGACGACCCTGATTGGTGCGGGGGTCCTGCTGTTCGCGAAGCATCCGGCGTTATACTCCATCGGCCTGACACTGGTCATCGGGGTGGGCCTGGGTTATGTGGCGGCCATGTGGGTGGTCCCGGCGTTGTGCGCCCTGCTGCCCGAAGAGAGGAAGAAGGGGTAACATGCGGCCCGTAATCTGCTGCGTCTTATCGCTGTTTTTTCTCTCCTGCCGCACCGTCATGCCGCCACTCGCCGGTGATGCCGGTACTATGCCGTCCCGCTACGAGTCCGCCCTGCCCCGGCAGTTCGAATCACAACAGACGCTGGTGTTCGAGTTCAGCCCACACTGGTGGTGGCCCTCCATCCGGATGACGGCCCTTGGCTATTCCACCGTCAACAGGCCGTCACGCGACTACACGGTCGTCTGTCTTTCGCCGCTCGGCATGAAACTCTTTGATGTGGCGCGGTCAAATGGAGAGTTCCGCGCGCAGTTCTCCATCCCGCTCCCCGGCGACCGTAAAACCGCCGGCCAAGCCATGGATGCCGACATCTCCGATCTCTTTTTCGATCTGACTCCGCCTGCGGGTGCCACCATGAGCCGGCACTGCCGTCAGATCATTTTCAAGGGGCCAGACGGGGCCCACCGCGTGGATTACGTCTTCTCGGCCGACTCGGGACAACTCCTGAGCAAGACGCGTTTCGATGGGCGGCGCAAGGGCACCACCATCATCTTCAGCGATACCCGTACGGAAGGTGTCCGGATCTACCCCGCCACCGCCGTTCTGCGCAATCATCGTCAGGGCTACACCCTGACTCTGAAAACCCAGTCCCTTCGCTAGCCGACTTTTTCGCATACTTGACTTCCTTGGTCCGGTTCCGTACCTTACACAGCCTCTGATTCAAGGGCAGATTCAACCAACGCCCGGATCAGGAAGGGAAGGTGATTCTAGATCGTGGCACAGGTAAAAATCAGACGCGGCGAAACAGTCGATAAGGCGCTTCGGCGGCTTAAGAAGATCATGGACAAGGAAGGGATCATGAAAGAGATCCGCGCCCATCGGTACTTCGAGAAGCCCAGTGAACAGCGTCGCCGCAAGGCGGCTCGCGCCCGCGCGCGCCAGGCATTCGGGACCTGATCGGAATCGTATCTTTCGCAGGACCCTCTGGAGCTCGCTTCAGGGGGTCCTCTTTTTTTATTCATGATTTTCAGCCTCACTACTCGCTGGAATGCCGGTCGCCATGAAACCGGCGAAGCCATGCTTGACGAGATTCTCGCCCTGGGATTCGATCACGTCGAACTCGGGTACGATCTCCGCTCCCACCTGGTGCCCGGCGTTCTTTCCAGAATCAAAACGGGCACCATCAAGGTGGACAGCGTCCACGCCTATTGCCCCCTCCCACCCGTCGTCCCGGTCCCGCATCCTGAACCGTTCACCCTCGCCAGTCCCGACCCACGGGTCCGTGCCAGCGCCAACCATCATCTTGAGAACACCCTCCGTTTTGCCGCCGAGATCGGCGCCCGCGTCGTGGTAACCCATGCCGGGAATGTCGATATGTCCCCGCTTTCTCCCAAACTGGTTGAACTCACCGCCCTCGGACAACAATACAGCGAAGCGTATGACAAGATCCGCATGAAGCTCCTGCTCACGCGCGAAAAGGCCGTCGCCAGCCAGCTTCCCCATCTCTACGCGGCCATCGAAAAACTCATGCCGCTACTGGAGTCCACCCGCCGCATCCTGGCGCTGGAAATTCTTCCCTCCTGGGAGGCCATCCCCACCGAAGTGGAAATGGAAAAACTGGTCAAGCACTTCAATTCACCCTGGCTCCGCTGCTGGCACGACATGGGCCACGGACAAATCCGCGAGAACCTCGGGCTCACCAGTCATGTACGCTGGGTCCAACGCCTCCGTCCCATTCTGGCCGGCATGCATATCCACGATGTTCTCCCCCCTGCCTCCGACCACCTCATGCCGCCTCTGGGAAAAATCGATTTCAAACTGTTTCGCGATGCCGCCCAAGATGATATAGTCCGCGTCCTTGAGCCTAGCCCGGCCGCAACAGCTGAAGAAATTGTGACCGGACTGCAGATCATCCGGGAGGCTTGGCTTACGCAGGAAGAACACAAACAAGGGTAAAAGATTAATATGAAAAAAAAGGCATTAATCACCGGCATCACAGGTCAGGATGGATCCTATCTGGCGGAACTCCTGCTGCAGGAGGGTTATGAGGTCTACGGCATGGTCCGCCGATCCAGCACCGAGACCTTTGAACGGATCAACCATATCAAGGACCGGATCAATCTCCGTCAGGCGGACCTGCTGGATCAGCTGTCGCTGGTGGAACTGCTCAAGGAAATCAAGCCTACCGAGGTCTACAACCTCGCGGCCATGTCATTCGTGCCGACCTCGTGGAATCAGCCGGTCCTCACGGGGGAATTCACAGGAATTGGTGTGACGCGGGTACTGGAAGCGGTCCGTCACATCTGCCCTGAAGCGCGTTTCTACCAGGCCTCCAGCAGTGAGATGTACGGGAAGGTTCTCGAAACCCCGCAGAGCGAAACCACCCCCTTCTACCCCCGCAGCCCCTATGGTGTCGCCAAGGCTTACGGGCACTACATCACCGTGAACTACCGCGAGAGTTACAATCTCTTCGCCGTCTCAGGCATCCTGTTCAATCACGAAAGCCCCCGCCGCGGCACGGAGTTCGTCACCCGCAAAATCACCGACGGCGTCGCCCGCATCAAACTCGGGCTCGCCAAGGACCTGCGGCTCGGCAACCTCGACTCGCACCGCGACTGGGGATTTGCCGGGGATTATGTCCGCGCCATGTGGCTGATGCTTCAGCAGCCCACCCCGGACGATTTCGTGGTAGGAACCGGAATCGCCCACTCGGTGCGTGATTTCGTGACCACCGCGTTCGAACATGTCGGGCTGGACTGGCAGAAGTATGTTGCAACCGATCCCCGTTTCATCCGCCCGGCGGAGGTCGAGTTCCTTCTCGCCAACAAAACCAAGGCCGAAACCGTCCTGAAATGGAAGCCCGCCGTCGACTTCACCGGACTGGTCAAGATGATGGTAGATGCCGACATCGAGCGACTGAAGAAGTCGAAAGGCTGATCATGCGAGTTCTTGTGACAGGGGCCTGCGGTTTTGTGGGCCGCTATCTGCTGGCTGAACTGGCCTCGCGCGGCCATACCAGCTACGGGATGGATCGGGGGGCCGCGCCTTCCGATCTGCCTGTGCAGGAATTCCTGTCCACTGACATCTGCGATGCCTCGGCCTTAAAAACCGCCGTGCGCCATGTGGCGCCGGACGCTTGCGTACATCTCGCGGCCCTCGCCTTTGTCCCTTCCGGGAAATCTAGTCCACGGATGATGACCGAGGTCAACGTGATGGGAACCGTCAATCTTCTGGAGGCCCTGCGGTCCGACTCACCCGCCACCCGCCTGCTCTTTGTCTCAACCGCGCAAGTGTACGGCACGCACACCCGCCCGGCACCCGTTCGGGAGGATGATGCGCTCCACCCCGAATCACTTTACGGCATCACCAAGGCCGCCGCGGACGGTATCGCGTTGCTGTATGCCCGCCAATACGACATGCCGGTGATGGTTGCGCGACCCTACAATCACATCGGGCCCGGTCAGGCGCCCGATTATGTGGTTTCCTCATTTGCGCGTCAGGTCATGGCCATCCGGCAGGGCACGACGCCAGTGATCAGGGTGGGAAACCTCGAAAGCCGCCGTGATTTCACCGATGTGCGTGATATCGCTCGGGCCTATGCCCTGCTTATCGAAAAGGGAATCCCGGGCGAAGCTTACAATATCGCCTCCGGCCATCAGGTAAAGATCGGGGAAATCCTGACGGCTCTCTGCGAACTGACGGGCGTCCATCCTGAAATCATACGCGAAGAAAGTCTTTTTCGCCCGGACGACCATTGTCTCGAACTCGACAGCTCCCGGCTCAGGAAAACCACCGACTGGTCTCCGCTCATCCCCTTGCGGCAGACACTGTCCGACATCGTCAAGGCCTCATGAAAAAAATACGCGATATCCTCTGGCTTCTCCTGCGACTCGGACTGGCCGCAGGCGTCATGGTCTGGCTTCTCAGGAAAATGGGCATCGCCCAGATGGGCGATACGCTCCGCATTACCGCCGCACACTGGCCCTGGCTGCTCGCGGCCTTCCTGCTCTGCATCCCGCCCCTCTTCCTGTGTATTTTGCGCTGGAAGCTGATTCTGGATGCCCAAGGCATGAAACTGGCCTATTCGCGGGTGAGCTCCATTTTCTTCATCGGAATGTTCTTCAACTCGTTCATGATCGGCCCCACCGGCGGCGATTTCATCAAGGCTTACTACACGGCCCGCGAGACCCATCACAAGAAAACCGAAGCGGTAACCAGTATTTTTATCGACCGGATTGTCGGACTGGTCATACTGGCCCTGATCGTCAGTGTGATGATCCTGTGCCGCTGGACCTTCTTCATGTCACATCCTGAAACGCGTGCCACAGCCCTGGTCTCCCTGACGGTATGTGGCAGTATCGTGACCGGCAGCATCCTGGCGTTCAGTGTCCACCTGTTTGAAGCGCTTCCTTTTCTCAAACGCTGGACCATCCACCCCGTCCTCGGAAAGGTTTTTGGCTTGATTGAAAAGGTCTACAACGCCTTTTACGTCTGCCGGACCCAGCCGCGCGTGCTCTTGAAGATCACCCTGCACTCCATCCTGCTGCAGCTTCTCTTCGTCCTCTCAGCCTCGTTTGTGGGCAAAGCCCTCGAACTGGACCTGCCGTTCGTGGACTATCTTTCCTTTGCTCCCCTCGTGGGCCTGATCAGTGCCATACCTGTGACGCCGGGGGGGCTGGGCATACGCGAGGGCGCGTCGATTCATCTGTGGGCGATCCTGGGCGTCCCGGCGGGCAAGGCGTTTCTGCTGGCCTTCCTCCCTTATCTATTTCTGGTAATATGGGGACTGCCCGGCGGCATCCTCTTTCTTTTTCACCGTTCCGGCGCCAAGGGGCCCCTGAGCGATGAATTGGAAAAAGCCGCTGCGGAACCCGGCGAAGCCTAGGCCCGGCCCACTTCCGGCGTGTCCCGATTTGGCGACCACCGTGACAGCACGTAGACGCCTAAAAGCACTTCCGTACCGTCACGCCAGGCCTGGCCGGCATGGTCACGCTGCTCGCGCAGCAACTGCAGATACCAGACCCCCATTCCGAAGCGCACATCATTCCAGATCATGGTTTCAACAAAAGCCTCGGCATCCCTCCCAAACTTGATCCCGTAGCGCAACGCCGCCAATCCCAGCGCCAGATCAAATAGAAGGTCCACCGCCTCGACCATCCGCCCGGCCGTGTAATGCTCGTAGAGCACATGGCTCTTATCGGTCAGAGCCTGCCCCTGAGCCGACATCTGGTCCTGCGTTGACTCCACAATGGCATCGCGCAGTTTGTCCAGCAGGTTCTCCGCCTCGCACCCGCGCTGTCTCTGCTCGCGAATCAGGATCCGGTAGAACTCGCCAGGAACCCCGAGGAGATCGGCTGCCGCCATCGCCAGTGATCCCTTGAGCACCGGATTTGTCGCCGCCTGCATCCGGGGGAAAATCTCGTACAACGCCGCCATCTCGCCCAGACGCGCCAGAGCTTCACTTGAGGCCGACACAATCTTGGCATCACGACTCCGCTGCAAAACCTCCAACAGAGGGCCCCGGGCGCGCTTGTCGCCGATCTCACCCAGTGTGCGCGCCGTCTCGCTGACGGTCTCGCGATCAGGATCGTTCAGCCGCCGGATCAGGGCCTCAACAGCCGCCCGGCTATGGGCATGCCGCAGGGCGCGCGCAATCTGCGGGGCAATATCCGCAGCCGGATCATCGAGCTTGCCCACCAGCGCCTGCTCGGCGTCGGGACTGCCAATACGACCCAGTGCATGTGCCGCCGCTTCCCGGACCTCGGTTGAGGGATCGTCCAGTTGCTGGATCAGATCCCTCACCGCGATCCGCATTTTGTCCTCACCCACCCGCCGCACGGCATCGGCCCGCCCGTCGCGACTGGTGGAAATCATCATTGTGGAAATATTGAATATGCCGGACAACATGCGGAACGGATTGCCAAACTGCAGGTTGGCAATGGCTGTGCGGAACGCCATTTCACCGTCACGCTGCTTGACCGCGAGCATCATGCGAACCGCCACGAACCAGGTCAGCCCGATCTGAATCAAAATCAGGGCATGAAAAAAACCAAACGAGGTTCCGGTCGGCATGATCCAAGCCTGCTGGGTCCGGGCCGTATAAGATTCCATCCAGTCCATGACCCACCCCCCGAAAAGGGGGCCTGAGGCTCCCAACAGGCCGACACCCGCCCAATGGATCCCCATGGCCAGTGTGCGCCCTTCAACCGGCGCCAAGGCCGACAGCAGACTGATCTGTGACAAACCGACCCCTGAATAGAAAAGCCCTGCAAAAACATTCGCAATCAACAACATGAGCATCGGTTGATGGATCGGAACATCCGGCAGGAACGGAAGGCGTATCAGCACATCGGTGTCGCGCAGAAAGAACCAGGCGACCCCCACCAAAGGGGCCAGGATCATCATGATCGCGCCGAAATTCCGGGCCCCCACGCGATCCATCACATAGCTCCACATGATCCCGGCCATCGACGCGCCGATCACCGCGCTGATGGCCAGCATGGACATCGCCGAATAGCTCACATTGAAGGCCCGGTTCAGATAGATAAACCCGAACTGGCCTACCATGCCGCACGAGAAGGCCCAGACTCCCATGGCCAACGTCAGCCAGAGAAAATCCCGATTGGCAAAGGGCTTAAGAAGACGCGCCCCAAGATGAGCCGAAGGGCCCAATCCCATGGGTTTAGGTTCGGGGACCCAGAGGTGAATAATGATATCCGCCGAGCCCAGCAAAGCGGCCAGGCCAAAAACAAGAATGAACCCCAGAAAAGACCCGCCGGGATGGGTCGGGTCGGGAAAGGCGTCGAGCAGGAAACCCGCCATGAGCATGGCAAACAGGCTGGCAACCGACACATAGGTCTGCCGGCGCCCCCAAAAGCTGGCCCGTTGTTGGGCCGGCACAAGGTCCGCCATCCAACTCCACCAGGCCGAACTGGCCAGTTGCGCCAGCATTCCGCTAAACGCCACCGTACACACCACGACCGTCGCCAGATGCGATCCGGGCCCCGGCGCCATCCACAACGGCAAAAAGGCCGGCACAAACCACAATAACCGGTGAATTAAATTCATGCTACCGAAGAAAGGCTTGCGTGCCGGCAAGCGCTCGGCCATCAAGGCGGCTGGAATTTGCAGCAGCATCGCCACCTGGCCCACCGTCGCCGTCAACCCGATCATGACGCCGCTCGCGCCGATGCACTTCATGAACATCGTGAGCGGCATCCCCCCGGCGATCACCCCCCACATGGTCCCCAGGCACCCCGCCAGAATATTGACGCGCAAGCCCCGCTGCAGCACCCGGTCCGTCAACGGCTTCCCATTAGTCTGAATGCCCATATCGCCTCTGCTATTCCAACCTCAAGCCGCTTCAGACTTCGCCAAAACTTGTCCCCACCGACTTGGCAACCTGCACGAGTTCATCGTCGCGGGTAACAAGCTTGAGACCGGCGATCGCGTCCTTGATCGGCACCGGTTCCACCCGGCTGCCATGCAGCGCGGCCATCAACCCGTAGCGACGCTGCGCGGCCAGATGACCGGCCAACACCCCGAAACGAGTGGCCAGAACACGGTCGGACGGCACCGGGCTCCCTCCGCGCAGGAGATGGCCGAGCACCGTGACCCGTGTCTCCAGTCCCGTCCCCTCCGTGATACGCTGGGCCACAAACGCCCCCACTCCGCCCAGTTGCTTGGCATCCGTCCGCTTGGAATCGTAAGCCTTGACCACTTCGCCTCCCTCCGGCAGCTTGGCCCCCTCGGCAACACAGACGATGCTAAAACGCTTCCCATGCCGGCTCCGACTCAACACCTTCCTGAAAACGCCTTCCCAAGTGAAAGGGATTTCGGGGATCAAAATGATATCCGCCCCGCCCCCCAATCCGGCGCGCAGGGCGATCCATCCGGCATAGCGACCCATGACCTCGATGACCATCACGCGATGATGAGAAGACGCCGTGGTGTGCAGGCGATCAATGGCTTCCGTCGCCACCGCCACGGCGGTTTCGTGACCGAAAGTCAAATCCGTGGCCGCCAGATCATTGTCAATGGTTTTGGGGACCCCCACCAGATTGGCCCCCAGTCCAGCCAGTTTCCCGGCAATATTCATGGTGCCATCACCGCCCACCGCCACGAGGCAATCCAGTTCCCATTGACGGTAGTGCGCCATGGCCTGCGCCGAGGCATCCGTGATGGTCACGGATTGATCGGCCCCCGTGACCGGAAAATGCCAGGGATCCCCCTTGTTGGATGTACCCAGAATGGTTCCGCCCAAACTGATAATGCCCGAGACATCACTGTTCCCCAGCTCCCGCATCCGCCCATCCACCAGCCCCTCGAAACCATCTTCCACCCCGACCACGGTCGCGCCATACTCCGTCATCACCGTCTTGGTAATGGCGCGAATGACACAGTTCAGTCCTGGACAATCACCGCCGCCGGTCAAAACCCCGATTCGCTGCATGAATACCACCCTCCCGGAAAGAATCTTTTTAAGTTGTATTGGCGGCTCAATATGTCACATTCTCGAAGCTATGGGTAGCCTGTTCATCAGGTCGTCCCGCCGATATCCATGACGGAGTGGTTTCATGAATGACAACCAACAGAAACCCCGGGTCAATTTAGGGCATCGCCTCGAGGCGCTCTCCATTGCGCTGAACAACCTGACAACGGATCCCCTGACCGATGGCGCGGCGCGCGAACTGGTCGCCCTGGTACGTTCCTCCTGTGAGTTGCATGGTCTGGGCACTCTGGCGGAGTCAGCCCGGCGGGCAGAAACGGCCCCCCCCGCCAAGATGGAAGCCTGCCTGAGGGAACTTATTACGCTGATGCGGCTCGAACTGGTGAGGCAGGATATCGACCCCACCACCATTCTGGTTGTCTCGTCCGACCCTGACCTTTGCGAATCGCTCCGGCAGGCCCTCGAAGCGCGGGGCCGGGATGTCATCTTGACAGAATGCGCTCACGAGGCGATCCAGATCGTGCTGAAAGAGGCCATCTCCGCCATCATCGTGGACCAGTTGCTGCCTGATGAAGACGGACGGGACTTGATCACCGAGTTACGATCCCACCCCTCCTCTGCCGCCAAACCCATCATCGCCATCGGAAATCCGCCCGCCGAGCAGGAATCCTTGCAATTTCTCGGCGAGAGTGCCAACCGTTACTTCGACAGACCGGTTGACCCCTGCGAACTGGCTGAGTATCTGGTTCAAACCCTGAAGCGTGGAGCCAAGATCGGACAGGAGGCCCGGCGTGACCCGGTGAGTGGCCTGCTTAACCGGGCGGCATTCTACGAAGCCTACCAGCGCCTCTCCTCACGGCAAATGGAGGCCAACCACCCGCTCGCCCTGGCCATGATTGGCATCCATCGGTTTGACACCCTGACGACGACCTGCTCCCCCGGCATGCGCGACGCCCTCATCCGCCAACTGGGAACCATCCTGTCCGCTTCCCTGCGGGCAACGGACATCGTCGCTCGCTGGGGACATTCGGAATTCGTCGTGTTGCTGGCCGATGAGGACCTTTATGGCGCCACCTGCGCCATCAACAAGATCCTCCCCCTTCTCAACCGCGAAAACACGACCACCGCAACGGGGCGATCCATGCCCCTCACACTGTGTGCCGGCTTAACGATCCTGATTCAGCCCACCCCGATTGAGGAGGCCTCCGCAACGGTGGGACTCTTCCTGCACAACGCCTACGCCGGATTCCTTCTCGATTCCGACCAGAAGCTATTTTCCGATATCCATCACTCGAGCCGGACCACAACCCGAATCGGCGCCATTCTTGCCGATCCGATTCTGGCCCAGACCGTCCAGCAGGTCATTGAACAAAACGGTTATGATATCGAAATTTTTCCCAGTTCGAAGGACGCGCTGATGGCGGTTGAAAAAGAGCGCTTCCACCTCTGGATTGTCGATACCGATTGTCCGGAACAATCCGGCTTCCGGATCCTGGAGCGCCTGCGAAAGGGATCCCCCCTGTTCCGTCCAAAGGTTTTCGTGATCGTGTCCAGCGCAACAGCCATCGTGCGTGCACTGGAAATCGGAGCCGGGGACTATGCGGTCAAACCGCTGAGTTACACTCCGTTCATGACCCGCATCCGTCACCTGCTGGAACGCCCCCAGATGCCCCCGCGCCGAGCCCCTCCGTCTGTTTTGGCAGAACCCTGATAGCGCGACGTTGAATTCCTATCCGGAATCTGTTAAGAGCCTGCGCCTTGAACGCGAAAGGGTGTTAAGGCCATTAAGGAGAGTCCCGTGGAAAAGCGCGAGTCGGTTGAATTAAGCGTGTTGTATCGGATCTCCCAGGCGATGGCCCATCGCCGTGATGTGTCCGCCCTGCTGCAGGAGGTTTTTGATATCCTCGAGAAGGAAATGGGCATGTCCTACGGCACCCTGACCCTTCGGCGCCCCGACACGGATGTTTTCGTCATCGAAGCCTCACGCGGGCTCACGCCCGAGGAACACAAGCGGGGCCAATACCGGCTTGGAGAAGGCATCACCGGCACCGTGGCCAAGAGCGCGAAACCGGAGATTGTTCCCGACCTCGCCAAGGACTCCCGCTTCCTCAACCGGACCCGTTCCCGTAAAGGCACCAAGGGGGCCTTCATCTGCGTCCCGATTCTCCATCAGCGCCAGGTCATCGGCACCATCAGCATTGATCGACCGTCTGCGGAGGAGAACACCCTCGCCAAAGACCTCGATTTCCTGCGTCTGGTGGCCAATCTTCTCGCTGAGGCGGTAGCCAGCATCCGGGAGCAAATCAGCGAGCAGGAAGGGCTACGGGCTGAAAACGAAAAACTGAGACGCCAACTCGGCGACCGGTACCAGCCCCACAACCTCGTCGGAACGTCAAAGGAAATGCGGGCGGTTTACGACCAGATTGCCCAGGTCGCCGACAGCGTCGCTACGGTTCTGATCCGGGGTGAATCGGGCACCGGCAAGGAACTCGTCGCCCGCGCCATCCACTTCGGCAGTTCGCGCCGACAAAACCCCTTCATCAGCGTGAATTGCGCCGCCCTCCCCGAGAATCTCATCGAAAGCGAACTGTTCGGCCATGAGAAAGGGGCTTTTACCGGCGCCGCCCAGCAGCGGAAGGGACGCTTTGAACTCGCCAACGGGGGAACTCTCTTCCTGGATGAAATCGGCGACATCTCGCCCGCCGTCCAGGTGCGTCTGCTCCGGGTTCTGCAGGAACGTTCATTCGAGCGCGTCGGCGGCGACAAGACCCTCTCCGTGAATGTTCGGGTCATCACCGCCACCAGCCGCAACCTGGAGGACGCCATCCGGGCGGGACGGTTCCGCGAGGATCTGTATTACCGTCTCAACGTATTCCCCATCCACCTTCCGGCCCTTCGAGAACGCCGGTCCGACATCCTCCTGCTGGCTGATCATTTCCTTCAGAAATACAGCAAGTCCTACAGTAAACAGGTCAAGCGCATCTCCACCACCGCGATCAACATGATGATGGCCTATCACTGGCCAGGAAATGTGCGGGAACTTGAAAACTGTATCGAGCGCGCCGTGCTCACCACCAGCGACGACGTCCTGCATGGTTACACCCTGCCGCCCTCGCTGCAAACCAGTGAAGCCACCAATACGGCCCTGGTCCCGGAAAGTGGCGCCTGCCTGCAAACCATGGTCGAATCGTTCGAGCGCGAGATCATTGTGGATGCGCTCAAACGCCACCGCGGCATCGCGGCCGCCGCCGCCCGCCATCTTCAGACCACACAACGGATCATCAACTACCGGATCCAGCACCTCGGCATCAATCCCCAGGATTACCGCCGCTAGCGGTTCTGCCAAAAAAAGAGGGCCGCCTTCCGGCGGCCCTCGCTCTCTCCCGATCGCGATCCGATTACACGAGGCCCTGGTCGATCATCGAATCCGCCACCTTGACAAAGCCGGCGATATTCGCACCCAGAACATAATTACCCGCGTCACCGTATTCCGCCGAGGCTGCATAAGCATTCTCATGAATGGACTTCATGATCAGGCTCAGACGTTGATCCACCTCGGCCCGTGTCCACGCCAGACGCATGGAGTTCTGCGACATTTCGAGGCCGGATGTAGCCACCCCGCCAGCGTTGGCCGCCTTACCCGGGCCGAACAACACCTTGTTCTTCAGGAACACTTCCACCCCGTCCGGGTCGGTTGGCATGTTGGCCCCTTCCGCCACCAGGCGGCAACCGTTCTTCACCAGAACCTTGGCGTCCTCACCCGAGATCTCGTTCTGGGTGGCTGACGGGAAGGCACAGTCGCACTTCACGCTCCAAGGCCGCTCGCCCTCCTTATACTGGGCGCCATATTTATCCGCGTATTCCTTGATCCGGGCCCGGCGGACATTCTTCAAGTCCATAATGAAAGCCAGTTTCTCCTCGGTGATCCCGGCCGCATCATAGATCGTGCCGTTGGAATCCGAGAGAGTGACCACTTTGCCGCCCAACTGGTTGATCTTCTCAACCGTATACTGCGCCACATTTCCCGATCCCGAGACCGCGCAGACCTTGCCCTTCATGGAGTCGCCGCGCTTGGTCAACATTTCCTGCGCAAAATAGACGGCACCATAACCTGTGGCTTCCGAGCGGATCAGCGACCCACCCCACTTCAGTCCCTTGCCGGTCAGAACGCCCGTGGACTCGTTCACAATGCGCTTGTACTGGCCGAACATGAACCCGACCTCGCGGCCACCCACGCCAATGTCGCCCGCCGGCACATCCGTATCCGCCCCGACATGCCGGTAAAGCTCCGTCACAAAGGACTGGCAGAAGCGCATCACTTCATTGTCCGACTTGCCCTTCGGATCAAAATCAGAACCGCCCTTGCCGCCGCCCATGGGCAACGTGGTCAGGGAGTTTTTGAAAATCTGCTCAAACCCCAGGAATTTAATGATGCTCAAGTTCACGGACGGATGAAACCGCAGCCCGCCCTTGTAGGGACCCAGCGCGCTGTTGAACTGAATACGGAAACCGCGATTGACCTGAAACCGGCCCTTGTCGTCCTGCCACGGTACACGGAAAATAATGCCGCGTTCCGGTTCGACAATACGCTCCAGAATCGCGTGATCCTGGTATTTCTTGTGCCGCTCCACCACAGGGGCAATGGACTCAAACACCTCGGTCACCGCCTGGATAAATTCCACCTGTTCGGAATTCTTCCGCTTGGTCTGCTCCAAAACTGCCTCTACATACTTATTCATTCGATTCTCCTGCTTGTTTGATTATGCCAGATACGGCACACTTGAACCGTAACATCCACAAACACATTGCATAATATAATCGATTTGTCTGACTATTCACCTTGATTATAGCGGCATTTTTGCCGTATCTTCACCGATTCACAGTAGGACTAAACCGCATGTCCAAAAAAGAAAAGACTCAACTGGCTATTCTGAAAACGTTGAGCGAGTCCTCCGAGCCCCGGGGCGCGGCACGCATCCGCATGGCCCTGCTCGCGGAAGGGTTGGACGTCCAACCCCGCACCATTCGCTTCCACTTGCTGCAGCTCGACCGGCAGGGACTGACGCAAATCATAACACGCCGCGCCGGCCGCACGATCACCCGTCAGGGGCGCGAGGAGATCTCACGGGCAAATGTGATCGAAAAAGTGGGCGTGATCTCATCACGGGTGGATAACCTGGCCTATCAGATGTCATTCCGGCAACTCCGTCCCGAAGGCTCGGTCGTTGTAAACGTCTCCCTCATCTACCCGGAGCATCTTAATCGTGCCCTGAACGAGATGAAGCTCGTCTTCCGACAGAACCTGGCCATCAGCTCCCGCATCGTGGTGGCGAATGCAGGAGAATTGATTGCCCAGACCGTTGTGCCGGAGAACTATGTGGCCATCGGAACCGTCTGCAGCATCACCGTCAGCGGCATCCTGATGCACGAGGGCATTCCGGTCCGGTCACGTTTCGGAGGACTTCTGGAGGTGCGCAACCGTATCCCCATACGATTCGTGGAGCTGATCGAGTATCAGGGGTCAACGCTTGACCCGCTCGAAGTGTTCATTCAAGCGAACATGACCAAGGTTCGGGATGTGGTCCTGACCGGAACCGGGATCCTCTGCGCGGGGTTTCGCGAAGTCCCGTCCGTCGCACTCGAGAATGTCCAACAGCTCGAACGAAAACTCCGTTCACTAGGACTGGGCGGCATTGTCGAGTTGGGCAAACCCAACCAGCCCCTGCTCGGGGTTCCGGTTTCGGAGGGACATGTCGGCATGATCGTTTACGGCGGACTGAACCCCATCGCCGCCCTGCAGGAGTCGGGCATCCCCGTGAAGATCAAATCGCTTGCCGGACTGGAAGACTTCACCGCCTTCCGGACGGTTGAGGAACACCAGCGCCGGTTGCGCTGAGTCCTTACTCCCGCAATTTCGCATTGATGGAGGCCGCCGCCCGCCGCCCCTCACCCATGGCCAGAATCACGGTGGCGGCCCCCAGCACAATATCGCCGCCCGCAAAAACCCGATCGAGCGACGTCTTGCCGGTCTCATCAACAATGATATTCCCCCACTTGGTGATCTTGAGCCCGTCGGTCGTCCTCGGAATCAGCGGATTGGAATCGTTCCCGATCGCCACGATGACGGTATCCACCTCCATCATGAACTCACTGCCCTTGATCTCGACAGGCCGCCGGCGCCCGGACGCATCCGGCTCACCCAGCTCATAGCGCACACACTCCAGCGACGTCACGCAGCCCTGGTCGTCACCACAGATCCGCCGGGCGTTTTCAAGGTAATGGAAAATCACCCCCTCCTCCTTGGCATGGGCGATTTCCTCAACACGGGCCGGCATTTCAACCTCGGTCCGGCGATAAACCAGGTAGACCTCGGCGGCCCCCAGTCGTACTGCGGTCCGAGCAGCATCCATGGCCACATTGCCGCCGCCCAGGACCGCCACCTTGCGCGAGCGGTAAATCGGGGTATCGGCCCGTGCGGCGTCATAGGCCCGCATCAGGTTTGACCGCGTCAGGTACTCATTGGCGGAGAACACTCCCACCAGATTCTCGCCTTCAATCCCCATGAACTTTGGCAACCCTGCCCCCGTCCCGATGAACACGGCATCAAAACCGTCCTTCTCCATCAGGTCCTTCAGTCGGCGGGTCCGCCCTACGACAAAATTAGTATGCAGCTCCACGCCCATCGCCGTGAGCGCGTCGATCTCCTCCTGCACAATGCGTTTGGGCAGCCGGAACTCGGGAATCCCGTAGACCATGACGCCACCCGGCTTGTGGAAGGCCTCGAAAATCACAACCTTGTGCCCTTCCCGTCTAACATCGGCCGCCACGGTGATACTGGCAGGCCCGCTTCCGATAACCGCCACCTTTTTGCCCGTCTCCGGATGGATGACCGGAGCCTGCGCCGCACCCCGCTCGCGTTCCAGGTCAGCGACGAAGCGTTCCACACGCCCGATGGAGACTGCCCGGTTCACATCTTTCAACGCCTTACCTACCGTACAATGCTCCTGACACTGCACCTCCTGCGGACAGACACGACCGCACACCGCCGGCAACAGACTGTTCCGCTTGATCACCTCAATGGCCGACTGAAAATCGCCTTCGGCAGCCGCCTTGAGAAAGCCCGGAATATCGATACCCACCGGGCACCCGGCCACACAGGGGGCATTCTTGCATTGCAGGCAGCGCATCGATTCGAGACGGGCCTGCTCGGGCGAATAGCCGAGCGCGACCTCCTGCATGTTGCCCCGGCGCACGGCAGGATCCTGCGCCGGCATCTCCTGGCAAGGGATTGCCAGCCGCTCCTTGGGGGTCAAGGGCTTATCGCGTTTGATCACGGCGTCCAGGTCACGGCGGGCGGCGTCCATCAAAATGTCAGGAGAGGAATGACTCATAACTGCTTTTTCTCCTTGAGCTCGATCTCGCTTTCGAGATGACATTGATGATGCGCCTTGTCCTCATGGGGCTTGTACGCGCGCAGCCGCTTCATCATGTTGTCGAAATCAACCTGGTGCCCGTCGAATTCCGGTCCGTCCACGCACACAAACTTGGTGTGCCCGCCAACCGTCACCCGGCAACCTCCGCACATCCCCGTTCCATCGATCATAATGGTATTGAGCGAAACCACCGTGGGAACCGCAAAGGGACGCGTTGCCTCGGCGCAGAATTTCATCATGATGGGCGGACCGATCGCCACCGCGAGATCAGGTTTCGGCCGCCGGCCGCACACCTCCTTGAGAGGTTCGGTCACCAGGCATTTCCGTCCGACCGAACCGTCATCGGTACAGATAATCAACTCATCAGCCAGGTTCCGCATCTGGTCTTCGAGGACAAGCAGTTCCTTGGTCCGGGCACCCATGATGACAATCAGTTTGTTGCCGGCTTCCTTCATCCCCTTGGCAATGGGATGAAGGGGGGCAACACCAATCCCCCCGCCCACGCAGACCACGGTCCCGAACTTTTCGATATGCGTCGGCTGACCCAACGGGCCCAGCACGCTTTCAATGAACTCACCCACCCGCTTATCGGCAAGCTTGTGGGTGGTCAATCCCACCGTCTGGAATATAAGCGTAATTGACCCTTCAACCGGATCGGCATCCGCAATAGTCAACGGAATCCGCTCCCCGAACTCATTGTTGAGTTGGAGAATGATAAACTGTCCGGGTCGGCGTTCCCGCGCAATCAAGGGCGCCTCCACGCGCATCATCACAACATCGGCAGACAACTGTTCTCTGGCCAAAACCTTATTCATGGCCCGTCCTTCCTTGTTTGAAAACGCGGGGATTATCCCAAACCCGTCCCCTTCTTCAAGTCTGATAATTTCCATCTGTCGTTGAGTTCCGAAATGAGTGCTTCATTGAACAGCTACTCTTTCCTTGCGACACATTTTTTGCGTTTTCTTAACATTCATTCCTGAAGAACTGTGCGAAAATATGAATCGCTGAAGGGGGGGAACGCAGCAGGCGTTCAAACATACTCTCCATTCCTGACCCCTTGGCCGGTTCGGACCTAGTCCCTTCTGGCCAAGGGGTGTCTTTTTGGACCTCCCACGATCTTGACACCCCCACCCGATTCAGACACGCTTGCCACCATGACAGCCCACATTGAGCGCCGTTCCTTGAGCTACCGTGCCACTCAGGCAAAAACCAACCGCTCCCTAACCCTTCTCTTCCGCTGGGGTGTCTGGGTTTGCTATTCAGAATGGCGCCCGGATCAACCCCATGAGGACTGGTCAGGCGGGTTGTCGGTCTCGGGTGGAACGCTGCGTTCGCCGCGGCAGGTGATTTACCATGGATGCTGGGGTGCTCAGCGAAGGACGTTTATCGAGTTGCCGGAGCCGCGGTGGGAGTCGCCGCTGCTCCACTTCCCACGCCCGCTTTATGGCTACAAGGGATTGGAAGGACTGGCGGTGGACGTTGAGGGTGATGATGACACGATTCTGCATTTTCGTTCAGCCATGCTCAACGCCGATATCCGGGTGGGCGATATCCCCCGGGGCGATTGGCTGACCAGACCGGCGGGAAGTAAATATTCCTGTTCGCAACTAGTCGTCTGCCGGCTGGAGGATGAAGGCATCTACTGGAACGCACAACGCACCGCAGCGGAGGTGGCCCGCACCGGCCGGAAAAGGGTGGAGATCACGCGCCAGGCCTTCCAGGGAACCTTCGTGCCGCGCGAGGTGCATCACCGCACCGCCGCCTGGATTCCCCCGAATGGCACGGTCGAAATGCCGCTAGCCTGGGAGGCAGACGGCCCGGTGGTGATCACTTGGCGCTTCACCGGCCTGCCGTGGGCGGCCCGCTCCGACAGCGTGATGGGGGAAATGTCCAGTGGCTGCAACAGCCCGCAGGTTACGCTGAGTACGGCACTGGACGGCCACCCACTCACGATCGGCCGCTACAAGGCAAAATATATGCGCGGGGCGAATAGCGGGCTGGAGCACACCGATGAAGCCACCCTCGTCAACGGTGCGCATACGCTGTCCATCACCAACACTTCGCAGGGTACCGTCTATCTGGCGCTCTACAGCGTTACCGTCCAGCAGGCACCGCCCCATTGGGCAAGCCTCCGTGAATGCCTGCCTTTCCAAGCGCCTTGGTTTGATGGAACATTCCCCACTCAGGGAGGATCCGGTGATCTGCCCTCCGGCGGCCGCGGACTGGTGCTGGGCT
This sequence comes from PVC group bacterium, assembly GCA_945870225.1. Taxonomy (GTDB): domain Bacteria; phylum Verrucomicrobiota; class Kiritimatiellia; order CAIKKV01; family CAITUY01; genus CAMBRF01. The sequence continues at coordinate 10,373 of CAMBRF010000019.1, read as the reverse complement.
ACGACACTAACATGATGGCGGCTGAAAACGGATGGATCGATGCGGCTATCCGTTTCATGGCGGCCACCGGCGGCGGCAACTATTTACTCTTCCGCACCGAGACCGATACGGTGAGCCAGGACGACTGGCGACGCTGGTTCCTTCTCTGCCGTGAACGCGGCATTTACTTTGCCATCAACACAGCCATGCCCAACCTGGTCATGCCCCTGCCCGAGTTATTAACGATGGCACACAACCTCGGCGGCGACTATTTTTTAGGCAAAAAGCATCACGAGCTGAGCATCCCGCTTTACATCGGCTGGCGCACACCCGGTTCCGCACGCACCCTGGCAGAGGCGGAGGCGGACTACCTCGAGCATATCAGCAAGACCTACGGCCCGGAGGACGGCGCCCCGCGCCTGCTTGGTGAAGCCGCCTTGGCGCACCGTTACGCCTACCGTGCCGGTGTGAACCTGATCCTTTCGGAGACGATGACCGGAAACACCAGCCTCCTGCTCTGCGAGGCCCGCGGGGCGGCCCGCGCTTACGGCAAGTCCCTGTGGGGAATGCATATCGCCTGCCATGTGCACTGTTCACCCGAGGATTTCCGTCACGAGCGCATGTTCTGGCTCAATCTCTATCTCGGTTATCTCGCCGGGGCCTCGCTCATCGAAGATGAAGAAGGGGGACTGGCAAAGGTGCACAGCTTTGTCAGCGGGCCCACTGATCCGTTACCCTTGGCACGGCAGTCCAACATCGCGGCGTTTTTCCGCTGGGCACAGGCGCATCCGCGCACCGCACCCTTGCAGGTGGAGACCGGGCTGTTCTACGGCCGGCACGAGGCCATCACCGGCGGCATGAGTCTGAATACCGAGCGACCCGTACGCGTGTGGGATGGTTTTGGCCCGAACGACCCGGCGTGGGAATACGGTGAACCGGAACATGGCTGGCTGCTGGCCGATCTATTTCTTCCAGGCGTGTGGCTGTGCCCGGTCTTGCAGGAGGAAAACCGCCTGCGGCGCTGGTTCGCCGGTACACCCTATGGACAGGTGGATCTGGTTCCCTCGGAGGCAGACGCCGCTGCACTGGCGGGCTACAAACTGCTCATCCTTCCCGGCTGGCACACCATGTGTGATGACGATATGGACCGGCTGGAAAACTGGGTGGCGGAGGGCGGTACACTGGTAATGGCCTTGCCGCACCTGCAAACTTCCGACGACCGCACCGCCGTCCTCACTGGCGGCACACGCACTTTCCCCGACCCATCCCGCGTCGCTCGATTGTGCGGCCTGCGCATCGCAGGTCCCGGAGTAACGGTGGCGGAAGGCACGGTCCGGGGAGAAAAACGGGATCTCACCGACCCGCGTCACGGCCCTCTACGCCTGGCTGAGATCGAGTTGATGGGCGGACAGACGGAATTGACGCTCGAGGGCAACCCCCTTCTGGTGGAACACACTGTAGGCCGGGGAACAGTACACACCTTCACCACCTGGAGCTACTTCGGTCATCGCGGCCTGCTCAATGTGGTTCGGCCGTGGCTGGACGGCCTGCTGGGGCGATTTCCGTTCGACGTCCGCCTACGCGGCGGCGACGGCGAAATCGCCTATTTTGCCTATCCTGAAGGGGATCGCCGCCGCATTTACCTCATCAACACCGATTGGACGGTAGCCGGCAATGTGAAACGCTGCACCGTGATGCGCGGAACCGCAACCGTTGAGGTCGACGTGGTGGAAGGTCAGGTTACGGAGCTCACGCTGTAGATGTCATTACGTGTTTTAATTGTTCCGGATAAATTCAAAGGCACCTTAAGCGCCCGACGGGCCGCCGAATCAATTGCCAGAGGGTGGAGCGAGATTCGTCCTAGTGATCTCATCGAACAGCTCCCCATGGCGGACGGAGGAGACGGTTTCGGAGAGGTGCTGGGCCACTTACTGAAGGCTGAACGGCAGACCTGCGCAACGGTCGACTCGTCCGGACAGGCGCGGGTTGTGGAGTGGTGGCTTGAGACCGGTGCAGGCACCGCCATCATTGAGACCGCACAAATCATAGGCCTCGCCTTGCTTCCGGCAGGGATGCAGCATCCCTTAAAGCTGGATACGTTTGGGATCGGCGCCGTGTTCAGGCAGGCCAAACAGGCGGGGGCGCGCCGACTTTATGTGGGGATCGGAGGCAGCTCCACGAATGACGGAGGATTTGGCCTGGCCCGTTCTCTCGGGTGGAGATTCCGGGACGCGACCGGCACCGAAATCCGGACTTGGACGGAGTTGGATCAACTGGCGCACCTGGAGGCACCCCTGCATCCGCTATCGTTCGAAAGGCTGATCATTGCCATGGATGTGACCAATCCCCTGCTCGGAACCAATGGAGCCAGCCGCACGTACGGGCCGCAAAAAGGTCTGAGGGAAGAAGCGGACCTTCTAAAAGCTGAGGCCTGTTTAAGCCGCCTCGCAAGGGTAACTGAAACCCTGACAGGCCAGAACTTTTCCCTTCACCCGGGCGCTGGCGCCGCCGGGGGACTAGGGTTTGGTCTAGAAGCGTTCTGCGGGGGAGTCTTCCAGCCCGGCAGTGAGATTTTTTCAACGCTGTCCGGGTTGGATCAGCGAATTCGAGATGCCGATTTGGTGATCACCGCTGAAGGAGCCCTGGACGAGCAAACGCTGATGGGTAAAGGCGTGGGCGCCATAGCCCATGCGGCCGCTCGCGCAGGCAAACGCTGTTTATGCCTGGCGGGGTCCGTAGCCGTTGAGCCGGCAAAGGTGCCATGGCCTGATTTTAAATCCTACGCCATCGTACCGGCCATCGCCCGATTGGAGGAATCCATGGCATGCCCTGACGACTGTCTCCGCCGGCTGGCGGCACTCGCCGCCAGAGACGTTCACGAGCAGGTGATCCCTATTCCCGTACCTGGCCGTTGCCGCTGACCACGTACTTATAGGTGGTCAGTTCCTCCAGCCCCATCGGGCCGCGGGCGTGTAGCTTGTCGGTGCTGATGCCGATCTCGGCGCCCATCCCGAACTCTCCGCCATCCGTAAATCGCGTGGAGGCATTGACATAAACCGCCGCCGAACCCACCTCCTGGGTAAACTGCTTCTGCGCCACCACCGCATTGGAAATGATGGCATCGGAATGATTGGAGCCATACCGGTTGATGTGCTCAATGGCCGCCTGAACCGAGGGCACTACCCGTACCGCCAGAATCAAATCCAGATATTCCGCGTACCAGTCCTCTTCGGTCGCGACCGACATCGAGGGAACCACTTTGCGCGCCCCCTCATCCCCTCTTAGCTCCACCTTCAGTTCCTGGCTCAACCGCTTCACTACCATGGGCAGGAACGTGGCGGCCACATCCTGATGCACCAGCAGGGTCTCCATCGAATTACAGACACCCGGCCGCTGACACTTGGCGTTTTCGCAGATCTTCAAAGCCATCTCGAGGTCGGCCGCCGCATCCACATAAACGTGGCAAACACCCTTGTAGTGCTTGATCACCGGGACCCGTGCCTGCTCGACCACCGCCCGGATGAGACTCTCGCCTCCCCTTGGAATCGCAAGGTCAACCTTGCCCTCAAGCTGCACAAGTTCCTTCACGGCATCCCGATCGGTGGTGGTCACCAGTTGAATGGCGTATTCCGGTAATCCTTTTTTACGACCACCCGTCTGCAGGGCTTCAACAATGGCCTGATTGGACAGCATCGCCTCTTTGCCGCCGCGGAGAATAACCGCGTTGGCCGTCTTGAAGCATAAACCCGCCGCATCAGCCGTCACATTCGGACGCGCCTCGAAAATGATGGCGATCACCCCGATGGGAACCCGCACTTTGAGAATCTCAAGCCCGTTCGGCCGGATCCAGCGGCTGATCGTCCCCCCCACCGGATCCTTAAGGCCGGCCACATCGCGCAACCCCTTGGCCATGGCATTGATGCGGGAATCGGTCAGGGTCAGACGATCAATCATTGCCGCCGTCATCCCCGCCGTCCGGGCTGCCGCCACATCCCGGGCATTGGCTTCCTTGAGAATCTCCCGCCGGGCTTCAAGCTCGTCGGCCATGACCTGTAAGATGGTGTTTTTCTTCCGCGCCGTGAGACGGGCCAGTTCGCGCGAGGCCGTCACCGCCCGGTCACCCATCAGCACCATATCCTCATGAAGACTCATATCGAACTCCCGTCTGCCTGCTCAATCTGCCACGGACGCCACGATAAACGTGCCCACATCATCGCCCCGCACGATACGCCCAATGACGCCCGAGGTGCGTCCATTGGCGATCACCACATGACACCCGGCGTGGGCCGCCGCCTGGGCCGCCTTGAGCTTTGACCCCATTCCGCCCTTGGACAGCGCACTTTTCTGCCCCGTCACCAAAGCCAGGGTCTGCCGGTCCACACGCTCCAGAACCGGAACCCGCCGCGTCCGGCCATTGGCACCCGGCGCCCGCAACCCATCCACCGTGCTGAGGATGATCAGGAGATCAGCCCGGATCAGGTTGACCAGCAACGACGCCAGAAAATCATTGTCGCCCAACTTGATATCGGCGCGAATTTCCTCATCCGCCACCACATCGTTCTCATTGACGATGGGAATGACGCGGTGTCGCATCATGTTTTCCATGGTGCGCCGGGCGTTGGTCAGGCGGAGTTTATGATTAAAATCGTCATGCGTCAGCAGGACCTGCCCCACCTTGCACCGCTTGGCGGCAAAAAGCTTGTCGTAGGTGGTCATCAGGCGGCATTGCCCCACGGCGGCGGCCATCTGGAGATCCGGAACGGAGGTCGGCCGGGTCTTCATCCCCAAGGCCTCCATGCCTGCCCCAATGGCACCGGAAGTAATCACCACCAGTTCAATGCCATCCTGCCGCAGGCGTGCCAGATCCCGAACCAGCGCCCGAATACGACGGTGTTCCGGCCGCCCGGTCTTCTGGACCAGCACCCGGCTGCCGATTTTCACAACCACACGGCGTGCCTCGCCGATCCCCTGCCTGAGTTTCACTGATGCGTTCATTTCGCCTCTAGTTACCACACCGGACCGGTGCCTGTCGAGCCGCTGCCACTTTGAAAAAATTCCTCAAAACCCTGAAACCGTCCGGATACGCTTCGCTCGCATCCTCCGGATGGAATTGAACCCCGTAGAGCGGTTTCCGGCGATGGACAAAAGCCTGCACCCGGCAGGCAGGACTGCTGGCCAACACCACAAGGTCGCCACCCAGCTTCTTGATTTCACTCCGATGGAACTGCTGAACCCGGATCCGGGCCCCACACCCGGCAAACAGGGGATCCGCCTTGATGATCTGAACAGGATACACACCCCACTCCTTATATTCGCCCGGATGGTAATTCGGGTTGTGATCCGCATCATCCCCTGCCAGAGCCCTCATTCCGCCGAGTTTACTCCCATGGAATTCGGCCAGAAGCTGGTGTCCGCCGCAAATCCCGAGTTGGGGGACGGTCGTCCGCAGGACGGCCTGCCGGTAGTTCCGGGTTTGCCTGACATCATAATCCTCGAACGGCGTGGACGCGCCGCTATGGCAGATCGCCCACGGTTTGACACGCTCCAACATCTTCAGGCTGACCTGTTTATAGTGGACGGTCAGGCAGAAATCGCCGGAGGTCTCCTCCAGCACCAGCCGTTTCTTCTGCCAGTTTCCCGTCCGATAGATCTGATCCGTATCCGTAACAATGTAGAGAATCATGGTGCGTTCCCCGATTGACACAATATAATGAGCGGCGGATTATGAAACAGCCGAAGCCTTTTGGCGAGTCATTAGCCGCTATGAGAATCTGTCATCTAGTCAAGGTCCTCGGAGCAACCTGTTGCCGGGTCTGGCTCCCGACGCTCCTTCTGGTTACCCCGCCTGCGCTTTCAGCGGCGGACCTGCCCGCGCTCTTTGCCCGTTTCTCGGCTGACCGGGAGGGCCCCTATGCGGGTGAATCGTTCCAACTCACCCTCGCCATCCATATCTCGGGCGTGAATCTGGACAAACCGGTGGCCATCACCGGCCTGCCGGCGACGGACCAACTTCTCCTCGGTCCGTTTCAGGAACTGCCCATCGAGACGGTAACCTTGGAGGGGCGCTCCTATGAGGTCCGCAAGTTCCGCTGCAGGGCCGAAGCGAAAAACGCCGGATCAATCGCTCTGACGCCGGCCTTGCAGGGAACCCTCATTCAGGAAACCCGCTCGTATTTCTTCGTCCAGCGCCAACAGCGTCCGGTCATGATTCCCGTCCAGCCGCTGCCCCTGGTCATCCGCCCTCTCCCGGATGCCGGGAAGCCGGCCGGTTTTTCGGGTGCCGTTGGCCGGTTTTCGTTCCACGCCTCCATCGCTCCACAGGAGGTCGCCGTCGGCGACCTCATCACAGTCACCCTGCGTATTGAAGGCGAAAAGTTGCCTGACCTCTTCGTCCCACCCCGGATTCCTGAAGGACCGGGACTCAGAACCTACGAAATGAAGCCGGTCCCTGAGGAGACCTCCGGCATACAACACGTTTTCCGTCAGACCGTGGTCCCCATAGACCCTTCTGTGCCGGCCCTGCCTGCCATTACCTTCACGTTTTTTGACGCACGGGCTGGACTCTATCGGACCCTCACGGCCGGGCCATTTCCCCTGACCTTTCATTCTGAGCGGGTGAACGTTCAACCCATCTATGCCCCGCCCACCCCCTCCGCTACCACCAATCCAGCCCTCGCCCCCACCCCGTCGCCTGTCCACCGGACCGGGGGATGGTTTGAACGACTCAGCAACATACTCCTGCGGAGACAACCCATCACGATATCAGGCGACCGTGATCTCATCGTCCGATTGGCTCCTTCCGACTCGGCTAAAGCCCTCTTCACGCTCACGCCCGGTTCAACCGTGTATCGAGAGTCCTCTGTCGAGGGCTGGATCCGCATCTCCAGCCAGGACGGTATCGGATGGATCCCCGCCCTGCCGACGGTTCCGACCAACGCTCCCGCGCCTTGAGAAGTCATCAACCAATGCTCTGTGCTAACGCCGGGATAATGAGACTAAAAACGGGTTGAAAATGGGTAACACTTTGGGAAGAAGGTTTGGGGGAAAAACATCATTGCGAACGCGGCAACTCACCCTTGAGGAGACCGCGCAGCGGGCTCCGAATACGGTGGGGTTGCTGGTTCGGTGTTTCTGTTTGTCTCCACGAACTCTATCTCCTGGTGGACTCTCTGCCACAGGTCGTTGAATTCTTCCGCACTGGTCTTCTGTTCCAGCGGTTCGTAGGAGCTTTGACGTTCGTGCACTCTGGCAAACCGGTTCTGCAAGAGGTACTGCGCACGATATGTGTACTCGCGAGCCTGGTAGAGATTGCGCACTGCCGCATCAGGATCTTGCTTGCGTGGAGGCGCAAGTCTGGGTGCAGAGCGAAACAGTAGAACTCCGTTGGAAAAGTGGTCGCGGGCTTCCTCGCGAAGAAGAATGAGCGATGCAGACCGATGGCCACGGAGATAGCCGAGGAGGAAGGCGCCCAAGAGTAGCGCGACAAAGAGGCACGTGAACAACACCTTTCTGAGAATCTCTTGACTCTTCATTTCATCACACCGAACAGTGTTATTGAGCTTACTTCAGGGTTCTGAGACTTTTGTTCAACTGAAGGTGGAGCGTATGGGGGCAACATTCCGTCGTCAATGCGAAACAGCAAAAGAGCAGGGACAGGTTGTTTATCGGGATGGCTTTTTTGGCCTGGATTAATGCAATTTGGGATCATCCCGCTTCTCCGATTGCCCGGGAGTGACAGATTCATACAGCGCTGACCTGATATCTACTATTAACCTGTCCCTACTCCCCCCCAATACCACTTCGAGGAAAAGCATGATTTCACTGCGGCCGGTAACGCATACGGTCAGCATTACGACGGCAACACTTGACCACTTACATCAAGTTATCAAGAAACTCTTGAAAGTTTCGCGCTACTTGAATTGTTCCTTTGTCAGCCAATATTCCTGCATCTGTAGATAATGGAGTAAGCGCAAAAGGAATCTTAACACTGGACGAGAAAAAAACTCTCCCTTGTATACAACTGGATAGCCCTAAACTTAAGAGATCATCTGTTAAAGTAAAAGCGAAGGGCAGCAATTGTCGTGGCATGAAATCGAGGTTACTACGCCAGACATCTGGTAAATATGAATGTCGTTTTGTAAGAGATACACCATAAAAGAATTCCACTGATTCTTGCCAGCCTGAACTTTTTTGTACCCAAAACTTACAAGGCATGCCCTCGCCTGGTTTTCCGCCGTTGAAATTAGAAATGAATGCCTTGTACTCGACTGGAAGAGCAAATCCCAGCTCATCCTCCAATTTCTTAAAAGTACTAGGAATGATTTTTCGTCCCTTTCCGACTAGCACATATTCAGCCATATTAACACCCCTTAATAAATACTCCTGCGCAAATCGTCGTTTACGGGTTTTTTCTATCGAGTCTTAACAGTTCATCCGCCCAAGACTCTAAAATGGACGAATAGCGACGTCGACAGGAGAAGTTGGTTGGCTGTTTAGTTTAGTGCCACGACAATACTCAACAACGTTAGTCACGCGCTCGGAAGCATCAAAGCGCAGAGCGTACCCATGCGCATTTCCGTTCACAAAGGGGATCGCTGCCTTGATAGTTCCATCTTGGCGAAGATAGATTGTCGTGCCCGACTCATCCTTCCAATCCTCTCGACGCTTAACGGTTCCATCTGGACGATACCAAACGGTTTGGGTTATCTTTCCTGACGCATAGGTCTCTTTGATCATCATCTTGCCTGAATCGTACTTGTACTCCTTTGAGCCGGTTCCGTGAGGAAACCCATTCTCGTCAAAATACAGTCCCCGGCCAACACATCCACAAAAGACGGCCACAACAACAAGTGTCATCAGTTGTTTCATTAATTTTCTTTCAGCCAACGCCCGGCGTCATGGTGGCGAGCTTGTGAGCCTACCATGGACGCCGTTGTTGGCTCCTCATTGGTTTCGTTGTCGAGTAATTCGCCACACTCCTATCGACTCGTCACCTGGATTCCAGCCGTAGATGCGACCCCAAATCGTGTCGCCATCAATGAGCCCGACGCATTCTGCGGTGGCCTCGTACATGATTCCTTCGTGATACCATGACACCACACTGCCATTCTGGACAAGGGTGTCAGCCATCCCAGCCCGACCTGAGGTTGTTGGTTTCGGCAGTGCAAACTGTCCGTTGGAGAAGACAAGTTGCAGGGTCCAGTTGGTGGGGGCTTGGCCCGGGAATGTGGTTTCCATTACGTAGGCCCCCGATGTCAATGTGCTGGGTCGTGTCACCACGTTTGTCAGGAAAGATCTATCAAGTTCGGCGAGTTGCCTCCAGTTCTCGATTTCCGCGTTCATCTGTCTGGAGGAACTGTCAATAGATGCCTTGAATTGGCCGATGCCGTACGCGGCGGCCAACGCACCAAGCAGCACAAAGAGTATTGTTATCTTTCGTTTCATCGTCATTGAGCCAACGTTACTTGTCTGGCGCGGCGCGGGTAGCGACGTCGCCAGGAGAAGTTGGTTGGGCTGTTCCCTTGTCCTGATCAATTCTTTCGGTTTTGATCTGGGTCAGTTCCAACAGCTTCACGATCGTCTTCTCATGCGATCGTTGAATGAGGACAGAACCAGCGCCGATCAGAAAGATGACTCCCGCAACGAACTGGACCACGTGCATGTCTCGTTGTGCCGCATCCAAGAAGGCAGGGAACCCTATCGACACGAAGAGGACGCCGGCAAGTGCATAAGCAGCTGCCGATGCCATCCTGTCATGTTTTCCTCTTCTGATCATAATCATCTATGCCCAACGTTCTATCTGTAACGCATTACAATTCCTTGTGACGGAGCCTATGTCTTAGGTTTGCGCGGTGCAAGTTCGTTTTTGTGAAAACGTCGACGCAACTTGACAGCCAAGCAACTGTAAACTGAACCTTCCACAAGCACCTGCAAAACAACACGATAACTCGGACGGATACTTGAAACCCCAAGTTTCCGGGGTTCTTCAGAAATGTGGCCAGCTTAATTATTTTTAGTGTTTTATTACATTTGACCGGAATTGACCATGATATGTAAGCCGTTACCGATTGCAGCATGAACGGGGTGTCCTGAGGCGAAAAAACTGCTTTGCGGCGTTACCTTTGCCCGTCATTAACCATGATATGTAAGCGCTTACATATCAAAAAATATACGGCTCGCTGCGTCTAACCTATTTACTTCTTGCGAGTTGCATCCTTGTAGAACGGACTGCGGCGGCCAGGAATGGCCGCCCTCCCAGTGTTACCTCGGCGTCGCGGACATGGCTTAGCCATATCAAGTTATTGATGGTTTTGTAACAGAAGGATCCGCTCCTCCGTCTCGTTGTCTTCCTTTAAGAAGGTGGGGCGTCTATTTTGGCCACAGGGCATCCTGTG
>CAMBRF010000018.1 GCA_945870225.1 PVC group bacterium | reverse complement strand
CGCATCCGGGCCGACTTGTTCGATCCGCCCCCCGCGGCAGAACACGGACTGATCCCCCACCAAAGAGTCAGGCAGAACCAGCGTCGCGTGGCGGATTAGAAGCGTTTTCACTTTATTCTCCAAAGCGTGTCTTTCGCTCACAACCTTCTTGCAGGGCGGCCAGTCCCCTCGCCGCGCATTCATCGTGTCCCATCAACCGCTCGGGAATATCTCACCCTGGCGACCGGGGAATAGGGCCAGATCCGAGTCCTGCCGGTAGTTGAACACTGCCAGCACAACTTGGTTCCGCACCGGGTCATGACGGCAGATGATCCGGTAACGGAAGGTCCATCTCCCTATTTCCTCAAAATGCCCGAACGGGTAGGCGGTCGCCCTTTTGGCCAGAATGGAGCCATCCGGCGCCACCGAGAACACGGGCCCGTGCATCTCTTTTCCCTTATTCAAAAACTCGACAGCCCACTCCTCCGGACGCTTATCCTTCAGCAGAACATCCGCCAGCGAGAAGTACCAGAGATAAAGCCGGCGCAGGCGCCACCCGTATATCATCTGCTTGCGCCCAGCCTGAAAGGAGGTGCTTTCGAGGCGGAATTCCCTCGGAAGCACAAACGCCACATCGTAGACCTGCCACGGGATCACCCCATCGACATGCGTTCGCAGCGTGGAGACCAGCAACTGGAGCGCGTTCCGCAGCGATTTTTCGCCCACCTCTTCCCCATGCAGTCGCAGGAAACAGAAAAAACGCCCGGTACCGCCCACGTGAAAGGCCACGATCAACCGACGCTTGTCCGCCATGGTATAAAGGTAAGCCATCCAGTCGTTGGGGACCTCGGTCAACCGGACTGTCGTCACCGCCTTGGCCTGCAGTTTTTCAGAAGCCCGGACATAACGTTCCCGGATGCGCTCCAGGTCCAGAGTCCGGTCGAACCGCATCCACTCCAGTTCCAAACGTACGGCAACATCGTCCTCCATGGTGATGTTGACGACGGGCCCCTGGTAATTATAGGAGGATAGATTCCAGTCCCTCGGCACACGGAACGACACACCATCCCACGCAAATTCATGGGACTCGGCGGGATTATGAGGAGGCGGTTTCAATGCCGGGAACCTTATCACGCCAACGTGTTACCGTCGATCGTCCCCACTTCGATCTCAATTTCGCCCTTCCGCGCGGTGCGATCCACAACCCCATCCTTGATCCAGACGACCAGGTCGGAGGCAGACAGCATCTTCATGTCATGCGTGGCGGTAATGACGGTGATGCCCAGTTGGGCCTTCATCTCGCCAATGAGGTTGATGATTTCCTCGCCGGTATGCAGATCGAGGTTTCCCGTCGGCTCGTCGGCCAGAATAATGGAAGGCTCGTTGACCAGCGCACGGGCGATCGCCACCCGTTGCTGCTGTCCGCCGGACAACTGCCCGGGCAGGTGATTCAGCCGGTGCCCCAATCCAACCTTGTCCAGCGTCCGGGCGGCATCCCGGCTGGCCTGATCGGGCGGTATGGCCGAAAAGATGCGCGCAATCGCGACATTCTCCAGGGCGGTCATGGTCGGGATCAGGTTAAAAGACTGGAAAATAAACCCGATCTTGTGGCAACGAACCCAGGCCAGCTGGCGTGGATTCAAATCCGAGAGACGGTAGTCTTCCATGACCACTTCGCCGGCGCTGGGCGTATCCAGGCCGCCGATCATGTTGAATAGTGTGGATTTTCCCGAACCCGAGGGACCCATGATGGACACATACTGCCCCCGGCCCACCGTAAGGGAAATGCCCCGCAGAGCGTGAACATCCTCCGCTCCCATGTGGTAAACCTTCGTGACTCCGCGAACCTGGATAATGTCTTGCGTCATTCGTCCACCCTCATGGCATCGACGGGTTGCTTCCGGGCCGCCATATAGGCCGGCGCGATGGAAGCTACAATAGAAATGAGCGCCCCAATCAGGAACGATACCCCCAGGGAAATCAGGATCTTGAGACCGGGAAAGTGCGCGGGAACATGCCGGCCGTAACTGGCGAATAGAATAATCAGCGCAACCACCAGACCGATCGCATTGCCGCACAGGGTGCCAAAGACCCCTTGCAGCGAGGACTCAATGAAATAGGCTTTGACGATGAAAGAGTCCATGGCCCCAAGGCATTTCATGGTCCCAATTTCACGAACCCGTTCGGTAATCGACATCAGCATCGAGTTGACAATGCCCACCAGGCAGGTGAGCAATGACAATCCGATAAGGAGAAGCATCATGGAATCCGTCTTGCCGGCCGCGAATGTGTCCACGCCGGCCTTCTGCAGCAACACCGTCAGGGCGTCATTGCCGGAAACCGCCTTCAGGGCTTCCGTGACATTATCGATCACGAGCATATAGGTAAGGAACGCGATGGCGAGGACGATCCCCAGCATCGTGATCAGGGACCGCAGGATCCGCCGGCGCAATCCAGCCCAGCTCACGGTAAAAGCAATCCGCCAGGAGATTTCCTCCTGCTCCGGGATCGCCTGGCGACCGGTTTCAGCCACACTCATAAACCTCTCCTTGTCATTCCAACACTCCCTTCCCCGCTCGTTCAGAAGATCAGAGGGGAGATCATTTTCGTTAAAATCGTGAACGCGACCGAGAGCATGGCCACAAGGCCCATTCCACACGAGAATCCCGCCAGGATAACCGGCGCGTATTTGAGCCACATGTCACCGAATTTACGCCGCAGGTAATACCGTCCCACGAGTGCTCCGCACAACTGCGCGATCAAAACCCCCGAAAACGCTTCGCCCATCCCCCGGACAAGCCCGAAAAAGAGCATGGTGGGAAATCCGAATGTGCTCAGGAGGGCATACATCGAGACACCCACGCCCAATCCCCATCCGAAGAAATTCCACTTCCAGGCCTCCATAAAGAGCGATCCGCCCTCCGTGGTGGAACTGAGCGTCAGGCAAAAGTTCCGGGCATTCAGTTCCCACATCTTCTGGGCGAACGGGTAGGCATCGGAAGGCACCGGCGACATCTGCCAGAGGATGCTCGAGAAAACCAGCGATGAGATAATGATGATCGGCACCGTGACCAGCTTGGTCTTGACCTGACTCATGATCTTCGTTCCCGTGAGTTCCATCACCCGGAAACCCACAGTGGCCACGCCGTAATTCGGAATCGGCGCGGGAGCGAACCAGATCTGAATTCCTCGGTAACCGCTGAGGATGTAGGTTGCTTCGCGAATGAGCGGAATGGAAATGGCCTGCCCGCAGAGCCCCTCCATCTTCGCCGTGGCATAGGAAATCACCGGGGTATACACGGCGGCGTAGAAGACGAAGAATTTCCACGGGAAGCCCGGCACCAGCCAGGAGGCCAGCGAGATCCAGAACGTGCTGCTGAAAATATAAATACCCAAGGCGATGAAAATCGAGAAATCTCCCCGCTGGATGTTGTTTGTAACGAGCCGTTTCCAGACGCTCGGGCTCAACGAACCCGAGCCCTTCGCCGCACCGTCATGTGGCTTGCGCCGGAAGGCGCCCATCAACGGGGACGCCACCTTCCACAGACTGACCAGGGTAATCGCGATCGTGAGCCCCACCCCGAAGGATAGGTAGAAATCGACATTGTTGCTGAACTGCGTATCAACGAACCCCATTTGCGGGTTCCAGTTGGCAAGCACACCGTGCCGGTAGAGCATGGGATTGAGCACCATCGCCATCACTACGCCCATCGTCCCACCGATGACCGCCCAGAAGGGAATAACCGTTCCGGCTATGAAAGCGCCCAGATCGAGGGTGATGTTAAACGGTACGGCCGGCAGAAAAGTCCCGACCTGTTGCGTAAAGTCTATCCAGGGGATCGGAATGAGCTGCAACGGCTTCGCCAGAATGGCGCCGGTGATGACCGGGACACCGATGTAGATGGCCCCGAAGATCATGCCCAGCATCCCGCCAATGGAGAAACAGCGCCAGCGCCAGCGTTCCTTGCTGCCCTTGCTCTCCGTCAGCGCCACAATGCCGGAAGCTCCCACAGGCGCCATGGGGAAGGGAAGATTTTCCACATCGTTGGTGATACGGTAGAGCACATAGCCGAGTCCGTAGCCGTCGAGAGTCCCGATGATCAGACCCGTGGCCGTCATGGCGATGGGGGCGATCCAGGCTTTCGTGAAGAACGTTCGCCCGCCCTCGCGGATCAGTTCCTCGGAGGGGGCCCACCAGGAGGGAATATCCTGGGCAATCCCCATGGCCTTGACGAAATCCGACTGCACAAAATACTGGTTCCAGAGCAGACCGCTGAAGGGCGAGGCAATGGCCAACCCGGCCATGTAGTATAGAATGTACACCTCCTGCATCCGGAGGTCCTTGAGCGAGCGGCGTGCGATCTCCGCGAAAATGATGATCGTCACCCATTGCGAGGCCGAATTGATCGCGCCCCCGCTGCCCGCAAACAGCCCCAGATACATCGAGGCCGGCATCATCACAATGCCAAGGAAAATGGCACCAACGACGGTTTTCCAGTTGAAACCATGCGCAAACTCCTTCGGAGGCTGCATCAGGTTCCGGTACTGCGACAGTTCTTTATCTTCTGTTTCTCTAGCCATGATCGGGCCCCGTCGGGATCACAATGGCAATCAGATTCCGTTCCGCCAGCGACTTGATGAACGCAACCGTACTGAGCTCAGCCTCTCGGCGGTTGACCCGGTAGCGCCGCTCAAACTCATCGACGATCCGGCGCACCGGCCGATGCCCGTCCATGAGCCCGAACACGAAAGCCCCGAGAGCGTCCAACCGGACCGTCTTCTCCATCACCGGGGGCTGAAAGCGTGCCAGAAAACCCGTCCCCCGCCGCCGCCGGACCACCAGACACATGCGGTCCGGAGCCTCCTGGCGCACGATGATATCTTCACTGACCACGGGGACACCGGTCAACGAATGCTGCCGGTCGATCCGAGGTTCTTTACTGCGTCCAAACATCAGAGTCCTTTCACACTTCTTCCGGGCCGATGCGTCCCACCCGGATCTGAAGGTTCTTGCGCTCCTCGATGCGATCCACTTTCCCGTCGCGCACCCACAGGATACGATCCGAAACATCCAGCATCTTCATGTCGTGGGTGGCCGAAATAATTGTCACATTGTCTTCTTCCTTGAGCCGGACAAGAAGGTCGATCATCTCGCGGCCGGTTCTGACGTCCAGGTTCGCCGTCGGTTCGTCGGCCAGGATAATCACCGGATCGTTGGCCATGGCGCGGGCCACGGCCACACGCTGCTGCTGGCCCCCTGATAATTCATAGGGGCGGTGAAACACCCGATCCCCCAGGCCGACGCGCGTGAGGATTTCGGCGGCCTTGTCCCGGGCATCATCCGGCGAGACACCGGAGAAAATGATCGGCAGCGCCACGTTTTCCAGGGCGGTCAGGACGGGCAGAATGTTATACGATTGGAAAATGTACCCGATCTTGTGGCACCGCATCCAGGAAAGCTCGTACGAATCGAGCTGGGCCACGTCAATCTCATCAATGAACACCATGCCCTCGGTGGGCGAGTCAATGCCTCCCACCATGTTGAAAAGGGTGGTCTTGCCGGATCCCGACGGACCCATGATTGACAGGTACTCACCCCGATAGACATCAAGGTCAACCCCGTCAAGGGCCTTGGTCACAGAGTCCCCCTGGCGATAGTATCGCTTCACGCCGATGGCGCGTATTACTACATCCCGATTGGTTGGGTCCACATCCACAGTCGATCCCTCGCCTGCACGGGCACTCATGCCCGGCCTTGTTACCACCTGCCCCGCTCCCTGCACGTTCCGACCTCTTCCCCGTCAATTACGATTCAAGTCGATGGGAATCCTGATGCCCGACACCACCGACACGAGCAGGGCGATCGCGACCAGTATCAGTTCACCGACGATAAGCCCGATAAAAAAGGCCTTCGCCTGCTGATAGGTCCCCTTGTTCCCGTATTTCGTCACGGCACTCTTGCATAACCAGCCGATGAAAATGGAGAACCAATAGGCCTTCATGACAGGATTAACCAGCATGATCAGACCGAGGGGATGCGGGAGCCAGAATACGAACTGCCGGAAGAAGAGCAGCGCCGCCATGAGCGAGGCCCCGAACCCGAGCCAGATACGGTTGGCCGTCATATCCACCGGCCTCACCTGGGTCATCGAACTGATCTTATCAAAGATGGCTTTGGGCAGACCGTTGTAGAACCAGTTCTGCATCTGATCTCCGCCCTTGTCGTAGGCGAGCATCAGGTGGGCCACCACCGCGGCCCCTCCGGCCACCAGGATGGCGATAAACAGGGCTAGATGGAAGCGGCCCCGTTTCAGGTTCAGATCCTCGCGAAGCTTAAGGCTGTTCGCCATGGCAGGCGCGATAAAGGTTTTGATATCAAGGAACAACATGGAATAGAACACGAGCAACGGAGCAAAAAGAGGGGGCGCCGTCCACGCCTTATCCATGCCGAACAGCGTCCGGACGAAATGAAAAGGGCTCACCCAAGCCTGGAACCCCAGCATGCCACCCTCCGCGACGGCACGCACCATGCCGATCGTGAGCATGAGCATCACCAGGTAGGTAAAAAGGGTAAAGAAGAGGTTGGCGCCGAACCCCTTCCACAGGCCCACAATCAGGCCGATCGAACCGAAGATAAACAGGAAGGACGCAATCCTCAATTCCTTCCGCTCCCCGGCATCCAGGTCACGCACGGAATCCGGCATGAAGAAACACAGGATGTATTTTCGGCATTTCCAGAGAACAACGGAAGAGAAGACCATCAACGCCCCACCGCCCTCGGCGGTCTGGAAGTTCAGCGTATAGAGAAACTCCATGGGGAAGGACCGTTCGTCAACCCCGTAGCCCGACCAGACCATGATCAGAAGCTGGCCCATATAGAGCACCGAAAACAGCCAGAGTGAGAATGAGATGCGCGCCGGGATGAGGAACGACAAGCCGATCATGGTAAAAAAGATCTGCGACTTCGCCGAGGGAAGCAGACCCTGCAGCGGACTGTTCGAAATGTACGGCAACCACCGGTTGACCAAGTCGAACGCCTGCAGGCCCGGAACGACGTTGGACGTGCAGAGGATGTTCCACCCCAGGACAAAACCGGAGAGCGCAAACCCCGCCCAGAAGACGCCGGAGCGAAAAATCGCCGGAATTCGCCTGTTCCCGTCCGTCTCGACCCCCACAATGGTTTCCGCGAGCTCAACCAGCGGGTAAATCAGCTTCTCGTTGTGGGCCCATTGCCGGTAAATCAGCAGGTTGAAACACATCAGGATCAGATAGGTCAACCCCAGCAGGAGGCTCCAGTTCATCAAGGGTCGCACCCAGTGCGACCACGGGATATCCGAGAGGACGAAACGCCTCAGCGACGCATCGAAGGCGGGAAACTGCCCGACAATGGCAATCAACTTGGCCCGCGTTTCTCCGACGCCAAGACGCGTTGGTTCCGAACCCGTGCTGAGTTCCCGAAGAGCCTCGCGCGTGGCCATCACCCGCCGGTTGATCAGAATCTCCCGCGTATTCCGGTCCTGGTCCTGTTTGAGCTGATCAATCCGGCCCTTGAGTTTGTTCTCCTGTTTATTTGCCTCCGAAATTTTCTCATCCAACTCGCTAAAATCAATAGCGGCCGCCTGACGTCGTTGATGGCCCAACCTCTGTAACTCGCCCTGCCGCTCAAGCCGGTTCCGGTTGAGCAGGAGAATTTCCGCCTCCACAGCCTTGGCCTGATTCTCCAGAAGGGACGTGTTTTGGGCCTTCTCCAGTTCAGCGATTGCCAGACTGAGGGGTTCCCGAATCCTCATGACCGCCACCGATGGAACGCCCGCTCCCGATGAGAGGTCCAATATCCGGATCGCCCTGCCCAAATGCCGCCGCGCCGCCAGCCCGTGAACGAGCCGACGGAAGCGGCCCGAATAGGTCATCCAATTGTCAGCCGTCAGAAGGAAAAACCCCGGATAGGCCCTTTGCTCCGTGCTTAATCCCCTGCGAAACAAATCCACTTTTGCGAAGGCCTGCGTCTCGAGACCGCGCAGGGTTTCCCGCTTGGCGCCCGCACTTTTTTCGAGTTCGGCAATCCGGGCGGGCCACTGGGCTTCGACCGTTTCCGGCGAAACGGAAGGATTGGAATGGCGCGCGGTCTCCCACACGGCGAGGGCTTCCCGGTTGGCCATCCGTGCCGTCTCGCACAGCTGGCGAGCCCGAATCCCTGCCATTTCCCGCTCCGGGAGAGGAGCGGTTTCCGCTTTCGCGACATCCGCCTCGGCCCGGTGCAAAGCCGCTTCCGTACGCCTTACCCGCAGCGCCACGTCATAGACCTCCCGTACCGCCTGAAGTTTTTCCTGGTCGGCCTGTAACTCACTGGCCGCCTTCTGGATGCCGGGAACGGACACGAAAAAGTTCTCGTTCAAGGTCGGCGTCACATAACGATTCCAGTTCGACTGCTCGTTGTTCCAACTGCGGTTGAAAAGGCTTCCTGAAACGGGCACCAGTTGCGACGCGAGGCCGAAGGTTGAGATCCCCGAGGATACCGAGCCCATGATGAACACGATCATGATTTCCGTGATGGTAAAGAGGCGCACCACCCGGAGCAAACGACACAGTGGGTTGATCATCAGAACGGTGAGGATCATCAGGACGTAAGGAAGCACGGCGATCTGGGAAGCCGTGACGAAGATAGCCATGCGATTCTCGAAATACACCGTCACCACGGCGAAGACGAGCGCGAACAGGGTCCCCATCACCAGGGACCGAGTCGATATGCCGATTTTATCCATGACTTTCATCGCGACTTCTCCGTCAGACCGCTCCAGGAGCGTCACCAAACAAGGTTTTCGCCTGCTCGGCATAAGCCGCCCGTTCCGCAGGACTCAGATTTCTCCAACGCATGAGATACTTGCGGAGCCCATCCAGAAACGGCTTGTTCGTGGTGACCCAGTTCGTGTCCTGACCCGAAATCCGGGTGACGACCATCCGGATACGATAGCTTTGAACAAGATCATCGAAGGCCGCCAGGAACTGAACATGCTGGGTGACCCCCAGATCGTAGGGGGCGGGAGCAATCTCATATTCCAACGCATAGGAGTCCCGGCCCTTGTCGTCCGGTTTCCGACTCCGGCCCATCGGGGTGGCAATCAGATCGCCAACGGAGGCCTCCGTGAATGCCGTAAAATACTTCTCCAGATACGCGACCAGACCCGGCGCGAGTTCCGGTTGGTAAATAAAGGGAAACACGACATTCATCTGATGCCCGTCATGAGGCGGCATGGACCACTTTCGCTTACCCGAGGGCACCGCCGCGCGGGTGGCCATGATCGCCGGATAAAGGGTGGACAACAAAACCACGGCCACCGTGAATAAAATCACATACATGACGCTCAGGGAGGAGAAATTGAGGTTGATGTCGCTGAATAAATTAAAGCGAACCAGTCCAAGGCTGAACATCTGCCCGATCAAATACCCGCCTACAGACCCGATCACGCTGTAAACGAAGGCTTCCGCCAGGAAGAACATACCAATGTGAGTCGGATTCAGCCCCACGGCATTGAACACGGCGATTTCCGACTTACGCTCATAGACGGATCCCAGCATTGTGTTCAGGATGATCGTACTGGCAATCAGCAAGGGGATGATCAAGCGCGCCAGGCCGCCAATGGAGGTCTTGTAGCCCGAACCGATGTAATAGACTCCCGCCGACAGGACCCGCCGATCATCGCCCCCCTCGCCCACCGGGAACGGATTACGGCTTCCGACAAAGAATTTCGCCTGCGTACTCGTCAGGATCCGGTCCACCACGCGCCAGAGCGACACATCATCCTTCAGACGAAGCGAGACGCTGAACGGCTGTGCGCCAAGACTTTTCGCCGTACCCTCCGGCAGCAGGATCAGCGAGGCCATGTCCACATAGAACACTCCGGTTTCATCCATCGAGGTGGGGTCGAGGTTCACGCTCGCCTCAGCTTCCGACTGTTTAAAACCCTGGGTCGCGACACGCTGGATGGGAAGAATCGAATGATGACTCAAATCCCTCATAGCCTGGAAGCGTTCATCGTGCACAATACCCACCAGCTTGAACAGACGGCCTTGGAAGGTAAGGCTGACCTTGCCGACGTCCTGCAGCGAGAGTTTTAACGCCTCAGCGGCCCGGGCCGGCAGAATAACTTCCTCCGCATTGTCCGAGGAGAAATAGCGGCTCTCGCCAACAAGCGGCATGGGGCCCAGAAACCCGTTGTCCGCAAGTGACATCCCCAGAACAGCTTCCACCTGAAGAGCGGCTCCCGAACCGCTGCGGAGAGAAAAAGGACTCGCCTGCCCGGCCGCATTCTTCGGGGGAAGAAGCCAGCGCCGGACGACTATGCTGACGCAATCCGGAGCCAGGATATCCACGAAGGTCTGCAGGCTTGCTTCATCCATCTGAAGGCTTCCGGGCCATTGGTAGAATATACCGGTGTACTGGGTTTCCTTGGTGATGGGAATGACGGTGGGGCTCATCTTCTTAGAGATACTGGAAAAGGCCAGCATGGTGAAGGTCACCAGCACGATGGTGGCCGTGGTGAGCGAGGTCCGCACGCGGCGGCGCTTCATGTTATTCACGCCGATCAGCATCGCCTGCTGACTCGCGGTGGAGTATCCGATCTGGGACGCATCCTGAATCCCCAGGGACCGAAACAGGAACTGCATCTCACCCTCAAAGCGGCCATGCAGGATTGAAATCACAAACAGGGCCAGCGCTCCCATGATAAAGGCGATAAAAATGGCTTCCGGCGAACGCGCGACATGAAAGGCCGGGTGAATGGTGCGGAACAAAACGAAGGTGATGATGAAAAGCAGCGAAAAAAGCAACATCTGGAACTCGATTTTGACGGTCTTGAACAGAAGCCGCTGAACAAAGAAACAGAAGGGCAGCAGAAGGGCCATGTAGAAAACAACGGCTTTAAGCATGTCGTTTCGCGTGGCCGAGACCTGGCCATAGGCCTTGACCTGGCAGCCCATCACTTCATAGAGAGCCCTCAGGTAGCCGTTATAATCCTGACAAGCCAGGGCGGCTTTCATTTCCTTGAGCATCGCCTCACCGCGACGCAGGGATTCTTCAACGAGTTGGTTGGAAACCCCCCGCAGATCTTTCAGGCGATCGCGGTTGAGCAGGGACATGTCCCGGGCCGCCTGGGCAAAAAAGTCCGGACCCATTTCAGCCCCCGGGCCAAAACCAAGGCCCGTCGGCGCTTTGTCCGTTGCGTTCAAAGCCAAACGCATATTGTCCGTCATGATCTTGACATGATCGCGAGGCTCAATGTAAACCGCCGCCGGGCCTGTCGTCCAGGGAACCAGCTTGAGTGATAGTGCGCTGATGCCCCCGAGTCCATAGCGGCGGGGCGCCGCATTCTGGGCGCCGTCAAGGACCAGATACGTTCTCCGGCTGATGGAACTCGCCGAAACCGCCGAGGAATCGTTCCGCTCGAAGATCACGATCTCTTTGCAGGGAAAAAGGGACAACGTGTAACTGGCGCCGGGGACAGACAGGTTGGAACTCATTCGTTGCTGAGGATCGCCGGCATCAATGACTCGGTCCACCGAAACGCCGTCCGAGGTCAGCCGGTAGGCCGCCGTCGCGATCGGCGGCTGGGTGGCATCCTTGATGCCGATCACGTACCGGCCGGCCCGGGCATCGGTCATCACGGAATAGGCACTGACGACGTCTCCCGCCACGAGCGAGGAAAAGACTCCCTGCGGATAAAGCAGGGCAAAGGTGCCTGGGATCGGAAGATCCGGGATTGAACTGGCCGAGAAAGGATCAAACTCGAAAGTTTTGATCTGAATCGACCACAGGGGCGTCGGCGGCTTGATCGGCGGCAGCTGGCCCGGAGACAGGATACTCGCATCGTCCAGAATGGCGCGGAAAAAGGACGGAATCGAGGACATCAGCGGAGCGACCACGGCATCGTCAAGGGTCTCGAACCGATCGGCAGGGGTGAAGGCGGTGCCGGTATCGCCAAAGGCGTTCTGCAGGCTAACCGCCGGGGTCCCCTGGGCCGCTATGAAATGACCGATACTCGAACTGCTTTCAGAAAAGTAGTAGGACTCGGATAAGCCACCGACCATCGTCATCGTGTCCAGAAAACTCACCTCGGACGGAGTACCGGCCCCCTCAAAGACCGTGGCGGCCAGCTTCGCACTGTTTGCACCAAACCGCCGTGTCCACGGCGCGGACTCCTTCGCACTTCCATCCGAAGAGCAGAACCCGATCTGGGGCGTCCTCCAGCGGAGGTCAAGGGTGAAGACCATGGATACCGTCCGGCTTGCCATCAAGTCCCGAATGGCGCCATTTTGAATATCCTGTTCAAGATCCCGGCGGTTCAGTTCAATCCAGACCTTGTTCTCGTTGAGAATAGTGGCCACATGCCGTCTTAAAATACCCGTTTCGGAGGGAGTCAGATCGCTGAGTTGAGTCTTGACTCCGACTTTATTGAAGAGGGTGAGCACATTCACCACCTGCCGGACTTCGGCGCGAAGATCCTCTTTCGTCCTTCCCGATTCAGCGGCAAGGGTCTTGCCCTGCTGGAGCAACAGCAGGTGAGTTTTGAGCAGGTTCAGGTCTTTCTTGATCCGTGAAACAATGGGTGTCTTGACGGTCACGTTCCTGCCGGTGGATTTATCCTCCAATGTACGGAGCCGAATGAGGAGATTCTCGTCTTCCGCGCCGGTCCCATCCAGTTTCAGCTTGCCGTACTCGTTGATCATTAATTCCTGGTAGCGGATCTCGGCCGACAAACCGTTCCGAACACCCTCAACTGCGGTCGACGGCGCCAACAGGTGCCAGGCCAGCATTCGCTCACCCAGGAAGTACTGGCTATGTCCATTCACGGCCGCAAGCAGAACGGAACGAGCCGGCGGATTAGCCTTAAAGTCGTCCAACAGCTTCATCAACAGAAACAGGTTGGCTCCCCCTTGAGCTCCCTCGGCAAGTTCAGGCACGATGCCGTTGCTGTCCAAGGGGGCCACAAACACGCAGACTTCCCGCTCCAGGGTCGGGTCGGAGCCGGGGATAAAAACCCAAAGGTCCTGCAGGGTCGTGTTACGCCACCGCGAAGGCTCCGCCCGGACGCGAACCAGGGGAGACTTCCCCTTCGCTCGCTCACGGAGGAGTTTCCCTTGCTCGGCATTCACGAAAAAGCGAGGGATGGAAACCTCAGCCCGGCTCAATTTTTTCACCGCGTCGAGGTAGAAATACTGGTCGCCACCAATAAAAACAAATCCCTTCACGCCAAAGCGGAGAAAGCGCTGCCAGGTGTCCCCGCAGTCGAATTCCATAAGCGCGATCGCGCCGTCCAAGGGAAGTCCTTTGACCGCCTCAAGATCCTCAAAGGACCCGCAGCCGAGATAGACCAGAGGGGCGGAGAAATCATTGGTGGCAAAGTTTCCGGGGCGCATGAGCATGGGATGCAGGGGAAGAACCGGGATGGGGTCGAACCCCTCCAGAACGAGGGTGGTCCGGCCCGGATCAAACGCCGGCGCGGGAAAGACAATATTCCCATTCGGAAACCCGCTCGCCTTAAAGGCAGCGCCCACTCTCTTTTCGATGGCCTCATTTCCCGGTGAACCCACCGTCCGGACGCGTGCGCCTTCAAAGAAAGCCGATATTTCGGCGACGCCGACCGAAGGCTCGACGTTGGTTTGGGCCGATCCTGCCAGCGGGGAAAGAAGGCCCCATGCCGCAGAAATCAGGCACCCGACCCGGATTGAGATTCTTGCCACGGACCCCATGTCAAATCACTCCTTGTCTCGGATAACGCAGATATCCGCCCATCCACCCGAGGGAATATGCAGCAGGTCTCCGTCCTTGATCACGAGCGGGGAAGAATCCACAACTCGTCCCGTCATGTCAAGAATGTTGAACCGAACAGATAGCGGGGAAGACACGCGGATACGGAGGTCGCCCCGACCCGTTCCGTTCAGCAGGAAAACCTTTTTCGATGCCGGTAGACACACCTCCCGGCACTGCCAGATCGCCGAGACCCAGGCGCACTCCGCATCGCCCCCTTGCCAGCAGGACAGGTCATTGGTCTGGGGTTCGCGCGACCGGCGAAACATCGCCACATTACTGTTGTAAAAAACCATCCAAGCCCGCATCACGTTCCGGAGCCGCTCTGGCAAAGTCTCCATATCGTTCCCGAAGGTGGGAACGCCGGCCGTAAGCATGCGAATCATGGCTAAAGCCACCGCCCGCGGTTCCGCGCGATCACTGGTTACAAAATAGTCGTTATGAACACAGGGAGCATACGCCTGAAGGTAGAAACACCGCCGGCTGTTTGTGTCCACGTCATAGGCCGTATCGCCGGCCCTGACCATGGTTCCATGCCGTCCCAACCGCACATTCCCGTAATCCTGCTTCAACTCAATCAGCGCCTCAGCCTTCACGCTGCGCGCCGCCTGCCATTGGGCCGCCATCACAGCCTCCACTGCGTCAACGCCGTCAGGAATGTCGTGGCTATGCTGCTCCGAGTCGCAGGATCCCACAGGCAGACAATTGTAGAGATCCGCCTTCAGACCATCCACCCCCCAGGTCCGCATCAACCGCACGGTCTCGTCCGTCACGTACTGCCGCACCTCCGGACTTGACGGGCAGAGCATGGCCATCCCGTTGACACTGACGAATTCATGGCCGTTTTGATGGATCAGCAGGTGCCTCATCCGGGCATAGGCCTGACTGGTCAACGCCACGCATAACGGCGCATGCCAGAGCAGAACCTTGAGCCCCAGTTCGTGGAGTTGATCAACCAACTTGACCGGATCCGGAAATTTCACGGGGTCAGGATAGTAGTCCCCCACGTTCAAAACGCCATGATCGTCGTCCAGTCCGACCCCGAACCAGCCGTCATCAATAATGACCGTACGAACTCCCAAATCACGGGCCACCCGTGCGTTTTCCAAAATACGCCGGTCGTCCATCTTGAAGGAACAGGCGGCCGTCCAAGTGCACCACGTCGGATTCCAGGCCGCGGGCAGAAAGGGATACTCGATCTGTTCGTTCGCCTTCACAACACCTGTGTATTCTCGCAGCGAATGCACCCAGGTTTTGGCCTTCTCCTGAATATACAGGCTGATCGGAAGTTCCCTGACGGATCCCTGATGTTGCGACCAGATGACGTCGAGGCTTAAGTCCTGATCGCCGCCCACCATCGCCTTGCGTTGGCTGATGCGGGGCAAAACACGCCGGATTTCCGTTTCGCCGGTCGGACTAACCACCCCAAAGGCCACCATAAAGTCACCACTTTCATCGGCGATCGCAAAGAAAGGATGCCCCGCATTGGACGCCGTCACGCGATAGAGTGGCGCACGGATATCCAAAGCCTTGGACACATTGACATAGTGGCGACCGCAATCAGGGACCACGACATGGCCGTAATTTAGCAGCGGAAGGGATACGTTCACCTTGATCCGGGCGGACAGAAATGCGGCTCCGTCGGCGCGCCGGATTTTTCCTTCCCAGACGGCCCCTTCCCGTTCCCAGGCGATACTATAAAGTTCCCCTTCAGCTGCCTGACCCTCAGCCACCCGGTGCCAATGATTCTCCGCTTCAATGGCAAGTGCAATAGTCATCAAGGAATCCGACATCAGGTGCTCCTCGTCGCAGAGCCGCGTTTGAAAAATCGCGGCAACCAAGCCCTATTGGCCTTCAACATTTCGTCCAGCATTTTGGCCATATCGGGGAAACGACGAATGGAGCCGCAGAGCGGATCGTTCAACATGACCTGCAGTGCCAGGGTCCGATCCCCTCTCATGGCGGATTCAACCGTCAACTCCTGATTGGTAACGTGTCGCCGCAATTGAGTCAGAACGGCGGGCGGAACAGGCCCCACCGGAAGCCCATGAATGCGGTCGCGTGTCACCAGCCCCATCGTTTCCACAACGGCGTCCAGAGGCAGTTCCGCCACCTGGCCCGCATTCGGAATGTTCACCACATCCTGCCATTCCTGTACCCCCGACAACGCCGCAATCACCTTGGAGGTGGCTTCCTCCGACAAGGTGGCAGGCACCGTCTTGATGCCTCGTGAAATATCGCGCACGTTTTTCTTCCAGCCGGGCGTAAATTTTTCGCGTCGTTCCTCGATGGTTGTCAATTTAACGCCCACGGCCGCGCCTTTTTTCATCTCGCGCGTGCAAAAGTAGGGAAAGAATTCGATTAGGTGCCGGTCACTGGCAGCGGGCAACGCCCCGAAAACGTCGAACAGGGCAAATTTGACCTCATTCGTACCTTCCAGGGTGCTGTCCATGACGGTGCCGCCTGTGTGCCGAACGATGGAGTTCATCTCCTTTTTCATCTTGCGGCGGATCAGGGGAAACGCATCATGCCCCTTGTATTTCAGCGACAGGATCCAGGGGAGATGGTTCACCCCCACCGTTGTGCAGTCAAAGTCTTTCCGCCAGTCCTGGCCTCCAACCATTTTCTGGAGATGACGTAACGCGCCGTACAACTCGTGGCAGATGCCCACGCAGCGGATACTCGTCTCCCGACCCACGCAGCGGGTCAGTGTGGACATGGGATTCGTGATGTTGAGCAGCCAGGCCTGGGGACAATATTTTTCCATCTGCTTCGCAATCCCAACCACCACCGGGATGTTGCGGAGTGAGCGCGATATACCCCCGGGACCCACGGTGTCCCCCACTGACTGGTAGATTCCGTAGCGGTAGGGAATCCGCAGATCGTTGGCCATCGCGTCATAGCCGCCGGTCGTAATCGTAAGAATGACGTAATCCGCTCCCCGCAGCGCCTGAGCCTCGTTCAGGGTGGCACTGACCGTGAACTCCCGCTCCTTGCCCAGTTGCCGCAGGATCGCGCGACAGCAGGCATGCAGGTCTTTCAAATGCCCCGGGTTGATGTCTTCCAGGACAATGTCCGCCCCTTCCAAGCCGGGGGTCAACACAAGGTCCCGGAACAAGGTTGGAGTCCAGCAATACGATCCGCCGCCAATGATGACAATCTTCATGCGTCGCACTCTATCTGTGCCACAGGAAAATAACATCCCGCTTTTTTAGAAAAATAGTCCCGAATATTAAGCTCACCTTGTGCAATCACCTTGCGCATCCTTGACTATCGGAGGCCTTCCTGATTATACTTACAGCCATGATCTCCAGAAAAAACGAGCCCCGCAAGGTTCCGGATCTCTACACCTTTGAGACCAAGGAATTTTCCTGCCGGGAAGGCTATCCCCATGCCCAGAAACGGGCGCACTGGCATAGCGAGATCGAGATCAATATCCTGACCCAGGGCCGGCTCACCTATCTTTGGCATGATCGCCTGATCACCATGGAAGATAAAACACTGACCCTGTTCTGGGCGGGCATGCCGCATCAGGTGATTCAAGCCGAGGCAGGGTCGCACTGTTATTGGATGTATATTCCATTGGCTTGGTTTCTTCAATGGCGGTTGCCGGACCCGTTTAGCAAGGCCGTACTCAACGGGAAAATGGTGGTGCAATCGATCAAGGAGCAGTTCTCAGCGGAAAGAGCGACCATCAAGCAATGGAAGGACGACCTGGAGCAGAACCTTCCCGAACTCAGGTCCATCGTACTGCTCGAGGTCGAAGCCCGGATACGCCGGCTCGCTTTTCAGTTTATCCCTGAAACCAGCCCCTCGCGCCGGCACAGGGCGCCAATCCCGGCCGGGCCCTCTGAGCGCCTCGAAGCCATGGTTGGGCTGATGGCCCGCGAGTACCGCAACCCGCTCACCCTGTCCGATATCGCCAAGGCCGGCGGGCTACATCCGAATTACGCCTGTTCGCTCTTCTCCCGCTTATGCGGAATTTCCCTCCGCACGTATCTCAACCGCCTGAGAATCTCACACGCACAACGGCTTCTGGCCACCACCAACATGAAGATTGTCGATATTGCCATGGATGCTGGCTTCTCCTCCCTCAGCCGTTTCTACGCGGCTTTCGACGCCACTTGCCATCGCGCACCCGGCGACTATCGGGAGGCGCTCACGGTTTCAATGGAACCGCCCCACCAGAACCCAACGGCTTGAGGAAATCACCCCGGACCCTCGCAAAAGGTCGTACCCTTGCCGGATTAACGCCCTGACCTCTGCAGGGATGCGGGGATGTGGTAGAGCCCGCCCGAAATCCGCACCAGATCATCAAGATTCTGTGCGGCCAACAGGGACCGCTGCGCGTGCCGAGGATCGATCCCAAGGTCCTCGGACGTGCTCACGATTCCGCAACGGCGCAACTTGCGAACCACCGGGGGCTTGGCACTCCGCCCGACCGGGGTGTCCCCCGCCACTGCGGCAATCGCCTGCATTCGCGTGGGCAGGTCGGGACAGCGGATCAGGTTGGCGATGCCCTCCTCGGTAACAATGTGCGTGATCTCGTCTCCGGTAATCATGATCGGAGGCACGTCAAAAAGCCCCTCCTGTGCCAGGGCGGAGGCATCAAGCTCATTCACGAATACCGGGATTCCCTTCTTCTCGCTGACGGTGGGGGTAATCTGGACCACCAATTTTCGCCCGTAGAAAGCGTTCTCCCGCAGGGTTCCCGCTTTGCGGAAGGATTCGGTGATGTGGCGGCGCCCCGGAGGGGTGCCGCCGAGATTGGGAGCCCCGCCAAAGCCGGCGATCATCCCCTTAATGGTAGTGGAACTATTCCCGAACCGGTCCATCTGAAGAGTGGCCCCGCAAAACATGTCGATCGCATAGAGGCCGGCGATGTGCGCGTTGCACCGATTTGTGCGCGGCTCGCCATCCGCCCCGCAACTGAAGACATCGCTACGAGCCCTGACGTAATCTTCCATGCCAGGCTCGCCGCCAAAAGCATACACCTGTTGCACGAATCCCGCCTCAATGGCCGGAATCAGGGTCGGATGCGGATTAAGCACCCAGTGTGTGCAGCATTTCCCCCGCAACCCAAGCTCGCGCCCGTAGGTGGGCAGCAGCAGTTCGATCGCCGCTGTTGAGAATCCCAGCCCGTGATTCAGCGACTGCACCCCGTACTCCGCGTAGATTCCTTTCAGCGCCATCATGGCCATGAGAATCTGGTTGGGCGTGATGGCGGCGGGATCGCGCGTGAAGAGCGGTTGGATGAAATAGTCCTCGCCGGTCTCTATAATGAAATCGACCTGATCGGCGGGAATATCCACGCGCGGCAACACGGTCTGCCGCCGTTTCACCTGGGCGATGACGATCCCGTGTTTACAGCGTGTGGCTTCACAAATCGTCGGGGTGTCCTCGGTGTTAAACCCCGTAAAGAGGTTCCCGCGCGCGTCGCAGGAATCGGCGGCCACCAGGCTGACCTGCGGGAACAAATCCAAAAAATACCGACCGTACAACTCCAGGTAGGTGTGGATCGCCCCGATCCGGGCCTGCCGCGCCGCAACCGCCTCATACAACGCTCTGGCCTGCGGACCGGAAAAGGCAAAGTCGAGTTTTTCGGCAATACCCCGGCGAAACAGCTCCACATGTTCCGGTAGCACAATGGAGGACTGCACCATATGCAGTCCGCTGATCCGCCCAGGGTCGACCTTCAGCAACTCCTTCGCCAGAAAATCAGCCTGCTTCTGGTTGTCACCCTCCAGGCAAACACGATCTCCTTTGCAAATGACGGCGTGAAACAGCTCCACCGCGCATTCGCGGCGAACGAATCGGGTCTTTCCGATCCGGAGCGCCGCCGCCCGCGCCATGCGTCGCCCGTACTCCGCTTTCCGGGTCTCAAAATTAGCGTTCGCTCCGCTCTGGCTTCTTTTCCTGTTCATCTTATTCCTTCCAATGCGACACCCCAAGTTAGGCAAAAGATCACCCGGAGGCAACATTATCAGCAAAATGATCGGGGATACGCGAGAGATCCTTATCTCATCATTCCTAACATCCTGCAAATCCTGTCAATCATCCCCGCGTTGCTGAATCATTTGATGCGTCCTCCCTGCCTTTATAAGCTTGTTTCAAACCCGTAAGGCTGCTATTTGCCGGACTGAATTTCGGCTCGGTCCGTCGAGATTATTGCAGGCGGGCAATCGTCCGAAAGGGAGACAGTATGAAAAAAGTCCTTGTGGCTGTGGCCGCTCACGCCGACGATGCGGAACTGAATGCCGGCGGATTCATGGCCAAGTGGGCCGCTGACGGCGGGCAGGTTCATGTGGTTATGACCACCAATAACTGCTCGGGATTCCTGATTCCTGAAAATGGGGATGAGGGCGCAAAGCGCCGGTTCGGCCCCGCGGAAACCAGCCGGGTTCGCAACCGCGAGCAGGAGGCTGCCGCCGCACGGGTCGGGGCCAAAGTCCATTACCTTGGCTATAACCAACGCCATTACTGGAACGGCGAACGCGAGATCAGCATCGGGTATGAACCCGCCGAACCGGCACCGGAAGGAATTGCTGGTCATCCCGAAATTCTGATTGCCAGCACGGAACCGGAACATGTCGGACGCATGGCAGGCCTTCTGGAAAGTCTCCAGCCGGATCTTGTCCTGACGCAGCCCCCCCTTGATATCGATCCCGAGCACCACGCCGTGGCGGCGCTGGTCTGGCAGGCTTTTCGACTGCGCCCGTCGTTGCGCCGGGCCCCCCTGCGGTTCTGGAGCCCCAGCACCGGCTCGCCGGGCGGTATGATCGACCCCGGCTACGACATGATTGAGGACATCAGTGGATTTTTCGAAACCAAGCTCACCCTGTGCAACTGCCATGCCAGCCAGATGACGGCGCGCCGCCGGGAAATTGTAGCCAACCGGGCGGCTGCGTGGGGGCGCCGGATCGGCGTCCGCTATGCCGAACCGTTCCGCACCGCCCACTGGGACGAGGCGCTGTAGGACAGCACTCCCTGTTTCAATCGCCTGTTACCAGGTAATCAGTCGCACAGGTCCGCCGATGCCGGAAGGCGTCGTCTCCCACTTTGCGGCATCAAAGGCCTGGTAATGCATGTTCACGAAATTGATATCCCCGAAGATCTTCCACTCCGTCCCGGCGCGGTCCATGGCGGAGATGCGGTTGGCCGCCGTGTTCGTCACGTCGACCTCGATCATGTTGGTTCCCGCCTTCAGAAAAGCGCCAACCCGGACTTCGTACGGCTTGCACCAGATCGTCCCGGCGAAAGCCCCGTTAACGTACACCCGGGCGGAAGCACTGACGCGCCCAAATGACAAAAGCACCTCATCCACAGACCGACCGTCCCAATGAATCTTGAACGAATAACGCGCCGTACCGGAAAAATCACGATACGCCTGCCCGATCTGCCCGGTCCATAGGCTGATCTGATCCGTCGTATAGGCGGACGGCAGAGCCGGGCCGCCGGATATAAACTCCACCCGGACCAACCCGTCAAACTCGACACCGGAAGAATCGGGAGCAAAGTCGCGCCAGATGGGTAACGAGGCTTCGCCGGGGAGGGGCGGCCGGACAAGCAGGGACTGGCCTGGCAGCAAGTGGACCGCGGCACAGAACTCATTTCCTTGACACGACAACCGCCCGCATCTTCCCGACACGACATCCTTCACCGTAACGGACTCCGTCCTCTGGCGAGTCCGCAGGCGGATCGGCCCATGGAGCGACCTATCGGAAAGATTGGTGATGAACCACGCCTCTCCCTCCGGATTCTCCCGGCGAATGACACGGAGGGGAATCCCGGCGGAATAGACCGGTTTAATTCCGAGGGAGGTCAAGCGTTCCCCTAGACAGTCCACAGGCTCCTGCCGGGCCAGCTCGAGCAGCCGGTTCATGGCCGCTGAAAACGAGGCCGCTTCCCCAGCTTCCAATCCGCGCATTCCCGGGGCGGAGGCGGCAGGGGGCGCCCCCATGATCACAGGCAGGCCGGCGCCGGCAAGCTGAATGAGTTTTTCCAACGTGCTGACGGGCATGAACCGGCATGGCGGGATCACAATGGCTTTCCAGCGGTTGCCGCATTTTTCAAGCCAGCCCTCCTTCAACTCGCACCCCGCCAGAAGATCGTCCGACACAAAATCCAGCCCGTATCCCGCATCTTGCAGCTGCTGCGACCAGCGGCCCCAGTCATGCGCGGCGACCCATTCCCCTGTGTGGGCATGCACAGTAAACTGGTGAAGCAGGGAGTCGCTTTCCATGGCAAACAGGTCAAACCAAGGCACATAAACCAGCAGATCATTGGACGGGCGTCCCGCCTGCAGGACCGCCTGGACTTCGGCGACATAGGCATTGAAGGCAGGCAGGTTCTGCCACAAGGGATCGGCAATATCAACATGCGTTGACGCGTAGAAGAGCCAACCCGGCCAGGGGGCGTCCGGCGGACTATAGGTGGAACCGTGGAAGAACAGGTGATTAATCCCCGTGGTCCACAACAGATCCGTCTCGTATTTCATGTCTTCGAGAGTTCCCTGGAAATGTTCCCGGTGCCAGGTGAAGGTCTCGGAGGAAGCCAGCGCTTTCCCGCTGAGATGTGCGGCCGATGACGCCAGGCGGTTGACCAATTGGTATTCCGGCGGTAACGGCAAAGAATCAGCCGGCAGCGGGGTACATTTTATCACTGTACTGGTGCCAAATACTTCGGTTTCGGGAATGTTGGAGGCGGCATACAGATCCAACAGATTGCCCGGCGCTCCATGGGCCTGGTAGCGGCACAGGACGCCCTTCTCATTGGAATGCTTCACCCAGGGCTTGATGGAGCCATCCAGCAGACAGCGGTGCAGCGCATACCGGTAATCGGCGCGCACACGCTGGATGGCTGCGGGATCACCCCCCTCCCCTGCCAGTTCCTGCAGTCGCTCGGCGAGGGGATATCCATTAACTTCCTTAAATTTGGCCGGCAGGTCATGACTGTAAAAGGCGCCAAAGACTTCGAAGGAATCATAAAAGAAGCTGCGTGGCCGCGCCCCGGGGAAGCGGGCGAAAAGGTCATCATATACGGCCAGATAAGCATCCAGGGCGGAGCGGCTGTAGGGACACATGACATTACCTTCACCGCCGGGGGCCGCCCGTTTAACCTGCTGACCGGTGGGCAGGACACTCATGAGCACACCGGAGGGCGTGACTGAAAACTCCACCCGCTTAGGGGCCTGTTCAGAGGAGATCATCGGTCCGCCCCAAGGCCAGCCACTCCCCAGATCCAGATCACACCCCATTTCCAACCGCGCACATTCCGCCGTGGCAAATGAAAGCAATTGCATCCAACGCTCAGAAAGGAAGGGGACCCAGTCTGAGGCTTGCGAAGGGACGCCATAGATAGGCGTGATCTCCACCCCGCCTATTCCGGCAGCGGCATAGGCCTGAAGATGGGCGGTGATACCCTTTTCGTCCACCGCACTGCCCATCCACCACCAGCGGGTCCAGGGTTTGACTGTAGCAACCATCGTGCTTATTCCGGGCGAACGACCATCAGGCGATAATCAAATTTTCTAACCACCACGCGGGCCTGATTTCCAACCGGTCGGAGCAGCAATTTATCCACCGGCTTGCCGCCCGTCTCAAGGTTCTGCATCAGCACATCCACAGCGTTGTCCTGCGGCGTGTTAAGGTCGGAGACATCCAGCGCCCGCATTTTATCCTCCGCCTGCTTGATGTCATTCTGGGACGCGGCCAATGTGGAGGGCGGATTGAGCCCGGTATCGACATCGGTCCAGATCACCCGCGCCGGCGCATCCGGTCCGAATATCTTCCTGGGATCAACGGTGAGGGTCACCTCCTGCTCATTCCCTGAGAGGTTGCTCACCATGACCAGGGCCGACTTCTCCTTGGTCCAAAGGGACAACAGCATGTTTTTATCCGAGACCTCGGCTTTCCCTTCCTGGTTCCAATAGGGCACGAATCGGACAGTTGGATCGTCAATCCCGAATTTCGCGAGAACCGGGCGAATGCCATTGGCCGTCGGCCACATCCAGAGATACCAGTAGTCATGCTGCATCATCAGCGCATGCATCGCGCGCGATTGCGTATAGATCCAGAGACGGGCCGCCGAATCTTTCCGGTAATCAAAATCAGCCCGGACGCCTGGCTTCCAGAAGGTGACAAACCCCCATTTCTCCGAGCTGCCCATGACCCGCACTTCTTCCTTGGACCAGATCTGGGGATAGGTGTAACCGGCGAACGGCGCGATGTCCCGGTCTTCCCCGTTGACCGTGCATTCCGCAAAGGACAGCGCCGGCATTTCAAAACAGTAGGTCATGTGCGGGAGAATAATCGGGCGTTTCCCGCTCTTCTCAAATACCACCCAAAGCCGCTTCAGGAATCGGCGAAAACCCATTGAACTGAACCCCGGCTGGACGTTGCCGTCGTCCGTCATGTAAGCGGCGGTACCCAGATCCCGGGTGGAACTGAACGAGACATCATCGATATAAATGCCATCGATGATCCCCCGCTTGAGATACTCGTTGATGATCCAGACGAAGTAATCTTCAACTTCGCGGGTCCAGGTCATCCGCCCCGTCCACCAGAGGGTCGACTTGAATTCCGCCATGCTCGGCCCCATCTGCGGCCAGGCGCAATCGATATAGAACATCACCGGGCTACTGCCACCGCCCACTTTCTTGAGATTGGCGGCGTTGATCCGGGCGTCCTCCCAACTGACCGGCTCCATCTGGAAGGTAATCCCGGCATTGTACATGCTGGAGGGCGCGGTCAGGGTATAGCCGAGAAACGCATCAACGGTGTCACGGCCAGTGCGGGTTCCCCCAGTCCCCCGGGCGCCGAGCGTGCGCCAGTCTGAAGGCAAAGCCTTGGTCGGCGTCGGATGCAGCACGAAGGTGAAGGTCCTGCCCTCCGTGACCTTTACCGGTTTGGAGATGATATTCATCCGGTAGATGACGTCCTGCCCGTTCCGGATAATCTCCTGCGCCGGCAATGACCCGCCTGGGGTCCACCCTTTGTCATTCTCGCCAAAGAACGACAGCCCGCGTTTATCATCGCCGATCCAGACCATGGGGCAGAAATTGCCGTACGCAACGCCCTTATGCCAGGGAGCCTGACCACTATGCCAGACGGTGTTCGAGCCCTCCGGTATGAAGCGGGCTACCCAGGAGTTACGGAACTTATGCCCACCGCCGTTCACAATAAACTGCGTGGCCGTTTCGCGTTTGAGAGGGAAGTCGAGAGTCAGGGACTCCACATCCACAGAAGCCCCCTCGGCAGGCTTGAGGGTGACGGTGTAGTACAAAAGACCGTCGTATTCCAACGAGGCTTTTACCTCGGCCCGCAGGCTCCCTCCGCGAAGTTCGCCTTTCCACTCGGCCAGCTCGGGTGACTGGCTAACCATGGTCGACGCCCCGCCTTCCATCTGAACAGCGCTGCCGTTAACCCGTCCGCTCAGGCGGGGTGGAGCCGCCAACAGTTGTGCCGCCGCAGAAACGACCCCTGTTACCAATCCGCCGCCGCCCAGTCCGAATTCGCGTCCCCACACTTTAACCGTCGAGCCATCCACAACGATCGGCGTCCACGGCTTGGGAACGATGGCGTCCTTGCCCAGATCGTTCTGCCACCATTCGGGCGGCTTGCGATTGAGATCATAGTTCAGGGTTTGCAAAACCTTGCCATCGGCGGATAACGACGATATCTGCAACTCGTAGGGCTGGTAGTCAAGAGGTACAGGGGCACCCCAGCCGGCCTTCAACGAGGCATCCAACGTAAGTTTGGCGACATCCACCAGCGGCTTAGCCACCCCGCGTTGGACCAGGCGCGCGGTAACCGCGACCGGCTCAATGTCATTCACGGGCTGACAGCTCACAAAGAACTTGAAGCCCTTCTGGTAGAAGTCGTAGCTGGTGCTGGCCACAAGACGCGGCACTTCCATCAGCTTGGATTTGCCATCCGGATAGTACCGGACATGGGCGTTGTTGGCCTCCTCGGGTGTAAACGCCCAGGGATAGACGCGCAGTTCGTCAACGAGCGTCTCCGAGGGAAGAAAGGTTAATTGATAGGTGCCGTCATCCTTTCCGCCCGAGGCCTTCAACCAGGCCTCGTAGTCTTTTTGATCCTGCTGGGTAAGCGGGCCATTCCAGTTCGCCTGGTCGATGGATTGGGGTTTGCCGTCCAGATAAACGGTGGAGGACTTGCCATCCCATGAACAAACCACGTGTGTCCACTTGCCCGGCTGGAACTCAACCCATGGACTGCCGACGCTGGCGGAACTGCGGCCCTGCGCAAACGATAATGAGCGCAGTCTTTTTTCCGCCGGGGATCCTCGTGGCGCAAAACGTAGCAGGGTCAACCACTTGACATTGCTGCCGAATTTGTTGCCGACATAAAAATTATCCCAATTCTGTGGCTTGAACCAAAACTCAAGCGTGCCCCGTTCGAGCGGTAGAACGGATTGGCCGGTCAGCGCAAAATTCGTTGCGGCCGGGACCCCGAGATTAAACGCCTTGCCCCGGACGCCCTCAGCAAGAACAGATGGGGCGGATACGCCCTCCGCCCTGAAACCGGAAAATACATCTGGCTTCGCGGTTGAATCGAAACTGCAATAAACATTCGGAGCCTTCGTTCTCGCAAACCAAGGAAGCCCGCTTTCGACGGGGCGCACCCCGGCCGCATCACAAAGCGTCGTCTCCAGTCTTTGATAAAACAGGCGTTCCACACTGGAAAACCGCACAACGTCCAACCGCCCTTTGAACCCGTCTGCCTGCCAGGGCCCGCCGCCCAGAAACAGGGTGGCGCCGGAAAAGGAAATAATCTGCGCGATCATGCCGGGATTGATTTCTTTGGGCAAGTAGGCGGGTATCCCGTTCACCCGCAATTGGCTGGGAATTTGACTGCTGAGAACCAGCGCAATGTGAGTCCATTGTCCCGCTGGAACAGGCAACGGATGGTCAATCAGAACGCCTGAGGCACCTTTCAGTGTGATATGGCCGTCCCGCTGACGGGACAGGGCCAATGTCGTATAATTTTTTACCGGAGGCACACCGAACAGAAGGGCATCCGGAGCGTCGGCTTCGGGGTAAACCCAGAAATCGAGAGTGCACGCCCCCAGGGTGGCCATCGCCTTCTGTACATTCACATGTTCGGACTCAACCCATCCGCGCCCGCCAAGCCGCAGCCCAAGACCGAACCTACCCTTGTCGTCAAGGGCAGCATCCCCCTTCAAAACAAATCCGACATCCTTCCTTTCATCAAGAGCCGTACCAGCCGTGATGGATTCCCCTTCCGGGGTCGTGGGGCTGATCAGCTCCGAAATCTGCGTGCCCAACTCGGCTTCCGGTAAAGCGGCGGGTTTATCAAACTGCCAGAGAAAAACGGTGTAACCATCGTTCGTCGGCGGCTTGATCCAAAAGGCTTCGTAGGCGGGCG
The DNA here is from genome assembly GCA_945870225.1 of PVC group bacterium. Taxonomy (GTDB): domain Bacteria; phylum Verrucomicrobiota; class Kiritimatiellia; order CAIKKV01; family CAITUY01; genus CAMBRF01. Next base: position 40,552 of record CAMBRF010000018.1, on the reverse strand, counting down.
GCACAGGATCCGCCGCCGTCGCCGGAAGGCAAGCCGGACCAACGTTGAGGGCAAAGACAAAGGATACAAGGCCCGCGTATAGAATCGATTTTTTCATGATCAACCTTTCGGATCCTTCTTGTCGTCCAGCCTGAGGTCAGGCCGGCTCCACATCTGCTAGTCTTCCGCTCTGGGGTCAGCCTGCTCCACTTCTGCTGGAGCCGGGGTGACCTCACTTCGGTTCATACTGACAAAGGGCTTTAGCCTCCGCCGGTGTCGTGGGCCGGTCGGTGAACACCTTGACCTTCCCGTCTTCCGCACGGCGCACCACAGCCCAGAGTGGCGAGGCGAATGTGCATCGACCCAGCGACTCGGCCCAGAAAGCGAAGATTTGCGGGCCTTGCACAAAAAAGCCCCACGGCGCCAATCGCACCTGACTCTCCCCTGACCCCGATTCCAGCCCGGTCACCGTCAACACATACGGCTTGTCACTGGCATTGGTAATAATGACCGTACCGCCGGTCAGCACAACTTTTTCGACCTGCTGATCGGGGGTCAGCCATGAATGGGTTTCGATGGTTTCGTCCGCCGTAAAGCGATGCAGATAGGCCAGTACCTCGTACGTTTTTCTGAAATACGAGGCTTGCTGCGGATAGTAATCCTTGTCGAAGAAATAATACGGCGGCTGACCACTGCGCAAACTGGCAAGGAAAAAGCCGGGCAAATCGGAATGCAGACCCTGTGACTGATGCTGGTAGGCAAGCAGTATGTCGCGATACACGGCACCAAAAACAGGCAAAGGCCGGCCATGGAGCTTATCCGACCACCACCACGACCGTTTCTCGGGAGCCTGAAGAAGAATGCCTTCCCAGTAGTCCATGCACTCCGCACCCCACGACTGGCCGGCTTCAGACCCGAACACCCCGAACAGGGACCGCGCCTCCTCCATCAGCGTCCACTTGTCGCGCCGATCATCCTCGCGCGAACGCGGATGCACCTCGCTATAGCATTCGTAGAGGAAGGCGGCGGTGACCGTATCAACAAACAGCGCATTCCATCCGTAGCGCTGCCGGACATCCGGAAGATTGCGCCGGGCAAACCGAACCTGCTCAGCGGAGCACTGAATATAGCAGCGGCCGCCGGTCCAGAACCCGCCTTTACACAGACTGCCTTCCGGGGTAACCGCCACCGTTTCGCCCTGACCGAAGGACGGGGCCGCCTGATAGATGTCCTGAAAATTGTCGTGGCCGCCAACGGTATACCCCAATTGGCGAATGGAATCGCTGGCCGTCCGGAGCGCACCATCGCCCCCTGCCCACTCGTTCGCGGGCAGAAAATCCGGATGCAGGCGGTCATACCCCTCCTTGCCCCATCCCCAGAAGATGGCCATGGCCCGGTCGATTCCGCCGGCCTTTAAGTCGGCACACACACGGGCCACATCCTCAAAACGATATACCTGCTCGAACGATTCCGGACGGGGAGCGACATCCGATTCACCCGCCGAACCTTCACGGTGGACATAATTGACGAACTTGATATTCGCCCCGCCGATCAGATTGTTCAACGCCGGGGTTTTCCGGGCGCGCCGGGAAAGCGCAGGGAGAGATTTATGCTGAAGCTCATAGCGCCGGAATGCCTTGGCCGAATCGAGCGGCTGTTCCCCGTCGATGAACGCCACTTCGAGATCGAGCGGAATCGCCTGCGGATCGCGCAACAGCTCAGGGGTTAGGCACAGCCCGTTTTCTCCGCCTTCCAACAGCAACTGGAGATAGGCATGATCGCTGATGCCCACCACGCTGCCACGACCGGGCCGGCAGGCACCCCAGAATCCCATGGACAAGCCCATCACATAATGGTGATGCAATACCGCGTATTCCGAGAGACCGCTGGCGGGAATCCAGACGCCCTCCATGAGCGGCAGAACGAATCCAGCGTGCGTCTCGCGGGGAGCCAACGAAAAAAGACCGGGCAGGATTTGAAGCGTCGGCGCCGCACGGCATAAACGCATCTTTTCAGGGAGGGTGGTGCCCGAAACCGGCAACTCAGTCACTGAAATCCGCAGATGGTTGCCTTCAACCCCGACCTTAACGTCAACCGCCCGCTCGCCGACAGAGCGAAAAACCAACGCCTGCCCTTCCCTCGACCACAAACCCTCCACGGCGGTGATCTGCTTCGTTTCCGGATGGCGCAGGGCCAGCGGGGGAATATCCCGCGCCTGCCACAACCGCGTTCCGTCCCCCGAGAGAGACCACAGAGAGATAGACCCGGTCGTTTCCTTAATTTGCAGCCCGATGACGTCGTTCCCGATTTCCATATCAGCCTGTATCTTTCGCGGTTGACCCATAAAGGAGTGAAAAGGATGAACCCCGGCCAGCATGCCTGTCAACTCTCGTATTGATCCGGGACCGGTAGAGGCTACTCCAGTTCCAGCAGGATCTTGATCCGCTGGTCGGCGTTTTCCTTCAATTTCGGCAGCAGTTCGGTCACTTTCGCAAGCGGGGCCCGTTCGGTGACAATCTTCGTGGCATCGAGCATGCCGCTGGCCATCAGGTTCAGCACCGGCGGGAACATGCCGAGGCTGCCTGGAACCGCCGCCATGATGATGTCGCTAAATACAAACTGGTCAATATCGAACTCCTTGAGCGGCTTGTCGTAGAACGCCACCACGGAGAGAGCCCCGCCGGACTTGATCAACCCGAAGGATTCACGAAACAGCTCCGTTGAACCCGAAGCCTCGATGATGCGATCCACTTTCGGAGCTCCAAAAATCCGGCGAACTCCATCCAGCAGGGATTCGCGCTGTGTGTTGATCGCCCCATCAATACCCATGTCAACCGCGGTCTTAAGCTTGGAATCCTTGCGCCCGGTGATGGCAACCTTGGAGGCACCCGACAGTTTCGCCAATCGGGCGGCCAGAATCCCGATCGGACCACTACCCTGTACCAGAACCGTATCGCCGATCTGGACCTGCGCTTTCTTCACAGAATACAACGCAGTGGCCGAAGGCTCAACCAGCGCCCCGTTGTCGAAACTGACCGCATCGGGAAGATGAAACAGATGCCGCTCGGGCATGAGCACATATTCCGCATAACCGCCATCCCAGGCGAAAACGGTCCCGACCGCCTGCATCTTGGTACATTTCGGCCATTGTCCCAGCATACAGTCGGTGCAGTATCCGCAACCGACTCCGGTGTCCCCCACCACCCGGTCGCCGACCTTGAACTGCGCCACATCGGGCCCCAGTTCCGCCACGGTCCCCGACCATTCATGGCCGAGCGTCATCGGAAAATGGACCGCCCCGGACTTCACGAACGAGGCTTCGCCGGTATAAATGGAATAATCCGTACCACAAACGCCCACGCGCTTGACCTTGCACAACACCTGATGCGGGCCCGGAACCGGACGCGGCATGTCCATCATCTTTAAATTACCCGGGGCCAGCAAACGAACAACTTTCATGGTTTTCATTTTCATCCTTGTTGTTAAACCTCACGCCTCAAAGGAAAACGGGGCACCACTTCCGGATTAACCGGATAGGCCGGCCATCGCCCGGAAAGGACATCCACCACCGCCTGCGCGGCTCGCAAACTCACATCGACCAGAGACTCTTCGGAAAGGGCAGCCACATGCGGGCTCAACATGACATTATCCAGCTTGAAAAGAGGATGCTCTGCCGAAAAACCGCCCGGCGCAAACACATTCATCTCACCAAAAACATCCAGCGCGGCAGAATGGATGATCCCCTGACTCAAGGCCGCAACGAGATCCTTTTCAACGACCAGTTCGCCGCGCGCCGTATTGATCAGAATGGCCGTCCGCTTCATCCGCCGGAACTGCTCCATCCCTAGAAAGCCGCGGGTAGCGGCGGTTAGCGGACAGGCGAGGCAGACATAGTCGGACTCCGCCAGCAGTTGATCCAGCGTGACCATGGCAACGCCCCCCTCGCCCACCGCGCCGGGCTGGATTAGAGGATCATAGGCGATCGCCCGCAACCCGAAACCCGTTGCCCGTCGCGCTATCGCCTTGCCAATGCGGCCAAACCCGACAATCCCGATCGTCTGGGCGGCCAACCTGTGAATCGTCTTGCCGTCCGTGCACCGTTTGCCCTGACGCATCTCCGCGTCGAACGCCTTCAATTGTCGCGCTACGGAAAGCAGCAGCGCCAGAGTATGGTCGGCAACTTCCGCTGTGGAAAAATCGGGGATATTCGTGACGAGAATGCCCTGGGCGGTGGCGGCGGCGATGTCAATCTTGTCAACCCCGGTTCCCATCCGTGAAATCAGACGGCAGCGCTTCAGTCGCGCCACAACGGGCGCATGGAGATAAGCCGAAACAATAATCACGGCATCGGCTTCGGACGCATGGGCGGAAATCTCCTCATCCGAGGCCCCTTCGATCTCCACCAGCCTCGGGTTTAACGTCTTAAGGATCGCGCGCTCCGGTTCTCCCATGGGGAAAACCGTGGAGTTCAGGCGCAAAATGACAGGTCCCGTACCGTTTTGCATCAAGACAGCTCCCTTTGGGAAAAGACCGCTCTCACGGAGCGGCCGCTCCGGTCACAAAACGAACATTCTTTATGTCCCCGCGCATCAGCACCTTTGCCGCGGCGGCATTCGTCATCAGCGCTCCGTTAATGCGCAGGTTCTCAAAAGTCACATCGGAAATGGTGTTACTGTCGGCACAAAACATGGAATATACCGGCGTCGGCGTGGTCACCTGTATGTTCCGATACACCACATTACTGACGGGACCAAACGTCGAATCAGCGGTGACATAGGTCGGGTGCACACGAATGCCGAAAAGGTCAAAACAACGCGGATCCTCGATCCGGATATCCTCGTAGCGAATGTCGCTGATGGGCGCCGCATCACCGCTGAAAATTGCCAGGGTATGGACGCTTAAAGAGTGAATGATGTCGATATTGCGATACAACACATCACGGATCTCCAGCGCCCGGGTTTCGGGACCGATCATGAGGGCATGGGCGCGATCGTTCCACACCACACAATTCAAAAAGCGGATATGGCGCGCCGCCTTGCGCACACCCCGGGGACTCCAGCGGCCGTTCTCGTCAGCGGGATAGCCCCAACTGACGTCCGTCAGGCCCTTCACATTCAACGTGTCGTCATGGGTACGCAGGAAACAATCGTCCACCGTCACATCTTCGGAACTACACACGTCGATCCCGTCACAGGCCCCCCGGTAGTTGTTGATCTTCAGGTTGCGCAAGGTGACGCGGTCACTATGGGAAACCTTGACCCCCCATGAAGGCGAATCGAGCAGGATAATGCCATCCACCGTGATATCGCTTGATTTGAACCAGCGCATGAGGCGTGAACCATTGGACCGGCTGCCATCGAGAATGCCCCGACCAAGCACCTTGACGTTTGCCACATGGCTACCCCAGATATGCCCGTAGACCACCGCCCCTCCGGCAATGTATATCGTCATATTCGACTTCACCTGATCAAAAAGACCCAGTTCGTGAACGCCGGGCCCAAAATACATCACATTGGGATCATTGGATGAAGGACGCGTTGCTTCCGGCGCGCTCGCAAAAAAGAAAAGAGGAGCCAGAATGGACCCGTTGGGTTCAATGGCGAGTTTGCAGGGCCGGTCCAGTTCGAAACGCATCGTGGACTCGGCTACCACGGGTGTGATTCCATGGCGCAAAGGACGGACAGTGGCCGTTTTCAGCGGCAGGTGAGTGGGCGAGCCGCCCAGCACCGTAATGGCGACGTCCACCTTTCCCGTGAAATCGAAATAGCAGAACGCCGCCGGAGCCGCCTGAGTGATCTGGTGCCGGTCGGGTCGTAGGTTCCCCTTCTCGTCTGCGATGGTGCCGACCTTGCAGGGGTAGACAAACACGGGTTTCCCGTTGACCGTGACCTTATAAAGGGGAGAAGCCTCTATCTCCTTTGGAGCCTCCCAGGTAATCACCTGGGACGTCTCCGGCTTATCACCTGCCTGAGAGGTCCCGCAGAACAGCGCGACCGCCATTCCCCATCCGAATACTCCGCCCAGCTTTGGTTTGATAAGCATGTTCAAAAGGTTCCTGTTCGGTCTTGTTGATTACCTGAGCGGTTACAGTTCGACTACGCCATGCGCGGAAAAAGAGAAACAGGGAAGTCGGGTTTGCGGCCGCCCTGACGGGCCTGTCTGGCGACCTCGAACTGGAGGAAAATGCCCCACCCGTTTCCGTGGTCGGTATCCAGAGCAATCACAATCTCGTGTTCCCCTTTCGCCAGTGCGAGATCAAACCTTCCGCGGCCGGACCGCGCCGGATTCTCCCGCCGGCCATCCTGATAAACGCTGCGCCCATCCACAAAGACACGAGCGCCGCCGTCGTGCCCAAAGAATACGGTCCACACACCGCGCCGTTCAACCTTGAATCGATTGGCCAGATAGACGATGCCGTCCTGACTGCCGTGGCGCGCATGCACGCTCACGAAGCCATCCAGAACCTTCCCCTGGACCGGCTGCCAGTCCAATTTCTTCCGCAAACTGACGCATGGAGCCGCCTCAACGCCCCCCTTCCTGGGCATCAGGGACGAGAGCATCCAATCGACCATAAACGGCGAGGCCCATTTGCCGGCGGCAATGTACGGCCACCGATCGGCCGGTGTGAAAGCGGCACCCAGATGCTGCTGGGGCAGGCCATCGAACTTCATCTCAATGATGGCGACCCCGGCGATTTTATCCGGACACTGCCGCGGCAACCCGCGGATCACAAGGCGGTTGGCGGTCTGTTCAAACGGCAATGGCCGACCGTCGGGATACACCCGTGCGCTCAGGAGCCGTGCGGTGAGTCCGCCAATGGCCACTTCGCCGCCCGACCAGAGTCCGCACCAGAAGTACATTTTATCGTCGCGCCGCGACCAGTCCCCGGCGGGAACCCAGTCCATGTTCGTCACGCGATCGACCTTGCCATAGACGACCCGGCCATATTTGCGCATCCATTTACCGAGAAGGGTAAGCCGCTCAACAGCCTCGACGGGCACCGAACCGTCGGGTTTGGGGCCGATATTAAGCAGCAGGTTACCGCCGCCAGCGGCAACTTGCCGCAGCATATTGATCACCCGCCGTGTGGACACCCACTCGTCGGCCGGCGTGGGCTGCCAACCCCAGGCCCCGTTAAAGGTTATGCAGGACTCCCAGGCCCGGCCATATTCCGCCGGCCGGATGTGTCCCTCGGGCGTCGAGAAATCCTCCGGGCTTTGAGACCGGTCGTTGATCAGGATGCCCGGTTGATGGTGACGTATCATGGCGTTCATGATCGGGCTTTCCCACAACTCGGCGGTAGAGAACGGACAGGGGCCGTCGTACCAGAGGATATCGATCTTGCCATAACGGGTCATCAGCTCGCGGAGGCAACCCTGGGTATAATCCAGAAACCGCCGCCGCGCGGCTGGATCCGTGGCGCACGACACACCGTCGGGGTGATGCCAGTCCATGAGCGAGTAATACAGTCCCACGCGCAAACCGGCTTCCCGCGCCGCATCAACATATTCGCGTACCAGATCGCGGCCCGGCCCGCGGGCGGCGGCGTTGTAGGAACTCATTTTGGAATCCCACAGCAGAAAGCCGTCATGGTGTTTGGTCGTCATGACGATGTATTTCATCCCGGCGCGCTTGGCCAGGGTGGCCCATTCCCGGGCCGCATGCGGGGTCGGCTTCCAGGAATCCGCCAGTTTCTCGTATTCGGCAACGGGCGTGCGTTCACGATTCATCACCCACTCACCGCGTTCCAACTGGGCGTAGACGCCCCAGTGGACAAACATGCCGAACCGCGCCTGCTGCCACCATGCCAGACGCCTGGCGCGTGTGGTCTCAGCTGAGGTGGAAAGGTCTGTCGTAAGCCCGATGGTATTCGCCGTTTTCTTCATGCCGTCTCCCATTGCCCGGTCCTGATCTCGTATTAAAATTGGGAGCGTAATGTAGAGCTCGGAACCCCTCTGGCGCAAGGACTTTCCGGTTTTTCGATCTCATCCAACGGGGCAGCTCCTTACTTCGCCAACACCGCATTCATGCTGCCGGTACGATAGCCCTCAAGGTCCGCCGCCACATAGAGGAAGCCTGCGCTTTTCGCGGCCTGAACAACCTTCCCTCTGATCACCGGATCGCCAAGCCGCGTGATCTCAGAGGGCTCCACTTCAATCCTTGCCACATCGCCATGATGACGCACCCGTAACTGACGGAACCCCAACTGACGCAGCGCGTTCTCCAATAAATCCACCGCGTGCAATTTTTCAGGTGTAATGGTTGTGCCATAGGGGATACGCGATGCGAGGCAGGCCAGGGAGGGTTTATCCGCCGTGGAAAGACCCAGACGCCGGGAACAGTCCCTCACATCATCCTTGGTGAAACCCGCCTCAAGCAGAAGGCTCCGAACTCCACCTTCACGCAGCGCGCGACGGCCAGGCCGATGGTCGCTCAAGTCGTCCAGCGTACTGCCGTCCACCACCACGCTCAAGCCCCGCTCCTTGGCCGCCTTCCAGACCAGTTCGACAAGCTCCAGCTTGCAGTAATAGCAGCGATCCGGCGGATTCTCCGAAAAATGAGGATTATCGAGCTCGTGCGTAGTGATCTCAACATGCTGGATCCCGAGATGCCGGGCCAGATCAGCAGCCTCCTTCCTTTCCCATTCCGGATAAGTCGGGGAAAGCGCCGTCACCGCCAGCGCCCGATCCTTCAGCACTTCAACCGCTACAGCCGCCAGAAAGGTGCTGTCCACCCCGCCCGAAAAGGCCACCGCCACGCCCCCCGTCTCCCTCAGTAAATCCTGAAGTTTCCGGTATTTATCATCCAAAATTGACATCGATGATCTCCAATTCAGGCTCTCGTCATCACCTAATGGGAGGGCGCGCATGTTGCGCGCCGCGGACGGCGACACGCCGTCCCTCCCTAAGAGAAATTATTTTACCGCTCGCAGCCTCAGATGAACCGTCACCTCGGCCGAAGGATAGTTGGATGCAGCAACGGTCCAGGATGGACACGCCACATTTCCAGCGCCCAAACCGCCCGGCTCAAATTTCACCAACCAGCCTTCCTTGCGGGCCGCCTCTACGATGGCAAGCGGGTCGGCGCCCAGCAGGACATCGCTCACCACCGTCTCCATCCTCAGTCGGGCTCCTGCCAAGGCCTCGGACATCGCCTCCGCCCGCAAGGTCTGCACATGAACCCGTGCCAGCATCGTCAGGGCCATCGTCACCACCGCCAGGGCGATTAAAGATTCAAGAAGTGTGAATCCCTCCGACCTGCCCGACCGGGAAGCAAGCGCCGCATGCGCCTTACAATGCCGCGCTGGTAAGATCAACGGCCTCACCGATCCCGCCTTCCTCGCCATCGCTACCATAGGACATGATCTCACAAGGTTCCTGCTTCCGCCCCGGCGCCAGATACACATAGGGATTACCCCAGGGATCTTTGGGCAGGTTACGGCTTTCCAGATAGCCTTCTTCGGGATAGTTCTCGAAACCCGGCGAGGACTCCGGCTTGGTGCAAAGCGCCTCCAACCCCTGCGCCTGCGTGGGCACCTGTCCATGCGCGGCACGGTACATCTGCACCGCCGTCTGGAAGGTCTTGATCTGCGCCCGCGCCGCCTCTACCTTGGCCTTGCGAACGTACTGGTAGAGCGAGAGCCCCACCGTGCCCGACAGGATGCTGATGATGACAATCGCGATCAGGATCTCAAGTAGTGTGAATCCGCTTTTCCGTTGCATAGTCTTCTCCCTCTCCGATCACGTCGGCCTCTGCGTTTCAGTCTGCCCCCTCTTCGCCCAGTTGTCCGCCGCAGAACTTCGCGTACAAGGCATCGAGCTTGGCGACATAGTAAGCCACATTCTCATCGGGCTCAACGGGATTCCACTCAGCGACCGCCTTGGCTCCAGCGTGCACCGATATACTCTTTTTCGTGCCAGCCACATAATATGCAAGCTGGTCGCCTGCCCTGTAATCGCGCCCCGACTTCAAGGCAAGCTCGTAGGCGGCGCTCCGGGCCCGGCTTTTCCGCGCGATTTTGGCCGCATAGGTGGCAGGCGCCTCCTGCAGGGTTTCGGTCTTGGCGAGCTGGCCCACCGGCCATTCGTGCTGCCGAATCGCCTTTTCGAATTGCGCCTTGAGTGCCGGCAGGTCTTCGTCCCGTCCCTCCAGCTTGATTCGCACCATCTCGCGCAGAAACCGCCGCTGAAACGGCTCCAGTCCCCGTGATTTCAGGGCCGCTCCCTTGATCACGATTCCGCCGTCCGCCGTGAGCAGCGCGTAGTTCTTCATCTTGTAACTGAACATGGCAACATAGGCGTCGTCGAACTCCACCTCAATGCCCTTGGGCAACGAAGCCTCAAAGGCCTGACGGAAGGTCGCCTGTGCGGCCCCGGTCTCCGAATCGGGCGGCACAAAATAGATACCGTCCGTATCGATCTCAACCGGTCGGGCGCCGTGTTCCCTCAACCAATCGATCATGGCGTGCAGGAGTTGCCGCCCCTCCGAGGCCACCCGTTCCGCCGCGTCAAAATCGCTGAAGCGCGCCTGATCGAAGCCGAGGTAGCCGTAGAACGAATTGATCAGCACCTTGAAGGTCATCTGGATCGCATCATGGTGCAGGCGCTCGCCCTCCGCGGGGGCCTGCCGCGCCAGAGCCCGTGCTTCAAGCCGGAACCGGCGCAACTGGTCCAGCATGCGGGGGAATACCCCCAATCCATCGCTGCCGGGGCCAATGCGCCGGCTGAGCATCAGGGAGGGGTACAATGATCGCACATCGACATGCTGAACGTTCTTCACCACGCCGCTGATGAACATATCCGTATAGCCGCCGCTGAACGGACGAGCCTTGTCCGGGTAAGGCCAAGCCATGCCCTGCCGCAGGTATTCCCGCAGCATCAGCGCATCGATTTTGGTCGCATTCCCTCTCAGTCCGATGTTCTGGTACGCGAAGGGAATCATCTGTGCCTGAACGAATGCGCTTTGGGACAACAACCGGCTCAAGGCCTCCGTTTCGGCCACATCCTGCCCCGCATAGCGCATGACCTTCGCGGGATCCTTCCGGAATTCGGCCGAAATAGCCCCGCCCTCGATATAGACACGATCCGGCTGGGCGAGCCCGAAGTGCCGGGCCACCTCCTTCAATCCGTATCCGTCGAGTGACCGCTGGCTGATGTCGTAGACCTGCGCCAGGAAGAACGTGTCCACAATATGCCGGCCAAAAACATCGAACCGGGAGTAGGCCAGGGTCCGTTCGCCCGCCGAGAACCGGCTGGGCCGAACGGAAGGGGCACTGCCGTCGCGTCCCAGCGCCAGCCGGACGCCAACCCGGGCCGCGCGCGTCATCAGGTAGGGCAGGTCAAAATTAAAAATATTATGCCCTTCGATGACGTCGGGATCCCGTTCCCGGACCGTCTCCGCAAACCGCTCGATCAGCGTCCGCTCATCCAGTTCCACGCCGGAGAGGACGAGCCTCCACCCCGTCTGATCACCCATGGCAATGGCGATGATCCGGTCACCCTCCCGCTCGGCATTGCAGAAATCAAACCCCTCGGTCGTATAACACTCGATATCCACCTGCATCCGCCGCAGGTCGTCAAACCGCATTCCCTTGAACAGGGTGCGCCCGGTCTGCATGAGATACTGTTGCACAGGGTCATTGATGAGGAAATAAGGGGCGGCGGGATTCCCGGCCGCCATACCGGTGTGTTTCGCCAGCCATCCTTTGGCACTCTGGCAGGCCTTCCAAGTCGGGAATGAGACTTTCCACCGGAACGGCGCCTCACCCTCCAAAACCTTCACGGTGGCGTCACGTAATGGCCCCTGTAAAAGGTCTTCCCGGGCCAAAACAATAAAGGGGGAAAACGAATCGACCGTCTGCAGGGTGGCGCCGTCACGGCGGATGAACAAGGCCATCGCATCGGGATGACCGCTTCGCGAAACAGGCTCGACCGCCACGAGGGCGGAGTCGCCATTAACGCCGGTCAACAAAGGATCGTTCAGCATAGACCCACACGTTTTGCGCCCATCGTCTGGCGCCGGGACGAGCTCACCCCGATGTCTTCCGGCCTGAGGTCAGGCCGGCTCCAAGATCAATCCCGGGGCGCCGAACCCACCCGCATTCCCGGAAAGGCCGTCAACCACATCTGAAAAGACACACGGAAGTCATCTTCACGTTCAGTCCCATCATCCCGCGTGTATCCCGGGAGGTATCCCCCACCCACCCGGAACGCCAGACAGTCCAGGGTGCGGGTCAGGAAAACGCCTTGCTCTTCGAGGCGGGACCGCTCGAACTCATACCGGTCATAAATGCCGAATTCCCACCGCTTATTGGGCGCAAAGGAAAGATCTGCAGAGAGAAGGCTGCTCTCATCGATCCGGCTCCGGTGCTCGATATCCGCTTTCCACACCTCCCCCAGAAAACGGGTTCGGACATTGAAGACGTCGAGCTGGCTGTTATAAGCATTGTAGCTCCCATCCATGAACACCTGCCACCAAGGCGCCAGATGGAACTCCGAGTTCATCCCGACATTGGAAAACGGACGATCCGTTTCATCTTCCAGATTATAGGTGGTGAACACATCCAGATCCATGATGTCATCCACGCTCAACCCGTGCTTGGTCTGCATCTTGTTGCGGACGCCCACGGCCATCGTGCTCTGCTTGTCGAGGGTATCGACACTGTCGAACTGATACAGATCGTCAGGCCTTAAATTCGGCTCCGGGATGAAGGTGTAATTCGCATAGGGCTCCACGACGTGCCGCAGTCCGGTCCCGAAGATGTTCTCGTCGTTGCTCAGGACCTTGAAGGCCCGGAACGACGTTTCCAAGCCCAGTTCCATCAGCGTTCGCACATCGCTTCCCAGAGCAAGGGTCTGCACCGTCGAATTTGTTTGTGTCGTCGATGTCACAACGGGAGTCACCACCCCGCCCGTACCCGTGACCATGTTGGTGGTCACCACCTGAACCGACTGCGTCAAGGTGGTGCGACTAACCGTCTCGGAGTAATAGGTGCCGCGAACACCCGCCCGAGGCATCAGGTTTAGGAATCCGAAATGCCGCGTGGGCCAATACAACATGTGCGAGGTATCGAGACGGCTGGAGGAGTAATCCTCACCCTCCCCGTTCACATCGTACACCATCTGGAGATAGGCGGCCGAGTTCAGGCTCTCATAATAGAGCGGGCTGTCGCCCAGCTGCTGGCGGTTAACATCCAAAACCACTTCCGGCACGCGATCAACGGCCGTGTAGAAGTCATTGAGCCGCTTGTAGGCCGACACGCCCATCGTCATGTCGTCACCGCGATGGGTCAACGTGGCGAAGTTCTGCGGCTGGTAGCCGACCCGGTATTCACTGTCAAAGAAGTCCTCCATGATGAAGGGATCGCTCAGGTAATTGACATCCGCCAGGAAATAGTCCCGCGTGGTAAACGTCTGGTAATGCTGAAAACGCAACCGGTAACGCTGGGATTCGATAAGATCCGAACCGCCGTAGGTATCGTCGCCAGCAATCCCATCGTCATTGGCAAAATAGCCGTAGATCCGTCCGTTGCCTGAATCCTCCGGGAGACGCCAACCTATTTCCTGACCGAGGGCCGGCCCCCGCTTGCTGCGATAATCGATCTGTGTGATTCCCCGGATGGACGGCGACATCCAATACTTGATTGATGTCAGGAGAAAATACCCCATCCGTTGCCGGTACCCCGCCTCGGCGCTCAAGCCCACGGCACGGTCGCTGAGTGAGCGGTACCAGATCGGGGTATAGAAAACAGGAATGCGGCCCAATCTCATGACCGTGTGCCGTCCGATCATGCGGTTACCCGGCTTTACCCGCAGCGTCCGGCATGACATGGTATAATGGCATCCCTCATAATGATTGGTGCATGTGGTGACCACGGCACGCCGCAGCACATACTCGGTCTTATTGGTCATCTCGGCGGCGTTGGCTGTCACAAAGAAAGGATCAAACGTGGATTCGAACTCACCGGTCCGCCACGCCCCTGTCTCGAAGTTATAGCGCATGTAGTTTCCGCGCCAGACACTATTCGTCCTTGTGAAGACAACGTTCCCCCGCGCTTCGACATCGTGGGTGACCGTGTTCAACTGGATGCTGTCGGCCTTCAATTCCTCGCCTACGCGAGTCACCACAACATCGCCCGTGGCCACGACGAGGTTACGGGCGCGGTTATACTCCATGCTCCGCGCCTGAATATCCACGGGAACGGAGGACGTGGAGACCCCTGCCAGGCCATCCATGGGGCCCAAAGGATTGGGCGCCGCCCAACTCCTCCCGGCAACGAGCACCAGCAACAGCGCAATTATCCAGGCTGATTTCATAAGCAACCGCACTCCTAACCCGGGCCCATGCCCGTGACCCGATTGGGTAAAGGCTCACCACAATGGGGGCCACCCTACACCATCAGCCGCCCCCATGCCAGCGAGAAGAGTCCTCTGTTCCCGTTCCAGAATCGACCGTTTAGGCAACCCGCGCCACCGTCGTGGTGAAATAGATCTCACTCGTATCCGCATTCCGCACGTCGAAATCCTCAACATGGCGAGCGCCATCAGCCCGAAAGCTGAGATACCCCGCGAACTTCGCCTCCAAATCCATCAGGATGGCCTCGTCCTCTTTCCGCAGGCGCTCCAACACGGTCGGATGAACGACAATCTGAAGCTTCCGGTTCTGCCCGGCATCCTTGAACCGCCGCATCAACGCCACAATCTGGCGCTGGATCTCCACACTCATCGAGAGCGAGGATTTCACGCTGCCACGCCCCTTGCAGTACGGGCAGTCCACATACATGGACGACAACACCCCTTCATCCACGCGCTGCCGCGTCATTTCCAGCAGGCCCAGATGGGATATGGGAAGAATATTGGTTTTGGCCTTGTCGCGGTGCAGCGCGTCCTTAAGAACCTTGAAAACGGCATTCCGGTTCTTCTTCTGCTTCATATCGATGAAGTCAATGACGATCAACCCGCCGACATTCCTCAGGCGCAACTGGCGCGCGACTTCGTCCGCCGCCTCGGTATTAACCTCCAGAATCACTTCCTCCTGTTGGGCCCCCTTGTGCCGCCCGGTGTTGACATCCACGGAAATCAACGCCTCGGTCTCCTCAAAAATGATATAGCCGCCGGACTTCAACATCACTTTCCGCGCAAACGCATTCTCCAACTGCCGCTCGAGGTTGAAATGCTCAAAAATCGGCACAGCCCCCTCGTACTGCTGGATCCGCGAGCGAACCCGCCGCGAAATCCGCGAGGCCAGGTCCTTGATGCTTTCGAATTTCTTCGGGTCATCAACCACGATGCGATCGATTTCCTCGGTCAACCAGTCGCGCACGACACGCTCGACCAGATCGAGTTCCTGATACAGGCAGCACGGCGAGGTCTTTTCCTGAATGCCACGCTGAATCGACTCCCACACATCAACCAGGGCGCGCATGTCGCGCACAAAACTCCGCTGCTTGGCGCCCTGTCCGGCAGTGCGCACGATCAAGCCAACGCCCTCCGGCATCGGCAAACGCGCCAGAACCTTCTTCAGCCTGAGACGCTCCTTCTCATCCTCGATCTTGCGCGAGACGCCCTTCAGATTGCTTCCGGGGAGCATGACCAAATAACGTCCGGGAATGCTCAGGTTCGCCGTGACCCGCGGCCCCTTCGTGCTGATGGGCCCCTTGGTCACCTGCACCACGATCTCCGAACCCACGGGGAACATCTTGGCGATTTCCTGGCTGGAATAGCGCTTTTTTTTCTGGGGGTTGCGAATCGTGATATCCTCCGCCGCCTCCAGTCGGGCGGCATCCTCCGGGATCATGTCCCAGTAATGCAGAAACGCGTTCTTCTTCAGGCCGATATCCACAAAGGCCGCCTGCAGGCCGTCTTCCAGATTCTTGATCACGCCCCGGTAGATACCGCCCACGATGCGCTCCTCCGTGGGATGTTCCACCTGAAACTCTTCCAGCTTGCCGTTTTCCAGAACCGCCACGCGCGTTTCAAGACTCTCGACATTGATGACAATCTCACGCTTGTAGCTCTTCTTTCCGAAACTAAATCCAAACATCTTTAATCTCCTCTCTTTATTCCGGCGACGAATCAGAGTCCTGACCGCCGCACATACACACTTTGAATCAAACCCAGGGCAAATAACGTCATCACCATGAACGTGCCACCGTAGCTTACCAGCGGCAACGGGATGCCGACGATCGGCACCAGACCGATGGTCATGGCCATGTTCACAAACACATGGGTGAAGATCATTGTAACAATCCCCACGCACAACACGCGCCCCAATTTATCGCGTGCCACCATCGCCGCATAAAGGCCGCAGGCCAGCAGGAGCCCATACAAAACCAGCACCATGACCGACCCCGCGAATCCCGTCTCTTCCGCAATCACTGAAAAGATGAAATCCGTGGGTGCCACCGTACGCGGCAGAAACCCGAGAAGGTTCTGCGTTCCCTTCAAAAAGCCCTTCCCCGTAAGCCCACCCGAGCCCACGGCAATCTCCGACTGACGCTTGTTCCACCCCGTCCCCATGGGATCCTTTCCGGGTTGGAGAAACACTTCGATCCGGTCCCGCTGGTAGTCGCTGAGCCGGATCGCCCGGAAAAAGCGATCCTGCCCCTCTGGCGTCACTCCCAACCTTGCCGGCAGGGCGACCGCGCCCAGAACCACCGTCACCAGAACGACCCCGCTTAATACCATCAACACCAACGGGCGGGACGGTGCCCCCGCCACATACAACATCGCCATCACCAGGGGGGCGTATACCAGCGCGCTGCCCAAGTCCGGTTCCTTCATCACCAACAGCATGGGAATCCCCGCCAGGAGGAACAGCCACCACATGGAGGGAATACGCTCGTATTTCTCCGCTGGCGGACTCAGCAAGGTGGCCCCGGCCAGAATCACCGCCAGTTTTCCCAGTTCGGAGGGCTGAACCCCCACCCCCAGAAACATCAGCCAGCGCCGGGCTCCATAGATTCGCGTCCCGAAAAATAAAACCGCCACCAGCAGAATTACCGCCATGACATAAAACCACCACGACACATCCCGCAGTTTTCGGTAGTCCGTGACCGTCGTGGCCAGATAAATGACCAACCCGGCCAGCGCCCATTTCAGTTGCATCTGGAACAATCTGGCGGTGGAATCGTCCCGGGTCTGAGTCGCGCTGTAAATGAACAGCACCCCGACGGCGATCAAGGTGCAGATCGTCGCCAGCATCAGCCAGTTCATCCTCCTCAACAAGCGCAGATTGGACAGAAACTCCCTCATCCATCAGCCTTCTTCCCGTCGCCATTGAAAAGCGCATCCATCAGGGTGTGCAACCGGGGCCCCACCGTCAGACCGCCAGACACCCCCTCATCCACTACCATGGCCACAGCGTACTGCGGCCTCTCAAAGGGGGCAAAAAGAAGCATCCAACTGTGTTTGTGGTGCCCGCCCTTTTCCCCGAATTCCGCCGTGCCGGTTTTGCCCGCCATCTCGACGCCCGCAATCCGGGCCCGACCACCCGAGCCCGAAGGGGCCATGACCACATCGTACATCCCTTCCCGCACCGTTTTCATCGCACCCGGCGACACCGCCAGGGTCCGGATCGCCACCGGCGGATAGTTGGTCGTATAGTGTCCCGCCCGATCCCGTATCCCCAGCACCAGGCGGGGCCGGTAGACCGTGCCACCGTTCGCCAGCGTCGCCGCCACCACAGCCATCTGGAGCGGCGTCACGGTCAGGGCCCCCTGTCCGATCGATACATTACAGGTGTCGCCGGGCCGCCAGTCGTCCTTCCACATTTTTTTCTTCCACGCAGGGCCCGGAACCAATCCGGACGCCTCCCGGTCGAGATCAATGCCTGTCTTTTTCCCCAAACCGACCTGTCGGGCCATCTCCTCAATCCCCTCGTATCCGCACTGCAGGCCAACCGCCGCGAAATAGACATTGCACGACTGTTCGATCGCTTTGCGCATGTTCACCTGCCCGTGTCCGTTGGGGTTCCAGCATTTCATGGGGTGCGCGCCGATCATGAAATAGCCGGGACAATTGTGCGTGGTCTCAGGGCTGATATGCCCGCTGCTCAAGGCCGCAAGAGCGGTCACCGGTTTAAAAACGCTGCCGGGCGCATAGACTTCCGCGACCGCCCGATTTACCAGCGGTTTGGCCGGGTCCTTGTTTTGTTCATCCCAAACTGCGGATGAAAGGAACGGCACAAACTGGTTCGGATTAAAGGACGGCGAGCTGGCCAGGGCCAGCACATCGCCATTTGACGGATCGAGAACCACCACCGCGCCGGGCACATCGCCAACGGCCTGCTCCGCCAACGCCTGAATCCGACTGTCAATCGCCAGAACCAGATCCGCCCCGGGTTGCGGTTCTTTCTCCTGACTTTCGGCGTACTTGAGTCCCGAAGCGTTGATCCGGACCAGTTGACCGCCAGCCGTCCCGGCCATGGCATAGTTGAACATTCGCTCCAGTCCCGCTTTGCCTTCCATTTCGGACAGGTAATACTGAAAACCTTCCAAATCTTCATCGGAGAGTTCTGCCCGTCCCACATAGCCCATAAGATGGCCCGCCAGCTCGTGGCGCGGATAATGGCGGAGTGGCTCGATGTAAATATCGAGGCCCTCCATATCGACCGAGGATTCCGCCAGTCTGGCCAGTGCTGCCGGATCGAGATGGCGCCAGGCCACCAGAGGCAGGGGAAGGCGTTTGCGAATGTGCAGCCAGATATCCTGCTCGGCAATCATCGACCGGCGTCCGATCAGCGCGGTCAGTTTTTTCATCCGCTCATTCACCTCGTCTACCGTGTGCTGCCAGCGACCCGGCTTGCGAATTTCCTCCAGATAGAAGGCCAGGCAGTAACAGGGCTGGTTGTCGGCCAGGCAAATCTCGTTGCGGTCAAAAATTCTCCCGCGCGCGGCGGGCAAGCGAACGCGCCGCATGCTCTGACGATGCAGGCTCTGCTCGAATTCATGGCGGCGCGCCACTTGCAGGGAAAACAGGGCGCCACCCAACAGCAGCAACCCGCCCAGCATCATGAACAACACGACGCGCAAACGCCGCAGCTCGAGGTTAACTTGTTCCTTTACCGCCATGTCACAATCGATCCGAATGCACAATCCCCACCTGGTGCTCCAGGGTTCCAGCCATCAGCCAGACCACCGGCACCGTCACCGCTCCCAGAATGGCGTTCCCGCCCATTTTAAGCGCCAGCCACCATAATGTAACGCCCACCCAATCCGTGCCCCCCGCCAGCATCAGATACAGGGCCAGAGTCACCAGGGCGCTGACAAGCGCACCGGTTATAGCCACCGTGATCAGGCTGTCACGAAAAAGCACACCCCTGATCTGAACCAGAATCAGGCCCACAACCGAAAAGCACAAAGCCGAGTATCCCAGGGGAATCAGGCTCAGCGAATCCTGAGCAATCCCCGCCAGGATCGCCACTGTGACCACAACGCCGCGGGTATGAGTGAAAGCGTAAAAGAGCACAACTCCAAGCAGGCATGGCAACTTGGACACACCCAACCAGTCCGCCGCCGGCACCAGGCTCTGGATCAGCGTGGCGACAAGAAGCAGAAAAGCCATGATCACCCCTGTCATGTGAACCGGTTCTTCCTCATTTCACCCCCGTCACAACGAGCACTTGCCGCAGACGTGCCAGATCGGCCGTCGGGATCACGGTTGCCACCTGGTAAAGGCCTGTTTCATCAGGGGCGGCAGATCCGACCTGCCCCACGACCAATCCCGCGGGGAATACGCCTCCCAGTCCTGACGTCACCACCTTCTCTCCTGGTTTGATCGTCATGTCTTTACGCACATACTCGACCTCAAACGGAACCGGCGCGCAGATCACCCCGAGACTGTGAACCCCCCTCACTGAAACCCCGCCGCCATGCAGGATGCCGAATGACCCCTCCTGCTCGAAACGCACCGCCACTTTGAAATTACGATCTGAAATCAGCAACACATCGCAAGTCTGCCCGGACACATCGATGGTCTTCCCCACCAACCCCTCAGGGGTGATCACCGCTTGGTTCTCGCGAACGCCTTCATCCCTGCCCTTGTCAAGACGAAGGGTCTGCCACCATCCGTAGCCATCATCCCGGGCAATCACCTGACAGGCCACTGTTTTAAAACTCACCCGCTGACGGAACCCGAGCAGGGTCCGGAGTTCCTCATTCTCACGCGCAATCCGCGCCAGCCGAGTTGTCTCCGCCCGCAACGAAGCATTCTCAAGCCGGAGCCGTTCATCAGCCCCGGAACGGTCGTCCGCCAGTCTACCCCTTGCCGATGAAGGTCGGTGAACCTTCGCCAGCGCCCGCATAATGGCCCCCTGATACGAGGCGATACCCTCCCGGAATCCACCCCGCAAACCATGCGAAACTGATTCGGGCAGGTTGAGCATCACCAGGAAGAAGGTTCCCAGCACAATCAACAGGAGATATTTCCGATCCCTCACTGATCCGCCTCCGCCATGTTTCCGTTCATGCCATTCTCCGAACCCATCTTTTCATCAACGTCGGACACCTTGGTGTTCAAGGGCCCCGTCTGCCCGGGAAACGCCAAAGACGTCGCCAAGGACAAAGAACACATGGAGGGGACCGGACGTTCCAGTCCGATCAGCGAGGCAGACCGGAATTACCCGGCCCGGATTGAGGTCAACGATCAGTAACTGCGTTCACCCGCGGCAATCCGGCGCAGGACGTTGAGCTCGGAGAGCACAACTCCTGTTCCTTCAGCCACGGCGCTAAGCGGGTCATCAGCACGATGCACCGGGAGGCCCGTGTGTTCGGCAATCAGCTGGTCGATCCCGCGCAAGAGAGATCCACCACCCGACATCACCATTCCACGGTCCACCAAGTCAGCCGAGAGTTCAGGAGGACAACGCTCAAGCGTCACCCGGATGGCGTCCAAAATGGACGACAACGGCTCCTGCAGAGCCTCCCTGATTTCTTCCGAGGTTATGGTCAGGGTCTTCGGCAACCCGCAAACCAGATCGCGGCCTTTGACCTCCATGGTCATTTCCTCCGCCATCGGATAGGCAGACCCGATCTTGATTTTGATATCCTCGGCTGTGCGCTCACCAATCATCAAATTGTATACCCGTTTCATGTACTGGGTGATGAAATCGTCCATTTCATCACCACCGACGCGAACGCTACGACAGAACACGATGCCCGCCAACGAGATAAGCGCCACTTCCGTGGTCCCGCCGCCGATATCCACAATCATGTTCCCGGCCGGTTCCTGCACAGGCAGACCGACCCCGATCGCCGCCGCCATCGGCTCCTCAATCAGATACACCTCACGTGCCCCTGCGTGCATGGCCGAATCCTTGACCGCACGCTTCTCCACCTCCGTAATACCACTGGGTACCGCGATAATAATTCGCGGCCGCACCAACCTCCGGCGGTTGTGGATCTTTCGGATGAAATACCTCAACATCGCCTCGGTAATCTCGAAATCCGCAATCACACCGGCCTTCATCGGCCGGATGGCTACAATGCTTCCCGGGGTGCGCCCCAGCATCTGCTTGGCTTCCTCGCCTACGGCCAGAACCCGGCGCGTGCCGGCCTGAATAGCCACCACCGAGGGCTCCCTCAGGACAATCCCATGGTCCTTGACATAGACGAGCGTGTTGGCCGTGCCCAGATCAATTCCGATGTCGTCCGAAAACAGCCCCAGCAGAGAATTGAACATAACGATTCCTTTGGATCGAATCTGCTCCTGAAACCCGTCCAGAAACAGATATAATGCGTCTACTTTGCGGGAACCACCCCTCCACCGTCAAGAAGGAACTTCCACCCGACAACATTATTCCCCTCAAAACGGAGAATCGCCGTCGCCGGGAGCGGCGTCGCCAAAGTCTTCCGGTGCGCCCAGGTTTTCCCGCTGGGCCGCAGCGGTCGGATGCCCCGGGGCCTGGCGGGACGGGGAGTTCGCCACCCCTACGCCCTCTGCCCCTCCCCGTTTCGCCCCAAGGAACTGGAAACGATCGGCCCGAACCCGCACTTTGCTGCGTTTCTCCCCCTCCTTGGTCGTCCACTCATCCATTTGCAGCCGACCCTCGACCAGAATGGGACTGCCCTTGGAGAGGTAGGTCTTGCACAGGTCGGCCTGCTTGTCCCACAAAACCACATCGATAAAGCAGGCCTTCTCAACCTTCTGCCCACTCTTATCGGTGTAGGTCTCATTGACGGCGAGCCGCAGGTCCGCCACGTTAATGCCGGATGGAAGCGCCCTCAGTTCCGGATCCCTGGTTAAATTCCCGATCAACATCACCTTATTCAGCGAAGCCATGCGCCAAACTCCTTATTTTTCTTCCATTCACCTTGGTCCTTGCCTTATATGAAGGTACGCGTGAAGACGCAAGGACATCTTGATGACAACATTCATTCTGGCTTCCCAGTCCCAGGCACGGGCCGCCCTGCTTAAAGCCGCCGGATACCGGTTCCGGCAGATTCCCTCGGAGATCGAGGAACCTGAGCCGGCGGAGGGAACCCATCTTGAACGCTATGTCATGGACCTGGCCAGTCTCAAGGCCTGGGCCGTCGCCGAACGTTACCCCAAAGCCATCGTGATCGGAGCCGATACGGCACTGATTCTGGGTCGCCGGATCATCGGCAAGCCCGACAGCCTGGCAGGCGCGGTTCGCATGCTGGGTGACCTCTGCGGACGGACACACCGCATCAGCAGCGCCGCCTGCATCATCGTCCCGGCCGGAAGCCGGAACGGCCGGCGCCGGGTGATCCACATCACCGATACGGCCCACGTCCGGTTGCGGGACTGGGCCACGCCCCGCATTCGCGCCTTTGTCAACCAGACCCGCCCGCTGGCCTGGGCGGGTGCCTATGCGGTTCAAGATCCACGTTCGGCCGCCATCGTGGAAAGGATTGACGGTGATCTGGCGACCGTCATTGGATTACCGCAGGAAAAGCTGGACCGGATCCTGAAACAGATCGACCCGTCCGCAACCTGAGCGGGAGCGCGCGCCCGTTACGCGCTGCGAACGGCGACACGCCGTCCCTCCCACAACTTGCACCGAAAAGGACGGTTAGATCGCCTTCATCAGCAGCGATGAATTGTGCCCGCCAAAACCCAGCGAGTTATTCAGCGCCACGCGGATCTTCACGTTACGAGCCGCATTGGGAACATAGTCCAGATCACAATCCGGATCGGGCGTCTCGTAGTTCATGGTCGGCGGCACGATGCCATTCTGGAGCGCCAGTGCGCAAATCACGGTCTCAAGTCCGCCAGCCGCGCCGAGTAAATGACCCGTCATGGACTTGGTTGAACTGACCATAACCTTCCGGGCATGCTCGCCCAGCGCGCCCTTGACCGCCGCCGTTTCGTTCTTATCATTGAGCGGCGTGCTCGTGCCGTGGGCGTTGACGTAATCGACCGCATCCGGATTGAGACCGGCATCACGGATCGCGTTCTTCATGGCACGTGCCGCTCCTTCACCACCCTCGGCCGGGGCGGTGATGTGATTGGCATCGCAGGTGGCTCCGTAGCCGCCCATCTCGCAGTAAATCCGGGCCCCACGCTTCCGGGCATGCTCGTATTCCTCGACCACGACCACGCCGGCACCCTCACCCATGATGAAACCGTCGCGATTGGCATCAAAGGGACGACTTGCCTTTTGAGGATCGTCGTTGCGCGTGCTCATGGCGCGCATAGCGGCAAATCCGGCAATGCCCAACGGACAAATCGTGGCTTCCGTGCCGCCCGCCACCATCGCATCGACATCGCCGCGCTGGATCTGTCGCATCGCCTCACCGATTGAATGGGCGCCGCTCGCGCAAGCGGACACCACGCAGAAGTTGGGACCTTTCAATCCGTGTTCAATGGCCACCAATCCCGCCGCCATGTTGACAATCATCTGCGGGATCATGAACGGGGAACACCGGTCCGGTCCGCGGTTCAGGAGAATGGAATGCTGTTCCTCGAGGGTCTGCAACCCACCAATGCCGGAGCCGATCATACAGCCGACGCGCGTCGGATCTTCGGCGCTCATCACCAGGCCGGAATCGATCATCGCCAGTTTGGAGGCAGCCACGGCATAGTGGCAGAAGGGGTCCATGCGACGCTGTTCCTTCTTGGAAATGAATTTATCGATCTCAAACTCAATCACTTCAGCCGCGATCTGGGTGGCCATGGCTGACGCATCGAAGTGCGTGATGCGCCGGATGCCGGAATACCCCGAACAAAGTCTCTGCCAGAACACGCCGAGATCACAGCCCAACGGTGAAACCACGCCCATACCCGTTACAACGACTCTTCGTGTGCCCATGGAGACTCCTTCGCTTGCCTGTTCAAATCAACCTAGATAAACAATCGGGGAGATGTTGCCATCTCCCCGATCTTCAAACCGTTATGACTTAGACGTCAAAACCCTTACCTTTGAGGTAATCGATGACCGTGCCGACCGTCGTCAGCTTCTCGGCATCTTCGTCCGGAATCTCAGCTCCGAACTCCTCTTCGAACGCCATCACGAGTTCGACTGTGTCCAGCGAATCCGCGCCCAAATCCTCAATGAAAGAGGCTTCGCGTGTAACCTGTTCGGCGTTCACGCCAAGCTGCTCGACGATGATGTCCCGGACTTTGTCTTCAAGTGCCATATCTTCTTCTCCTTACTGTTTATTAACCTACTGCATCACCATCCCGCCGCACACCGGAAGGACTTGGCCTGTCATGTACGAGGCGGCGTCGCTCGCCAGGAACAGCACCACATTCGCCACATCTTCAGGCTGGCCAAACCGACTCATCGGAATGAGATCCAGCATTTTCTTCCGCACGTCCTCGGGCAACACATCCGTCATCCGGGTCTGAATAAACCCGGGCGCCACCGCATTTACCCGCACGTTGCGCGCCGCCAACTCTTTCGCCGCTGACTTGGTCAGAGCAATCACGCCAGCTTTTGAGGCTGCGTAATTACACTGACCCGCATTACCAATCAAGCCAATAATTGAGGCCACATTCACAATGGCGCCGGACCGCTGTTTCATCATGGGCCGGGCCACCGCCTTGGTGAAAAGAAACGTTCCCTTCAGATTTACCGACAGCACGGCATCCCAGTCCTGTTCGGACATCCGGATCATAAGCGTGTCCTTCGTGATTCCGGCGTTGTTGACCAGGATATCCACCTTGCCAAACGCCTCGACCACGCCGCTCACGGCTGCGTCGACCGCCGCCGCCTGGCTGACGTCTACCTCGAAACACTTCACTTTACGCCCGGCGGCCTCGACCAATCCGACCGTTTCGGCCAACCATTCCGCCTTGAGGTCGCACAGGGCCACATCGCACCCTTCAACCGCCAGTTTCTTCGCAATCGCCTGGCCGATTCCACGTGCCGCACCCGTCACCAGCGCCACTTTTCCTTCAAACATAGCCATAATTCTCTCCCTGGTTTACCACACCGCAACAGTCTTGCTGACTCAAACCTTCAGCGCCGCAACGGCCTTGTCCAACGTCGCCACATCCTGAATGCTCTGCAAGGACGCTTCCTTGTCAATGCGCTTGATCAACCCCGACAGCACCTTCCCGGGCCCGCATTCGATGTATTCCGTCACGCCATTCTGCTTGAACCATTCGATACCCGACACCCACTGCACCGACGAGGTTACCTGCTTGACCATCGCCTGCTTGATTGACTCCGGTGCGCCATGCGGCAAACCGGTCACATTGGACACGACCGGCACCGACGGCACCTGGAAAACGACCCCTTCCAGCGCCTGCTCCAGCTTCACCGCCGCCGAGGCCATCAGGGGAGAATGAAAGGCCCCCGCCACAGTCAGCACAACGGTTTTCTTGGCTCCGGCCGCCTGGGCCAGCTTCTCCGCCTCAAGAATGCGGGCCTTATCGCCGGACAGTACGGTCTGTTCGGGAGAGTTCAGGTTGGCGATCTGCACACCTGTCGTCGCGCAAATTTTTTCAAGTTCGGGCATCGGCAAGCCCATCACACTCACCATACCCCCCTGCCGTTCCTCACAGGCGGCCTGCATGAACTTTCCCCGCGCCTTCAGGATCCTGACCGTGTCCTCAAAGGAAAGCACTCCGGCCGCATAAAGCGCCGTCCACTCGCCCAGGCTCAAACCCGCCGTGCCGGCGATCTGTAATTCAGGATAGAGTTTCCGCAGGGCGGTGTAGCACATCGCGCTGACCACAAAAATAGCCGGCTGGCAATTATCCGACTTGGTGATTTCCTCGATCGGCCCCTCCGCGCAAAGGCGGGCCAGATCGAACCCCATCACGGCATTGGCCCGGTCAAAAAGCGCCTGGCACTCAGGATGCGCGGATGCCAAATCCTTGCCCATTCCGACAAACTGCGCACCCTGCCCGGCAAATACAACGGCTCTTTTCTTCATATGACACTCCTGTAGAGTTCTTTTACCATCGGATGACCATCGCGCCCCAAGTAAAACCGCCACCAAAGGCGACCAGCAAAATGGGATCATCGCGCTTGATGCGCCCCGTCCGCACCGCCTCATCAAGCGCCACCGGAATCGAGGCGGCCGACATGTTTCCATACCGGTCCAAATTCACAAAAAATCTCTCCGGCTCCACCGCCATACGGTCCCGAATCGCTTCAACAATCCTCATATTGGCCTGATGGGGAACAATACAAGCGATCTGATCGATGCTTAAACCACTCTGTTCAATGGCCTTACGTCCGGCCTCGCTCATGGCTCGCACCGCATGCTTAAACACATCCTTGCCCACCATTTTCATGTAATGCAGGCGCTGCTCAATCGTCTGGGGTGACACCGGATAACGGCTGCCTCCGCCCGGCAGTTTGAGTAATTCCGTCAGGGACCCATCCGAACCGGTCACGACCGATAAAATGCCACGGGGTGCCTCACAGGCTTGCAGAACCACCGCCCCTGCCCCATCCCCGAAAAGCACGCATGTGGTACGGTCCTGCCAGTCAACCACACCGCTCAGTTTCTCGGCTCCAATCACCAGCGCCGTGCGAATGGCACCCGTCTTGATAAATTGACTCGCCGTATTCACCGCGAAGAGGAAACCGGCGCAAGCGGCTTCCAAATCGAAACAGGTGGCATTCCTGGCCCCCAACCGATTCTGAACGAAACAGGCCGTACTGGGAAAAACCATATCAGGGGTAATGGTGGCCACGATGATCAAGTCCACGTCTTCTGGCGCCACTTTCGCCTGTTCCAAGGCCCTTTGGGCCGCCACCGTCGCCATATCGGAGGTAGCCTCATCCTCCCGCGCAATATGCCGCTCCCGGATCCCGCTGCGGGTTACAATCCACTCGTCAGTGGTATCAACGATCTTTTCGAGATCAGCGTTGGTCAGAATTTTCTCGGGCGCATAGGATCCTGTACCCACAATGGCCACGGAGCAGCCGAAGCCTGAAAAACCGGCTTGTTTCTGGTCGGGGGATATTGAAGCAGCCGTCATATCGGTTTCCTTAACTTCGCGGCTTCCTCAAGAATGTGCTGGTTGACGTGGTGTCCAACCGATTCGCACGCCACACGCACCGCATGAAAAATTGCGGTGTGACTGGAAGATCCGTGCGTGATGATGCAGGTGCCATTCACGCCCAGAAGGGGCGCCCCGCCGAACAGCTCGGGATCCATCCGCTTCTTCATGGATTTCAAGGCGCCTTTCAGCAATAAAGCGCCAACGATTCGCACGGGATTGGCGGTGAACTCTTTTTTCAACCACTTGCTGATGGCGTGGGCAACGCTCTCGCTTGTCTTAAGAACGACGTTTCCCACAAACCCATCGCAAACAATCACATCCGTTTCGCCGCGAAAAACATCGTGCCCTTCGACATTGCCGCGAAAATTAATAGGAGCCAAGGTCAGCCGCTTGAACGTTTCCTTGCTGATCTCGTTCCCCTTGGTGTCCTCACCGCCAATACTCAGCAATCCCACAACCGGATTGGGCTGACCGAGGATCTCACGGGCATAAACACTGCCCATGACGGCAAATTCGACGAGCAAATCAGGCGTGCAATCCGTATTAGCCCCGGCATCGACCAGCACCAGGGGACGTCCCGATGTGGGCATCACGGTCGCGATGGCCGGCCGCTGAATCCCTTCCAGAGTCCTGAGCTTTAGCGTCGCCGCCACCACCATCGCCCCGGTGTTACCGGCTGAAACCGCCGCGTCGGCTTCCCCATCCTTGACCATTTCCACACAGCGGCTGATGGAATTGTCCTTCTTCTTGCGGATAGCCAGGGCCGGAGTTTCCTCCATTCCCACGACCTCCGAAGCATGACGGATCACCAGCTTATCGGGAATACGGCCGTGCTTCTTGAGTTCCTGGCGAATGGCATCCTCCTGCCCCACCAGGAAAAGAGTGGTCAGATCCTTGAGCCCCCGTGCCGCTTCCACGGAACCAGCCACGATCTCAGCGGGGGCAAAATCGCCACCCATCGCATCGACAGCGATACGCATGGCGATCAGTCGGCCAGAACGGTCACAACCTGCCGCCCACGGTAATACCCGCAAGAGGGGCAGACTCGGTGGGACTGCTGGGAGGCGCCGCATTGCGGGCAAGCCTTGATGGTGGTCGTATGCGCCTTGAGCTGAGCGCGCCGCATACGGGTCTTACTCTTCGATTTCTTCCTTTTGGGTACGGCCATCTTACACCTCAATCTTATCCAGACCACTCAAAGCGGTCCAATTTTCTTTCGCCGACGGCCTGCAGCCGCAACGTTCCACATTCAGATTCACCCCACACCGAGGACACAGTCCACGGCAGTCCGTCCGACACAGCGGGTAACCAGGAAAGGCGAGGATAATAGATTCACGGACTTCATCCGTCAAGTCCACCGTGTCATGAAGATTCGCGACCGTTCGAGTCGCCATAAAAGCGGGGTCGCTCACATCCTGAACAACAGGCTCCGCACACCGGGAACAGGAAAAAACAACCCGGGCCTGGACTTCTCCCGTAACAATCAGCTCATTCATAACATATTGAAGCCGTAGATGATATATCAACGGTCCATCCGCCTGAATCAGGCCATCCGGCTCAAGAGCGAGAACGTCCGCCGGTTCTTCCCCTTCGATCTCCATCCCCTCTTCGGGGATCCGCCAGGGCTGGATAATAATCGCCACGATATCCCCTTATTTCGACTTTCGAGACTTTTTCCTGATGAATTTTCCGACCGATGCGGGCACAAAATTGCTGATGTCACCACCTCGTTCCATCACCTCCCGAACCGTGCTTGAACTGATGTAACTGAAACTCTCCTTGGGCATCAGAAAGACCGTCTCGATGTCCGGCGCCATTTTGCGATTGGTCAAAGCCATCTGAAACTCGTACTCAAAATCAGAAAACGCCCGCAGTCCGCGCAACAACACATGGACCTTCAGGGAGCGGGCATAATCGACGAGAAGACCGTCAAATGAATCCACACGCACATTTTTGATATTTTTGACCGAGTCCCGAACCATCGTGATGCGATCATCCGCCGAAAAGCAGGTTGTTTTTCTTGAATTGATCACAACCGCAACAATAACCCGGTCAAAAATATGCGCCGCCCGCTCGATCAGGTCCAGATGACCCAAGGTCAAGGGGTCAAACGTTCCCGGATATATGGCTGAATGTCTCATCGCTCACTCTCCTGTCTTCCGATACACCGTCAAACGGGTGCCGCCATACGTTTTAACCGAAGTGACGTCCCAGGCAAAATGCACCGCCTCACCCTCGTCTTCCGATTGTTCCATTACGAAGTACCCCCCGGGCGCCAGAACCCCGGTCTCAGTCAAGGTGGCCAGCAACTTGGCCGCCCACTGCATCGTTCCCTCACGATCATAGGGCGGGTCGGCAAAAACAAGATCATAGGAGCCAACCCCCTGCTCGCCGCGAAGGAAGCGAAACACATCGGACCGAACCGTGACAAAACCGGCCCCTGCCCCCTGGGGGCTGACCGGGCCGCAAAGTGTCTCCACGTTCTCCCGTAGCACCTTAAAAGCGGAGGCGTCATTCTCAACCCAGCCGACAGACGCCGCCCCCCGGCTCCAAGCCTCTAACCCGACAGCGCCCGATCCGGCAAACAAGTCCAGAAAGCGACACCCCGGAATAACGGCGGCAAACGAGGAAAAAAGGGCCTGCCTCACCCTATCCTGAGTGGGCCGGACAGCATCCCCTTTGGGTGTCTTCAGCAACCGTCCGCCCAATGTTCCCCCCGTCACTCTCATGGGGGGAACTATATCGACTCCAATTCAGAGATGCAAAACAATGTGGGATCTTGGGACACGTTCTCTGGCGACCATTGATTTTCCCAGCCAGCGGGCTCCTGATTTCTCCGGTTCTCGAAATATTTAAGGATGGATCACACCGGCAACACAGTCATCAGGTTATTCTTTCCAACGAGACGCTTGACACGCGGCGAGCATGCGAGCCATCGCGGTTCTAGAGCTGGTTCGGCTCATGCTGGTTTTGCATGACCGTGTCGCAACTCGGCCTCAACCTTTTCGGCCAAGAATACTTTGAGCAACGATTGGTAGGGCACGTCACGCTTGTTGGCCAGAACTTTAAGCGCAGCAATTATGGATTCAGGCAAACGCAATGAGATGGTCTTAGTGGAGGGCTTTAGATTCGGGAACACCGCCCGCTTCGCCTTGGACCAATCAACATAATCTGAGGAATCATGGTTCGCCCAAAACTCCCTTTCGGCGTCCTCATTCTTGAATGCTGGAATCTGCTTCTTCATGATCTGTAAACCTTTCTTTCCCTTCGGCTCATATCCCGAGCTGAGACGACACGCAATTTACTGCCACGGATCGTGAACGCGATAAACAGTTCGCGACCTTCATCCGTCTGCCCCAAGGCAAAGAAACGTTTCTCGTGTTGGGAGTGTGAGTCATCCTCCCCGGCAAGAAGAGGAGAATTGAATAACACCTGCTCAGCCTCCAACGGGGTAACTTGGTGCCCATCCCAATTCTTTTCGGCATTGCCACCGGTCCAGTCAAATCCCTCAAAGGCAGGCACGGTTATTAGCTCTGTCATGTCAATAATGTATACGTTGGCGGTATACGCATCAAGCCGAAATGTTTGTTATGGTTTCTGCCCAACGCTACTCCTCATGCGCGGCGGGCACGCCGTCGTGTGCAGGAGTTTGGGTGCCCCCATCTGGGGTAAATCGGATGTATGAATTGCTTACGATATTCGCAGTGACTCCATCGTGGATAGACCTGATCGTGTGGACCTTCCTGTCGGCGTCTTCGAGGATGACGCCGTTGGTGTCGGCAGTGACGACTTTGAGCGCGATCCGGTCAACGATAACGGTCGCACCATTCAGAAGCGGGCCGTATCTTGAACTGGTCCTGTTGCGCAAGTCAAAGTCCTTGCCAACGTCAATGAGATAGCATCGCACCGGACTGCCTGAATCCGGATCGCAGTACCACCAGAAGCGAAGCGAGCTACATACATTGGTGCCTGCGAGGCAGATGAACCCCAGGCAAGACAGGGCAAGTGCGAGTATGTGTTTTCTCATCATCGACCTACACCCAACGTCAGTGCTGAGGATCGGCGAGCTGGCGAGCCGTATCCTCCGGCACTTTGTTGGGGCTGTTATTCTCTTGCATGAACACACTCGTTCGTTTCCAGAAATGAATCGGCCAGTCCGATACGGACACCGGCATGGGTTTGATCAGTTCGTATGCATCCAGGAGATAACTGACGCGAATCTCCGGAATGTCTATTCGCCTCGCAATTTCAAGCGCCGTGTCGGGCTTCTCTGCTGCGACTGAGCACAATACGAGAAGTCCAAGAGCTGTGGAGCGCGGAGAACCGTGATACGGATATCCCCTGTCGCGAATGGTCTCGACAAGCGGAAGCGCCGCTGTAACGAACGCAAGCGCCTGTCGTTTGTCTCGGAAGGTAACGCCCGCTTTCTCTGCGAGAGACTGCAACTGTGCGGAGGTGGGGGCTTTCAAAAACTGCTCCATCAGTTCTGGTGACGACGCGTTGGCAGTGGGAGCAGGATTCTGTGCCCCCTCCGTCAATTGGCGACGCAACTTGTCGAGGGATTCCTTTGTCCACGCGAAATCGGTCTTGAGTCCGCCGATATATAAGATGACTTCCTCTGCCTCGCGCTGCCTCTTTGCTGCAAGCATGGCGTCCGCGAGTTTTACAGCGGCGATTTCCCGGTCGAGGTCCCGCATGTTCTTGATTCCCTGAAAAGCACTCCCAAAATCCTTCTTTGCCATTTCGATTAGCACGGCACGCAAGAAGTACTGATCATTGGGCCAGTCCCGTCTGGCCTGATAGTGGGCTTCGGCCAACCGGAGTGCTTTGTCGGATGATTGCCTGGCGATGAAACCGGCCAGGTATTCGATTGAATCCCAGTAGTGATTGCTCTTGATGGCAACGTCCAGCAGGAGAGATTCGGCATTGGCTGGGGAGACGCTGGTGGTTGCCTTGGCAAAGGCAAGCAATGATTCGCCTTTCTGACAATCCGATCCTTGCCAGGCATCAAACGCTTCCTTGGACTTCGCCATGAGCACGACCGCTTCCTGCCGCGGGTAGGCGGGAATAAGGCCGAAGAGAAAGCCAAGGCTGCTGGCGTGGCTGCCGGTCCAGTGGCTGATTTCCCGAGACATGGTTAGCGCCTCACAGAAATGATTCGTTGAGTCTGAGGTGCTTGACCGGAGTTCGGTTGCTGCAATACCCCCAAGGGCCAAGGTCGAGTAGAAAGGATTCCTTATGGCCCGTGCCCGGCTCAATGCGCCTTCCACGTCTGTCTGGCTCTGGAGTATCGCCAACTTCGCGTAGAGAGCTTCAGTTCTTTCCAGGGCAATGAAGTTCGTCGCGTTCGCGGCAACTTCCGACCTGGCGCAGTCGAGCAAGGTAATGGGGTCGCCACCTACGGCTGAATGCTGTGGCAGGCCGAACAGGAGCAGACTCAGCAGTGCGACGCCAGGCACTGTCAGTAAACTATTTTGACACAGCGTTCCGTTCATTTCTTTTTGCCCCAACGGCGGCGGTGAACCTCGCCGTATTTAGCGGCGTAGTGTTCAACCGCCTTGTTAGCAGATCATTTCTTGTCCAGTGTGAATAGAACTGACACTTGATTCTGGAACTTCACTGTGGCCGGGATGAAGAGACTTGCTTTTTCATCAGAGACTTCCATGCAGCTCATCATGTCTCGCCCGTCAAATGCGTCTGCCCCAAGGCCAAACGCCATGCCGATGTTGCCAAAACCTTGTTTCGAGATGCAATGCACGGTTCCTATCTTCTTGCCGAAACCTGAGGCCATTGCATCCGCATTGCGCTTGGCGTCGGCGCATGCTGTTCCGAGGAGTTTGGCCTCGATCTCCTTCTGATCCTTCCGCCCGAACGAAGTGCTGATCTCAGACACATTGTCCATCTTGAAAAGGGTGTTTGCAACCAAGTCGTACTTGGTCAGATTCTCGATTATCAACTCGAAGCTGCGGGTCACTTCGTATCCAATAACCTTAAGTTCTCGATCCTCCTTCTTCTCCCGAATTTCACTCTTGCCGAGTTCAGAGGAGGTAAGGGTGCTTTTCCCGAAGCCCTGCCTACCGAGAAAGTCAATGACTGCCGCTGTGCGCGTGGTCACCTTCGCTACGGCGTTGCTAGAATCCTCGTGAAACGCCTTGATGTCGAAGGTCATTCTGGCGGTATCCGGCGGCAGATTCGTCTCGGATCGGCCAGTCGCGAAGACGAATGGGAAATCCGGGATAGACGCAGCCTGCGCCAGCGACCAACTCATCATCACGACCGCAGTTGCCAGTCTCATCTTCATCTTCTTTTTCTCCTGCTAACGGTGGCACTCTGGCTGAGGCGCGCTAGCGCCGATAGCCAGGAGTGCCTGGTTCTGCAAATTTACATTCTTGTTTAATTCCACGTCGCAGCATTTGCACAACAACGGCTTTATCTTCGCCAGAGTCCGCCTGCCAGACAACGATGGCCCGACCAGTCTTGTTGTTAGCGAGGATTACCTCCGGGTGATCAGCATCAGAAACCAAGAGCAAGTCAGCGACCGCCACAGGGCGACGCAATGCTCCAGGTCGATTCAACTGCCTGCACGTAAGCGAATATGTCGGCATGTTTCGTCCGACCCACCACATAAACAGGCACAAACCAATGAAAGCAGTTGCGGGATGTGTCATATGAAGCGAACGAACCCCAAGGAAAGCAACGGGGGCCATCATCACCACCGGAATCAACTGTTCCCACCAAGAACTGGGAGTGAATAGTTGGACATGAGTCGATGTGGCAATTGCCTTCCACCCTTTGTCGTTGGTATGAATCTCTTTTTTCATTGCAGAACGGTCACCTTGAGTTTCGGCGCGTCAGCGACGTAAACTCCGAGGTGTGGTTCGGGCTATTATGCAACGGCTTCTTTGAGTTTTTCAGCGAGCCACAATTTGATGACGGATTGGCGTGTCACGCCTAAGCGATGCGCCTCGCGGTCAAGGGAATGAATCATCCAGACGGGAAAATCAACATTGACCCGCTTTTGCTGGCAATCCGGCCTGATGGCCTTGGAACGATCCAGATGCCGGAGAATGTCCTCACCCTTTTCAAATTGCTCATCAAATACTTTAGCTTTCATAAATCTCAATCTCCTCCCTGCGCGAGCGACGAACCGAGATAATCCTGGTCTTTGCTTCCCGAGGAGTGATTACGGCCGACCAATGTTTTCCATCAATCACGCCGATCACCACGATCCGTGGTTCATCAACCGTTCGGGCGGGTACCTCAACCCGGTCCACGTCATTCCAGAGTGCTTGCGCCTCAACAAAATCAATTCCATGCTTTTGTTGGTTGGCGGCACTCTTATTGGGATCAAATTCAAAATCCATAACTGTATAGAAAGTATACCTTTTCAGCTCTCGAATCAATTAATATTTTGCCCGACCGACGGCCTTGAAGGTGCGAGGCCCGCCGCGGGCCGAAGCTACCTTCCGACGCTTGGTTCGGGGGTCTTCTTCATGATTTCGTCCAAGCGTTTTGCGACAGCGTTGGCCTCCTGTTTACGGGGAACACACGATCCAAAGTTGATCGTTCCTTGTCGGAGCCGCCACACAGAAAGGTCGCTTAGGAATCTCAGGCGTTCTTCAAGTCCGTGAATCTGTGCGAAGCGCAGGTACTCGGCCGTCCTGCTCCAATCGCCGGTTGCGGCTGCATTGCTCACGAAGAAGAACGTTTGGTCATTCACGCGGAGTAACTCCAAAGTGGCATCCCTCCGGCCTCGCCACTCCCCTAAGAGGTAGGCGAGTCCAGTCACAAGGCAGGCAACAACGATTGTGATCCAGAGTCTTTTCATTTCCGCCCCGACCGCCACAAATCTGCCTGAGCTGCGCTAGCGGCGATTGGCAAAATTCGCTTGTTCGGCTCTTCCTAATGCATGAGATAATATCCCAAGGTAGCTATATGGACAATCATCTCATTGACCAATAAGTAGCTTGCTGCAATTGTGACAGGGATTTCAAAAAACCATCGGGTCAGTCTCCTGTCCCGGTTCACTGTGCAGGCGATCCATGCAAACAGTGTTGCGATGATGAGAATGATGAAGCCGAGGAGTCCAGCATTCGTGAAAACACCTATCGGCCTTGTCAGCGGAGGATACAGTCCTAATGCGAGAACAGCGGCAATCAGTGTCATTAATACGTCTGCTCTCATCTGTTCATCGTCATGCTTTCTGGCCGAACGTCAATCTTGAGGCGCGCTGGTTTTAGCGTCGCCTCCGAGATTTTGTTCGGTGTCCTTTTTTTCAGCAGCATGCAGACCTTGACTGCGCCAAGTGCAACCGCTGGCATCCACAGAAATGACAGCCCAATTCCAATCCAACAGCCAAGCATGTTGCAGCGATATAACAGCCCGTAGGGCCAGATGAGAACAACAAAGAGTCTTTTCGCCCACAGCGGCGATCCCGCCCCTTTGGGATAGGACATCGAAATCATGATGCACGCGGCAAGACAGAGCAGGGCGAGATGAATCGCTGCCGCGATGAGCGGCACGACAATGAGCCAGAACGTCTTGGATTTTCTTTTCATTATCATTCACCGAACGTTGCCATTGACCGGAGCGGTTTACCGCGTACGGTCGGACGGCGTGTTGGGTTCCGTCGTCTGCAGTGACGACCGACGCCGATGCCAGATCACTGCGATCCCAACACTCAGCAGTGTGTTTACCACAAGAACCGATCCCTTCATAACACTCTCATAGTCATCGCTTGAACCAACGACATGGTCATAGAGAACCCGACCAATGATGCTGCCGGGCAGAAGAATCGTGAAAGCAAGAGTGTAGTTCAGAAGGGTCTCTTGCTGATGTGACGCGTGAACATGCTTGTTTGCTGCAAACGAAAATAGGAGGACCGCCAGAACCATAAATATCGGGAAAATTGCCTTAATCCGTCTCATGTATATCTCCGACCCAACGTCAGCGCTCAACAGACGACGCGCCAGCGGCGGCTGGCGCAGCGCTTTGTTCGGCTTTCCCAATTATCAGCCATGCAATAGCGTCCCATCGAAACTTGCCCTTCTCGGAAGCGATGTACAATTTCTCCGTGGAGACTTTTGTGATGCGCAATCCGTGTTCGCTTAGCGCTTCATCCATTTCACGCACCACGGCGGTATTCAAAATGGCCGAATGGACAAGTTGGCACATGGTTTGGGTTACTCGGTTCGGTGTCTCTGATCCCCCCAACCACATCCAGCCATTCGCGTCGTGTCTTGTCGGGTACTTCTGAATGACCACGGTATTCTTCAACTGACGGATGACTTCGTCCTGTAATGCACCTGTACGATGAGCAGCGCCGAGGCATACATGTTTGATGATCGGTGCTGCCTCTGCCCTATAGATGGCGTCGATCGTTGTCTTGAAGGAAGCGCCGTTCGTTTGTCCACTCTCGCAAGGAACTATGATCCATCCAAAGTAGGGGTTTGTCTCTGCGGGTGGAGCGTGTTTGATTCGTTCCGCACGCCACAATAAAGGAGTGTTTGATTGGGCGAAAGCACTGACGCAGAGAAGGAGCCAGCAACCTGTCATTGTCAAAAGTGATTTCATCGATTTCATCATGTCCAACGTCACAAATCTCGGGCGGCGCAAAGCGACGTGCCGAGCATTTGGTGGTTCGCATTGTTATGGCACGGTCCCAAAGGGATTCACGCCCTTTGTTTCATCAAGGCTGGCCAGACTGTAGGCCGTGATTCCACTCTCCGTCGCAATGATGAGGACCTTGCCCGCGAGCCAAGGGCCAGCGATTACCGGCGGCACACCGACCCACTTTCCATGCATGATGGTGTCTTCTGTAAGGGCAATACGGTGAAGTAAAGAACCATCTTTGGTATTGACGAGATAGAGCATCTGATCCGCGGCCAGAATCGCGACGGTTGCTGAGGACAACAACATACAGGAAACGTATGGCTCGTAGCTCGCAGCGGGTGCGGATACCGGCGGTTCCGGTAGCAACGTCTCCCAGACAGGTTCCCCGGTCACCCCGTTCAAACACACGATAGTCCCGTTACAGAGGGCGCCATAAACACGGTCCTTGGCCCTGTCTACCAGAGGTGCATGGCCGACGGTTGTGCCAGGCTTGCGGTAATGCCAACGTCGCACTCCCGTACGCGGGTCACGGGCAATCAGCCATGCCTCCGTGGTGTCGGGGGCCAAGTAACTGTCGCTTTCCACGCAGTACGTGGCATCGTCTGCGAATGCAGTGCCCGCACCATAGGCATTCACGATATCGCTCCAGAGTAGTTCCCCGCTGTTGCCGTCGATCCCGTGCGACGCCTGGCCCCCGTAACTGCCTTGACGAGTCTGCACGAGGAGCAAAGGGCCAAACGCGGAAGGATGTGTCATGACGTAACCCGACAATGGGCGGGTCCATACGTCCTCGCCAGACGCCTTGACTCGAGAGACAGTGCTGCCCCTGTATTGCTTCACGAGGATGTAGTCATTGCCCACGGCAATCGGTGCCAGCCGGCGATCCCGCTTGGTCTCCAGGTTGCGAAGAATGGTCCCTGTTGCTGCATCGATAGCGCATGTGCGATCTCTAAGACAGATCGTAAGCTCCGTCTTGTCGCTGCCCGCAGTAACCCACGCCTGCTCGACATCGTCATCCGACAAGGGAATCGAGAACCGCACGCCACCGTCCGCGGCGTTCAGTGCCGTGAGGGTCCTTCCATGGCGCGACACGAATACAACCATGTCGTTAACATACCATGCCGCGCGAAGCCGATCCGATGACGCGATGACGTGCCGCCATGCAGAGGCGGGCATCTTGACCGTTGGGGTGGGCTCTGTCGGCGCTGCACCAGTAAGAGACCTGCCATTGTTGTAGGCATAGAGGCCATTCTCGCTCCCGGCGTAGACAACGCCATTCCGGCCCTGCAATAGCACTTCACAGGCAGCTGGGCTGCCATCGGTGCGATGGTCAAACTGGCGGATGATCCCATCCGTAAGGCAGAAGACGCCGATGTCATGACTGGCGAACCATACGGCACCATGCCTGCGCATCAGAACACTTCGCGGAGAGTGGGTGAACTGGTGATTGTCCCAAGGAATGCCTGCGGTATCGGGAACGAGTGCCGTGGTTCCATCGGGACGTATGCGGTAGAGAACGTAACTGGCAAGTGCACGGTCATGTGCCATGACCCACACGTCACCGTCCGGTGTTGAAAAGAGATCATATACGGAACTATCCCCCAGTGACTGATTGATCTTCTGTGTGTCAACCCGGCGCCCCGTGAATATGTCGAAGCCCGTTACTCCTTTGGCTCCATATTCCAATACCAGCGCCTTGTCTCCGCCCCAGAGTGCCCCCTTGTTAGCCTTACGGCTGATGCGGGCGTCAAGTTCGCGCACGGCAACGTTGCTGTGCCGATCAACGACATAGAGACGACCGTCGGCATACAGCGACACACATCTTCCGCCGTCAAACACCAGCGTCCCAGTCTGAGGAAGGTCGGCAGACAGCTCGATCCACTTTCCCTTTGCGTAGATCCGAAGTTTGCCGCCTCCCCAGTTGAGAAATCGGTCCTTGCCGACAACGTAGAATCCAGGGGCAGCGTGGGCGACATCGAAGTAGAACTGGGTCACGTATTTCGCTAGATCCTTATCCAGCAAGAATATCTCCCCCCAGTGCTCCTCCTTGCCGCGCTGTGTGGCATAGAGACCCGTCTTCGCGCCCCCGTAAAGTCGAGTCAGGTATTGACCCGTACGCAGAGGCGAGACGATCCATCTCTTCTCTGCGGCATCCCAGGAATAGGCCCCTTGGCCGGACATAATCCAGACGCACCCGCGATCGTCCTCGCCGATCCACGATACGCCCTGCGACCGGCCTGGCGGCTCAGGAAACTTCTCCCAGTACCGTTCCCGATTCAAGAGCCGTAGTCTTGTAACGCAACCGAAACATAACACCGTGACCATGAATCCGATGAGTTGGACAATCAGCGCATAGTACGCACCGCCTATGAGCGCCTTCTTCAGTCTGGTCTTAATCTTCTTCATATGCGAACGCTACTTCTGAGGCGATCCGAGACCCGCGCCGCGGGTTGAGGAATCGCCTCGTGACCTTTGTTCGGATTTGTTTAGTTCAATTTGTTTTGGCGTTCTCAAACTCAAACCACCGCTCATCTGACTACCGACACATTTCTC
The DNA here is from genome assembly GCA_945870225.1 of PVC group bacterium. Classification (GTDB taxonomy): domain Bacteria; phylum Verrucomicrobiota; class Kiritimatiellia; order CAIKKV01; family CAITUY01; genus CAMBRF01. Next base: position 983 of record CAMBRF010000018.1, on the reverse strand, counting down.
TATCACGTCCTGCGGAAGCGTGCAGGGGGCATAGCCGTCAGCAGTGAGAACGACTGCTGCGAGATTGTCTGAAAAGTCAATCCACGTGATGTAACACAGTCCTGAAGTGTTCATTTCAATTGAAACTGGTGAGGCTTGTTCTCCATGGCCAGAACGAAGGTGTTGCTGGAACTTGGTACGAGGAATTCCGACAGAGACATTCAGAGGTTGCTTTGTCACTGAATCGACCGCCTGGATGTGGGCGGCGTATATCGTAATTTGGCGTGCATCCACATAGTTCTCTCGGCCGCAAAAGCAAACGAGACAAACTACAACCGGTAGCGTACAAACGAGGATATATTTATTCATTATCATTTCCTGTCCGAACGTTGCTTTTGACCCGTCGGCGAGCGTGCGAGCCGTCGCGGTCCAAAAGCTGGTTCGGGTTTTTAATCATCTTTTCGTCGATGTTTTGCGAAGCCTGCAACCATTGTGCCAGCAATGGCCCCAACAACTGCGCCAAAAATAATCCAGGCCGGAAAAATGAAAATCATGCCGACGTCACCACCGCGGCTAAAAAAGAGATACGCCAGCCAATCACACATCAAGGTGGGAACGTAGGCAAGCGGTCGAAGTATGATCTCGCCATACTCGAGGTTACAGATTGGCCCTGCAAGAAAGATGAGCCCTAAATATATGGCGGACCCAATGACGGAACCACATCCTATGGTTTTGGCTTTCCCAAATCTCATATCATTCGTCTCCCGAACGTCAGCGGTCTGCCTGAGCCGCGCTAGCGGCGATAGGCAGCAGCGCTTTGTTGGGAACTGCATTCGTTTGTGTTGTTTTCCGTTTTATCAAGGTTTTGACGCCCGTGTACGGGAGGACGACCGTGTCGGCCACAAGACTCAGTGGCATGTCAACGACACAAAGGGGTTTTCCGAAAGGGATATGCTGCATGTACGAAGGGTCAAAGACTCCGCGACAATCAAAACGAATGCCGC
>CAMBRF010000017.1 GCA_945870225.1 PVC group bacterium | reverse complement strand
CGCGCCAGGGACGTCGCGATCCACCTTGGGATAACTCGGATAAGGATGAGGATTTATCAGCGTGTATCCGCGTTATCCGCGGTTAAAATTCCTGCCGTTTCCTGAATTATCCTGTTCATCCTGTCTATCGATGTTCATTTCTCCCGGCGCCTGATCGCGCCAGAGACGTCGCGATCCACCTTGGGATAACTCGGATAAGGATGAGGATTTATCAGCGTCTAAAAGTCCTTGGGGAACTGGGGCATTTTCCCTGCTTTGTAGTCGCTGTAGGAGAAGGTCCAGTACTTGCGGGTCAGACGCTCAAAATCCTTCCATATCTGCTCCGTCTCATTCAGGTCAGGCGCCTTCCATCCCTCTTTCGCGCCATATTCCCCCAGAAGCCGCGTGGCGAGGCCACAAAGATTCCGCACCTGGGATTCGACGATCTTCCCGCCGATGTCCTCCGTGGGGATCGGTCCCTTGCTGAAATTAACGCAGGCGGCAAAGCGCTGCCCCAATTCCTCGCTTCCAGTCTGCCGGCTCAGATCCGTCAGGCCGGGGCGCAGCACCATGAGCTGCGAGGTTTCACAGACGCCGGCGTGATCTCCCCGATAGGGAAGATCCCGATCAATGGCTTCCGAATCGGCCATGGCATGAAGGCGAATGGGAGAGCCCGTGCAGCGGAGATAGTATTCACAAAGCTTCAGCATGACCGTCTCGACCGTACCGGCGTGCCCCGTGACGAGGATGGCGGCATGGAACCCGCGCGCGTCCATCGCCCGGATATGGTAGAGGACCGAACGATAGAACAGATCGGAGGGGATGGAACTGCAGAGCGACTGGCGCACCCCGACGTCGCAAAGCCAACCATTGCCCTTGCCGTCGTCATGGAACTCCGGGATTTCATGAATATGCCACGCGAACGGGGGGGCAACGATGCCGCCCTGCTTCCGGGCGGCCAACTCAACCAGGGACTGGGCCTTGAGCCAGTCCAGACCCACCGCATTATAGCCGCCATGCGGTTCCGCCAGGCCATAGGGCATATAGCAGACGGAAAACCGGTCGCGGGCTTCAATGAACTCATGCGGGAGCATTTCCTCCCATCGGATTTTACAAGGTGGCATGGCTAGTTCCTCCGATCAATGTGGATTCAAAGTAGCACAGCAATACCACGCAAGGGAATCAATGGTTTATCTGTGGCTAATTTCAGGGTGTTGGGCCAGAAAAGAGGAACCACAGATGAACACGGATAAACACAGATGATGGGGATTTATCAGCGTGTATCCGCGATATCCGCGGTTAAAATTCCCCCTCGTTTCCTGAAGCACTGCCGGCGGCGGCCAGGAATGGCCGCCCTCCCAATCCATCCGTGTCGATCTGTGTTCATCTGTGGTTATTTTCCGGGTTTTGCACAAGGAATTAAGAGGAACCACAGATGAACATGGATAAACACAGATGATGGGGATTTATCAGCGTGTATCCGCGGTTAAAATTCCCCCTCGTTTCCTGAAGCACTGCCGGCGGCGGCCAGGAATGGCCGCCCTCCCAAACTATCCGTGTTAATCTTCCCGCAGAAATCCTAATCGTAATCATAATCTATTGCCCCAGAGTGGATTATGATTAAGATTACGATTAGGATAATGAGCAAAATGTCAAAAATCACAGTTTCTCAAACATGTCTAGATTCCCCTTTCCCTCCCTGAACCCCTGCCCTATCATATCTACCCACTTGGAGAGCGTGATTTTATGACGGATATTCATGCGGACATTGAGGCCATCCGGCGGGAGCAGGGGTCAAGGTTGCTCGTTCTGGGGCACCATTATCAGAGCCCTGCGGTTCTGCGCCATGCTGACGTGATCGGCGACTCCCTTGAACTGGCCCGCAGCGCCGCCGCCAGCACGGCCGGGCGGATCGTGTTCTGCGGCGTGCATTTCATGGCGGAATCCGCCGACATCCTGACCACACCCGACCAACTCGTCTATATGCCCGAAACCGGTGCCGGTTGTCCCATGGCCGAGATGGCGGACGACTACCAGGTGGAAAAGGCGTGGCGTTTCCTGCAGCCACACGGCGGATCGTTCCTGCCCGTCGTCTATGTGAACAGTTCCGCCCGCGTCAAGGCCTTCTGCGGCCGCAACGGCGGCAGCGCCTGCACCTCCAGCAACGCCGCCAAGGTGTTCCAGTGGGGGCTCGCACAGAACAGGAAAATCTTCTTCCTGCCGGATATCCATCTCGGAACCAACAGCGCCCACGACCTGGGCATCCCGGACGACCGGATCGTCATCTACGACTATCGCCAGCCGAACGGCGGCCTGACCCCCGCCGATGTCGAACGGGCCACCGTGATCGTGTGGGGCGGCTTCTGTCCCATCCATGTCGCCTTCACCGTGGACCAGGTCCGGGAGATCCGGAGCCGCTGGCCCGCCGCCAAAATCATCGTCCACCCGGAGTCGCCCAAGGAGGTGGTCCGGATCGTGGATGCGCACGGCTCCACCGCGCAAATCATCAAGTACGTCCAGCAGGCGCCGGACGGCTCGACGATCTTCATCGGCACGGAATCCCAACTCGTCAAGCGGCTGGCGGCTGAAAACCAGGACCGGCTCACCCTCAAACCGCTGCACGCCTCCTTCTGCCCGAACATGGCGAAGACCAACGAACCGAACCTGTTGCGGGTCCTGCGGGACTGGCCGGACCGGAACAGGGTCAGTGTTCCGTCCAACGTGGCCGCCGAGGCCCGCTCCTGTCTGGAGCGCATGCTCGCCCTGTGAGCTCTCTTTTCAAACTCAACTCTCCCTATACGCCCACGGGCGATCAGCCCGAGGCCATCGTCTCGCTCTGTCGCGGGCTGGCGGCCGGGAACCGCTTCCAGATTCTCGAGGGCGTCACCGGCTCGGGCAAAACCTTCACCATGGCCAACGTCATCGCCCGGCACGGCCGCCCCACCCTGGTCGTCTCCCACAACAAAACCCTGGCCGCCCAGCTTTACGCCGAACTGAAAACCTTTTTTCCCGATAATGCCGTGGAGTACTTTGTCAGTTATTACGACTACTATCAGCCCGAGGCGTACATTCCCCAGACGGACACCTATATCGAGAAGGACGCCTCGATCAACAAGGAGATCGAGCGGCTCCGGCTCTCCGCCACCAATTCCCTGCTATCCCGGGAGGACGTGATCATCGTCGCCTCGGTGTCCTGCATCTACGGCCTGGGTTCGCCGGTGGATTACCGGGAGATGGTCGTCTCCCTCCGCGTCGGCGAAACCGCCGACCGGGACGAACTGCTGACCAAGCTGGTCGCCATCCAGTACACCCGCAACGACTACGCGCCGGAGCCGGGCACGTTCCGCGTCCGCGGCGACACCGTGGACATCTTCCCGTCCTATTCCCAGAAGGGCGTGCGCCTTGTGTTTTTCGGTGACCTGCTGGAGCGAGCCCAGACGTTCGACACGGTTTCCGGGCATGTGGAAGGGGCGCTTCCCCACGTGGTGATCTCACCCGCCACCCATTTCGTGATGCCGCACGAAAAGATCGGTGAATCCATTGCCGCGATCGTCACCGAAATGGAGGAACGGATCCGTTGGTTCGAGTCACAGGGCAAGTTACTGGAGGCCCAGCGCATCAAGATGCGCACCACCTACGATATGGAAATGCTGAAGGAGATCGGCTACTGCTCCGGCATTGAAAACTATTCGCGCCACCTCAGCCGCCGCCCGCCCGGCTCGCAGCCGGCCACCCTGCTCAGCTATTTTTCCGGCGACTTCCTGACCGTCATCGACGAATCCCACGTGACCCTGCCCCAGTTGCGCGGCATGTTCAACGGCGATCAGGCCCGCAAGGGCGTTCTGGTCGAGCATGGCTTTCGGCTGCCCTCGGCGAAGGACAACCGTCCGTTGAATTTCGATGAATTCCTCTCGACCGTGGGACAGGTGATTTTCACCACCGCCACACCGGGCCCATACGAGCGGCAGATCTCGCCGCCGCCGGTCCCGCAACTGATCCGTCCCACGGGCCTGGTGGACCCGCCCATTGTCGTGCGCCCGCTCCAGAACCAGATTGACGACGTGATGGAGGAAATCCGCGCCCACGCGGAACGTCAGGAACGGGTCCTGGTGACCACCCTCACCAAGCGTACCGCCGAGGATCTGGCCGAGTATCTGCGGTCAGTGGGTCTCAAGGCGCAATACCTGCACGCCGACATCCAGACGATCGAGCGCGTCGAGATCCTGCGCCGCCTGCGCAAGGCCGACTTCGACTGCCTTATCGGCATCAACCTGCTGCGCGAGGGGCTCGACTTACCCGAGGTGGCCCTGGTGGCCATTCTGGACGCTGACAAGGAGGGCTTCCTGCGGTCTGAGACCTCCCTGATTCAAACCGCCGGGCGGGCGGCGCGACACCTGAACGGCAAGGTCATCCTGTATGCCGACCACATCACCGACTCCATGCGCCGCATGATTGAGGTCACCGGGCAACGCCGTGAAAAACAACTCGCGTACAACAAGGCGCATCACATCACCCCCACCAGCATCCGGAAAAGCATTCAGGAAAGCCTGGTCCTTGAATACAAGGGGCAGGAAATCGATGCTCTGGTGGCGAAGGAAAGCGGCGCCGACTACGACGTTCACGCGACGTTGCGGGAGATGGAGTCCGAGATGCTGGAGGCGGCCGGGGCGCTGGAGTTCGAGCGGGCCGCCATGCTGCGCGACCAGATCAAGGAACTCCGCCTGGCCGCCGGACTGCCGGGCGAGTTACCGGCCAAAGCCGAGGCGGCGGCAAAGTCCAAGGGAATGAAATATCCCCGCAAAAGCACCCGCTCCAAGTCCCGGTCATAACCGCAATCTTCCGAGTTGATCTGTGTTCATCTGTGGTTTTTGCGCCAGAAAAGAGGAACCACAGATGAACACGGATTGACACAGATGATAAGACCGCCTTAACACCTCCAAAAGGCAGATTCACCACCCGCTTCGCTGGAGACACAGAGACACAGAGAAGAAAATGCCAATGTGGCGTTTATTTCGTCCACGGAAATACCGTGGCCAAAATAAACGCCACGATTTCTCGAAGGAATTCATAGAGAGGGAGGAGGCATCCCTAACCCTCTTCTTTCTCCTGAATGGCTTCAAGATACGTTGCGGGAATTTTAGGTGCGGCTTGCCCGCCGGAGCCTTGGCGCAGGTGGGTACTCCGCAGCTTAAATGCCCGCAACATTTCTTCTCTTCTCGGTGTCTCTGTGTCTCCAGCGAAGCGGGTGGTGAATTATTCTCCTCGTCTGGGCCTTTCGGAAATCCGGATTTGAACTGAATCCTACTTTTCCGGAATAATCCTGTTCATCCTGTCTATCGATGTTCATTGTTCCCGGCGAGCAACACAGATGATAAGATGACGGGACGGCCAAGGTGTACGCCCCACACAGTATCAGGAGGCGGGAGACAGCAACTCCCTGATGGCTTCGGCCACTTTTTGCGGATCGGCCAGGGTATTCCGGCACGGCCCCTCGGGCGTGGTGTTCGTGATGGCCAGAACCGGTTTGGGAAAGGCCGCCAGGATGCCATGGACCAGTTCCTTTTCGCAGGCCACCGCCACCACGGCCTTGATTTCCTTCCGCCGCGTGTGCGCCAGGGCCTGACGGCCGCCGCCTACCACGCATGCCACCACTCCGAAATCATCCCGAAGCTGCGACAACGCCGCCAGGCTGCACTTTCCGCACCGCTGGCATTCATCCAGGCTGAGCATCACATTTTGCCGGCAGGTGTCCTTGTGCAGGCAGCGCGGCAGGAGCAGCAGCACCTGGCCCGGCGCCATTCCGCTCACACGCCACCGGGTGAGGCGATTATTCAGATTGATGAACCCGCTCCAAAACATACGTGATGTCCTAACCCGGTATGGCCGGAACCAAGATGAAGAATTTTGAACAGAAGCTCGCAAAGCACGCCAAGGCGACAGCGGCGGGATTAGCCGCTGTCGCAGCTATATCCATTCTTCGCGGGCTTCGCGAGCTTCTGTTCAAAATTCTTTTCGCCCCCGAATCCTTACCACAATTCGATTGATTCAAGCCGTAACGGACTAAATGCTGTTACTATCTACCTGGATTATATAGTGTACCGTTGATTGAACCAAGGCGAAAGGAGCTTACAGATGGGCATCGCATCGCAAAAGCATATTGTCATCGTCGGAGCCGGCCCGGGCGGCCTGACAGCCGCCATGATCCTGGCCCACCGCGGCTTCAAGGTTACCGTTCTGGAGGAAAAATCCCGTGTCGGCGGACGCAATGCCACGCTCCAGCTCGGCCCCTACACCTTCGACACCGGGCCGACCTTCCTCATGCTCAAGGATATTCTCGATGAGGTGTTCCACGAATCCGGCGTCCCCTCCTCAGACGTCCTGGAGTTCACACGTCTCGACCCCATGTACCGGCTGGAGTACACCGACAAGCAGATGCTGATAACCAACGATCCCGCGCGCATGAAGGCGGAGATTGAGCGGTGTTTCCCGGGCCGCTCCCGTCACTATGACCGTTTCTTCGCCCGTGAAAAAGCGCGCTTCGAGCATCTCTTTCCCTGTCTCCAAAAAGCGTACAGCAAGCCGTCGGCTCTTTTTTCCCGTGAAATACGCCAGGCGATTCCCCACCTCGCCCTGACCCGGAAACTCTACGACGTGATGTTCGATTATTTCGGCAACCAGGATCTGGCGCTCTCCTTCACCTTCCAGGCCAAGTACCTGGGCATGTCCCCTTGGGAATGCCCTGGCGTCTTTGCCATGATCGCCTACATTGAACACGCCTTCGGCATCTATCACACCACCGGTGGCCTGAGCCGAATCTCCGAGGCCATGGCCTCTGTGGCGAAGCGGAACGGAGCCGACATCCGTCTGAATACACCTGTCAAACGCCTGCTGATCGAGAACCGGGTCGTCAAGGGTGTCGAGCTTGCCGATGGCGAAAAAATTGCCGCCGATGACGTGGTCATCAATGCCGACTTTGCCCACGCCATGAACACGCTGATCGAGCCGGGCATCCTGCGTAAATATACGCCGGCCAAACTCCGGAAGATGCAGTATTCCTGTTCCACCTTCATGCTCTACCTGGGGCTGGACACCTGCTACCCGACCCCGCACCACTCCATCGCCTTTGCCCGCGACTATCGTGGAAATGTGAATGATATTTTTGGCGGGCGGAAACCCGGCACCGACACCTCGTTCTATGTGCGCAACGCCAGCCTCACCGACCCCACCCTCGCCCCGCCGGGGCATTCCGCCGTCTACGTCCTGGTCCCGGTCGCCAACAACCGCAGCGGGATTGACTGGGAGACCGACCGCGCCGCCTTCCGGGATACCGTGCTCGACCGCATTGAGGAACGCACCGAGATGAAGGACATCCGCCGTCACATCGTTGAGGAGAAGGTGATCACGCCGCAGGAATGGGAGAACGAGCATCATGTTTACCTGGGCGCCACATTCAACCTGGCCCACAGCATCAGCCAGATGATCTATTTCCGTCCGCGTAACCGGTTTGAGGAACTTGATCGCTGCTATCTGGTCGGCGGCGGAACCCATCCGGGCAGCGGACTGCCGACCATTTACGAATCGGGACGGATCACAGCCAACCTGCTGTCGCGTTATCACAATCTGTCGTTCGTCTCCGGAAACCTGGTGGTATAATCGGACTGCCCATGAAACACCGGACCATCATCCTCGCCTCGCCCCACGGCTTCTGTGCCGGGGTTGAGCGTGCCGTGCAGATGGCCGAAACCCTGCTGGCGGAGGGCGCCAAGCCTGTCTACTGCCTGCGCCAGATCGTCCACAACAAGCAGGTCATCGATGCCCTGGCGGAAAAGGGCATGGTGTTTGTGCAGGAAATCAACGCCGTCCCGCGCGGGGCCACCGTACTGTTCAGCGCCCACGGGGTTTCACCCGCGACACGCGAGGCAGCCCGCCGGCTGGACCTGAATGCCATCGACGCCACCTGCCCCTTTGTAACGAAGGTTCACAATGAAGTCCGCCGTTATGCCGACCAGGGCTATTCCATTCTCCTGCTGGGGGACCGTCATCATGATGAAATCGTCGGGGTCGCCAGCGAGGCCCCGAGCCATGTGACCATCATCGAGACTCAGGCTGATGCTGAAACCGCCATCGTGCCGGATATGAACAAAGTGGCGGTCATGACCCAGACCACCATGAGTCTGGATGAAGTGGCGCATCTGCTGGACATCCTGCGCCGCCGATTCCCGACCCTGAAAATGCCCTCCGAAATGGATATCTGTTATGCCACCCGGAACCGCCAGCAAGCGGTACGACAAGTGGCCGGACGGGTGGACGCTTTCATTATTCTCGGCGCCGAGAACAGTTCCAACACCGGTCGACTGGCCAAGGTGGCCCTCTCGCAAGGCTGTCCGGCTCACCTGATCAGCTCGCTCGAGAAACTGGCGGCCATCAACCTGGACCCTGTCACCAAACTCGGCCTTACCGCCGGGGCTTCCACGCCGGAGCTCTTTGTCAGGGAGGCGATTGCCCAGCTCCAGACCCGCGGCTTTGATCAAGTCGAGGAGTTCGTTTCCGTGAAGGAAGACATCCACTTCCGTCACTGACGGGCGTCATAATGGATCCCGCCTCCTGCCGCCTTGCGCGCTTTCGACACTGACAGGCGTCATGATGGGGATCCCGCCTCCTGCCGCCTTGCGCGGCAGGAGCGAAAGATGCCGGGAAAAGCTGGCTTTTCCCGGCAGTCTGTTCACCCGCGACACAAGGTCGCGGGGTCTTACCGTCCATTACTGAACCTTTGCTTGTCGATGAGCGTTTGATTATGATGACGGGCGTGAAACGGCTCAGGTACAGGGAGAATAAACCATGCATACAGTTCAATGGGTTAAACAATTTTTAACGATCACCTGCGCCGTGGGCGTGGGGCTTGGACTGGCGGTCAAGGTTACCGCTGGCGAACCGCCCTCCTCCGCTTCCGTTGTCTCTTCCACGGCGATCACCGGCCAGACGGACATCTCCCTGCTCAATGAAGCCCGGGCGGTGAAGAACCGCGGCCTGAACTGGCTGGCCAAACGCCAGCAACCGGACGGCTCATGGTCCATCGCGGACTTTCCGGCTCTAACCGCCCTGCCGCTCTGGGCCTTCGCCGTCAGCGAGCATCCCGACAAGGCCCGTATCGTCTCCAACGCCGTGCAGTTCATTCTCAAGAACGTCCAGCCCGATGGCAGTATCTACAAGAAGGCCCCGGGCCCGGGCGGCGGACTGGTGAACTACAACACCGCCCTCTGCATGACCGCTCTGCACATGACCCGGGACCCGGCCCTGACTCCGGTCGTCTTGAAGGCCCGCCAGTTCATGGCGGCGGCCCAGCACCTGGAGGGCGACGATCTTTACAAGGGCGGGTTCGGCTACGACAAGACCAGCGGGCGCCAGTATACCGATCTGAGCGATTCGGTGATCGCCTATGAAGCCATGCGCCTGACCCAGAGTGCCGAGGATCTGCGGCCGGGCAACGAGAAGAAAGCGGACTTGAACTGGCAGGCCACCACCCAGTTTCTCGGGCGGGTGCAAAATACCGCAACGGCGGGCACCAACGATGCGGGTGGATTCGCCTATCGTCCGGACGAAAGCAAGGCGGGCACCACCACCAATGCTGCCGGCCAGGTTGTGCTGCGGTCTTATGGCAGCATGACCTACGCAGGCTTGCTGAGCCTCATCTACGCCGATGTCTCACGGAATGACCCGCGGGTACGCTCGGCCTTCGACTGGGCCACCCAGCACTGGACACTGGACGAGAATCCCGGCATGGGTCCGCAGGGGATCTACTATTTCTACAACATCATGGCCAAGTCCCTCTCCTCCTTTGGCCAGGAAGCCATCCCGTCGGCAAAAGGCACGCCTGTGGCGTGGCGGACGGAGATGATCAAAAAACTGATCAGCCTCCAGAAGGTTGAAAAAGACGGTAGCGGTGAGGGGTATTGGGTCAACGCCAACAACCGCTGGCTGGAAAACGACCCCGTCCTGGTTACGGCCTACACCCTGATCGCCCTGGATGTCGCCCTGGGCAAGACCCGGTAACCGTCTGCCGCGCCAGCACCTCAAACCGTATCCTGAAACGCGCCGTTGTGCAGCCAGATATGCTCGAGGTCGTGGTCATGCCGGCCCTTGTTATCCCGTTCGCGAATGACTTTTGCAGGGACACCTGCCACCACGACGTTTTCAGGCACGTCATGGGTAACCACCGAGCCTCCGGCCACAATGGCCTGTGACCCGATGGTGACTCCCGGCAGAATAATCGCGTTGGCATAGACTTTGGCGAAGGGCTTGACCACCACCGGCAGATAGTCACGCTCAACATGGCAGGACTCCCGATGGTTATGCGAGAAGACTTTCACGTTTTCGGCCAGCACGGAATAATCCCCGAGTTCGATGCCGCCTTTTGAATCAAGATAGACACCACGATTTAAGAATACATCGCGGCCACAGCGGATATTCTGGCCATAATTAAAACGGACCTGTTCTTCGCATATGAAATTATTCCCGCACCCCGCGAATAGTCGTTGCGCGATCAGGCGGCGGAAGGGAAACGCGAACGGAACGGAGAGCGATATCGGATACTTGTCCAAAACATCCCAGAGGAAATGCAGCATACGTTGTTCAACGGTGAAAGGATGTTCAGCCGCCTTGGGAAGGAATTCACTGTAAAGGCGCAGTTCCTGAAGACACTCGACGGACATCGCCGGCGCGCCCATCAGCTCGAGAATACACGGCACACCGGCTTCGTCCAAACCGGCCTGGATTCGTTGCTCGATCATGCTCAATCGGGATTGAAGAGGGGTCGCCATATTGCCTCCAGACTGAAATTTCTTGCGCACGAATTGCGGATACTGATCGACTGACCTTCTGAATCATAGCCGCCCCGGTTTTTTTGTCCACCCCCAAGCCAGATGCTGACGCCTCGGGCACCGATCACAGATCGGGGCTACATCGGCATGAGGATGGAAATGTAGCACTGATCTGTGATCGGGGGGTTTGAAACGCTTGCTTTTTATCCACGCATTGGATAAGGATGACCCGAACTATGACCCCACCTTCCAAAACATCCTTTCGCATCTTGCTTGGCTTTGTGATCGTGGCCATCGCCCTGGCCGCTTTTGAACTCGGCGTGCTGTGGCAGGCCCGGACAGGAAAGTCTCATCAGGCACCGGCCCCGGCCGCCGTTGCCGCCACCACCAACCATTCCGACCACACCTCATCTATTATCAGAAAAAGCATCCGGGCCGAGTTCAACCCCCAAAGCGCCCTGCTTATCGGCGCCAACGATCTCGTCCGATTTCACCAGACCGCATTCAAGGAAATCATCCAAGCCGTTCATGACCGAATCCCCATCATCGGGTTTGTGAATAACGAGGAGGAAGTCGAACTCGGGCAGGACCTTCTGGATGAGGCGGGGGTTCCAGGAACAGCCGTAAGCTTCATCGTACATCCCCTGGATTCCATGTGGATCCGGGATTTCGGCCCTCAGTTTGCCCGCTGGTCGGACGGAACGGTCAAGGTCATCCATGCCGTTTATGATCCGGACGTCAAAGGCCCGCGGGAACATGATGACGAGCTCTCCGCTTACATCGGGCGCGTCCTGAATCTCAAGGTGGAACGTATGCCGCTGACGCTCGAAGGCGGGAATATCCAGTCCAACGGCGACGGCTTGATGGTCACCTCTACAGAGGTCATGGAGCGTCCTGAAAACCGTGGGTACACCCTTCAACAAATCGGCAGCTTGCTTCAGACCTACCTTGGTTGTGAAACCTGGGTCTACCTGCGCCCGCTGGAAGGGGAACCGACGGGGCACATCGACTTCTGCCTCACCTTCCTGCGCCGTAACCTGGTGGTGGTGGGCCAGTACGACAAGGCCTACGACCCGGTCAACGCCGGGATTCTCGACCAGATGGCCAAAACCCTGGCGGGCCAGAAAACCTCCATGGGCCCGCTGGTGGTGGAGCGCATTCCCATGCCGCCCCGTACCAAGGAGGGTGACTGGCGCTCCTACTGCAACGTCCTGCTGGTCAACGGCATTATCCTGATGCCTTCCTATTCGGGAGTCGACCCGGCGATGGAAGAGGAGGCCCGCAAAACCTACGCGCGGCTGTTGCCCTCGTGGAAGATTGCGTCCATCAAGTCCGACACGTTGATCAAGAAGCGCGGCGTCCTGCATTGCATCGGCAGCACGATCCCGGGCTACGTCAATGCCCTGCCCTTGATCGGCGAAGCGATGTAGGCGGAATTTTCCCCGGATAACGGCGCACATGCTGGCGAATGCAGTCCTTTTGTATTTCATTCTGAATTCTGGCTCCTGAGTGCCGAGTTGTTTACATGACGGAATTAAACACCACACAATGGATCATGATGGCGCTGGCAGCCATGATCCTCGGCCTGTCAAAATGCGGTTTCCCCGGACTGGGCATCCTCGCCATTCCGCTTGTCGCCACCGTGGTACCGGCCAAACTCTCCACCGGGTTCATCCTCCCGATGCTGATTGCTGGCGACATCATCAGCGTTGTCTATTACCGCCGTCATGCTGAATGGAAACACCTGATCCGGGTTTTTCCGTGGACGGTCGCCGGTGTTCTCGCGGGCTGGTTTTCGATGGGACGAATGAATGACGCGCAGATCAGCCACCTGATTGGAGCGATCGTACTGATCATGCTGGCCTTGAACATCGTGCGCCAGCGCTACAGCGATCTCGACAGCCGGATTCCGCACAGCCTGGGGTTTGCCGCCGTGATTGGATTGCTTGCCGGGTTCACGACCATGGTGGCCAATGCCGCCGGCCCCATCATGACCATTTACCTGCTGACCATGAGCCTACCGCCCACCGCCTTTTTAGGCACAAGCGCCTGGTTCTTCCTGCTGGTAAATCTGTTCAAGGTACCGTTCAGCGCCCAACTCGGTTTGATCACCCTGGCGTCCCTGAAGATCAATGCCATACTCTTCCCCTGTATCGCGCTGGGGGCCTGGGGTGGAGTGCGCTTTGCGCGCCTCATTCCTCGCCGGGTCTTTGAGGCGCTGGTCCAGATCATGGCCGCCATCGGCGCCCTCAAGCTATTCTTCTGAGAGGGTTCAGCCCAACGCGAAGAAATGGCGAATGCGGGCCAGCAAGGCCGAATAGGTCGGCACCGGATGACCTGGAGACACCGTAGCCACCGTGGCCTGACGTGCGACCGCCCGCTTCTCCAGGACTGCCGCCAGCTTCTCTGCTAATTGGGAGTCAGCTTGAATAATGGCGGAAAAAACCGGCTTGGATACGGCCAGCACCTCGGCATCCGTTTCCGCGGTCACTGTGGCGGAACGCTTCTCGCCGGTCAGGAGCGACATTTCTCCGAAAAAGGCCCCGGCGCCAAGCTGCGCGACCACCGCCGAGGCCCCTCCCGCGTTCGTGACCGATACGGCCACCTGCCCGGACCGGATGACATAAAACGTGGAACCTTCCTCATTCTGACGGCACAGCGCTTCGCCGCGAGCATACATCTCCAACCGCGCCCCCGTTGCCATCCGTTCCCGCTCGGCTGGCGACAGCGACTGGAACAGGTCGACACCCGCCAGTAACTGTCGGACGGACTCCTGATCAGCCGCACGCCGTTCCCGTTCCTCGGCCGCCGCATCATACTGCCGCGCTTCCTGGACGGGAAAGGGAATCGAAATACCCTCGCGCCGAAAGGCATACCAGAGGCGGTCCATGACGCCACTTTGGATCGAGTCAAGCCGCACATAGTCCTCGATGAAAAACTTGATGGTAAAATTGATCGAAAAATCCCCATATCCTGTCAGAAACACCGAGGGCTCCGGTTCCCTGCAGATCTCCGGAATGGCCTGGAGCACACCCAGAACAACGGCACGCGCCTTGTTGGGCGGCGTGTCGTAGCTGACCCCGATCGACAGGTAACAGCCATGGTGGCGGGTCGGGCGGGAGAAATTGAGAATCGGTTCGCGGGCGATGGAGGCATTGGGAATCACCACGTAGTCGTCGGCCTTGGTCCGGAGCCGTGTGGCCCGCCAGGTGGTGTCCACCACCGCACCCGTATGGCCGTTCACCGTTACCCAGTCCCCAATCTGAAACGGCCGTTCCGTATTCAGCGCCAGTCCGGCGATCAGGTTCCCCAGCGTGTCCTGAGTGGCATTCCCCACAATGTAACCGATCACCAGCGACGACACCGCCAGCACATTGAGATTCACGCCGGGGAAATAGGCGCGCACGATCCACACCAGCGCCAGAAGCGATAGTATCCAGCGCCCGATATCGCGCACCACCTGCGGTGCCGGGGGCCGCTTGCGCCATTGCGCCAGATTGTCAAAAAACAGGACGTCCAGAATCCTCAGACTGATGACAACGCCCATGAATAGGACTGCGGACGCAAGACCATCATGCACATACCGGTGAAGCCGAACGAGGACGGGAGCAAGAAAGGCCAAGGTCAGCAGGACGAGCACCAGCAGATTCAATTGAATCGCAATGCCGCCCAGGAGTCGGAATCGTCGCCACGCACGTTGAAGGACCGTGAACAAGGCATAAACAACCAAAAGCCCCAGCAGGCGTAACGAGGCGTCAGAAAAGTCAATCGGGCCGCCGCCTAAAACGACCTGCATTCCCCAGGAACTCGCGGTCTCGCTCAGATTGGTAGCCATGCCTGTCTCCCTGATATATGGAGGGTTTCTAACATATCAGAAGGACTTCGGGAAGAGAGAGGATTTCAGAGGATCAGAGGCAGCGGCTGAAGGCGGCGGTCAGGTCCTCTTTGGAAATCTTCCAACCGATGACGGCAAACGCCGTCCGGGTGTTTTGCCCCGGCGGGTCTTTTTCGAGCACGCGCCCGTTGATCACTTCCATAAACCGCGCGCCCTCCTTAAAAACCACCGTGCCCTTGAGCCGCAGCAGCCTGTCGCCCAAACCTGAAACCGCCTCCAGAAAGGCCTGCCGGTCAACCGGTAACTCTGTTTGCACCGACCCCGACGACAACTCCGGCTGCGGCTGATCGGACCCCGGCGCCTGAAAGGGACGATGAACCAGTCCCTCCAGAAACGCTTCGGGCACCTGCCCCTGCGTGACCACGATCTGCGGGGCCCGCGGGTTGATTGCGCCCAGAATCGGCTGCAGGACCGCCAGGTCCGCGGGCGACACCCGATCCCCTTTATTGACCACCAAGCCATCAGCCCACATGACCTGCCGCGCTGCCGTGCGCAGGAAAGCAGCGGTCTGGACAAACCCCTGCGCATCGACCAGACACACATTCGCCCAGGTGGTAAACGCCTGGGCCAGCGGGGGCGTCCCCAGAATCTGCCCGAGATCGCAGGGGTCAGCCACCCCGGTGGCTTCAATGATGACCAGATCCGGCTTCACGTCCTGCGCAATGGCAACCAGCGTCTTGATGAAATCCGTCTTGATGCAGATGCAAAAGACACTACCCCGGTTGAGTTCATACTTGGGATGAGCCCCCGCATTCACCAGCGAGCCGTCAACGCCCAACGGCCCGAATTCATTGATGATCATGGCCAGCCGTTTTTCACGGATACCGGGCAACGCCAGGACATGATTCAACAGCGTGGTCTTCCCGGCCCCCAGGTAGCCGGTCAACATGAGCACAGGAATCGGGGACTTCATCGCCTAGACGTCCTTGATCCATTCCTTGATGATCGCCGGCTCGGGGATCACGCGGGTGGTCTTGACCTGATAGCGCGCCAGCACCACGGCGGGGAGCATCACCTTGCTGATCCCGTACGCGGCGATCTTCTGCTCGTCATCGATTTCAACGATATCCACGTCCGCCCCCAGTTCCTTGACCGCCTTCTCCGTATTGACCCGGATCCGGTCACGGTCGGCTCCGGCATTGCCCAGGATATAGATCGAGGCCCGGCGCTGCTGGATCTTGGTCCGCATCTTTTCATTGATACGCCGCTGGATGGCGGCGATCAATTCATCCCGCGCAGGAATGCGCGACACGAAGGTGATCTGCCCGTCAATACAGATGGTCGGAACATTGCGAACCATGAGCGACGTCATGAACACCAGCGACTCGCGGTATTTGATCTTGTGCTCGCGCCATTCCACGATCCCCTCGAATTCGGGAGTCACCTTGCGGACCGCCTCGACCATGTACTGGCAGGGGGCGCAGGCTTCAGAATCGAGGGTGACGATATCCACAATGATCTTATCGCTGTTCCCGTATTCACTCAGGTCGAGCAGGTCGGCGGAGGTCTTTGTGGCGGCCTTCGCCCTGATGACATCGCGCTCATAGGGATCCAGGGCGATACGCATGACTGCCTCAAGATTCGCGGGCGGAGTGCCGTAGGGCAGGTCGCACCCCGGCGCCAGCAAATACCCGGTCTCGCCCGCCACTTCCATACAGGCCAAGGCATTCCGCTGCGAATCCTCCGCCGAGCCCAACAGCAGGACAGAGGTCAGCTGCATGTTGCCGCCGAAACTGATCCCCCGCGGCAGGCAGACGCTGCGCACATAATCGAGAGGAATATTCTCGTCGATGGAAACGTTGTTGGGCTGGCATTCACACATGGCCACAATGTTCTGCTGGGCATGACCGCAAACGAAGAAGGAGCTGAAGGCTCCCTTCGCTTTAACACTCTGGAAGACCTCTGTCATATAGGGGGTCACGAATTCCCGGAACTGGTCCGGCCCGATCTGGCTCGTCATGGGGTCGACCACCGCCACCACATCACATCCGGCATCGATCAACGCCGAGGCCATGCGGACGCCAACCTGGGTGCAATACGTCATCAACCGCTTGACGTAGTCCGGATCGTCGAACATCTTCATAAAAATGTCGGTCCCGAGCAGATGCAAGGCCAGGGTGAAGGGACCTGTCAACAGTCCATATAGCGCGAGATCCGGGTTGGCCTGGCGCAGGCGGCGCGTGGTCCCCAGTACCAGCGGAATGCGACCAGCCTGGACATCCAGAGGTTTCAGATCCTCAAGGGTCCGGCCCTCAATCAGGATGTGACCGGATACCGACGGGGGATTTTCGTCGGCCCAGGCCAGCGTGCAACCGAGCGCCTCCGCCTCGATCTGAAGATCAAAACTGACCGGAATCCCATCCGGCTTGTAGCGTTTGATGGCCTCCTGAAGCCCCTCAACCATCAAGGCTTCCGACTTGAGGAACTCTGTCGCCGTCTTGCCAATCAAGGCCCCCGCATGACATCCCACGAAGGGAACCCAGGGAACACGGTCCGGTTTTTCACAACTCAATGCCGCATGGACTCGATCAATAGCTTTCATGAAACTCCTGTGAATAAATGAAAGCGATTATGAGCCCCTGCAGAAACATTTATTGGATAAACCAGCAAATGTTTTGCACAGAAACGCATTACTGAAGCTTGGGAGGGCGGCCATGTCTGGCCGCCGCGGAGCGGGAAAATGCTTTAGAACGGCGACGGCTACAGGGCTTTGGCGGCAGCTTTCATGGCATCCGCTTTATCGACGGCCTGTTTCTCATCAACCTTATTCTCTATGTCCTTCTTCTCTAAGGCCTTCTTCTCTTCGGCTTCCGCAGCCTTGGTCTTGGCCTCCATCAATTCTTCCAGCTTCTCCCGCATCAATTTCGCGGCGCGTATGCCGTCCTGGTCTCTTTTCCTATCCTTGTCGCTGAGGGCTTTGGGTCTGGCTTTTTCCTTTTGCCGGGCGTCCTTCTGCGCATCACGTTCGTAGTATTTATTAAGTTGTTCGTCGGCTTTTTCCTGGGTCGGGAACCGCTCGGGTGAACCCACAAAACAACGCGGACTCAGCCGTGCAACGGGAAACGCCGAGCCCTTGTTCATCTCGTCCTCGCGCCACTCCTTGGTGGCATTCCGCACCGCCTCGGGAAAGTACTTTTTCTCCAGCTGCAGGGTTTTCTCGACCTCTTTGAACTCCGTCGCGCTCACGACCCGCATATCCGTCCTATGATCGATGTCCATCACTTTGTACAACACATAGGACTCGGCGGCCAGACTCCGCCCGGGACACAACACGCTTAAAACCGCCGACACGATCCCGATGGCAAACCCTTGATAAATCTTCATGGCATCTCCCGGATGAGGTCTATGAATCGAAAACACGTTCATCATGCTATTACGGTACCGGATCAACCACAAGCGGATTGTCGCCAGCCACTCTCTTTATGACGTTCTGAAGAAACGGCGGCCAGTCCCTTGGCCGCCGTTTATAGACGGAATTGATTGAAAACGGCGCGAAGGGACGGCGAGCCCTACCTTACAAATCCATCAAACTGGTTCATCTTCTCCGCGCATGAGCCGCTATTAAATGAAATCTCTACCACCCGCTTCGCTGGAGAAAGAGGAGGCACTGAGAAATTTACACGGAGAATGCCTCATCCTCACGCCTGCGAAGACGTTGAACGAATTTCTCATGGGGCTTGAATCTGGATATGATCCTAGTCTGCGTCCATAGAGTATCGGCCCCATGAGAAATTCGTTCAACACTTGGGTTTCGAGGGGCAGACAGAGGGTTTGTCGGCAAGAACGAGGCGAGACGCCTCGTCTACTTTCTTTGCGAACTTCGCGGCTTTTGTACAAAAGCTCTTCTCCGTATACTACTCCAGAACGGGTTGCGGGAATCTCAACCGCGGATTTCACGGAGGACGCTGATAAATTCAAAGCTTATCCGTCCCCATCCGCGCTATCAGCGGTTCAAATGGCTATTCTTTTGTGAGATCATGCCGATGGGCTACAACAGCCTGAATCACTTCAGCCTCTGCGTCCCTGGGAGAACGCCATCCCTGCTCGAAGACCGGGGTGAGGTCACCCCGGCTCCAGTTGTTCTGTCATTGCTCCAGAACGGGTTGCGGGAATTTTGACCGCGGTACTCCGTGGGCAAAATGCCCGCAACATTCTCTTCTGCCAGGTCTTCTCTGTGCCTCAGTGTCTCCAGCGAAGCGGGTGGTGGATCCTCTCTGGATTTCTTCCATTTCCCAAATTAGTGGTGAAATCCTTATGAGAAATTCGTTCAACACTTGGGTTTTGTCGGGAAGGTCGCCATTTCTGGAGACAGCCTTTAACCCCTCACCTTCTCCAGGCTCAGTTGGAGATTCTGGGCTTTGGGATCTTTCACCGCCCAGGATGCGGCGATGCGGTAGCCGGGAAGCCAAACGATTTTCCCGCTGCTCTCGAACAGGGGAATTCCCCGGCGCTCACTCTGTGGAAGCTTCGCATCCACCAGAATGTCCTGTATCTTTTTCGTACCCTTCATGCCGAACGGGATCATTTTATCGCCCGCCCGCCAGGACCGTACCCATAACACCGGCGCCTTTCCCCCGGCAAGGCCCAGGGAGGCGCGGGCGGGCAACCCGCCCGGATGCACGGCGCGCTCCTTGATCAAACCCGGCGCCAGACGGGCCACGATCCGCCAGCCCTGTTCCGGAAGAACGGTCACCCCGGGAACCCGAAGCTGCACGCGAAAATGAACCGGCCCTCGCAGGGCGTCCTGGATGATCGACAACCGGTCATACGTCCGGCGCACAGCCACCCCGCTCCCCAATAGCAGCGTCTTGCTGCCACCGATCCGGGCGCAGAGGCCCATCAGCTTCTCGGTGGTTTCAAAATCAAGACAGGACTCCGGCACCTTCTGCTGGATCAGCCATTTCCGGATGACACGCCGCCGCGCCGCCACGGGATAGGCCTGCAATAAACGGCAGGAGAGAACCTTCCCGGCCTGACATGCCTTCAAGACCTGTCCGGCCAGTTCTTCCAACCAATCCTCCTCGGCGGACAGGATCCGACGGGTCCGGGCCAGTGTCTCGCGGATACGGGGATTGAAGTCCCGCTCCAGAAGCGGGATCAACCCGTGCCGGACCCGGTTCCGAAGATAAACGGGATCGGCATTGCTTTCATCCTCGCGCCAGGCGATCTTTTCACGCCGCAGATAAGCCAGAATGTCTCCGCGCGGAACCTCCAACAGCGGGCGGACCAGTCGGAGTCCCTGCACGGTTGTCTCGGCGGGAATCCCGGACAACCCCGCACGCCCCGCCCCGCGCACCAGTTTCAACAACAGCGTCTCCGTCTGGTCATCGGCCGTATGCGCCGTAACCATCATCTCCGCCTTGACCCGGCGCGCGGTCCGAACAAGGAAGGCATAGCGAGCCTCGCGGGCGGCCATCTCGATCGAGATACCCCGGCGACGCGCCAGGGCGGGAACCCGGGCCCGGCCGACCACACAGGGAAGTCCAAGCTGGGTGGCCGCATGCTGGACGAAACGGGCATCCTCATCGGCTGCCAGACCGCGAATTCCATGATTCAGGTGCGCCACCGTCAACTGCCAGCCACGCTCGCCGGCCTGCGCCTGCAAGGCGTGCAATAGCGCCATCGAATCCGCCCCGCCCGAAACCGCCACAAGAATGCGGGCGGGAGAAGGGAGGGGAAGGAAAAGGACTGGGGTTGATCGTTGATGGTTGATGGTTATGGAGCGCCAGGGAGAGGGAACCGTTGAGGATTTGGAAAGGGAAGAGGCTCGAAGATCGCCCTTTTTTCTTCCATTAACCATTAACCATTCTCCATCAACCAATAACTCCCCCCGCCTCCAGCCGCCGCACGCCGCCCATGTAGGGCACAATGGCGTCGGGCAGGGTCACCGACCCGTCAGCCTCCTGGCCGTTTTCCAGGATCGCCACGACCAGTCGCGCCAGCGCCACTCCGGAACCGTTAAGGGTGTGGACAAAGTCAACCTTGCCGTCCGGCCGACGGTACCGGATGTTCGCGCGCCGCGCCTGGAACGATTCGAAGTTGCTGCAGGACGACACTTCCAGCCAGGCATTCTGACCCGGCGCCCAGAGTTCGATGTCATAGCACTTGGCCGCCGCGAAACTGATGTCGCCCGTGCACAGGGAAAGCACGCGATAGTGCAGGTTCAGGCGCTTGAGCACGTCCTCGGCATTGGCCAGCAGCGTCTCGAGCTCGGCATACGACGTGGAGGGTTCGACAAACTTCACCATCTCGACCTTGTCGAACTGGTGAACACGGATGATGCCGCGGGTCTCCTTGCCGGCGGAACCGGCTTCGCGCCGGAAACACGGCGTGTAAGCGGTCATATAAACCGGCAGCGGCCGGTCGATGATGTCATCCCGGTAGTAGTTGGTCACAGGCACCTCCGCCGTCGGGATCAGCCACAGGTCGTCCGTGGCATGGTACATATCCTCCGCCATCTTGGGCAGCTGGCCCGTCCCGATCATCGAGGCGGTATTCACCACAAAGGGCGGAAGCATTTCGGTATACCCATGCTCGGACACATGCAGGTCCAGCATGAACTGGATCAAGGCGCGCTGGAGCTTCGCCCCCATTCCGAGAAACAGGGGAAAGCCCGACCCGGTCATCCGGGCGGCGCGCGCAAAGTCGAAGATGCCCAGCCGCTCGCCAACATCCACATGTCCCTTCGGCTGGAACGCGAAGGTCCGGGGCGCCCCGAAGGTCCGCACCACCACGTTGGCGGAAGCGTCGAGGCCGACGGGCAGGCTGCTGTGCGGCAGGTTGGGAATCCGCAGGAGATTATCCTTCAACCGGGCCTCGAGGTCGCGCACTTCGGCGTCTTTCTGATTGATCAGATCGCCCACCTCCCGCATCGCCTTTTGTGTCTCGGTGGTGTCCTGTCCTTTGCTTTTGAGAACGCCGATCTGTTTGGAAACCGTATTGCGTTGATTCTTGAGGGTCTCGACCTCGGTTACCAAGGCGCGGCGCTGCCTGTCGTCCGCCACGACAGCATCCAGAAAGTCCGTCGGGGCGCCGCGAGCCGCCAACCCCTGACGCACCACCTCTTCATGTTCCCTGATTATCTTGATGTCCAACATGCTGTCACCCCATGGGTTCGTCCGTGAAAACTGCGGAGTATGCTAGCGCAGCCGATGTCATGATGCAATGGCAGAGCACGCGGCTATAGCTTCAACGCCAGCGGGGAGTGGATGGTGATCTGGCGGGCGTGGAGGTCAGGGAGCGCCTCGAAATGAAGATGGATGGTGTGGGCGGGGAAAATTTCCGCTGCCCGCTCCGCCCATTCAATGGCCGCAATGCCATCGCTATCGAAATACTCCTCCAGACCCAGATTGAGGGCGTCGCCGGAGTCGCGGATGCGATACAGGTCCACATGCACCAGAGGCCGGTCGCCCCGGTATTCGTGAATGAGCGTGAAGGTGGGACTGGTCACCGGCCGGTTGACCCCCAGCGCCGCCGCCAATCCCTGCACAAAGCAGGTTTTTCCGCTGCCAAGATCCCCGTGCAACGCCAACACGGCCCGCCCCGGCAACTGCCTCAACAAATGCCGGGCCAGCTTGTGCGTGTCGGCCACACTGTGCGACGTGACTGTGAGAACGAAGGACATCGGTAAAGAGCCTATCGAATTCGCCCCAAGGAATCCAGAAAGGAGAGCTGGGGTGAAAACCAGGGTGCGCAAGACAACATTCTTCTAAGGAAAAGAGAGACGTTTGAACAGAAGTCGCGAAGGCCGCAAAGGCATGCGCGGCAAAGATACCGCGCATGCAGGAAATTCCGGGTGCCCAATCTATGCTGCGGCATCTTCGCCGCAGCACTTCGCGTGCTTCGCGGCTTCTGTTCAAACTCTTCACTTTGATTCCGGCGATGCCGGGTTAGGTGAAACGGCATTAAGGCAGACTCCTAAGATCGGAAATGATCGTAGCCGTGTTGAGTCAGGGGATGAGCCTTTCCTGCCGCCTCCAGACTTATCCCGGCCTTGCGGGTGACATGCCCGATGCGGGTACAGCGCAGCTTGAACTTCGCCTTCCAGGCTTTCTCGAAGGCGGCGGCCCTGCCGGCCTTGACCGTAAACAGCAACTCGAAGTCCTCGCCATCCCCCAAGGCATGCTCAAGCGGTGTCAGGCCTTTTTTCGCCCGGCGGGCGGCGGCAGATACCGGAATACGCCCCGCCTCCAAGACCGCCCCCACCCCGCTGGCGGCAGCCAACCGCGGCACATCCGCCGCCAGTCCGTCACTCACATCCATCATCGCCGTGGCCCAACGCTTCCCGACCAACCATTGCCCCTCCGTCAGGCGCGGCTCAAACACAAGGTGCCGCCCGGCCAGGCTCCCCCCGAGCGAGCCGGTCACATAGATCACATCACCCGGTTTTGCCCCGGACCGAAGCACCGCCTGTCCCCGCGGCACCCGGCCCACGGCAAACACATGCAGTTCCAGGACCGGACCGCGAGCCATGTCGCCGCCCACAATCGCCACCCCGTTCCTCCGGGCCAGACGGGCGGCCCCGCGATAGATCCGTTCAAGGCGGCTGACCGGCGTATTGGCGGGCGCCACCAGATCAATCAGGATCCAAAGGGGTTCGCCGCCCATGGCGGCCAGGTCGCTCAGCACCCGGCCCATGGCTTTGTGCCCCACTGCCTCGGGCTTCGCTTGGGGCGAGAAGTGAACCCCTTCGATCACCGGATCGCTTTTAAGCAACCAATCGAACGGCGCGCCGCGTCCGGCACGGACCACCGCACAATCGTCGCCGATGCCGGTCACCACATCCGCACGGCCGGGGACCAGCCGCCGGAGCCGGGCAATAAGCTGATTTTCGCCGAGCGCCTGAATAGTTTTCATTTATTGACCTTCAACACCTGATCGCGGAGTGACTTCGCCAGACGCGCTTCGGCCACGGTAAAGCCTCCCTGTGCGGGATCAACCCTGAGCAGCGTTTCCTGACTGACATAACGCCGCTCTTCGACCCGCAACACACGGTGCGCTCCCAGCGTCAGCACCATCACGCCCAGTCCCAGCATCAGGACCATCACGGCCACGCCTTCATAACGCAAGGCCGGCGTTGACCGCCGGAGGGACGCCCGCCATTGAATGATCCGCCACACGCCCGACCCCACAAGAATCATCAAGGGTACCGCCATCGCCACCAACGAGGCCGTCTTATGCTCCGCCGTGAGCCAGCTCACCGGCAGGAGAAGCGTCCCCACCATCACGCCAAGGGTCAGCACTACAAGCAGCGGGGACCCACTATGGATGCGTGTAGAAGTCAAAGATCCTTGGTAGAGCGTGCTGATCAGCACCATCGTCACCCCCAGCATCCCCAACTGGAAAACCAGCCGCGGCCAGACGTAAGGCAACCCGTAGATCCGCCCACCCAGGGTGGTGAACCGGGTGATCACCAGATAGACCAGAACGGGCAGGACCACGCACCACCAGACCCGGACGACTGCCTGCCGCCAGGGAACCCCGCCAGCCGCCAGGTCAGCCGCCGGCAGTTTCCGGCGCAGATACCGCAGCCAGATCAGACCCGCCAGCATCGCCACCAGCATCAGGAGCGCCACGCCGGTTAGGAAAAGGTCCTCGATCAGGACATAATCCAGCAACCGGTTCGGGGCGAGTTCCGCCGCCGAAGGATACTCCGTCAGCGCCGGCAGCAGCATGGTGGCCAGAATCCCGGTGTGCCGGGCGAAGGCCTCGCGCCGCAGGCGAACCGCCGGATCGGTCTGGAAGGCGGAACGAGCGCGATTCCACGCCACCAGCGGCGTGGTCAAGGCGCGGGTCTCCGCACGCACCGCGTCGGCCTTCGCGGCCATTCCCAGTCGGGCATACAATTCCGGCACCCTCAGTTCGGCTTCCTTGACGATCGCGGCGGCCATCAGCACGTCCATCAGCGCAAAACTGTCGGCGGTCAGCTTCAGGGCCAGCGGTTTCCAGACGTCGAGGAAGTACTGGGCCTCGTTCGTCCGCTTTTCCTCGATCAGCACCGCCGCATAGGCGCCGGCGCCCCGGGCGAGGTTCCGCATCAGGGGCAGATCGGGCATGGGGGTCTCCGCGACAAGATTAAGCTGCAGCATCTGGTCCGACAACGATTCGGGTGGACCGAGAATCGCCAGCCGTGCCGCCAGCATATTGCCCACATAGCGACGATAGACCGGCCGTTTTAAGCCCCGCTCCAGAAGGGTCATGGCTTCAGCGAGCTTCGCGCGGTCCTTCACCACCTGCTCCGACCGCACCTTCGCCTTGCCATCGGCGGTGACTCCGGTGACGGCGGTCTTGGATTCCATCGCCTGTTCCAGCAGCTTCGCCGCCAGAACGAAATCCAGCCGCGCGTTGTTCGGATCGACCGACCGACCCGCCTCAATCTCCGCAGCCAGCTTAGCGTAGCAAGCAGCCGGAGAGGCCTCCAGGGTGTTGTAATCCGAGAGAAGGATCGTGAGGTAGTGGTGAAAAAAGACCTTGTTGGTCGGGGCGGCTTCCCAGATGGCGCGCTGACGGAGAACCTTCGACGGGCGGGTGGCATCGCCATCCAGGATCAGCCGGTCGGCGGCGGACACCCGGCGGGCTGAGGAGGAAGGGGACAACAGGGAGCCATCCGGCTGCGTCACGGCCAACAGGCGCCGATAGGCCTTCACCATGCCGAAGTCCGTGGTCAATCCCACCGTCAAGACCGCCAGCGAAAGGAGGACCAGTCCGGCGGTTCCAGTAGTCCGGGTCAGAATGTTCATGACAGAACCATACGGCAGCCAGGCCCGGAAGTTCAAGCTATTGAAGAAGAAAGAGCTGCTTTGCGCAAACTGCCACTGAAAGGAAACTTCTCCGTGACCTGTGGTCTTTTCGGAGACGCTATCAACCTGGCTTCTCTGGACGTTTCGCTTGTCGCGCGGCTTTCTCTTTGGCAAGGTTTGCGCGATTCGAATGAATAAGCGACGAACCACACCTTACGCCGCATACAGGCAGGGACTGAGAGAGGATGCCCCTCGCGCCGCCAGCCCGGATGAGTTTCTATTCTGAGAGATGGACTATGAACTCTTCCTCCCATGAACATGAGCCATCCCTCCCGGACGATCAGTCGTTGGTCCGCGCCGCCAAGAAGGGTGACCTGACCGCGTTCGAGAGCCTGGTCAAACGCCATGAACGCCGAATCTACGGTCTCGCCCGCCGCCTGACGGGTTCCGAGCACGAGGCTCAGGACGTGACACAGCAGACCTTTCTCAGCGCGATAACAAACCTCGCCGGATTCCGGGAGGGCGCGGCATTCTCCACCTGGCTTTCCACGATTGCGGCCAACGCCGCCCTGAAGGTTGTGCGCAAACGTCGCGGTCTGCCCACCACCTCGCTCGATCAAGCCACCGCTCCCGATGATGACGGACATATCCCCCACCCTGAATACATCGCCGACTGGCGCGAGACGCCCGACCGTCTGGCTCAGCGCGCCGAAACGCATCAGGCACTCGATGCCGCCATCGCCGAACTGGATTCTAACCATCGCGCCGTCTTTTTGCTCCGGGATGTCGAGGAGGTCTCCGTCCGGGACACGGCCAAGGCGCTGGGAATCAGCGAGGCCAATGTCAAGGTGCGGCTGTTGCGCGCACGCCTGCAGTTGCGCGAACGCCTCACTCGCCTCTTTGGTGACGAACAACGCCAATACAAACCAGACGCCCACAGCCACGCAGCCGGACACACCCTACAGGAGAACGTCCATGACTAAGAAACCTACCCAGACCCATACCCTCGGCGGCAAGAACGGGGCCACCTGCGGCGAGTTGCTTGCCTTGCTGAACGATTATGTGGACGGCGGCGTGGATCCTGCGGTCTGCAAGGAATTGGAAGCCCATCTTGAGCACTGCAATCCCTGCCAGGTGGTCGTGGATAATGTCCGCAAGACGATCACCCTCTACCGTGATACCGAACCCTGTGAATTGCCCATCGAGTTTCGCGACCGCCTGCACTCGGCCCTGCGCGATTGCTGGAAAGAAGCCGGCCCGGCCAAAAAAAGCCGGCGGAATCCGACCAAACGATAGCCGGTTCAGGAACCCGCCAAAAACCTTGTAACCTTTTCCCGACTCACGGCTCTAACCTATACAGAGGACAATAAGTCCCGAAGGAGGATGAGATCATGAGTAAAGTGAAGGAATTGCGGGAAACTGAGTTTAACGGCGAGGTTATCGAGTCCGATGTGCCGGTACTGGTCGATTTCTATGCCCCGTGGTGCGGCCCCTGCAAAATGCTGGCCCCGGTATTGGAAGGCGTGGCGAAAACATATGACAGCCGCCTGAAGGTCGTGAAGATCAACGTGGATGATGCTCCACAGCTGGCGAACGACTATCGCATCCGCGGCGTTCCCACGCTGATGTTCTTTAAGGACGGGAAAGCGGTCGATACGGTGGTCGGCCTGCCCTCGGCCGGCGCCTTGCGGGAAAAACTTGAAGCGGTGGCGATCTCGCCGATGCGGGTGGGTGTTTGCGGATGCAGTGCATAAAAAAGAGAGGTGGCTCATGATTATTCGAACCGTGATAGGTGTCGTGGTGGGAGGTCTTTTGGGTTTCGCCGTGTACAGGTTCGTCGGTTGTTCCACCGGAACCTGCCCGATTACATCAAACCCTTGGGTCAGCACGCTGTTCGGCATGCTGATCGGGGGACTGTCGGCCAGAGGGTTCTGACGACCCAAGACTCAGCTTGACTAAAACGCCTGTGAAACTAAAGTAAACGGCGTGGCGGCGTAATATGAAGCTGGATTAAGGAGTAGGCGCATGAAAATATCGTTTTGGACTGTTTGTCTATGGATGGGGACGCTGCTCGCCGCCGCTTCGGCGCGCGCAGCCGGTTTGCCGGGTGATGCGGAAGCCGCAACACATGGTGACGAAGCCGCCAGTGTCCAACTGGTTAAGGAGACCGAGCAAAAGTCCGCTGACTTCGTGTTCCGCCAGTACAACCTGGGCGTCCTTTCGCATTACTCCTATCTGATTGGCAGCGGCGGGGAAGTCCTGATCATCGACCCGGCCCGGGATATCAGCCGTTACCTGAAGGATGCGAAGGAGCTGGGCCTCAAGATCACCAAGGTCTACCTGACCCATTCGCATGCGGATTTCGTAGCTGGCCATATGGAACTGGCGAAGGCCACGGGAGCCGAGATCATCGTTAACGAAGCCACCCAGGCCGGTTACCCGCATAAGCCTGTCAAGGATGGCGATACGATCACCTTCGGAAAGGTTCGCGGCATGATTGTAACTACGCCCGGCCATACCCCCGACGGCACCTGTCTCTATGTCTTCCACCCCGCAGACGCAAAGAGCCCGAAGCTGGTCCTTACGGGTGACACGCTTTTCATCGGCAGTGTCGGGCGGCCCGACCTGATGGGTGAAGGGATGAGCGCGGCGGCCCTGGCCGAGATGGGATTCCACTCGTGGAAGGACAAGCTCTCCAAGCTTCCTGATGAAACCCCCTTCTTTCCGGCCCACGGCGCGGGTTCGCTGTGCGGGGCCCACCTGAGCGACAAGCCCGTCTCCACCATCGGCGAACAACGCCGTGAGAATGTGTATCTTCAGCACAAGGAGCTCCTGCCCTACGTCATGGCCGTTATTGACGGGTTGCCCGATGCGCCCCAGTACTTCAAGCACAATGCCAGGATGAACCACGACGGGCCGCCGCTGGTTGACTGGGATAAGGTCATGCCGCTGGCTCTGCCTGCCGCCGAGGTGGCCGCCCAGATGCAGAAAGGGGTCTGGTTGATCGACGTGCGCGACGCCAACCCGTTTGCGGCGGCGCATCCGCAGAACGCCATCAGCATCGGCATACGGGGCCGGTTCGAAACATGGACGGGCATCATGATTCCCTGGGGTGAGCCGTTTGCACTGGTGGGGTCGGAGGCCGAGGTCCTAGAGGCGGCGTTCCGCCTGAAACGCATCGGCTACGATGCACCGGTCGGGTTTCTGCAAGGGGGCCTCGACGGATGGAAACAGGCCAACCTGCCGGTCGGATCTCTCAAGCTTTTGAAACCGCAGGATCTCTACCAGCAGATGCAGGCCGGGACGGCTCCGATTGTGGTGGATGTTCGTCTCCCGAGCGAATGGATGGCGCTAAGGATTGGCAATGTGCTCAACATCCCGCTGAACAGGATGTTCGTCGACAGCAAGCGTCTATCCAAGGAGATGCCGGTTCTCACGGTCTGCAACTCCGCCTATCGCTCCAGCATGGGGGCCTCGGTGTTGCGTAAACTCGGCTTCAAGCACGTCTTCAACATGGAAGGCGGCAGCGAGGCGTGGATTGCCGCAGGCTTGCCCACATTGAGCGCAGCCGGAGCCGGCAGCCACGCGCCGGCGGCCCCCGTGCGGGCGGTCAGACTTCCCGAGCGCCTCGCCGTCGCGGAACTTAAGCGCCTGATCATGGACCTGCCCGGAACCTTCGAGATCGTCGATATCCGGCCGCCGGCCCAGTTCTCCGATTTCAACATCCCGGGATCGGCCAATGCCGATATTGCCGAGGTCATTGCCAATCCCGCTTATCTGAACGGCACCGTTCCGCTTATCCTGGTTGATCGTGACGGGTCCCTTGCCATGGCGGTTGGCGGTATCCTTTCCCAGAAGACCCCGCGTCCGATCAAGGCGCTTTTCGGAGGGCTCGAGGCTTACTGGAACGACTTCCAAGCGCCACAGGCCGCCACCATGCCGATGACAACGGCACCGGGTCCGGTCGTGAAGCCGGCAACACCCGTGCACACCCCGGCAGCGCCAGCCCCGCCTCCGGCCCCCCCCGCCACCCCGAAAAAGAAAAGCGCAGGTTGCTAAAAGCGACAAAGGGAGCTTATGAAAACTGTCACAGAAACATCACCCTTGGGACCCAAGCCCTACGCCAATCCCTACCTCGCCGGGGTTCTGCTCGGGCTGGTGCTCCTGGCGTCATTCGTGATTCTCGGAGCCGGACTGGGGGCGTCCGCAGGCATTGCGCGCATTGGCGCATCGCTGTCCCTTTGCACGGCGACGTCGCACACGCTGAGCAGCGAGTATTTCGGCCGCTGGGGCGCCCGGCCGCTGAACTATTACCTCGTCCTGATGCTCGTGGGCACATTCGTCGGGGCGCTATTCTCGGCACTCCTGGCCAACCGTGCCCGAATCCAGGTTGAGCGCGGTGCCGCGGCGTCGCGGCGGTTACGACTGGGATACGCTCTGGCGGGCGGCGTGATCGTCGGGTTCGCGAGCCGCCTGGCTCAGGGCTGCACCTCCGGCCAGGCCTTGAGCGGCGGCGCTCTGCTGCTCAGCGGGAGTCTGGTGTTCATGGGATGCGTGTTTGCCGCCGGGTATGGCACCGCATGGTTCGTCAGGAGGCAATGGCATGATTAACACCCTCTATAGTCTGGATGCGCTGGGAACGCCCACGGCGCTCTTCCTCGCCCTGCTGGTCGGAGCCGGATTCGGGTTTGCGCTGGAAAGAGCCGGGTTCAGCAGTTCACGGCGTCTGGCCGGCGTGTTCTACTTCACCGACATGGCGGTTCTGAAGGTCATGTTCACCGCCGTGATCGTCGCGATGCTGGGACTGTCGTATCTGGTCGCCATCGGCTGGCTGCCCCTCGAGCGGATCTTCCTCATGCCGACGATCTACGGCGCCCAGATCGCGGGCGGACTCCTTTTCGGCGTGGGGTTTGTAATGGGAGGCTGGTGTCCCGGAACCGCCGCCGCGGGACTGGCCGCGGGCCGTATCGATGCCCTGGTCTTCCTGCTCGGCAGCATTGGCGGAAGCATTCTCTTCAACGAGCTGTTTCCTGTGATCGGACCGTTTATGACGGCCGGCGATCAGGGCGTGCAACTGGCTTATGACACGTTGGGCGTGTCGCGGAACACGTTCGTCATGGCGTTCACCCTGGTGGCGGTGGCCGCCTTCTGGCTCGCCGAGTGGGCCGAAAAGGCTCGCATGGGCCACGCCCCGTATCTGGGAACGCCTTTCCTGAAGGCCTTCAGCCTGGCACTGGTGGCGGTGGCCGCCGGCCTGTTCGTGCTGAACCCCTCCACAACAACCGTTTCCGCAACGTCAACGGATGCCGCCGCCGTGTCGGGGATGGGCGAGAAAGCCCTGATGGAAAATGTGGACAAGGCCAGAGACCACATCGAGCCCGAGGAACTGGCCGACCGACTGATGGCGGGCGAACCCGATCTCGTGGTCGTGGATGTTCGGCCAGCCGCCGAGTTCAACGCCTTCCACATTCGCAACGCGCTCAACGTCCCGCTCGCCCGGTTGGCGGAAACCCTCCTGCCCCACCGGAACAAGGGACTGATCGTTCTCTATTCCAACGGAATGACGCATCCCGCCCAGGCCCGCGATTCGCTCCAGCGTCAGGGATTCGACAACGTCTATCTCCTCACCGACGGTCTGCAGGGCTTTCGGGATCGGTGCCTCAAGCCGGTGTCGTTGCGAACCGAACCGTTGCCGCCCCGGGTTTCCGAGCGGGTCAATGCCTGGCGCGCCTTCTTCGCCTCGCCCGCCGGCGTCAGCAAGGTCAGCGGAGCCCTCGCACCGGATCAGGCCGGGAGGACTTATCTCGTCGAGACGGACTGGCTTGCCGACCGGCTTGGCGCGTTGGGGCTCAAGGTCATCGACCTGCGCCCCCAGCCCGAGTACAACTCAGGGCATATTCCGGGTTCGCTCAGTCTCAATGTGGAGAGTCTCCGCGGCAATATCGGAGGCGTGCCGTCCATGCTCCTTCCCGCCCCCATGCTTGCGGCCCAGTTCTCGCTTTTAGGGTTGCAGCCCTCAGACACCATCGTTCTCGTATCGGGCGACAAGTTGCACGACACCACCCTGGCTGGCATGGCTTTGGGGCGGCTGGGACATAGGGACTATGCCGTCTTGAACGGAGGGTCCGCCAAGTGGGCGCAGGAGGGTCGGCCTGTGGACGCCGCGCTGCCTGCCGTCACCGGAGCGAAATACCCGTTGAAAAGCAATGCCGATGACTTCACGGTGGACTTCCAGACTGTGGCGGCCCGACTGGGCAAGCCCGGCGCGGTAATTATTGACGTACGTCCGGCTGACTTTTACACAGGAAAGAAATCCGATGAAGCCCGTGCCGGCCATATTCCCGGTGCGATCAACCGCGCCTTCAGCGAGGATGTCATTGTGACTTCCAATAAGGTCGCCACCTTCAAGCCGGTCGCGGAACTTGCGGCCGCCTACAGCCGGATCGTTCCATCGAAGGACACCGAAGTCATCGTCCACTGCCGCACCGGACATCAAGCCAGCCAGACCTTCTTCGTCCTGAAGCACCTGCTGGGCTATCCGAATGTCCGCTGGTACGACGCCGGCTGGACCGAATGGGCCGCGCGGCCGGAGCTTCCAATCGTTCAGTGATCGCAGGAGGACAGCAACCTTCTCAAGGCGCCCGGCCCGTAACGAGAAAGACGGGGTACTCACGGCTTTGACCGTCTGTCGCCGCCCGCACCATCCGATGCGCCTCATCGGACCTCGTCTCCGTGAACCCGGCGGCCTGCAACCACCGGCAGATTTGAGCCCGGTCAAAACCATGGTGATAGACGCCGGTCGGGTCGGCATGAAACGTCCCGTCCTCTGAGTCGAGATCGGCCAGGGCAATCCAGCCGCCGGGCCGCAGGCAAGGCCGAAGCCTCTGAAGCGCGGCGGGCACATCCGGAAGGTGGTGCAACACCATGGAACTCACGATGAGATCGAATTCCGCCACCGGCAGAGCGGCCTTGCTGATGTCACAGAGCATGGTCTTCACATTCGCTATCCGAAGGGCCTTCAGTTTCGCATCCAGTACCCGTACCATCTCAACCGACGCATCCGCAGCGGTGAGCCAGCCCACATGGGGCAGAAGGCCCAGCGTTACCAGTCCGGTGCCCGCCCCGAAGTCCATGGCCTTCATGTCGCACCGCAGCGGCACAGCGGCGCGGATCGCCGCTACCACCGCCTGAGCCAAAATAACCCGCCCCGGATTGGCATCCCAAGCTGAAGCCACCCGATCGAACCGATCCTTTACCTCCTGAAGACTATTCGGCATGGTAGTGTTCCTTGCCTTTTACTTCACGTCACGACGTTCAACCGGGGCCCCCTGTCGCGCAGCAGGCGCAAGGCGTTGAAGATCACCAGCAACGAGGCCCCCATATCGGCGGCAATGGCCATCCAGAGCGTCGCCACTTGCAGCAAAGCCAGGACCATGAATACCGCCTTGAGCCCCAAGGCGAAAATAATATTCTGCCGGATAATGCGCAAGGCACGCCGCGCATGGAGCACCAGCCAGGGAAGACGGTCCAAATTGTCGGACATGAGGGCAATATCAGCCGTTTCGATGGCCGCATCGGTCCCGGCGGCACCCATTGAAATTCCGAGGGTGGCGGTGGCCAGCGCTGGCGCATCATTGACGCCATCGCCCACCATGGCCACGAGGCCATGCCGTTGTTGGATCTCCTGAATCGCCTGCATCTTGTCTTCCGGCAGCAGTTCCGCCCGCACTTCATCCACACCCACCGCACGGCCTACCGCATCCGCCGTGCCCTGATTGTCGCCGGTGAGCATGGCGACGTGACGCACACCCGCCGCCTTCAACTGGCGGACCAGAGCCAAAGCCTCCGGACGAATGGCATCGGCCACGCTGATCAGACCACAGACATGCCGGTCGCTACCCACCACGATCAGGGAATGCCCTGCATCTTCCATGCGCTGTGCATGGATATGGATTTCTGACTCCTCAACGCCTTTTTCATGCAGGAGCCGGTGGCTTCCCACCCAGAAGAGGCGCCCTTCAATCATCGCTTCGGCACCGCGCCCTTTGATGGCACGGAACTCCTGCGCCACCAAAGGCGTCACATGCTCCACGCGGGCCTTCCGCAAGACAGCCGCCGCCAAGGGGTGCTCGCTGTGAGCTTCCAACGCTGCCGCGCGGGCGAGAAGTTCATGGCGGGTGTGGCCATTCAAGGCCAGTATCTCCTGCACCTCCGGGAGACCCTTCGTCAATGTGCCCGTCTTGTCCAGCGCGAAGACCTTAACGCGACCTGCCGCTTCAAGGAAGGCTCCTCCCTTGATCAGCACACCCGCCCTGGCCGCCGCCGTGAGGGCCGCCACGATACTGACGGGCGTCGAGATCACCAGTGCGCAGGGACAGGCGATGACCAGGATGACCAGCGCCTCATAGAACCAGCGACCCCATGATCCGCCCAACAGCGGCGGAACGACCGCGACCATGAAGGCGATGGCCAGCATGGCAGGCGTGTAGTAACGTGCGAATTTTTCCACCCACTGCTCAACCCGTGCCCGGCGGGATTGCGCGTGCTCCACCATACGGACGATGCGCGCCAGGGTGGTGTCGGCAGCCGGCTTGGTGG
The DNA here is from genome assembly GCA_945870225.1 of PVC group bacterium. GTDB lineage: Bacteria > Verrucomicrobiota > Kiritimatiellia > CAIKKV01 > CAITUY01 > CAMBRF01. The sequence goes on along the minus strand of CAMBRF010000017.1, from coordinate 34,069 downwards.
CCCGGAACTCGATCGATCCCTCCTCGTTGATCGTGCCCGCAAAAACCTCATTCCCCTCCTCCTTGGCCACCAACATGGATTCGCCGGTGATGGGGGCCTGGTTCACCGAGGTCCGGCCTCTGGTGACAATTCCGTCCAGCGGGATTCGCTCCCCCGGCCGCACCAGAATCGTGACCCCAACCGGAACGTCGGCAACCAGTTTTTCGATGATATCCCCGTCGGCAGGGCACCGGTAGCGGGCGGTCGGCGGCGTCAGGTTGACCAGGGCATGGATGGCCCGGCGGGCACGACCCACACTCCACGATTCCAGCAGCAGGGAGAACGCGAAGAGAAACGCCACGGTTCCGGCCTCGAACCATTGCCCGATGGCCATCGCGCCGAACACGGCGATCGTCATCAGAAGATTCATATCGGCCTGCAGCCGGCGCAGCGCCAACCAGGCCTTCGGAACGACGAACCAGCCCCCGGTCACAACCGCCGCCCCATAGAGAAGCCTGACGGGCAGCGGAAAGACATGATTCACCATGCCTTCTCCGCCGATCAGCGCATGCAGCAGGCCCCCATGCAGCATCGCGTGACTGGCCAGACCTGTCAGCACCAGAGCACCGGAACTCCAACACATAAAAGCCCGTCCACGTTTCAGCCACCAACCCTCCTCGACGGCACACACACCGTTGGCACACGTCGCGTCGAGGGGATCCGCCTGCAGACCGGCTCTCTTCACTGCGTCGAGAATGACGCTCTCGCCAACCAGGTCGGCGTCATATTGAACCGTCATCGTCCCGTCAATGAGGTTGAAGTCAAGAGCGCTCACATCCCGCAGTTTGCCCACGGTATCCCTGAGCGCATTGACCTCCTCCGCGCAATCGAGCCCGCGAACCCTGAATCTGTTGGTTGTGATCGCCATAGCCTTTCATCACCTCACGGCACCAACATTATCCCATGTTCACCGTCTGTTGTCAGCCCCGACTCAGGCTCGCCGGCATCTCCCTGATGAAGTCTCTGATTTCATCGCGAACGCGCCGATAGTGCCCAAGCGCCTCGTCTTCGCTCTTCGCGTTATTAGACAGTGCGGGGGGATCGTCGAAACCGACGTGGACGACCTTGGCTTTGCCGCTCAGCCACATGGGGCATGATTCGTTCGCATGACCGCACACCGTAACGATGTAGTCGAACGGGACATCCTTGACCTCGTCGACGTTCTTGGACCGCTGTCCACTGATGTCCACGCCGGCCTCCGCCATGACCTTGACCGCCCTCGGATTGAGCCCGTGCGTCTCGATTCCGGCGGAATACGCCTCGATCACGTCGTCCTTCAATTGCCGCGCCCAACCTTCCGCCATCTGGCTCCGGCAGGAATTACCCGTGCAGAGAAAGAGAATTTTCATCGCCTACGCCCTCTCATTCCCGAACCAGTGCTGGGTTCGCAGGCAGATTTTCACGAGCCACAGCATAACCGGAACTTCGATCAATACCCCCACCACCGTGGCCAGCGCCGCGCCGGAGGAAAGGCCGAACAGCATGGTCGCCGTGGCAATGGCCACCTCGAAGTGGTTCGAGGCACCGATCATCGCCGCAGGGGCTGCGTCCCGATAGGGAAGCTTGAGCAGTCTGGCCCACCCGTACCCCAGCCAGAAAATAAGCATCGTCTGAAGGAATAGCGGGATGGCGATCCAGAGGATGGTCAACGGGTTATTCAGGATCGTTTCGCCCTTGAAACTGAAGAGCAGCACCAGTGTGGTCAACAGGGCGAGGATCGTGATGGGGGTGAGCACATGCAGGAACTTCTCCGTAAACCACTTCTCCCCCTTCGCCTGGATGATCCACTTTCGAGACAAGTATCCGGCCACCAGCGGCAGGGCCACGTAGATGATGATCGAGAGCAGTAACGCCTGCCAGGGCACCGGGAGTTTGCCCACGCCCAGCAGGAAACCGCCAAGCACGCCGTAGAGCACGAGCATGGACAGCGAGTTGATGGCCACCATGATCAGGGTTAATCCGTCGTTACCCTTTGCCAGATAACCCCACACCAGCACCATCGCCGTGCAGGGTGCGATTCCAAGAAGAATGCACCCGGCAAAGTAACTGCGCCACAGCGGAACCTGCAACATCTTGACGCCTTCATGCAACACAACCGTGCCCGCTCCATGCGTGGCACCCACTGCCAGGTCGAGCCTGAATGGCATTTTCACGAGGTCTGTCGCCTCAGCTCCGATCAGGCCCCTGAACAGGAAGCCCAGAAACAACAAGGCGATGGCATACATCGTGAAGGGCTTGATCGCCCAGTTCACAAACAACGTCAGCCAGACCGGTTTGCCGCTCCGGCCGGCCTTGACGACCGAGGCGAAGTCAATCTTCACCATGATGGGGTACATCATGAAGAAGAGACAGATCGCGATGGGAATGGACACCACCGGGGCGTCATTTACGTAAATCGCCATACCATCCAGCGTCCTGGCCAATCCGGGCGCCAGTTTCCCCAGCACTATCCCACCCACAATACAGAGCGCCACCCACACGGTAAGATAACGCTCAAACACATTGGTCAGTTTCCGATCGCCGTCAGAGTTCATCTTGTTGCTCACGCCTTTCTCCTCTTCTCCTGTACGTCTCTCTTAGCCGCAACAGCATGCCTGTTTCTCGCCGCAGCACCCGCTCTTGCGCCCCAATGCCGAATTCAAAATCCCAACCGCACAACCCACGCCGTTCTGCACCCACAAGGCGTCGACCGGACAATTGCGGGCGCAGGCCCCGCATTCCATGCATGCATCGCGATCCGTGATTCGACTCCGTCCCTCAGAGAGGGCGAAGACACCGTGAGGACAGACCTCCCGGCAAAGCCCGCAACCGATGCACTTATCGGCATCGAGCCGCAGCGTGACCACATTTCGCAGGTAGATCATCTTCATTTGACTTTCTTACCTCCAGCGCGTTAACACCCATAAAACAAGCCCGACAGCGGCCGCCGCGATCTGCAGCGGGATCGCCCACCGGATCTCCCGTCGCACCCCTGACGCCGAGGTGTAGGGCGTGCAACCAGTGAACATCAGGCCAAGAAAGGAGCAAGACGCCATGCTCAGCAGACCGACCCCAAGCCCTTCGGCCAGACCATACCGCCTGAACAGCCAAAGCGCGGCTCCCGTCATCACGCCCATTCCCGCTCCCTTGAGCGCAAAGGAACGTCCCGGCAACCAGGGTAGCAGCGCCGGCGTCAGCGCAATGCCGGCCAGGAAATTGACCCAGACCGCCAGGGCGATTCCCGGCCATTGCGCCATGGCCAGATGATAGCCGTGCCGTCCCAAGCCAGCGGCCAGAAAGAGAGACAGCATGACGAGAAGACACGGAATCAGACGCTGAACCACCTCCACCGGCACAACGGCCAGACGGTCGCGCAGCGTAAACTGGACTTGTCGCATGGCTGGCGCAGCGCGCATGCCGTGGCGCAGGTAGGCCGGCAGGTCGCTGGCACGCACCGGACCGTAGACCACGCGAAGGCCGGTACGGCGGCGGACTTCATGGGCGGCGATACCGGGGGCCCCCAACTGCGGCAGGACCAGCGGTGCCCCGCCCGCCACACGGCTCGCCTCCGTGACCACGAGGCGCTGGATCAGTTCCTCGGTTCCGAATGTCCCCTTCCCGGCCGCACACCATACATTGATTCCCTTGGTGTCCAGAACCAACAGCCACGCGTCGAGTCCATCCATGGCTTCACGCAGCACATCGAAGGAGAGCTTGTAGTTGGCAGAAGCTAGAAGCGGCGATTCCCCAGTCGGGTTCCCGACGGCATAAAGCCCCGGGGCAACCTTGTATCGGTCCCGTCCGATACCCCAGCGCATGGCCATCGCTCCCATGCGGTCGCGCCACGTCAGGCATGTAGCCACACGCGGCACACGCCCCGCCGCGGTCTCGATCTCGCCAACCACCCAACGGCGGCCCCCTGCCGTAGCGACGGTTTGTTCACTGTCCTTCCGGTCTCGCACGCTCAGTTTTCCTCCTCGCGCTCCCGCTGTCGCCGGCAAAGGCTGCCCGGATCACAGGCGACAACCGCCCTGAGTCTCTTGGCGTCCTGTTCGATCATCTCATCGTGTTTCAACGCCTCTCCCACCCACTTCAAGACGGGACGGACAAAGCCACCCGCCGCGCCCTCCGGCAGATGGTAGTACATCCATCGTCCCTGCTTCCGCGAGTCCACGAGCCCGGCGGCACTCAGTATGGATAAATGCTTCGAGATCGTGGACGGCGCAAGCTCAAGAACTTCGATGATCTGGCACACGCACAACTCACCCGGTCTCAGCAGCATCAGGATGCGCACCCGCTGCAAGTCAGCCAGCGCCTTGGTCACCCCCATCGTCGATCGGATCGCCACACTTTTCATATCGCCGCACCTCTCTCACAAGAATGGCCGCCACCTATTCACTTCGTTATGTGTCGAACTATCGCATCTACCGCCCGCCGTGTCAAGAGGCCGCAAGACAGCCGCGAGACGGACTGTTGCCCGCCCCCACCCTGACATGCTAGCCTTCGCCCATCATGTCTTTACGCCACCCCAAAGTTCTGGCCTGGGAACTACGCCTGAAGGCGGTGTTCGATGGAATCGACGAAGAACTCGAGCGCAAGTATGCCAACCGCTTCCCGCTCCACCCGGCACGGGCAAAGCACGGCGACACAGCAAACCGCGAAGACGACGGCCTGTTCGATCTGGGCGCGGCGTTCTCGGCGGGCTACGGCTCCGAGTTCGGCAGCGGCTATAGCGTCCAGATCCGGGTTGCGACCCTGAAGCAAATACCGGCAGAGTTCATCCGGGCCATCGAAGAGGAAATCGTCATCCGCCTCACCAAGGAACTGCCGCGCGCTTTTCCCGGACGTGACTTGCGCGTCGTGCGCGAAGGCCACGCCTTCAAGATTATCGGTGATCTAAGCCTTGGAACCGTCTGATGTTGGCTCCGCCGCGTTTGCCCTATCGTGCCGTGTAGATCAAATACAAGCCTCCGAGCAACACCAGCACGCCGCAAACATTCTTCAGGATCACCGCTCCCTTGGACTTCTCATTCCAGTCGAGATAATGCTGAACCACTTCCGTGAACGTCCCTGCCAGCACGATCACGGCGCAATGTCCCAGTCCGTAAAGCAGGAGCAGAAGGATTCCATACGTCAGATTGGTCGCTGCCAGTTTGAAGGTTACGGCCAGCATGGGCGCCATGTAGGCAAAGGTGCAGGGGCCCAGCGCGATTCCGAAGACAAGGCCCAGAATCAACGCCGCCAGCATCCCCTTGCGCTTCATGCCCGGCTGCGCCGCGCCAGGCATCGGCAGGCGGATCGCATCGAGGAGATAAAGCCCGACTACGAAGAAGATGCCGGCCACCGCGTAGTTACCCCAGCGCCCCACATCGCCCATCATCCGCCCGGCCGCCGCCGTGATCGCCCCGATCACCCCGATCGTGATCAGAATTCCCACTGAGAATAGGAGCGAGATCGTGAATGCACGCCGGGTCGTCATTCGGCCCTGCTGATCAATGAAACCGACGATCAGCGGAATACTCGCCAAGTGGCAGGGACTCAGCAGAATGCTGAGTACGCCCCAGACAAAAGCGGCGCCCAGCGCAATTCCAGCCGAACCTTCGACGGCGTGGGTCAGTGCTGTAAATATTCCTTCAAGCATTCCCAACTTCCTCTCCCGCAGGTGGGGCGAGGCGTCCCTGCCGAGCCGTGCAACACGACGGCTCAGCCGGAGGCTTCGCCCTACCTCAGATCCAGCTCCACCCCTAACTTTTTCCACTTCGCCAGAATGTCCTCCTTGCCAAAAAATCCCTCGTGGCGGAACAGTTCCTTGCCTTGTGCGTCATAGAAAATCTGCGTCGGAATCACGTTGATACCGTACTTTTTCCCCGCATCCGGGTTTTCCCACACGTCGATGAACTCCACGTCCATCTTTCCGGCATAGGTCTTCTTCAGATCCTCCAGGATCGGGGCCATCATCTTGCAGGGAACGCACTTGGTTGCCCCGAGATCAACCAGGCGGGGAATGCCCTGTTCCTGGACTCCACCGATTGCCGGCTCAATCTCTGCGTCCTGCTTCTTTCCGGTGTTCTTGGCGATCAACACCCCCGCAACGGCCAAAGCCAGGACAATCCAGATCCACCTGCCCGACCCGCCGCCACAACTTCCTCCGCCGCACCCGCAGGCGGAACCCTCATTTTTCTTATCTGTTTCGTTTGTCATCTGTGTCTCCTGTTTTGCGATCTTGGCGAGAGACTTTTTTATGCGAGGAACTTCTTGATGTCTTCCGCGCTCAACACCTTCCCGGCGCTTTTCACCTGACCATCCACCACCAGAGCCGGCGTGGTCATGACCGCAAACTTCATGATCTCTTGAATCTTTTCGACCTTCTCGATGGTCGCCTCAAGGCCCAACTCCTTGACGGCCGCTTCTGCGTTCGCCGTCAACAGTTTGCACTTCGGACATCCGGTGCCCAGTATCTGGATCAGCTTCATCTTCATCCCTCCGTTATTCCATCATCGCTCCGAAAATCATTCCCGTGATAGTTGCCATCAGCACCACCAGCGCCACGTAGACAAACGTCTTCTTCGGGCCCAGGATTGAATTGATCACCAGCATGCTCGGCAGGGACAGGGCTGGACCCGCCAACAACAGGGCCAGGGCCGGACCTTGCCCCATGCCGCTGTCCATCAGCCCGCGCAGAATCGGCACCTCGGTCAACGTCGCGAAGTACATGAGCGCTCCGGTAAGCGACGCGAAAAAGTTGGTCCAGACCGGCCAAAGCAGGGCCAGCCAGCCCGGCACATCCCGCGCACCTCCCACATAGACCCAGAACACCGAAGGGGAATCCCCCACCAAGGCCTGAATCCATCGATTCGGCACAATCCCTGAATCCGTGGCATCAGGACTGCCCAAAAAGAATCCCGCCGCCAGCACCCCTCCCAGCAGGAGCGGTGTGATCTGCTTTCCGAAACCCCACGTCTGGTCGCGCCAGTCTTTCATTTCGTTTCCATTAAAGAAGGTCAGAACCGATAGAGCGACCGCTCCGGCGGTAAAAGGAGCCACCGGATGACCTTGGAAGACCACCGCGACCCCACCCACGAACGCCGCCGCAGCGATCAAGTGCCACAACGTGACGCCCAGGAAGCGCCAGAGCGTGAAGGCTGTCAGAAGGGCGAAAGCGGACGTAATCCACCACTTGGCCGAATACACTGCATACCAGGCGCCACTCGTCTCCGCCGGCTTGGCCCAGTTGGCGAACACTAAAACCGCCGCCATGCTAAAAAAATAGAGCGCCGTCTGCCACAGCGGTCGCGGCGGCTTGTCATCGGCTTCGACGTACACGTCCGCCTGCGTCTGCGCGGTCCGCGCCCGTTCCTCCTTGAGGAAGATCAGATGCATGAGAACACCGATTACCACGCTGAAGACCACGGCACCCACGGCGCGCGCAATCCCCAACGGCGCCCCCAGGACCCGTGCCGTCATCACGATCGCCAGCACGTTAATGGCTGGACCGGAGTAGAGAAAGGCAATGGCCGGTCCAAGTCCCGCTCCGCGCATGTAGATGCTGCCGAAGAGGGGAAGGACTGTGCAAGAGCACACCGCCAGGATCGTGCCGGAGACCGACGCCACGCCATAGGACAGCAACTTGTTCGCCTTAGGGCCGAAATACTTCATCACGGCGTTTTGACTGATGAAGACGCCAATCGCCCCGGCGATGAAGAAAGCGGGCACCAGGCACAGCAGCACATGTTCCCGCGCATACCACTTGACTAACTTAAAGGCGGCAATCAGCGCGCCCTGGAAACGCGTCGTTTCCACCGGAAGATAGTACAAAACCGCAAACAACCCGATCAGCCAGCCCAAAATCTTCATTTCCTTCTTGCTTGCATCGTTCATGGCCCACGCTCCTCTCAGGTCTTCGCAAGCCTTGCGTGCCGTTTGGCCTCGGCCCGGATAACTTTCATCGTGCAATCAAACACATTCAAGATGCAGGGAGTTTGCAGTTTCAGATAGCAGCGAATCCCCTCCCGTCGTTCACTTACGATCCCGACGTTCTTGAGGGCCGTCACGTGCCGCGAGAGCGTCGACTTGTTCATCTTGAACATCGGCTGGATCTCACACATGCACCGCTCGCCCCGACTCAACTCATCCACGATCTTCAACCTCACCGGGCTCGACAGCGCCTTCATGACCCGCGCCCTCGCCCTGAATTCATCTGTATGCATGGGGCAAACTATAGCGCATTGTTGCACAACATTGCAACAAGTATCCAGGGGAACCGACGTCACACCCCGCCACCGCCCTCGAACACCCCTTCGAGCGCTTTTATCACGGCGGCCTCATCCGGCCCCTCCGCGATAATTTCGATGTGGGTGCCCTCGCTGGCTCCCAGTGTGATGAGGGCGAGAATGGAACACGCACTGGCTTTCGGGCAATTGCCGCAGCGGACAAATACCTCAGACTCGTGATCCCGCACGACGTTAACGACCTGGGCAGCCACACGGGCGTGCAGGCCATGTTCGCACCGCACGACCATGTGGCTGCTGGTCACAGAAACCGTCCTCTCTTTTTATGTCAGCGCCTGACGGAGCGCCTGGTCGATATCAGCCTTGATATCCTCCACGTCCTCCAGTCCGATTGACAAGCGGATGTAGTCTTGCGTGACCCCCGTCGCTCGCTGTTCGGCCGCCGTCAACTGTTGATGAGTGGTCGAGGCCGGGTGAATCACCAGGCTTTTCGCATCGCCAATGTTCGCCACATGCGACAGCAGCTTGACCGAATTGATGAAATGCTTCCCGGCATCGAGACCGCCCTTGATCCCGAATCCCACCAGTCCGCCGAACCCTTTCTTCAGGTACTTCGCCGCCAGCGCATAACTCGGATCGCTCTCCAACCCCGGATACGTCACCCATCTCACCAGGGGGTGCTGCTGGAGCCATTGTGCCACCGCCAGCGCGTTCGCCGAATGCTGCTTTTGCCTTAATGGCAGGGTTTCCAACCCCAGAAGGAACTGGTGAGCATTGAACGGACTCAATGCCGCGCCCATATCCCTCAGCAGGGTCACCCGCACCTTCAGAATGAAAGCCACGTTACCCAACCCCGGCACGTTGCTCAGTGCATCCCAGTAGACAAGGCCGTGATAGCTGGGATCCGGCGTGGTGAACTCCGGAAACTTCCCGTTATTCCACTTGAACTTGCCCGAGTCCACAATGACGCCGCCGATGGACGTGCCATGCCCGCCGATGTACTTGGTGGCGGATGTGGTCAGAATGTCCGATCCATGGTCGATCGGACGAACCAGCCCCACACCAACGGTATTGTCCACCACCAGAGGGATCCCCGCCTCATGAGCGATCTTGGCCAGCGCTTCGAAATCGGGCACATCCAACTTCGGGTTCCCGATGGTCTCCGCATAGATCGCCCGCGTCTTCGGCGTGATCGCCTTACGAAAGGCGTCCAGGTCCTGCGAGTCCACAAACTTTACCGTGCGCCCCAATTTAGGGAACGTGTGATGGAACAACTGGTAGGTACCACCGTACAGGTTGGTCGCCGCCACAATCTCGTCGCCCAACTGCGTGATCGCCAGCAGGGCGTACGATATCGCCGCCTGCCCCGAGGCCACGCCCAACGCCCCCGTCCCGCCTTCGATCGCCGCCACCCGCTGCTCGAAGACATCGGTGGTCGGGTTCATCAGCCGCGTGTAGATGTTGCCGAACTCTTTCAGGGCGAACAGATTCGCCGCATGCTCCGTGCTCTTGAACACGTAAGAGGTCGTCTGATAGATCGGTACCGCGCGCGATCCGGTCGTCGGATCGGCTTGCTGCCCTGCATGCAGAGCCAATGTGCTTAATCCCTGAGTTGTCATTATCGTTCCTTTTTTGAATATTTATACAATAGAATGTCTATCAAGATGCAAGACATTAACAGATGAATTGTCGCTGTTCAAGGAAACTTTAACTTTTTTTCGAGCTAGATGACGTAGCTCAGGGCGGAGCCGGATTCGGCATCCTTTTGCTTGTCGACCAGCTCCTTGAGCGTGATCTTGGCCATGGATTCTTTGATGCCGTTCTCGATTTTGCCCCACGCCGCGCGTGTCACGCAGGACCCGCTTCGGACGCATTTTCCTGGGGTTCCAACGCAATCCACAACGCTCACAGGTCCCTCAAGGATCGAAACAATATCCAACAGCGTGACATCCTCAGGGGCCTTCGCCAGCACATACCCGCCCTTTGCCCCTCGTGTGGAATTAACCATACCGGCCGCCTTTAACGGGTTGATCACCTGCCATAGGTATTTCTCGGAAATGTCCTGTCTCGCCGAGATGTCGCGCAATATAACCGGCCCCTTCTCCTGGTGCGCGGCAATGTCCAACAACACCCTCAAGCCGTAACGCCCTTTTGTTGAAATCTTCATAGTGATTCCTTATAATTTGAAATAGTACGTCATAATTGATACTCGAGTAAAGTGGTATTATTTATATATATTTATTTTGACAGCAAATATGATGATATTGTATATGCTCTACCAATTGAGTAGAGTTACTTTATAAATAACTTATAAAATGTGCCCTTTATTGGCGCATGCAGGAAATCGGCGGGATACTTCCATTTGATAGCAGACATCGATGACGCTTTGGGATAAAGCATAGGTCAGCATACTGGAGAAAACATATGAGCAAGATATACACCGACAACTCGAAATCCATTGGCAACACGCCGCTGGTCAAACTCAACCGCATCACGCAAGGCGCCAAGGCGATGATCCTGGCCAAGATCGAAGGCCGAAATCCGGCCTATTCCGTCAAATGCCGCATTGGCGCCGCCATGGTTTGGGATGCCGAACAGCGAGGCATCCTCAAGCCGGGCGTCGAGATTGTCGAACCCACCAGCGGCAATACGGGTATCGCCTTGGCGTATGTCGCCGCCGCACGGGGCTACAAGCTGACGCTGACCATGCCGGAAACGATGAGCATCGAGCGACGGCGCGTGCTGGCCGCCTTTGGCGCCAACCTGATCCTGACTCCGGGCGCGGAGGGGATGAAAGGAGCGATCCTCCGGGCCGAGGAACTGGCCGCCTCGGATCCCACCCGATACTTCCTTCCCCAACAATTCAAGAACCCGGCCAACCCGGCCATTCACGAAAAGACTACAGGCCCGGAAATCTGGGCGGATACTGACGGCACCATTGACGTGCTCGTTTCGGGCGTCGGCACGGGCGGCACCATCACCGGAATCTCGCGCTACATCAAAAATACATGCGGAAAAAAAATCCTCTCCGTGGCGGTGGAACCGAAGGAGAGCCCGGTCATTTCCCAGAAACTGGCGGGGCAGGAACTGAAGCCGGGGCCCCACAAAATTCAGGGCATTGGCGCTGGATTCATCCCCGACACACTGGACCTCTCCATCATCGACCGCGTGGAACAGGTGGACAGCGCCGACGCGGTGGCCATGGCGCGACGCCTCGCCCTGGAAGAAGGTATTCTGGTCGGAATTTCCTGCGGCGCGGCAATGTCCGCCGCCCTGCGTCTGGCACAACTGGATGAATTCGCAGGCAAAACCATCGTCGTCATTCTACCTGACTCCGGCGAGCGTTACCTATCCACCGTGCTGTTCGAAGGCATCGGCGGGTAGTTGAGACTGTAAATATAATGAGCCAGACTCCTGCGACCTCGCGTCAGCGGCTTTGACATCATTATAATTGAGGACTTCACCATTGCCTGGCGACTGGCGTGTGAGTAGCTTAGTGGCTCAACACAGGACGGAATAGCCATGTCATTAACACGGTTCAGTGTATCGCTTGATGAGAAGTTGGTGGATCAATTCGACGCCAGGATCAAGGCGGATCGATGCCCTACCCGGTCAAAGGCCGTGGGCGATCTGATCCGGGCCAGCCTGGTGAAGACGGAATGGCGAGCGGGCGACGAAGTCGCCGGGGCCATTGTCCTCGTGTACGACCATCATAAACGCGACATCGTCAAGATCCTGACCGATGTGCAACACGATTGCCATGATGCGATCATCTCGACCCAGCACATTCATCTTGATCACGACAACTGCCTGGAGATTGTGGCCGTTCGCGGCAAGCCCAGGGAGATCGACTCCATTGTAAAACAACTCAAGGCGGTCAAGGGACTCAAGCATGTCTCCCTCGCTGCCGGGACGACCGGACAAAAGCTCTCGTGATTACTCGGCGGGGGGCCGATTCAGCGCTCGCCGCAACTCGGCCAGATTATTCTCCATAATCTCAATATAGGCGTCCGCCTTCACGGGCCCCGTCACGCCGGGGTCCAACGTGTACACCTTGCCCCCGCTGTCACGGGCAATGGCGTCCGCCGCCTTGGACGGGTATTGCGGTTCGGCGAACAGGACTTTGACCTTGGCTTTTTTGACAATCCCAATCGTTCTGGCCAGTTCCCTCGCACTAGGCTGGGAGCCGGGCTCGCGCTCGATCACGGCCACGATGTTGAGGTTGAACTCCCTGGCAAAATACGGGAACGCCTCATGAAACGTGATGATGTCGCGGGTTTGAATATCCTTTAACCCATCGCGCATCTTCTGGCGCAGTTGCTCCAACCGGGCAACATAGTCCGCGGCATTTTTTCTGTACAGGTCGGCATGCGCCGCGTCCGCCGTCGCCAGTTGCGCCGCAATGTTTTCAACCTGCCTGATATGCAGCGACACACTGACCCAGATATGCGGATTATCACCTTCCCTGCCTCTAATCAGTTCAACGCCTTCGCTGGCTCTGACGATCTTTAGCGCGGGCCGTTCTGCCACGACTTTGTCGAGAAACGATTCCATCCCCGCGCCATTCACGACAAAAACAGTCGCCCCCAATAGATGCGTCATATCGTCGGTGGTCATCTGGTAGTCATGCAAACAGCCGGTTTGCGGTTTGGCAAGGTTCAGGACTTCGACACCCGGTATCTCTTTCGTCACATTCAGCGTGGCGATATGCATTGGATAGAATGAGGTCATGATCTTGACCGGGGTCGCCCCCTCCGGCTTGGCGGCAGCACGCGAGGTTTGCGCCAGCTCCCACGGAGCGGCGATCAGAAGGGCCAGTCCCAGCAGGGTCGCATACCCCGGCGACGATCTTGTCTTCATGGTTTGATATTTCATTTTCATTACGCCGTGAAGGTAGATCATCCCCCCGGGGGATTCAAGCGCGAGATACCCCGGGGATTATTGCGGCAAACAATATAAAAGCGTCTCCCTGGCCTACAAGATCGACTCGCCCTCCTCGCCCGTCCGCACATCAACGGCGAGTGTCACTTCCGTCACAAAAATCTTCCCGTCACCATGCCGACCGGTATGCGCACTCTCCCGGATTGTTTGAACAATTGTTGGCACTTCATCATCCCGGCAGACAACCTCAATTTTGTTTTTTGGCGCGAAACCCAACTCCACCGCCGGGTCTTCGTAGTGCGGACTGTTTCCATCAATCCGGCGCCCGAACCCCAAGCACTGGATCACGGTCACCCCGTGAATTCTCTTCGCTCGTAACGCATCCATGATTTTTTCCAGCATGAACGGTTGAACATATGCGACAATGGCCTTCATGACTTTATCTCCATGTCTGTTAGCTTTTCATCCTTCTTTTCCCTGTAACTTTCAACCAGATAGTACAGCGCCGGCAACACAATGAGCGTTAACAACATAGCCGATACCATCCCGCCAAGCACCACGGCCGCCAGCGGTCGTTGAATCTCGGACCCGCTTCCTGTGGCCCACACCAATGGCAACAACCCCAGCAAAGTCGTCATCGCCGTCATCATGAGCGGCCTTAAGCGCAGCTCGCAACCGCGTTGCACGGCATCTTTGGGACTCATTCCCTCCTTGCGTAATTGATCAAAGAAGGAGACGAGCAGCACGCCGTTCTCAACCGCTATGCCAAACAGCGCAATGAACCCGATGGATGCCGAGACGCTCAGGGGGATTTTCAACAGGACGATGATGAGAATCCCTCCGATCAGGGCAAACGGCAGGTTCACCAGAACCAGCAATGCGCTCTTCATTGAATTGAATGCCGAAAATAGCATCAGGAAGATCAATAGCAGAGATACCGGGATGACAATGGACAGTCGCCGCATGGCACGTTGCTGGTTTTCGAACTGGCCGCCAATGTCGGCGAAATAGCCTTCGGGCAGCGCCCCGACAACCGGTTGAATCGCCTTGCGGACTTCCGCCACGAATCCACCCATGTCACGCCCTCTGATATTGCACTCGACGACCACGCGGCGCATCCCGTTTTCACGGCTAACCTGCGCGGGCGCTTCCACTTCTCGTATTTCGGCCAGTTCCCCCAAAGGGATACGGGCACCGTCAGGCGATGGCACAAGAAGTCGTTCCAACTCCGGGATGTCGCGCCGCAACTCAACGGGGAAGCGCACCAAAATCGCGAAGCGTTTCTCCTGTTCGACGACCGTCGAGGCAACCTTGCCGCCCACCGCAGTTTCGACGAGTTCGTTGATGTCCGCGATGTTGATCTTGTGCCGGGCGATGGCCTTGCGGTCAGGCACGATTTCCACCTGCGGAAATCCCGAAACCTGCTCGACTCTCACATCCTCGGCTCCAGGAATGCCTTTCATAAGCGCTGCCGCACGGTTGGCGTTCTCCCGCAGTATTTCCAGGTCGGAGCCAAAGAACTTGATGGCCAGATCGCTCTTGATCCCGGAAATCAACTCGTTCACACGCAAGGCGATGGGCTGGGAAAAGGACAAGCGAATCCCCGGTATAACCGCCAGTTCCTCCTGCATCGCCGCCACGAGTTCAGGTTTGGACCGTTTGCTTTTCCACTCTCCCTTGGGATGCAGCATGATGACGACGTCGTTCTGCTCGGGCCCCATGGGATCCTCGGAGATTTCCGCACGCCCGGTCTTGGTGACAACCGTCCGAACCTCCGGAAAGTGCGCGAGGATCCGACGTTCGATCTCCGTGCCCACAGCGACCGAGCCGTCCAACGATGCGGATGGCAACCGAACCACGTTGATGGCGATGGCCCCCTCATCCAACTGCGGCAGGAACTCCGTGCCCAGCAACGGCGCCAGCGCCAGGGCGCCGGCAAGCAACACACTGGCACCCACCACCAGGGCCCTTGGCCGCCGCAGTGAGAAGGCGAGTACCGGCAGATAGCCGCGTTTGACGAGGCGTATGACCGCGTTGTCCCGGCATTCCCCTTGCGCGCGCATGAAGAAGGAGCACAGTACCGGAATGATGGTGAGCGCGACCAGGAGCGAACCCACCATGGCAAAGCACATGGTCAGGGCCAATGGACGAAACATCTTCCCTTCCATCTGCTGAAGCGAGAAAAGCGGCAGGAACACGATGATGATGATTAGAATCGCAAAGACCACTGGCCGTGCCACTTCACGAACCGCCTCGTAAATGGTCTCCAATCTCAACAACCCACGGCCCTTTTTTTCGGAAAGGTGCCTTGAGATGTTCTCGCAGACAACGATCGACGCATCGACAATCATCCCCAAGGCAATGGCCAGTCCTCCCAAGCTCATCAAATTCGCCGTCACCCCCTGGGTTTTCATCAGAATGAATGCAAAGAATGCGGTCAGCGGCAGGGACAGCGCTACGATCAAAGCCGCGCGCAGGTTTCCCAGGAATAGGAATAGGACGAGAATGACGAGCAGTCCTCCCTGCCAGAGGGCATCCGCCACCGTGCGAATGCAGGCTTGGATCAGCGCGGTTCGATCGTAGAAGGGGTTGATCTTGACCCCCCGTGGCAGGCCGGCCTGAATCTTTGGAATCGCCTTCTTGACGGCATCCACCACCACCTTGGAGTTCTGATCCTTGAGCATGATGGTCATGCCGGCCACGGCTTCACCCTTGCCATCGCGAGTCACCGCGCCCGACCGGGTTTCGGGACCGAGTTTGACGGTGGCCACATCGCGCAGGAACACGGGCGCGCCATCCTGAGCGTGAAGCACGATATTCTCAATGTCGTCAATTCCCCTGATCAGCCCGAGACTCCGCACGTAGGCCTGTTCCCAGTCCCGCACCAGAAAGTTACCGCCGGCATTGGCGTTGTTGCGCTCGATAGCCTCCAAAACATCAGGCAACGTAATGCCGTACTTGAGGAGGCGGTTCTGGTCCACGAGCACATGGTATTGCTTTACGAAGCCGCCGAAGCTATTGACTTCGTTGATGCCCGGAATGGTTCGCAACTGCGGGGCGATATACCAATCCTGAATGGTCCGCAATTCCATCGGCGTGTGGGCGTCGCTCTCCAGCGTGTACTGGTAGATTTCGCCGAGACCCGTGCTGATCGGCCCCATCTCCGGCTCGGCCCAATCGGGCAGTTGCTCTTTGGCGGACTGCAATCGCTGGAACACCAGTTGCCTGGCGAAATAGAGATCCACGCCGTCATCCAGCGCGATGATAACCTGCGAGAGCGCCGCCTTCGAGAGGGAACGCACCTGAGTCACGCCCGGCAGTCCTTGCATGGCGAGTTCGATTGGAGCAGTGACTTGCTGTTCCACGTCGAGCGGGGCCAAACCCGGCGCGTCGGTGAGAATCATCACCTGAACGTTGGTGACGTCAGGAAACGCATCGACTGGCAACGTCTTCCAGGCGAACAGACCGGCACCCGCCACGATGAGCGTTCCGAGAATGACCAGCAAGCGCTGGTGCAACACAAAGCGAATAAGTTTGTCGAACATGGTGAGAATCCTTCCGTTGGTTAGTCAGCGCAACCGGCGCCCATTTTCTCGCGCAGCACGTCCGACTTGAGCAGGAAAGCCCCCTCTACCGCGACCGTCTCACCGGCCTGCAGACCGTCTAGAATCTCCACCATGCCGAAGAAGTCGCGCCCCTTGCGCACGTCCTGTCGCACAAAGAAGTCATCCTTCCAGTGCTTGAAGACAAAGAACTTGCCCTCGTCCGCGAGCACAGCGGCGCGCGGCACCACCAAACTCTCTTCAGCCTGTCCATTGGCGAGAGAGATGGCAACGTCACAGAACATTCCGGGGCGCAGTTCAAAGTCAGGATTTTTGACGGTGGCGCGCACTTTCACTGTACGGGTTTGCTCGTTCATGGTCGCGCCCACGTAATCGAGCGTACCCTTGAACTGACGGTCGGAGAAGGCAGACACCATGACCTCGACCGCAACGGCCCCGCGTTTCTCGGCCTGAAGCAGGGGCGCGAGATCGCGCGATTGGACGTTGGCCCAGACCCATACCGTGGTCAGATCGGAGAGCAGCATCAGGTCTTTTCCGGCCTCCGCCATTTCTCCAGGTACGGCGTGTTTCTCGATGATCGTTCCGGAGACGGGTGCTCGAACAGGCAATCGCACCGCCACCGCGCTGTGCGAAGGAACGCGTATCGCGGCCAGATCCTCCTCCGTCAAGCCCAGCACGTGAAGGGTTTGTTCGGACGCCTTCAGGTCGGTGCGGTGCTGTTCATAAGTCATCTGGGCGTCGATCATATCCTGTTCGGAGCCCACCTTCTGCTCCCTGAGCTTCGTTTCCCGTGCGAACACCTTCTCGGTCAGATCGCTTAAGGTCCGGTTACGCTCGTATTCCGCCAGGGTTTTACCAAGTTCCACGCTGGCCAGAGTAAGCAACGTGTCACCCGCCTTGACGCGCGCCCCGATATCCACGGAGACGGACTCGACGATACCGGCAATACGGGGGCTGATATGAACCGCCGCATTCTCGTTGAGCGCAATCTCTCCGGTGGTCGGCAATGCCGCGGACACCTTGGTGCGCATGACTGTCTGCGTTTGAACCAAGCCGCCGCCATCCGCCCTCTTCAAAAGGCTGGGGGCCAGTTTCACGATACCGGCTTCGTAGCGGCATTCGGCACACTTATAAATGGGTATGCCGCATTCGCACTTCGCAGATAACCGTTCCTCAAGAGTTGCCGATGGGGTCACAGCCGCCTCTTTTTCGTCGACCGCCTCCGCCACGGGTGCGACAGGTTTGTCGGACTTCTCCTTGCCGCATCCGCTCGCCGCCACCAAAACGGCCAACAGGGCGCAGAGCCCGCGAATAACCGTCCATCTTCCTTCGTTCGTCTTCATTGTGTTCCTCGCTGTTTTGCTTATTGAATTGTTTTAAGTGGGGCACCAATCAGTCGTTCCACGTCGGCCGCCGCCTTGTGATAGGCGGCCAGAATATCCAGATAACGTGTCTTGGCTTCGTTAAGCGTCCGCTGAGTGTCCAGCACCTCCAAGTGCCCGTATTTTCCTTCTTGATAGCCTGTCTGTGCCGCATCGAAGGCTTGCTGGGCACCGGGAAGCAACTCGGCCTTGGTTGTGAGCGCCTCTGCCCTCGCCGTTTCGAGCCGGCTATGGGCTTCAACCAGAGCGGTCGTAGCACGTAAATGGGCGGCGCGTTGTTCGCACTCCGCGCGACTTTCCAGATGTTTGGCTGAAACAATGCCGCCGGAATTGCGGTCGAAAAGAGGGAGAGGCAGCGAAAGGCCTGCGGTTCCGGCATAGGTGCCATCTTCCTCGAAGCGGCTGATACCAACGCTTACGCCGATATCCGGGAGGCGCGTCGCTTTGGCCAGAGCGAGAGATTCTCTGGCCTTCGCCACTTCCTCGTTCCAGCGGGCGACCTCTGGCATGTCGGCCAGTAGAGGGGAGAGTCTCCCCAAGGGCGGGACGGCGGCGACAGCATCCATGTTACCTCCGGCCTCCCTGAACACCGGCTTTATCCCTCCCCAGGATGCCGCAAGACGTCTTCTGGCCGCATCTAATTCGCGCCTGGCCCGATCCCTCACGATTCGGGTGGATGTCACTTCGACGCCTGCTTTCGTTTCCTCCAGGACGGGAACCTTGCCAGACTTTACACGTTGTGCCGCAGCCTTACTCACGTCCTCGGCGACAACTAGTTGAGACTCCGCAAGGATGAGTTGGCCTTGTGCCAGGAGGACGTCAATGAACGCCTGTTTGGTGAGCGCAAGCACATCGAGCCGTTTCGCTTCGTAATCCCAGCCGGCCAAGCGTGCTTCCGACAGGGCCACGCGCTGCCGATTGCCTCGTTTTCCTCCCAGTTCGAGGGACTGGGTCAGACGCAGGGACGATTCAGCACCCTCATAACCCTTGCGCGCCCCGGAGCCGCCGAACTCCCCTGTCTCGAGTTCCAATTCCGGGTTCGGCAAGACCCCAGCCTGCCGTGCATTGCCTTCCGCCGCCCGAACCCCGTGCGAAAATGCCGCCAGTTCCGTGTTGTGCATCAGCGCCAATTCAAGCGCCTGGTCAAGGGTAAGCACCCCCTCCGGTTCGTTTTGCGATTGGGCGTTGGTTGCCCACACCCCCATGCCCATGAGGGCAAGCGTGAACACAACGCGAATGCTCGCGTGCGTAAAATCTGGTATCTGATTCATGAATCCTCCGATTGATTGACAAAAGAGCGACAGCGGCGCTGGGTAAGGCGCGACAATGGAACGACCGTTATTAGCGCCAGAACACAAGGCAGGCACAACGAACGACGGGAAGGGGGGACCTTAGGCGGAAGTCGGTGGACGGAAGATGTCGGTAATCAACAGTCTTCCCGGGAAGATCATGTCTGTAGAACCAGCGCGAGCAGACCTAGGCGATGCCAGACCGCTCGCCTCTTCGAGGCAGATGAGAGTCGGCGCGCAGCAGCAGACGCAGGCACATTCGGTGTTGCTCTCCGCCTCGTGATCGCTCTCGCAATGCGATGTCGAACCAAGCGACACGACAGATGCGAGCGCGGTGAGCAGGCCTGCCAACACTATCATACCGAACTTCATGGGGGGGACGATAGACAAGCCACCTCAAATAGTCAAGACAGGCGGGATTCACGTCATCGCCGACTTGCGCAGTGTTATGTTTATATGATATGTATTACTACTGCCGTGCCAAGAGAAGAGGCAAACCAAACATGCATATGGCCGATGCTTTGATCTCACCCGCCGTTGGCGGGACTATGTGGGTTGTGTCGGGTGGGTTGATCGCCTTCTGCGCCCGAAAGGTCCAACAATCCTTGCGGGACAATCTTGTCCCGATGATGGGTGTGCTGGGTGCATTCATCTTCGCCGCTCAGATGATCAATTTTTCGATTCCCGGAACAGGGTCGAGCGGACATCTCGTTGGAGGACTGATTCTAGCCGTTCTGCTCGGACCCTATGCGGCTTTCCTCGTTATTGCCTCAGTACTGACCGTACAGGCGTTCTTCTTCGCGGATGGCGGCTTGCTGGCCCTGGGCTGCAATATGTTCAACATGGGGGCGTTCCCGATATTCATCGCCTTTCCTCTAATCTATCGACCCCTAACCAAGGGCGAATACAGCACTTCGCGCGCCTGGTTGGCCGCAATCATGGCCGCTGTCGCGGGCCTGCAACTGGGAGCGATGAGCGTCGTGCTTGAAACGACGGCGTCCGGTATCTCAGAATTACCTTTCAAAACCTTTGTCCTCATGATGCTGCCGGTTCATCTGGCGATTGGCACCGTCGAAGGTTTGGCGACCGCGGCCGTGGTGTCCTTCGTCGCCCGAGCGCGCCCGGAAGCGTTATCACCGGATCCAGCAGCGGGATCGTCGATCCCTCTGCGGCCTGTGCTGATCGGATTGGCACTCGCCGCCGCCGTGATGGGTGGTGTGGCGAGTTGGTTTGCATCCACTCATCCCGACGGTTTGGAGTGGTCCCTCGCCAAAGCCACAGAGGGAAAAGACGTTTCAGGACCGGAGGCAGGTCTCCATAAAGACCTGACACATTTGCAGAAAAAAACGGCCTTTCTTCCCGACTATGGATTCAAGGCAGACGGGACCGGAGCCAAAAACGTGAAAGAGAACGCGCCGGAACCCTGGCCTGCGGTCAGCGCCGGGACATCCGTTTCGGGGCTTGTGGGCGGAGTGCTGACTCTGGGGTTAGCCAGTCTGGTGGGCTTCGCGCTCAAGGCACACTCGAGCCGCCGCGCGCCCAAGACTGAGTGAGATTGAAACAGGAGTTCCATGGGAGCAGCGAACTGGATCGATATTGGACGGCTGGACGAACTGGGGCGTCTGGACACCCCGGCGCACCGACTCGACGCGCGAGCCAAGGCCGTGGTGACCCTCGCGTTCATCATCATTGTGATGTCGTTCCCCCGGTATGAGCTGTCCGCCCTGACCCCCTTCCTGCTCTATCCCGTCATCCTTCTCACCGTGGGCCGCATCCCCTTGAGGCTCATCCTGAAAAAAATACTCGTGGCCGCACCCTTCGCCTTGATCATTGGTGTTTTTAATCCGTTTCTGGATCGGGAACCGGTGGGTGCCCTCGGGCCGTTCATGATTTCCGGCGGATGGGTCTCGTTTGGCTCCATCATGTTCCGGTTCGTCCTGACGGTCGGGGCGGCTTTGTCACTGGTCGCCTGCACCGGCATGCACCGGCTGGGTGCCGGCTTGGAGCAACTTGGCGTACCCCGCGTCTTTGTGATGCAACTGCTGTTCCTCTATCGCTATCTGTTCGTTATGGCGGACGAGGGGTTTAGGATGATACGCGGCGTGGAGTTACGTACCGGCGGGTCACGTTCCCTGCGGCTGCGTGTGTATGGCTCGCTGGTCGGCCATCTGCTCCTGCGATCCATGGATCGAGCTGAGCGCATCCACCGCGCCATGGTGGCACGCGGATTCGAGGGCGAGATCCGGCTGATGCACCCCTCCTCATTTCGCCCGTCCGACGGGCTGTTTATCGCAGGCTGTCTGGCCTTTTTTCTTGCGGCACGCACCTGGAATCTGGCAAATGGACTAGGCCTGCTTCTGACCGGAATAACACCATGAGCCACCACATTGTTGAAGTTCGAGATTTGTGTTTCGCTTATCCCGACGGCACAAAAGCCCTGCAGGGGGTGTCTTTTCGCATCGAACACGGCGGCTCCGTGGCGCTCGTGGGGGCCAACGGGGCAGGGAAGTCCACGCTTCTCCTTCACCTGAACGGGTACCTGCCAACCACACAGGGAGAAGTGCGCATCGGTGATGCAGCCCTGACGCGCGAAACCGCCGTTCTGGTCCGACGCGCCGTGGGCATGGTTTTCCAGGATCCGGACGACCAACTGTTCATGCCGACGGTGGCGGAGGATGTTGCCTTTGGTCCTCTGAATGCCGGATGGCCACCCGATCAAGTAGAGTTGAGGGTGGCCACAGCTCTCGACCGGGTGGGCATGACGCACGTGAGGGCGAGGCCACCGTATCGCCTGTCCGCCGGGGAAAAGCGGGCCGTGGCCATCGCCACGGTGTTGGCCATGGAGCCGGACATTCTGGTGATGGATGAACCGTCTTCAAACCTCGACCCGCGCGCGCGGCGGCGTCTGATCGAACTTCTGCAGTCCTTCACCCACACCAAGATCATTGCCACGCACGATCTGGAAATGGTTGTCGAGGTCTGTGAGCGGGTAATCGTGCTCGACGGAGGCAGGGTTGTGGCCGACGGCCCCACATGCGTCATCCTGAATGACGAACCCCTGCTGCTTGCCCATGGCCTCGAACGCCCGCATAGCCTCAGGCATTCGCATCCGCACTGAGGACCGATCAGGCGTCGGTGATCTCGGCCACCTGAAATCCTGCCGACTCAATCAAAGCCAGGTCGGCGGTATGCCCCTGCCCCCCCGTGGTCAGATAGCCCCGCGTGAAAATTGAATTGGCTGGATACAAAGCCAGTGCCTGCAGGGGGCCCAGGCAGGCTTCGCGCCCGCCCGCCACGCGCAGTTCCCGATCAGGGTTGGCAAACCGGAACAGGGCAAGGGTCCGTAACGCCTCCATGGCGCTGATCCGCGTCCGACCCTCCATCGCGGTCCCCGGCCGCGGATCGAGAAAGTTCAAGGGAATGGAGTCGGCACCCACCTCGCGCAGCGCCAGCGCCAGGTCCACCCGATCATCCAGCGTTTCGCCCATTCCAATAAGACCGCCGCAGCACAACTCAAGCCCCGCCGCCTTGGCAATGCGCGTCGTCGCCACCCGGTCATCATAACTGTGGGTGGTGCAAATGGCACCGTAGTAGCGACTGGAGGTTTCGAGATTATGATTGTAGCGATCCACCCCCGCCGCCTTCAATCGTTGCGCCTGCGCCGGAGTCAGCAACCCCAGTGACGTACAGATCTGGATCGGTGCCTCCCGTTTGATCTGTCGTGCGGCTTCACAAATGACATCCAGCTCCGTCTCCACCGGCTGGCGCCCGCTGGTAACAATGCAATAGCGCACCGCATTCATCTGCTGTGCTTCCCGCGCGCCTTGCACGATTGCCTCAACCGCCTGCAGCGGATGCCGCTCAATCGCCGTGTCAGCCTTGCTTGACTGGCTGCAGTACGAGCAGTCCTCGCTGCAAAATCCGCTCTTGGCGTTTCGGATCACATGCAATCTGACCCCACGCCCAAAATAAGTCCGGCGGATTTCAAAGGCAGCCTGTAGCACCACCAGCAGTTCGTCATCCGAAGACTGCAACACCGCCATCGCTTCGGAACGATCAAGGCGCCCACCGTTCAGTATTTTCCCGCTGAGATCAGTCCAATTCATAATTCCCCAAGGTATCTTTGATTCTCCTGGGAGGGACGGCATGCTGCCGTCCGCGGCGCGCATCAGGCGCGCCCTCCCGCAGGCAATGAGCAGATAGAACTCAGCCTGTTGTCATGTTGAGGGCCTGCTCCAGATCGGCCAGGATATCGTCGATGTGTTCGATGCCGATCGAGAGACGCACCAGTTCGGGGGCAATCCCGCTCTCCCGCTGCTGACTCTCCGTCAACTGCGAGTGCGTCGTTGTGGCCGGATGAATGGCCAGACTCTTTGCATCGCCCACATTGGCAACATGCGAGAAGAGTTTGAGCTGATCGATAAACGCCGCCCCCGCCTTGGCTCCGCCTTTGATCCCAAACACCACCATCCCGCCAAACCCCTTGAGCAACAACCGCTTCGCCACCGGATAGGAGGAGTCATCTTCCAGACCCGGATAACGCACCCAGTCCACCAGCTTGTGCTGTTTGAGGTATCGGGCTGCCGCCAGGGCATTCTGCGAATGCCGTTCCATTCTCAGCGCCAGCGTTTCGATCCCCTGAAGGAAAAGCCAGGCGTTATCCGGCGAAATGCAGGCCCCGAGATTGCGCAGCGGCACCAAACGCATGCGAAGAATGAACGCCAGAGGCGAAAGGGGACCGAGATCATGAGCCCACCGGATGTCATGATAGCTGGCGTCCGGTTCGGACAGCAGCGGGAATTTTCCACTCTTCCAGTCGAACTTGCCCGAATCCACCACGACCCCGCCGATGGCGGCGCCATGCCCGCCGAGCCACTTGGTCAGGGAATGCACCACAATGTCCGCCCCCT
This sequence comes from PVC group bacterium, assembly GCA_945870225.1. Taxonomy (GTDB): domain Bacteria; phylum Verrucomicrobiota; class Kiritimatiellia; order CAIKKV01; family CAITUY01; genus CAMBRF01. The sequence goes on along the minus strand of CAMBRF010000017.1, from coordinate 9,798 downwards.
GCTCCAATGGCCGCTGGAGATAGGGCGTACTGAACGTGCTATCCACGATCAGCGGCAGCCCGTGGTCATGCGCCACCTTCGCCATGGCCGGGAGATCCGCCACATCCAGACCGGGATTGCCGATCGATTCAACGAACACCAGCTTGGTCTTCGGCGTGATCGCCTTGGCCACATTGGCCGGGTTCCGGGGGTCAAAGAAACGGCAGGTGATCCCCAGCTGGGGCAGGATGTCGTGAAACTGCGTGTACGAGCCCCCGTAGAGGTTATTCGCCGACACAAACTCATCGCCCGCCTGGCAGAGATTGATGATGGAATAGAAAATGGCACTGGTCCCGGACGCCAGCGCCAAAGCGGCCGCGCCCCCCTCGAGACCCGCCATCCTCTTTTCAAGCACATCATGCGTCGGGTTCATCAGCCGCGTGTAGATGTTGCCCAATTCCTTCAGTCCGAACAGGTTCGCCGCATGCTGTGTGTCACGGAACTGGTAGGCGGTCGTACGATAAACCGGCGCCGCCAGGGAGGCCGTCGACAGGTCAGGCGCCCGCCCCGCATGCAACCCCAGCGTTTCGATATGCTTGCTCTCAATACTCATAATGGTCTCCCTTTTTCTTCCGACTGAATCCTATCCATACGATCATCCTGCCCTCCGCCCGTCAATGACAGAAACGGCACGGTGACGGAGACCTCCGTACCCCTTCCCGGCATACTTGACACAGCAAGGGATCCTCCCGTGGCGGCCAGATGTTCACGAAGGTGAAACAACCCGAGGCCATCATTAGCCGAGAAGGTCGCGGATGCGTTTATATCAAACCCGCACCCTGCGTCTCTGACGGTGATCCGCAGTGCCCCGATTTCCTCCTGAACCATCTCCACCGTCGCCGAGGCCACTTTCGCATGCTTGACGACGTTCAAGAGCAACTCTCTCACAACCCGGAACAGGAGGATGCAGAGAGTTTCAGGAATTTCCAAAGATTCATCCATCTCCAATTTCACGGCGAGATTATGCTTGGCCCGCATCCAGTCGGCCAACCAGCGCAGACCGGGCACGAGGCCCGCATCAAGCAATACGGGCGGATACAGGTGGGTCGTCAATGCTCTTGAAGCCTCCAGCGTTTCCCCGAGGATATCGAGGATCTCCTGAACGGCCCGGGCATGCTCTTGTTCGCTGGCCTTTCGATCAAGCAGACTGACCTTGATGGTGGAGGCCACCAGCAGGGGCTGAAGGTTGTCATGAAGCATGCCCGCCAGCCGCTTGCGTTCACGCTCTTCCGCCTGAGTCAACTCGGCCGCCAGGCTCCGTAATTGCACAACACTCCGATCCAGGACCTCATTATTCATCACCAGATCCAGTGCCGCCTGTTTACTCGCCGTGATATCCTGAAGGATGCCCAGCAGTTTCCGCCGTCCGGGATCCAGCCAGCCCACTGTACGCACCCATCGCCGGTTCCCCTTGGCGGTTATGATTTCCATCTCGTCGTCAAAGGGGTCCCCCCGTTCCATGGCCCGCTTCACGGCCTGGTCAATGATGGGCCGGGACTCCGGCGCGTAGAAATTCCGCCCATTATCCAAAGTAGGCTTGAAACCCCGGTCCACTTCGTTGATACGATACATCTCGTCCGTCCAGATCTGTTGGAGCGTCTGCAGATCCAATTCCCAGCCCCCCACGTGCGCGACCCTCCCTGTTTCAGAGAGCAAAGCATGGCTGCGTTGCAGGGCGGCATGCGCGGCTTCCAGTTCCCGTGTACGCTCGGCCACACGCTGCTCCAAGGTATCCGCGAGGCGGCGGAGATCGTCTTCCGCCTGTTTGCGTTCAGTAATGTCGGCGATGAACCCTTCAATGGCAAGGAGGCTCCCGGTGGACGAATAGACCCCAATTCCTTTTTCCCATACCCATTTTTCAACACCCGCCGCCGTGACTATTCGATAGATCAACTGGAAGTGCCTGTGCTCCAGAAGTGCGGACTGAACCTCATCATAAACATATTGACGATCATCCGGGTGAATGACCGACGCATAGGAGAGCTTGGCATTATTAATGAAATCTCCCGCATCGTAGCCGGTCAGCTCTTTCACACCGGCGCTGAAGAATTCCATGGTCCAATTCTCGTCGTTCTTGCACCGGTAAGCCATTCCCTGAAGGTTTCCCAGCAGCGTGGACAGGGCGCGCTGACTCTCCCAGACCGTCTCCTCGATTCGCCGGCGCTCGGTAACGTCACGAAAGATGGACTGATAGATTCCATCAGGCATCATCCGGGTCCGCATTTCGACCTCAATCCGGGTGCCATCCGGCCGGATCAACGTGCGCTCGGAAACCACCGTCTGCCCCGCCTGCAGCAAATCAAAGCGAAATGGCATCCTCTCCAGACTGGCCGGATCAAACGACAGGGCGCGGATATCCCGCCCCATCAAGTCCTCGCGCGCAATTCCGGATAACTCGCATATCCGCCTGTTGGCATCAATAATGACACCTTCTTGCGTTCCCAGAAGTATTCCATCAACGGCAAGTTCAATCAGCTCGCGGTACCGGCTTTCGCTGTTTCGAAGGGACTCCTCGGTCAGTTTGCGCGACGTAATATCCTGAATGGTTCCAATCATCTTCAACGGCTGGCCCTGCGCCTCCAGCTCCAGCCGTCCGCGCCCCTGAACCCACCGTTCACCCCCATCCTTACGGCGGACAATCCGGTATTCCTTACGGAAGGGCTGCCGGCGCCCCACCACTTCGCCAACAAAGTAATTCACCATCATGTCCCGGTCTTCAGGGTGGATCAGTGCCGCCCAACTCTCAATGGAACGCTCATAGGTATCATCAATTCCAAAAATGTCATTCAGGATGGATGAACTCTCCCACCGGCCGGAGGCAATATCCAGAACATAGGTGCCCAGCCCCGCAATGATCTGGATATCCTCCAAGAACCGGTCGCGTTCCTTCGTCAACGCTCTGTCTCGAGTGGCCATACGTCCTTCCTTCCAAGCCTGTAAGAATACGCCGTCAGGCTGCTTAACTCGCAGAGGAAAACAGGGAGCCGACACGACGGAAGACCGTGTCTCTCTATTCATCATCCCGGGATTTCGGGGGCATCGGATCATCCTCGGCCTCACGCCACAGCGGAACAAATACGCTCCAGCCCCCGATCAGCAAACCGACTAGAAGCCCCCCGATTAAACCCCATGGCTTGAAGTCATACCTGCGTTCGGCGTAATAGCCCGCCCAGACGGGAAGCAGCACGCAAACGGCAAATTGAAATCCTGCCGACATCGCACTGACCACCGGCCTGCCTGCTTTGCCCATGGATGCCTCCTCCCATGACCCGCTCTGTTAACCCAAACGTCGCACCGGCTTTGGGCGACTGGCTTTCAGTTCTTCAAGCTTCTGCTCTGCGTCGGCACCACCCGCCGCCGGAATAACGGCATCCACCAGCAGATCAAGGCGATCATCACCCATCTCCGCCATGCCGCCATCCACCACAAAATAGAACTCCTGACTCTCCCCCCGGACCTTCAGAATTCCCGTGGTTAACGCCGTCATCATACGGGCATGCCGGGCCAGAACGCCAAAAAGCCCCTTGATTCCCGGACAAACCGCTTCCTCGGCCGGTCCATCGAAAAACACCTTGTCAGGTGTCGCCAGTGTCAGGCGAAAAATCATCCCCCGCCCTCGCTGAGCTTTTTGGCTTTCCTGAGCGCGTCTTCGATATGCCCGACCATGTAAAAAGCCTGCTCCGGAACCTTGTCGTGCTTGCCCGCCAGGACCTCCTTGAAGGACCGGATCGTATCCGCCAGTTGCACGTAAGTCCCCGGTGTGCCGCTGAACTGCTCCGCCACAAAGAAGGGTTGCGACAGCAGTCTTTGAACCTTGCGGGCCCGCTCGACCGTTGCTCGGTCATCCTCGGAGAGTTCCTCCAGGCCCAGAATCGCGATGATATCCTGCAGCTCCTTGTAGCGCTGTAGAATCTCCTGCACGCCCCGTGCCACGCGGTAGTGTTCCTCGCCCACAATCTCCGGCGCCAGGATACTCGATGAGGAGACCAGTGGATCCACCGCCGGATAGATGCCCTGCTCAACGATCGCACGCGACAGTTCGGTGGTGGCGTCCAGATGCGCGAAGGTTGTGGCAGGCGCGGGATCGGTGTAGTCATCGGCGGGCACATAGACCGCCTGAATGGAGGTGATCGAACCGCTCTTCGTGGAGGTGATGCGCTCCTGAAGTTCACCCATATCCGTGCCCAGCGTCGGCTGGTAGCCCACCGCCGACGGAATACGCCCCAGCATGGCCGACACTTCGGAGCCGGCCTGGGTAAAGCGAAAGATGTTATCCACGAACAGCAGGACGTCCTGGTGCAACTCGTCGCGGAAATATTCCGCCACAGTCAGCGCCGATAGAGCCACGCGGGCGCGTGCACCGGGCGGCTCGTTCATCTGGCCAAACACCATGGCCGTTTTCTTGATCACGCCCGACTCCCGCATTTCGCGATAGAGTTGGGTTCCCTCGCGGGTCCGCTCGCCCACCCCGGCAAATACGGAATAGCCGCCATGCTCGGTGGCGATATTACGGATCAGTTCCTGAATCAACACGGTCTTGCCCACGCCCGCACCGCCAAATAAACCGATCTTACCGCCCTTCTTGTAGGGGGCCAGCAGGTCGATCACCTTGATTCCGGTCACCAGAATCTGATCCTTCGTCTCCTGTTCCTCGTAGCGGGGTGCCGAACGGTGGATCGGCATTCGCTTACTGCCCTGAATCGGTCCCAGCCCGTCGATCGGGGCGCCCAGAAGATTCATCACGCGCCCCAGAGTATCGGGGCCGACCGGCACCGAGATTTCTTCTCCGTCGTACAGAACCTCAGCGCCACGCACCAACCCATCCGTCAAGTCCATGGCAATGGCCCGAACGACGTTGTTGCCCAAATGCTGGGCGACTTCCAACGTCAAATTCCAGAGCTGTCCGTCGATGCTTGGATTGGTCACCTTTAACGCCGAAAAAATCGGCGGTAGTTCGCTTTCCGGAAACTCCACATCCACCACCGGTCCCAAGACCTGCGTGATCCGCCCCCTCGCCCGTTCAACCTGCTTGTCCATGTCTTCCTCTTCCCGCTTTCCGCTTCCAGCCTATCTCAGCGCCTCGGCTCCCGCCACGATCTCCGTCAATTCGGTGGTGATGGCCGCCTGCCGCGCACGATTACGTTTCAGGGATATCTGCGCAATGAGATTATCGGCATTGGTGCTCGCCTGCTCCATGGCCCGCATGCGGGCTCCATGCTCTCCCACGGCACTGCCCAACAGGGCCGCATATATTTTCAGGTTCAAAAGCCGCGGCAGGACCACCCCAAGCAGTTCAGCCCGCCCAGGCTCCAACAGCCAATCCTCACCGTTGGTCACCGCTGACGTCTCCGCCATTGAGGCCGGATCGAACGGCGCCAACCGCTCGACTCTCGGCACACATCCCAGAAATCCGCTGACGCCGTTCCAGGCAACATAAGCCTCGTCAAAACGCTGACCGAGAAAGGCGGCCTGTATTTCCTGACCAATCCGGCGCGCCTGCTGAAAGTCGGGGTGCGCCACGGCCTCGTCGTAAAACCGCTCCATATCGACGCGCGTCTTGAGAAAATTATAACCGCGCCGCCCGCAAAAGCTCATCCGGACCTGCCGCCCCTTGGCTTCCTGTTGCTGTCGCCACTCCAGCGCCGCCTTGATCACATTGTTGTTGAACCCACCGCACAAACCGCGGTCGCCGGTTACCACCAGCAGGAGCACCGCGCCCACCTTCGGGCGCTCGTCCAGCAGCGGATGCTCCTCCGCCCCTTTGGCCGCAAGGCGCGCCGCGAAGGCGTGAACCTTGCCTGCAAATTGCCCCACGCGTTTCTCCGCATCCTGCGCGCGCCGCAATTTGGTGACCGATACGAGCTTCATCGTCCGCGTCAACTTGCGGGTACTCCGAAGCCGTGCCAGCTTGACGTTATATTCCTTGAGCGTTGCCATGCTTCATCGCCTAGACCGACGTCACGGATAACCTTTTTAAAACCGCCTCCAGCGCCGTCTTGACGTCCGGAGTCATGGCCTGATCCCGGTCAAACTGCGTCAGATAATCCCGGGGCTCGCGGTCAAGCCTCTCAGCCAACTCTTTTTCAAAGTCCTTGATCCTGTTCAGGGGAATCGAATCCAGATAGCCCTGGGTGCCGGCATAAATGATCGCCACCTGCAACGCCACCGGTAGCACCTCGTGGATATTCTGCTTCATCAGTTCCATCAGGCGTCGACCACGATCCAACTGCCGCCGAGTCGCAGGGTCCAGGTCCGAGGCAAACTGCGAAAACCCGGCCAATTCGCGGTACTGGGCCAGATCCAGACGCAACGTTCCAGCCGTCTGCTTCATGGCCTTCACCTGCGCATCACCCCCCACGCGCGACACCGAAATCCCCGGATTCACGGCGGGGCGCTGCCCCGCGTTGAAGGCGTCCGCTTCCAGAAAAATCTGACCATCGGTGATCGAAATCACATTGGTCGGGATATAGGCGGAGATATCGTTCGCCTGCGTCTCCACAATCGGCAGGGCGGTAAGGCTTCCCCCTCCTTTTTCAGGACTGAGCTTCGCCGCACGCTCGAGCAACCGGCTGTGCAAATAAAACACGTCGCCCGGAAAGGCCTCGCGCCCGGGCGGACGGCGGAGCAACAACGACAACTGTCGGTAAGCCTGCGCCTGCTTGGTCAGGTCGTCGTAAACGATCAAGGCGTGCCGGCCGGAGTCCCGGTAGAATTCCGCCATGGCACATCCCGCAAAGGGCGAAAGGTACTGCATGGGCGCGGGATCGGAAGCGGTGGCGGCAATAATGGTTGTGTACTCCATCGCCCCATAGTGCTTCAGCGTCTCACAAACCTGCACCACGGTGGATCGCTTCTGACCGATCGCCACGTAAAAGCACATCACATTCTTGCCGCGCTGGTTGATGATGGTATCGATGGCAAGCGAGGTCTTGCCCGTCTTCCGGTCTCCAATGATCAGTTCGCGCTGCCCCCGTCCGATCGGCGTAAGCGCATCGATCACCTTGATGCCCGTTTGCAGCGGTTCCCGAACATCGGCCCGCTCGATAATCCCCGGGGCCTTGATATCAATCGTACGTTGCTCCGTCGAAGCCACCCCCCCCGCCCCGTCGATCGGACGTCCCAGCGCGTCCACAATCCGGCCGGCCAACGCCTCCCCCACAGGCACGGAGGCAATGCGTCCGGTGCGCCGGACGGGATCGCCTTCCTTGATGGTGCGATCCTCGCCAAAAATGGCGACACCCACATTGTCTTCTTCCAGATTCAGGGCCATCCCGGTCAGCCCCTCGCTGAACTCAACCAGTTCACCCGCCATCACGCGCGACAGGCCGTGGATATGCGCAATCCCGTCGCCCACGTTCAACACCGTCCCCACTTCGGCGATGTCCGCCTTGCCATCAAACTCCGCCAATTGCTGCCGCAGAATGGAGGTAATCTCTTCCGGTCTTAAATCAACAGCCATGATCAATTCCTCGGGCCGCATCCGGCCATCATCGTTTGTCTAAGCATTCGCAAGCGCCCCGCCAGACTGAGGTCATAGACCCAGTCCCCCACGCGCAAACGGTACCCGCCCAACAGGCCGCGCTCTTCACCCGCCTGTAGAATCACCTGTTTACCCAAATGCCGCCCCAGCTGGCCGGCGATCTCTCCCACGTCCCGGGAGGACAGGGCGTACGCCGAAGCGAGGCTTCCCCGCACCAGCCCCTGACAGGCCTCTTCAAACTCAACGAATTCCGCGCCAATCTCGTCCAAAATCCCCAGCCGCCGCTTGGATTCCAACAGGCGTACAAAACGCCAGGTGAGCGGATGCAACGTCTCCGCCCACAGCGCCCTCAGAACCTTCATCCGCGCCGCACGGGGAAGAAGATAATTATTTAAAAACGACACCAGATCGATTGACCCCGCCAGACTGCGGCGAAGCTGCTCCACATCGCGACTCACCTCGGACAACGCGCAACCCGCGATGGCCTGGTCGTGAAGAGCCCGGGCATAACGCCGGGCCACTCTGGGCCGGAGTTTCATGCGCGATCCAACTCCCCAACCAGGGATTGAACCAGCTCCCGGTTCCGATCCGTGTCCATGTTCCGCTCCGTCACCTTGGCAGCCAGATCAAGGGCCAACCCGGCGGTTTCACGTCGCAAGACCAGGCGCGCCGACTCGACCGAGGCGTGGATTTCCCGTCGGGCTTCGTCCACCAGGGTTTGCGCCTGTTGCTCAGCGCGCTCCTGGATCAGACGGGCGTGATCCTGGGCGGCCCGGCGTGCCTCCTCGACAATCCGCCGCGCCTCATCCAGGGCCGCCTGAAGGCTCTGGCGATTGCGCTCTTCGGCAGCAGCCGTTTCAAGGCGCGCCTTCTCGGCGTTTTCCAACGCACGTTTGATGGTCTTCTCCCGTATATCCAACGCCTTCAAGATCGGCTTCCAGGCGATCCGGGAGAGAATGAATGCCAGCACCAGAAAGGTGAGCCACGTCAACAGCATCATCGGTGCCGAGACATCCACCACTCCCGGCGAACTCTCGTGCGACGCAGAGTCCACCGCCACCACGGCCTGAATATTCGTCTCTTCTTGCATGAGCTCCACCCTTCCAGCGCAGGCCGGACAAGGTTACTTGCCAAGCAGACAAATCACGGCGCAGAACAAAGCCACACCCTCGATCAGGGCGGCGGCAATCAGCATGGTCACCTGGATCTTCGGCGCCACTTCGGGTTGCCGCGCAATACCTTCCATGGCGGAAGCCGCCAATTTACCAATACCCAATCCAGCCCCAATGGTGACCAGTCCCGCCCCAATTCCTGCAATCGACCCTGTTAAACCGTCCATATCGTCTTCCTTTCTTCTAATGAACCACACAAAACGCCGCTCAGTGGGCGGGATGATACCGCTGACCGATAAACACCGCCGACAGTAATGTGAAAATGTAGGCCTGCAAAAATGCCACAAACACCTCAAGCAGGTATATTCCCAACGCCATAAAGAAAACGGGCAGGGCTTTCACTCCAAACATAACCAGCATTCCCAGCAGGGAGAACACCACAATATGCCCGGCCAACTCATTGGCAAACAAGCGGATGGCCAGCGCCATGGCCTTGATCAAAAGCCCGATGATCTCGATGGGGACCACAATGATCAGCACGGGCCACGGGACACCGTGCGGAATAAAACCTTTAACAAAAGCCACCGGTCCGTTGCGAAAGATCGCCCCGCCGATCATCACCGCCAACGTCACGCCGGCCAACGCGCCCGTCACACTGACATTGGCGGTGGCCGTGTAGAAACAAGGGATCAACCCGATCAGGTTCATCATCAAAATGAAAAAGAACAAGCTGCACAGCAGGGGCGTCATTCGGCGGCCATCCTCCTCGCCCAGAAACGGGACCGCCATCTCGTCGCGGATGAACTGCACAAAAAACTCAACCAGATTCAGCAACCCGTGCGGGACCGACCCCACCTGCCGGCAGGCCATAGCCAGCATGTAGATGAGAACCACCGCCGAGAAAAGCACCATAATCCCGTGAACCGTCAGGAAAGCGGGCAAATCCTGATGGCCCTCAGGAAGCCAGTTCCAGCGGCGGGAATCACCGACGTGGTGCATGATGAAAGCCTGCACCGCAGTCCCGATATCCTGCGCCTGGCCGGCCGCTACCGCGGCATTGGAATGAATCATCACGTCGCTCAAGTCATCTCCCGCTTTCCGGAATCGAGCCGGAAAAGTTCGGAAATCTCAACCGTCATGAAAACAAATAGCCCCGCGAAAAAGGAG
>CAMBRF010000016.1 GCA_945870225.1 PVC group bacterium | reverse complement strand
TGAGCAAGAACCGGAACCCCTTTGGCTGTATGGAGGCAAACTGCCTGGAATACAGATGAATAAGACACCATAACAACGGCGTGGTACACTACCTCGCGCCCCGCGGGCGCTCTGAGACACAAGCCGGACGCTATCCAGAAAGGATATCGCCCCGGAAGGACGCCCAAGGCAGAATCTCTACAGAAGAACACCAAGCGCAGTTCGCTCCTGTTTCCTCCACTAACGGCGTTTCGATCGTGCGGATATGGGACGAATACCGAAACACCAACGTTCTGCTTCGAATCGAAGTAGACGGCAACAGTCTGAAGTAAACGGCAGAGGTGCCCGAAAACGGTCTGAGCGAGAGATTTCTGTTCTACATGAGATGACCACATCGCCAATCAGCTGCCGGACGCGACCGGCTACCCGTTGTCGCTGCAGCGCAACGTTCGCATCAGGATAATGATCAGAAAGTTGATTTGAAAAACAGATAACTTCCGATTAATATTCGAGTCATGACAACTACCTTGGCAATCGACCGCTTATCAAGACCAGAAAAACTTCGCGTGATGGAGGCGCTCTGGGTTGATCTAACCCAGGATGAAGTTTTGACTGAGTCTCCGGCGTGGCACAAGGAGGTTTTGGCTGAAACAGCGCGCAGGGTCAAAAACGGAGCAGAACCAATTCTTGACTGGGAACAGGCGAAACGGGACCTCCGGAAACGCATTCGATGAGTATCAAGATACTTGCTTCCGCATCCGAAGACCTTGATCGTGGAAGGGTCTTCTACTCGCGGCAAGGCGAGGGACTGGGCGAGTATTTTTTGGATTCCTTAGCTTCCGACATTGATGCCCTTGCTCTATATGCAGGAATTCACCCCAAGGTGTTTGGCTATTACCGCCTTCTCTCAAAGCGCTTCCCGTATGCCGTTTATTACCAGATCAATAGACGCCATGATGTCATTGTGTGGCGTGTTTTAGATTTGCGCCAAGATCCCTTGCGGACACACAGGGCGTTGAAATAGTTGCGAACCAGAAAGTCAGGTTACCTCGCGTTCCTCCAGGACCTGACTTTCAGCGTTCGCGTCAGAGAGGAGAATATGAAAACTCGTCATTTGGTTCTCTCTGTCCTGATGGCAACTCGTCTCGTCAGCGCTGGTACACCCGAGATTGATATCGAGGTCCGCTTCATTGAGATCGGCGAAACCGCGCCGGCGCCAGCTGGCATGTCGTGGCAACTCGACGACTCGGGGATATCGCCCCTCGTTGCAGGCAACGTCACGAACTGGCTCTCGGTCCTGACGCATTCTGGCACGGCGGACCTGCTGAGTGCCCCCAGAGTTCGGACCAAGTCCGGAACGAACGCGACAATCAAGGTTGTGACTGAGTATCGGTATCCCACGGGGGTCGAAGTCCAATCCGTTTCGGTTACGAACGGAACGAGCATTACCCGTGGAATAGCGATCGTGCCCAGCAACTTTCAAACGCGCGATGTCGGGGTGACGCTCTCTGTCACTCCAATCTTTGACGCGAAACAGGACATGATTCACCTGAATTTGATGGCTGAAGTTGTTACGGAGCCCACATGGAAGGAATTCACGGCCACATACGAAGGGACCGACGGAACTCAGAAGACCGTAAGCATTCCTCAGCCATTCTTCCACACTCGCCAGGTCACTCCCCGGATCTCGCTACACAACGGGTCTACCGTTGTGATGGGCGGCTTGATTACCACTGGCACAAAGCGGATCGAAGACAGAATACCGGTGTTGGGTGCCATCCCCTGGTTAGGCCGATTGTTCAGGAGCAGTAAGGAGATTGCCGAAAAGCGGCATCTGCTGATTGTGGTCACGGCAAAAACCGTGGGATAGAGCCCCTGAGATGATACGCGAACAACGCGTACTTTACGTCGTGTTCCGCACCGAACGTGAACGCGGGCGTTGGGACACGGGAGAGACAACTTGAATATGAGAAGACCTCTTGCTGCAACAATAAGGGATCGTTGAATGGGCTGGCAGACAAGGATAACGATCGATAGTATCACTTGGTCCGTCGGCGGCGTAACCGCTCAAAAGGGGATTGAGGGGCGTAATTATGGAACCGAAGGAAATCGTCCTTGCTGCGTATCAGGCCGCCAATAATGGTCAGTACGCAAAGGCGAATGGATGTCTGTCACCAGAGTTTCGGAAGGAACTTACCCGGACTCAATCCTTGGGAGTGGCGGCCGGCAGGTCACTTCGTCGGAACCTGCTCAAACCCGAAAGCAGGCGAAGCGATGCAGCCGCCCATTGCCGGAAGATGTTGCGGGAAATCAGCGAATGCATGAAGACGATTGCAGACATGAAACTGGGTTCAGCCAAGTCCCTGAAAGCCCTCTGGAATATGGCAACCCGAAATCGCAATTTGGTCAAGATTGAGGCAACAAGGCAGGTGATTCGGAACTCGCGGGCAAGAGTGTATCTGAGACTGACACTTCGAGACGGCTCCGTGGTGAAGGACAGTGAACCGTTGGTGTTCCTTCGTGGCAAGTGGTTTCTGGGATAAAATGACAGGCTGGAGCATTTAGAAGTTGGCCAATAGTATGAAAACGATGGATGCCACACACTACCTGCTTCAAGTCGGCATCGACCGAAGCAAGGTGCCGTCGTTCAATGAGTATCCATATTGCCTGCCTGTTTGCCGGAACATGACGACAATCGATCTGCACCCGTCCGTGACTTTTCTTGTCGGCGAGAACGGAGCCGGCAAATCAACGCTTCTTGAGGCCATCGCCATAGCCTCGGGCTTCAATGCCGAGGGAGGATCACGCAACTTCGGCTTTTCAACTAGAGCATCCCACTCCTGCCTTCACGATGTTCTTACAATCCGCCGGGGGCTGAAACGGCCTCAGGACGGCTTTTTCCTGCGGGCTGAGAGCTTCTACAATGTGGCCACGGAGATCGATAACCTTGGGGTCACAGGGTATTATGGCAACCGGTCCCTGCATGACCAGTCACATGGTGAATCGTTCATGGCTCTCGTGATGGAGCGGTTTCGAGGGAATGGCATCTACCTGCTGGACGAGCCGGAGGCGGCACTCTCCCCCACACGACAACTGGCCCTGATCTCACGCATCCATCAACTCGTCCAAGCGAACTCCCAGTTTATCATTGCCACCCATTCCCCCATTCTGATGGCATACCCAAACGCCACAATTTATTCGCTGGCAAGTGACTCCATAAGCAAAGTCGAGTATACGGACACCGAGCACTATTCCGTCACAAGGCAATTCCTGAACAACCACGAGTCAATGCTGGCGGAGCTTCTGAAGGAATGAAAAAGGCAAATGGCATTGTGGCCACCGGTGGCTGGGTGAAACGGGAATACAGAACCCGGCCATTTACCCTCCTGGTCGGCTCCATGGCCTTTCTTGCCGGCGTCACCACGGGAATCTGTGCCGCTGCTGTTGTGGTGCTCTGGCGGGTTGACGGGATCGTCCCACACATGGCTGTTCGCTGGACGCTTGTAGGAATTCCCGTAACCGCCCTGCTGGTTGCCCTGACGGCCGTTGTCGCCAAACGCGAGCCCGAGCGAACTATTTTTAAGTACAAGGCTGTGAATCCGGAGTATGACCCCAAAAAGCTTTACTAGGCCGGGATGGGGACTGGACGATCGGAGCATTAATCACCGCAGGGGATTAGGGGAAAGCGGGAGACGAGCGTTGTGACCGCGCTGGGGACAGCACGGTCCACCTTAAACCCAGTCTGGTTTAAAGTAGACGAGGCGTCTCGCCTCGTTTCTTCAGTCTCATCCGGCACAAGTTTCCTCGTACCCAACGAGGCGAGACGCCTCGTCTACCTTCTCAAGTTCAAGAGACAACGATAGTGGGGGCGCTTGCCATCCCTCGACCCCAACAGGGGGCGGAAAACCTTCCTGAACTTTCGCTTGAGATTCGGACCTTAAAAAACTATCCTTGGCCCCCAATTTCAGACAGGCAGGTTTATTATGTACTCAAACATGTTGAAGTCCAAACTCCACGGTGCACACGTCACCAGCGCCGACCTGGATTATGAAGGCAGCCTCACCATCGACCGGGATGTGATGGATTTCGTCAAGATCCTCCCCTACGAGAAGATCCTGGTGGCCAACCTCGAAAACGGCAACCGGTTTGAAACCTATGCCATTGCCGGGGAACGCGGCTCGGGCGTCATCTGCCTGAACGGCGCCACCGCACATCTTGGGAAAATCGGCGACCGGCTGACCATCTTCACCTTCGGCCTGTTCCCCACCGACCAGGCCACCCAGCATCATCCGCGGGTGGTCCGCCTGGACGAGAAGAACCGCATCGTCGGCGGGTTGCGCCCGGTCTGAGACCGGGCCGCCCCCTCACGCCGCCGCTTCAGCCTTGCGCTCGAGTTCCAGCCGCTGGGCGGTCACCATGTTCTTGGTGACATGGAAATCGCGGATATCATTGCGCCGGGGGATTTCGAACATGATCTCGAGCATGAGGTGCTCGAGAATGGCCCGCAACCCACGCGCTCCCGTCCGCTTCTTGATCGCCATCCGGGCCAGCTCATGCGTGGCGGCCTCGGCGAAGGTCAGCTTCACATTCTCCATCGCCATCAATTTCTGATACTGGCGGATCATCGCATTCTTCGGCTCCACCAGCACACGCACCAGATCCGCCTCCGACAGCGGCTCGAGAATCGTCGTGACCGGTAACCGCCCGATGAATTCGGGAATCATGCCGTACTTCATCAGGTCTTCCGGCTCAATCCGGATATCCCGGGCATCCGGCTTCGGCATTTCAGATTCCGCAAAGCCCAGGCCCTGCTTGCTGGCTCGGCGCTTGAGAACATCCTCAAGCCCCACGAACGCGCCCCCGCAGATGAAGAGGATGTTCTGGGTGTTGATCTTGATGTACTCCTGCTGGGGATGCTTGCGGCCGCCCTGCGGCGGAACATTCGCCACCGTTCCCTCCAGGATCTTGAGCAGCGCCTGCTGCACCCCTTCACCCGACACATCGCGGGTAAGGGAGACGTTATCGGTCTTGCGCGCAATCTTGTCGATTTCGTCGATATAGATGATCCCCCGCTCGGCGCGGGCGACATTCTGATCGGCCGCCTGGAGCAACCGCAGCAGCACGTTTTCAACATCCTCGCCAACATAGCCGGCCTCCGTCAGCGTGGTCGCATCCGAAATGCTGAACGGAACATCCAGGCAACGCGCCAGCGTACGGGCCAGAAGAGTCTTCCCGGTGCCGGTGGGCCCGATCAGCAGAATATTGCTCTTCTCGATCTCAACATCCTTGAAGGCCTCGACAATCCCGGCCGAATCGCCCTGCTGTAGACGCTTGTAGTGATTATGGACGGCAACAGACAGCACCTTCTTGGAATGCTCCTGCCCCACCACGTACTGGTTGAGAAACTCAAAGATCTCATGCGGTTTCGGGACCTTGAGCGGAGCGGAATCCTTGGCGGAATCCTTCCCTGCCTCCTTACGCGGCGACGAGGACTCCGCGGCCTGCCCGCCCTTCTTGCCGAACAGGTCCCCACATAACTGGGTGCAGTCCTTGCAGATATAGGTTCCGGGCGGTCCGGCCAGCAACTGTCCGGCCACCGTGGCGGGCCGCAGGCAGAACGAGCAGAACGGGTCACCGGTTTTCTTGGATCTAGCCATGGGTCGGTCCTCAGTTCTTCTTCGTCGACGTCTTCCGGTTGGTCAGCACGGCATCCACCAGCCCGTAAGCCCGGGCTTCCTCGGCGGACATGAAGAAATCGCGATCCGAATCCTTGACCACCACGTCCAGCGGCTTGCCGGTATGGAACGCCAGGATCTTGTTCAGGTTGTCACGGGTCCGCAGGATTTCCTGGGCCTGGATACTGATATCCGACGCCTGCCCCTGCACGCCGCCCCACGGCTGGTGAATCATCACCCGCGCATTGGGCAGCGAAAAGCGCTTGCCGGCCGCCCCGGCGGCCAGCAGAACCGCGCCCATGCTGGCGGCCTGGCCCACGCAGTAGGTCGCCACATCGCACTTCAGGAACTGCATGGTATCGTAGATGGCCATGCCGGCCGTCACCGAGCCACCGGGTGAATTGATGTAAATACTGATGTCCTTTTCAGCGTCCTCGCTCTGCAGGAACAGCAACTGGGCGATCACCAGGCTGGAAATATCGTCATCGATCCCCGACCCGATGAAGATGATCCGGTCCTTGAGCAGGCGGGAGTAGATATCATACGCCCGCTCGCCCCGTCCCGTTTGTTCCACCACCATCGGCACCAGCATCTGATTTCTTGTATTCATGGTCATCCTCATTCCGGCGTCACGACCGCCAAGGCCAGCACGGCCTCCACGGCCTTTTCCATCCGCAGACTGTGTTCCAGATTCTGCAGCGCCTCACGCTTTTCCAGCTCCGCCTTCATGCGCGCCAGCGGCATGCCGTACCGGGCCGCCATGTCAGCGATCCGCTTGTCGAGATCGGCCTCCGCCACTTCCACCTTCTCCACGTCGGCGATGCGGCTGAGGAGATAGTCCAGTTTGACACGGTCAGACGAGGATTGGGCGGCACGGTTGAAAATATCCTCGCGGTTGGCCTCTATCTGATCCTTGGCGACCCCGCGCTTCACGTTTTCCTGCACCACATTCTGAATGATATGCCGGGCCTCTTCCTCGACCATGGACTGCGGCAGGTCCTTGAGATCCGCATGCTCGACCAGCCATTTGACGATCTCGTCCTTCTGCCGGTTCTGCTCCGCGGCCACACCCGCCTCCTGGAGATTCTCGAGGATTTTCTTCCGCAGGTCCTCCACCGACTCGACGCCGATGGTCTTGACGAATTCGTCGTTCAGTTCCGGGAGGCTCCGCTCGCGGATGCCCCGCGCCGTAACCGTGTACTTCGCTTCCTTGCCGGCCACCGCCTTGACACGATAATCCGCCGGGAAGCTCACGGTGGCTTCACGCGTCTGCCCGACCTCCATGCCCTCCAACTGGGGCGGCAACCCCGGCAGGAACAGCGGGGCGCCTTCCGCCAACAGCACCCAGAAATCCTTCCCCTGCGCCAGTTCGGGATTTTCGGGGGCGATTTCAAGCAGCGGCCGTCCCTCACACGTCCCCTCGTAATCGACCTCCACCACGTCACTCTTCGTGGCGGCCCGGCCGGTCACCGGCTCGAAATGCGCATTGCGCTCACGAAGGTTGACAATGACCTGATCAATGTCCGCCTCCTTGACTTCCACCTTGTGGCTCTTGATTTCGATCTTCTTGTAGTCCGGCAGGGAGAATTCGGGGTGCACATCGATCGTCACCTTAAGAGCCAGCGGCAGGGTTTTATCCACATGCGCATCGCTCACATCGACAATCGCCACGGGCTGCAGCTTCTCCTGGAGCACTGCCTCCCGGTACGCGCGCGGAACCAGCTGCTCGCGGGTCTCCTCGAGGACCTCCTTGGCAAACTGTTTTTCCACAATCGCCGCCGGCGCCTTGCCGGGTCTGAAGCCGGAAATACGCGCCCGCTTGGCGAATTCTGCGACAATTTTCTGATACTCCGCCGCCACAACGTCGGCCGGAATCTCAATTTTCAAAACCTTGCGGCAAGGACCAACCTGTTCAACTGTGATTTTCATGAACCCTGTTTTCTCCCTATTCTTTCATCGCCATCAAAAACTCTACATTGCTCTTCGTCTTCTTCAGCCGGTTCACAATCAGCTCCATGGCTTCAACCGGCGGCACGCCGTTCATGGCGCGGCGCAAAATCCATATCTTACTGAGCTCATCGGGATGGATCAAGAGTTCCTCTTTGCGGGTGCCCGATTTTTCAATGTTGATGGCCGGGAAGACGCGCTTGTCGACCAGCGTGCGATCCAGGCACAACTCCATGTTGCCCGTCCCCTTGAACTCCTCGAAAATGACCTCGTCCATCCGGCTGCCGGTATCAACCAGCGCCGTCGCAATAATGGTCAGACTGCCCCCGTTCTCGATGTTACGCGCCGCCCCGAAGAAGCGCTTCGGCTTGTGCAGCGCATTGGCGTCCACACCGCCGGAGAGAATCTTGCCGCTATGGGGCTGCAGCGTGTTGTACGCCCGCGCCAGACGGGTGATGCTGTCCAGCAGGATGACGACATCCTTCCCGCACTCCACCATGCGCTTGGACATTTCGATCACCATCTCCGCCACCTGCACATGCCGCTCAGGCGGCTCGTCGAAGGTGGAACTCAAAACATGGGACTTGGTGTTGCGCTCCATGTCCGTGACTTCCTCGGGGCGCTCATCGATCAGCAGGACGATCAGGTAGGCCTCGGGATGGTTCGCCGAAATGCTGTTGGCGATCTTCTGCAACAGAACCGTCTTACCGGTCCGGGGCGGCGCCACGATCAGCCCGCGTTGCCCCTGTCCGATGGGCGTGAACAGATCCATGACCCGCATCGAGACCTCGGACGGTTCCCGTTCCAGCAGGAAGCGCCGGTCGGGGAACAGCGGCGTGAGGTTCTCGAACGGAACCTTGCTCTTGGATTTATCGGGGTCCCCCTCGTTGATCCGGTCCACCTTGATCAGGGCGAAGAACCGCTCCTTTTCCTTCGGCGAGCGAATCTCACCCTCGATCAGGTCGCCCGTTCGCACGGCAAACCGGCGGATCTGCGACGGCGAAACGTAAATATCCTCGGGACAGGGCAGATAGTTGTAATACGGCGAGCGTAGGAAACCGAACCCGTCGGGCAGAATTTCCAGAACGCCCTGACCATGCAGGGTCCCGTTGAGCCGTCCGTTCGCCCGCATGATCTCGAAAATCAGCTCATGCTTGCGTAAGGCGCCCAGATCGATGAGCCCGAAACTGTCGGCCATCGCATTCAACTCCGGAACCGACTTCTGCTGAAGATCCTGCAGCTTCAAAACCTGCGGCGTTCCCTGCGGCCGCTGCGGCGGCGGCGGAAAGGATGGAGCTCCACCATTGGGCATCATCGGCGGACCATCGCCACGCGGCTGGCCATCACCACGCGGCTGGCCATCGCCAGAGGATCGGGGTATCGAGGGCTCGCCGCCGGGCCCCATCTGGGGAAGGCCATCCGGCGAAAGCGGCCGCGGCCCCCGGTCACGTGGTGGGGGGCGATTATTCCGTCCCCGGCGGTTGCGCGGATCGCGCCGCGCCTGATCATGGCGCACCTGATCCTGTCTTAACGGATCCTGCCATACCTGGTCCTGTCGTCCCGGCTGATTATCGTTCCTGTCGTCCATCATGATGCCTCTCCACGGATTGACCGCACTACTCTCACTGTTTGTTCTCTTAGCAGATACTGACTCCCGCAATTATGGATCACGTAGTCGGAGCGCTCCATTTTCCGGGCCTGATCAAATTGTGATCGGATCCGGGACTCCGCCTCGTTCTCCGCCAACCCCCGTTCCGCCAGTCGTCTCCTCTGATCCAACTGCGGCGAGGTCACACACACCACCACATCCCAATGCCCCTCGTCCCGAATCTCGTGCAACAAGGGAATAACCGCCGCCGCATACCCCGTCCCGGCAGGCTGGTTCACGATCCAGGCCCGGAGCCTCCGCATGATCGCGGGATGCGTCAGGGCATTCAGGCGCTCCAGCTTTTCGGGCTCCGAAAACACCAGCGCCCCGAGCCGCACCCGATCAATCCCGCCATCCGCCCTGACAATGGTCGATCCAAATTCCCCGACCACGGCCGCATACGACTCCCCGTCCCTCGCCAGCACCGCATGACCGAGCTCATCCGCCTCGCACACGGGAAGACCCAACTCCTTCATGTAGCTCCCGACAAGGCTCTTTCCACAAGCTATGCCGCCGGTTATGGCAATGGTGACCATGACATCAGAGAAGAAATGTGTGAACGAACCGGGATTCCGGAACGGGATGGCGCAACACACCCTCGGGTTACGCTCTTATTGAATGATGTAAAATGAAAAAGAAAGGGAAACCTTCGGCAAGGAAAACAGGCGTAGTTTTACTACATGCCGCCCTGAGCGTCAACGGTTATTTTATAGCACCCTTTACAGAAACCTCAGTCAATAGACGGTCGCCAGGAATGGCGACCCTCCCAAAACCAGATAAAACCCTGATCTGTGGTATCCATTTGACTGGCGTAACCACAACTCGTTGCGCGAAGGGATTCACCACCCGCTTCGCTGGAGAAAGAGGAGCCACTGAGAAGTTTACACGGAGAAAGCCTCATCATCCCCTGCCTCTTCCTTACTCCCGCGAAGACGTTGAACGAATTTTTCATAGGGCGTGAGCCTTGATAGGATCCCGACCAGCTTCCACAGTGTTCCTGCCCTATGAGAAATTCGTTCAACACTTGGGTTTCGAGGCGCAGTCAGAGTTATTCTCCGTGCGGATGTTTCTCCGTGCCTCAGTGTCTCCAGCGGAGCGGGTGGTGAATCGTCTCTTTCTTTGCAGGAACGTGAAATGCGCCCTATGCAACCACAAGATGTAGCGCGTGCGTCAGCGATATGGATACCCTAAACCCGGATTTCGGTGTGGGGAGGGCGGCCATTCCTGGCCGCCGCAGGAAGTATTGCAAGAACCCCTCAGAACAGTTCCGGTTGATCGAAATTCTTGACCAGCGAGTGGAACTCCATCCGCTCATAAAAGGACCGCAGCCGCCCCGGAAGCTCGGGTTTGAACTCCAGTGCGCTCCATCCCGGCACACAGTCCAGATCGTCCCGCAACCGGACCAGCGCCAGATTCTTCTCCACGAGGGCGCGCCCAGCCAGAAGTTTCTCACGCAAGCGCCCGGATTCGATTTCATCCATCCGCTCCCACATCGCCGCCAGGGACCCGAACTGACCCAGCAGCTTGGCGGCGGTCTTGGGACCCAACCCCGCCACGCCGGGAATGTTGTCCGCCGTGTCGCCCGTCAGGGCCAACCACTCCACCACCTGATGGGGATGGACACCGGTCATCTCAAAAACGCCCTCCGGTCCGACGCGGGGCGCGTCCTTACCCGTCGCGATAATCCCGGTTCGGTCCGTCACCAGCTGGCATAAATCCTTGTCAGAACTGGCGATCAGCACGTCGCTGCCCTCCCGCTCCGCCCAATGGGCCAGGGTGGCCAGAACATCATCCGCCTCCTGCCGATCCAGACGGATTAAGGGAACCCCCGCACAATCCAGGTACTCACGGATGGGCTCATACTGGACCTTGAGCGCATCCGGCATGGGGGCGCGCTGGGCCTTGTATTCAGGCAAAAGCGCCAAACGCTCCTCGGGCGAGCCGCCATCCCACGCGACGGCAAGATGGGTGGGTTTCCAGAGTTCCTCCATCTGATGGAGCGCCCGAATGAAGCCGAATACCGCGTTGGTCGGTTGCCCCCCATGGGCGGACAACCCTTTGATGGCAAAAAAAGACCGGTAAAACAGCCCTGTTCCGTCTAGCAGAAGCAGCGTGCGAGTGGCCATATCATTTCGGGGGCGGAGGCGTTGCCCCGGGCACCGGAACCTTGAGCGCCGGAGCGGCCTCGGCATCCGGATTACGAATCAGACGCCCAGCGGGATCCACCAGCTTCGCTGACACGAAGATCAGGAGGTTCTTCTTGATGCTGCGCTCAGACTTGCTCCGGAACAAGGCTCCCAGGAGCGGGATGTCGCCCAGGACAGGAATCTTGTCGTTGACCTTCCTCAGGTCTTCCGTGATCAAGCCGCCCATGACGACCGTTGCCCCGTCGTAGATCGAAATCTGTGTGCTCAACGACCGCACATGGAAGAACGGCTGCGGCATGTTCAGAACCGACTCCGAACCATCCGCGCGGCGAATCGTCGACCCGTATTGATACCACGTCGGCTCAGTCACCACCTGCGGGGTCATCGTCAGGTTGATCATGTTGCCATCCGGACTGACCTCAGGCAGAACGGTCAGGATGACGCCCACCTCGCGGGTGGCAAAATCCTGCGGCACGACGGTCGTTTCCTGAATGGCGGCCGCCCCGGTTCCCGCATTATTCCCCTGGAGGGTCCCGCCCTGCACCTCGAACGTGGTGGGATAGATGTACTCTGTCACGACCCGGATGGTCGCTTCAGCGCCCGACCGGGTGGTCACCTTCGGAGCCGAGAGCAGATCGGCATTGCCGTTCTGCTGAAGCAGGTGCAACACCATGGTCAACTCGGGATTGGTGAGCACACTCGACACCGATAACAGCTTGCCCATGGTGCCCTGCCCGCCGGCCAGTGCATTCTCGGTGCCGCTGCCATCCTGCCCCCAGAACCGCAAGCCCTTGGTAAAGCCGCCGCTGGACCCGTTCGCGCCCATCTGAATGCGCTCGGTCGACCCGAGCGGAGCAAAGGCCCCGCCCTTCTTGCTGGCGATTTCCCAGGCGTCATTCAGCAGCCACTCCAGGCCGATTTCCTGAAGATCCGTTTCATTGACTTCAACAAACCGCGCCTCGATTTCAACCTGTTTCGGCACGACATTCAGTTCCGGCAGAATCTTCTCGAAGGTGGCCAGATTGTCCGCCGTATTGCCGACAATAACCTTGCCGATCGCCGAGTTGTAGGTGATGGAGGACCCGGTCGGGAACTTCACGCCCATCTTCTCGAAATACTCCTTCAAATCCGGAACCGTGTTCCCGATCGCTTCGTTCTGTATGCCCGTCAACTCGCGTCCACCCATACTGCCGGGAGCCCGCGGCATGGCCGAACTTGCCTCCCGGATACGCTCCACAAACGTCGGCTCAACGGAATACATCCGGATTTCCATCTCGGAGGGATCGAAATCGTTTGGAACAATCATCACGATATTGTTGTCCACGCGGTACTTTAGCCCAGCCACGGAGGTGATGATCTTCAGCGCGGACAACAGGGAGATATAACGGGCGGTGAAGGTGATTTCAATGGCCTGTCCTCCCGCCCCGCCGGCGGGCGCCGGAGCCGCGCCAAAGACATCATCGCCCGCGGGCTTTGCCGCGGCGGCGGGTGGCGCGACAGCGCCACCGGCGTTAAGGTTCAGGATGATATTCACACCCTTTTTCGCAGGATCCTGCTCGTTCTTGTCGCCATCCACGCTGGCCTTATTCAGGAAACCGACCACGTCGTTGATATTAGCCTGGCGGAACTCGATCTCGGGGATGACGATCTCGCCCATCTTCTTCAGAATCGAGGAGCTGGGTGGCGGCGGCTTCTGACCCTCCGGCTTTTCTTCCACGCCCTTGAGAACCCTGTACTTGGGGTTCCAGGTATCCCGGACTTGGGCAGACATTTTGGCCGCCGTGGCATTGCGCTCGACCGAATTGACGATATAATTACGGTCGCCCAGTTCCTTCAAGTAGCGCATCGCTTCATTATTTTCCGGATCAAGGGCC
The DNA here is from genome assembly GCA_945870225.1 of PVC group bacterium. GTDB lineage: Bacteria > Verrucomicrobiota > Kiritimatiellia > CAIKKV01 > CAITUY01 > CAMBRF01. Next base: position 56,276 of record CAMBRF010000016.1, on the reverse strand, counting down.
AATACGGATTCAAAGCTGGCGCGGGCCTTCTCGAAGTCACGATCGGCCATCTGCTGCTTTCCAATATGCATCTGATCCCGCGCCTCGGTGTTTTCCTGGGTCTGACCCAGCTTCCCATTCACCGGCGGGGGGGGTACGTTCTTCTCCTCAAGCTTCCTCACCAGTTTGGAAATCGCCAGATTATCAGGAGTCTTGGCAAGGGCTTCCTTGCCTTTGGTCAGGGCTTCGTCTCCCTTGCCCAGCTTGACGAGGGTCAGGAGGGACTGATACTCGCACTGCGGAATGCGATCCATGGCGCGTTTGCGATCGGCCATGTTGGGCCCGATGGCGGGCAGTTTTTCAATCACGCTGCGGTAATGACTCAGAGCTAGCGCATAGTCGCCAGCCTTCCAGGCGCGTTCGGCCAACTCCACACTCTTGCGCCCCTCCATCTCGCGGGCCTGCCGACGGGCTTGTTCATCCTGGGCAATCCGTTTCCCCTGCTCCGTACGCTGCGGCGATCCCAACTGTTTTGCCGCCTCCTCAGGCACAACTCTTTTGGGGAGACCCAGCATGGCCTCAACATCGGCATCTGAACCCTTCGCCGGGGCAACGACAGGAACGGCGGCCTCAACCGCCGCTTGATCCGCTGCGGGCGCCGCAGGGACAGCTGCCTCAACCTTGGGCGCTTCCGCCGCCGGTTGCGCGACCGGGGCCAATTCCTCAATCGCCGCGTCCGCAGGTTTGGCGGCGGGGGCGGGGGCCAATTCCTCGATTGCTGGTTCGGCAACAGCGGGCTTTTCAACCGGGGCCGCCACGGCGGCGGGGGCGGGGGCCAATTCCTCGATTGCCGGTTCGGCAACAGCGGGCTTTTCAGCCGGAGCAGCTACGGCGGCAGGAGCCGGGGCCAATTCCTCGATCACGGCCTCTACTTTCGGCTCGGCAGCGGCGGGGGCCGCGACCTCGACGGCCGGTTCTTTTACCACGGGCTGATTGGTTTCAACCGGGGTTTTCATTTCCTGCTTAAGTTCTTCGACCGTCGCGTCTTGCGCGAAAACGGACGTACCGCTGGTCGCCAACAAAAGCGCCAGCACAAAGAATATCACGCCGTGCAGTCTCATATAGGCCCTCTCTTTAAAAAGAACTTTCGCCTTAAAACGGATGTACCATGCCCCCGTCAGGGCTGGGGTACCGATTTCGGTCCCGACACCTGGCCGCTGATCAACACATCCATATCGCGCGAAGGGTCGTGTATTAGTACAGTGTTGCTGCTGATGTCAACTGTTTTGACCCTGTACTGGACCCCCTTCACGGTAAACTCCTCATCCACCCTGACAGGCGGCAGGGCGCCCCCATCGAGCTTGGAGTTCAGGGTGATCAAGTACTCGTTACGCGGAACCTCCCGCCCTTTGATCAGGGGGATCTTCTTGTCGCCGCGTTGAAGCGTTAATACCTGACCCTCCGGGCCCTTCTCATCATACGTGATGAGCTTAAAGCCCTCCACCTCTTCCCCGATCGACTTCCACCAGGTCTTGTCGTTGGAGCGCAGGTTGATCTGGAAGAGGTTCTTCCCCTCTGGCATCTTGCTGACACTCTTGAAGATGAGCCGGAAGGAGATCGGCTGAATACTCTGGACGGTCACCTTGGCCAGGGCGGGCGGGTGGTTCGTGGCCTGGTTGGGGTCGGTCTTAAAGTCAAATTCCTCACGATTGGTGAAGCCGTCGTTATCGGCATCGGCACTGCCGATCTCGGCGTCCAGCGTGTTGAGATTATTCTTTTTCAGCCAATCCTTAAAAGGGTCCGGGGCCACATCCGGACCCTGCTCGGCCTTGCAAAAAGAACAGACGGTGGCGGCATAAGGAATGGGGCGCTGGCATTCGGTGCAGCGCACCCTGAGTTCAGGAACCATCAGGCGGAGCGGCCATTCACCAATTTGGGACGGATCGATCAGCGCCAGGCGCGACATATCGAAAAGAGTCCGATCCGTCGGCTGCGCCAGAGCATGGAGAGGCGTCTGGCGCTGTAGTTCGCCATCAAACCGGGATTGCTGCTGCTTGAGCGACTGCGCCTGTACGGCCAGCATGAACAATGAAATCACGAGAACGAGCAGGACCGCCGCCGCCGCCAGTTTATCGTAAACTTTCTTGAGCCAGAGACTGATTCCCGCCGCCGTCATTTCGCCCCCTTCGCCGGCTCATCCGTCGCGGCGATCTGCATCTTGACGAATTGGAAAACATTGAGTTCCATTCTGACCTTCAGCGGCACTTCACGCCCGCATACAACGCGCTGATCCCGGGGCACACTCGCCACCGCCACCGCCTCAGCGGGCTTGGCCACGGTTTCCCCGCCGCCTTTGCGCGTCGCCCGGCCTTCCTCGTTTACCCGTTCAAACAACCGGTCTTCGCCCGCGACCTCGATCCGGGTGACCACGGCAAAAACAGGACTGCGCGCGAGTCCATTCAATACGCTCACCAGCGCGGATTCCCTGGCCGTAAACTGCAGCACAAAGTGCCAATTCCCGAACAATTGATCCTCCGGGATCTTGCCGGCATTTGAATTGACCACATTCAGCGACATCGAAGCCGCCTCGACCCGGCCCCGGCCCCGGGTCGCGACGGGTTTGGCCACGGACCCGCCCACGGCGTCCACCTCGAACTCCTCGCGGCCAAGTCCCTGTAACTCTGAAATCCGGGCGTTATACAGCACGCCGCACAACACCTGCGTGATTTTCAACTGCTGGGTCAACCGCGGCACATCCTGGGGTGCAGGCAAGTTGCCCGGCATGTGCCGGCCAAACCCGAAATCGAAGTCATCCCCGCCGGCCAAGCCAACCCCCATCTCCTTGGCTTTGGCTTTCAAATCACGGCGCGCCTCCCAGAATTGTTCCATAAACTTGGGCGGACTCTGATTAAAGGAATCGATCTGACCGCGCCCCATCACCGAGAGCAAATCCGCCAGTTCCTCACCCAGCACCTCGAGATTCTTTCGCTCCACGGCAAGGTTGGCCTCGGACGGGAAAGGATCGCGCTGATACAACCCTTTTAATTCGTTGAACTTGCTCTGCAGGCCCGTTTCAACCTGACGAAAGGCCGTGTACTCCCGATAGACCAGCGCCCCCGCCGCGAGAAACATCAGTACGATGATCACCGCCAGGACCATGATCAGAATATTACGTCGCGACTGCATAAGCCCCTCAGGACCCCTTTATGGATTCAGCCGGTTTACCCGGCGGCACATCCGCCGGTTTGGCCGGCAGCGGCGCGGCCGGCTTATTATCCCGCATGCTGACATTGATCGTAAACTCATTCACATAATCAGTACCGGACGCCGGCTTGATCTTCTTGATCTCCACGTCATCGGTAAAGTAGCCCATGCCCTTCAACCCCGCGGCAAAATCGTTGATGGCCTGGTGGCTAACCTTGTCGCTGAAGCTCATGCCTTCAATCACCAGTCGTCCGCCAGGCTTCCCTTCCTCATAGACCGGCTGCACCAACCTCAACCACATCCCATCAATCAGCCGAATGTGAAGATCGCTGATCATCGTCAACCAGCGGGTTCGCTTCTCGATCAAGTCGGTCAGGGAGGTCACCTTGCCATAGACAACGCCCTTTTGAGCCGCGAGTCCGTTTAAGGCATTGTTGGGGGTGGAGAGGGCCTGAACGCGCGACTCCACCATGCTCAAACGCTCCTCGGCCATGGACCGCATCCGGTGGAGAAACATCCAAAAGACCACCATGATCAGCGTCACGCCCAACGCCGCCAATCCCAAAAAGGGCAAACGGCGGCGGAACACCCGGCGCGCCACCAGCACGGGCGGCAGCAGGTTGATCTCGACCGGGCAGGACAAGGAGCGGCGCAACCCCAGCCCGACCACTTCCCCCAGCACATGGACCGTCTCGGAAATCTTATCGGCGGAAATATCCGGGCTTACCGCCACATTGCGGAAGGGATTGAGGTAATCCACATCCATCTTCAGCTTTTCCTTGAGGAACGTGTTGACATGCGGGATGATCGAGCACCCGCCGGACAGGAGGACCATTGAAGGCTGTCCACCCCCCTGCTGACTGCGGTAGAAGTTGATCGTCCGCACAATCTCAGCATGCAGGCGCGTCATGACGTTCCGCACGATCTTGGACGTGCGGTCCGCCACACCCACCTCATGGCCTTCATACACCCCGCCAAATCCCACAAACGCATGCGCCACCTTGAGCTGCTCCGCCTCATCATAGGCGAGCTCAAACTCCTTCATCATGTCCTTGGTGACCGCCACGCCCGCCACGGGAATACTGCGGCTGAAAATCCGGTTCCCTTCCACAAACACGACATTGGTGGAACGGGCGCCCATATCCAGAATCATGGTACACCCGGATAATTCGGGGTAGTTGTAACGCACCGTGTTGTAGAGCGCCAGGGGAGAGACATCCACCACCACGGGGTCCAATCCCGCCGCCTCGACGCAATCGGTGAGGTTCTTGACCAGATCCTCCTTCACCGCCACCAGCAGAACGCTGAGTTCGCCCTGCTCCTGTGCGACCAGCTGATAGTCCCACACGACTTCATCAATGGGGAACGGAACATTCTGCTGGGCCTCGTACCGGACGATCTGGGCGATTTTATCCGGTGTTACGGGCGGCAACTTGACATAACGGGGGAAAACCATCTGGCCGGATATGGACAACGCCACCGGGCCGGGCCGGATCCCGCTCTCCCGCAACGCATCGCGAATCCCGGCAACAATATAAGCCGAGGGATCGGGCGTGTTGTCTATATCCACCCCGAGGGGCAGGATAATGTAGTTCGACAGTTCCAAGCCCTGCGGCTTGAGAACCTTGAACTCGGCCAGCACCAGTTTGCTGGCCCCGATATCAAGCGCTAAAACGCGGTCCGATCCAAACATAGGCGTGTCTACTTGATGGCTTCGTAGTCGTCGACGTTGATGAACGCAAACGGGGTTTGCGCCCGGTTCAAAATGCAGCCGTCCTTAGGGATCAACTTTTCGTTTTTCCACCAGGTCTCAGGCAGGGGCTTGCGCTCGGCATTCTTGCCCTCACTAAGGGTCCCCACGGTTTCGCCTTTCAGAATCACCTCAACGGCCACCGCGAGCACTTCACCATAGCGCGCCAGGGTGTTGGGCCGGATAAAGGCCGAACTCAGATGTCCGCGCCCGCGCGCGACATCGACATACGTGGCGGCCCCTTTGAGCAGCGTGTATTCCCGGGTGGCGCGACTGTAGAGCAACGCGAAATACTGGAAGGACAATTCATCGATCCACTCGGGCTCCGAGTCAAACTGCACGGTCAACTCCGCCCAATCGAGGGCGGTGGCACGCCCTCCGGAAACTGAAGCACTGTAAACCGGGGTCCGCACAATCCCGCGGGCCCCCATCCCGGTCAGGTCACGAAGACGAATAATCCCGCCGCCGGTTGCCGCTCCGCCCGCCGCCGGTCCACCCGCCGCCGGTCTCGGTTCCATTCTCACTCGGTTCTGGGCCCCGGCGTCATGAACACCGGAAACCGCCAGCACAGAGGCGAAAACCGCTATCGTCGGCCAATAGAAGACAGAATTCATCGGATCGCTCCTCCCCGGAAAAGGACGGAAAAAGGCATCTCATGCCAATATGAGAAGGGAGTATAGAGGCCTGCTTTCCGAAAGCAAAACAAAAAACTTGATGCCAGACGGCTTATGGATAGATCCGTCCCAGGGTGCGGGGGAAGGGAATGGTTTCGCGCACGTGCTTCAGCCCGCAAATCCAGGTCATGGCCCGCTCCACGCCCAGCCCGAACCCGCCGTGGGGAACACTGCCGTAACGCCGGAGATCCAGATACCAGGCATAGTCTTCCGGGCGCAGTTCCTTGGCCTTCAGGCTCTCGGCAATCACCCCGGGATCTTCCTCCCGTTGGCTGCCCCCGATGATCTCGCCGTAACCTTCCGGCGCGAGCAGGTCAAAATTACGCACCAGCCGCGGATCGGCGGGATCCACCTTCATATAGAAGGCCTTAGCCTCACGGGGATACCCGGTGACAAAAACGGGACGATCAAACTGGCGGGAAATGATCGTCTCGTCACTACCACCCAGGTCTTTTCCCCAGACGAAGGACTGGGCCAGCCGGATATGCTCCGGCCGCACACTGATATCCTGCTCCAAATCCTGGATTTCCTCGCGCAATTCCCGCTGGCGGGCCTCCAGCTTTTCCTCCTGCCACCCGGGGCGGGCGGTCTTAAGCGCCGTCTCACACGTCTCCATTTCCGCCCTGAGTCCGCTCAGACGCACGGTGTCCTGTTCCATTTCCACACCCAGCCGCTGCCGCAGCGGCTCACTGCGTAACAGGTCCACCACCTCGGTATAGGTCAAACGGGGAAAAGGTTTCTGAATCCGCACCAGCGCCGCCGGGTCACGACCCAGCAGGATCAGGTCATCCCGGTTCTGACGCAGAACCGCAGCCACCACCTGACAGATCAGGTCTTCCGCCAGATCCATGACCTCTTCCACCTCCGCGAAGGCTATTTCCGGTTCGACCATCCAAAACTCGGTAAGATGGCGGCGGGTTTTGGATTTTTCCGCCCGAAAGGTTGGGCCGAAGCAATAGACCTTACCCAACGCCATGCAGGCGCTTTCGAGATAAAGTTGGCCGGTCTGGGACAGGAACACTTTCTCGCCGAAATAATCGACCGGGAAGAGCGACTGCTTGTCCTCGCCCGCCCCGGGAACCAGGATGGGCATATCCGTGAGCGTAAACCCCTGCCCGTCGAAAAAATCACGAATGGCCCGGATGACCGTGTGACGGACCCGCAGGATGGCCGTGGGCCGGTTCGACCGCAGCCAGAGATGCCGGTTGGACATCAGGAAATCGATGCCGTGCGTCTTGCGACTGATGGGATACTCTTCGGCCGTCTGGAACGTCTCCAACCCCGTGACCGCAATCTCGGCACCGCCCGGCGCGCGCGCCTCCAGCCGGACCGTTCCCGTGACGGCCAGAGACGACTCCTGCGTGAGACTCAGCGCCCGGGAAAAAGCCTCGGGGATCGCCGCCTCCACCACACACTGGCAGAGACCGGTGCCGTCGCGCAGAACCAGAAACACCACCTTGCCGCCGGACCGTTTCCCCTGCAGCCAGCCGCACAGGCGGACCGTTTGGCCCGCCTTCTCTTTAAGTTCCCGTATCGACGTCATGTTTTATATCCAATCAGCGGCGGGCGCGATCAATGGCTGAAACCGGTTTTTCCGGGTCGAACCACTGCTCCCAGGTGGGGGCCAGGTAACCGGGCACCCCCTTGAGGTCAACGGTCAGGCGCATTTCCTGGTAGCGGGTGTCCGCCCCCCCTTTTGTGATCATGCGGGTGGCGCTTCCCACCTCCGGGCGGAGATGCCAGATTTTTCCATCCAGTCCTGCGGGAACCCGGATGGTCGCCTCACCCGTGCGGCTATAGATCAGCGCCATCGTACGATCGGGGGCGCAGACCTCAAAATGCATCACATCTTCCGGATCATCCGCCGCCGCGCGCACGGAGAATTCACGGGTTCCCTCCGGCACCAGAAAATACCAGTTTCGCGTGGTCCCGGCCGTAAACCGGAAAAACTTCCAACCGTTGGTAGAGTCCTTCGCCATCAGCACCAGGGGCGTGGCGGGATACGTGAACGACAACCAGCGGTCGGCACCCTGCACCGTGACCCGGCTGACGCCCTTACCCGTTTTGACGGAATCGGTGGGGTGGCCGTTCCCTTCATGAATATGCACGACCGGAAGTTTCTTCTCAAAAACGGACCCACCGTCCGGCCCGGTAATTGTCACCTGCGCCAACGAGGAAACCCCGCCCGCCTCCCTCGGCAGATAGGTTCCAATCCGGAACCCCAGAGGCCGGTCGTTCGGATTCCACAGGGCAAATGTCGCATCGCCCAGAATCATGACGCCATCGGGGTCGCCCAGCGACGGACAGGGCGAGAAATGCTGCAGGTTGGGCCAGTGCTCTTTCATGAACGGATCGATGCGGGCCGATTGGATGAAGGGATCGTCGTCGTACACCTTCACAGCAGGCTTTAGCCCGGTCTCAGGATCAAACCATTCCTCCGGACTTCTGGCGATGTAGGGCGGAATACCCTCGAAACAGAGGTTCGGCTTGGAGTAGTTGTGTGAATCGCCGAAGCGCATCTCCAGGCTCCAGAACCGGCCGCCGGCACCGGGCTCCACTTCAACCTCCGCGGTCATGTCCTGCAGATACTCGGCCGGCGGGGTGATGGGCGGCTGGCCCCACAGGGCGCGGATCCGCTGCCCGCGGGGGCTGATGATGAAGATTCCCCAGTCTTCGCGTTGCGACATGTATTCGCTGGGCCGCTGGGCCTTGCAGGTGAACCGGGTTGTTCCCTCCGGCACCCAGAACCACCACTGGCGGGGGACCACGGCCTGAAAAACCGGCGCGAACCGCTCGCGGAACACATGCCGCTTTGCCGGATCGCCGGTCCAGACGACCGACTCATCGAGCGAAGAAGATATCCAGACAAATCCTTCCGCCTGCAGACGGTAAACCCCCTTTAACCCGGCGGGTACGTTCACGCTGTATTCCGACTCCTGCAGTTCGCCATCCCCGGTCGCCAGGGATTTTCCGTCGGGCCCGGTCAGAACCATTTTAACCTCAGCCGGGTTCCACTTCTCCAGGGGCCAACGCATCATATGCACCGTGATGGAAAAAGCCTTGCCGTCCGGATTGTTCAGGCAAACCCTGGCCTTGTTCGAAAGGAAGTGCCCCCAATCCCCCACCGCCGTATCCGCGCAGGACCACGACGCCGGGAGCAGGCAGCAGGCGGCCACCAGCAGGGCGGCCCTTTTCATGCGAACGATGACCGGCGACCCCCATCGTCGCGTCAACCCGAGACCGCGGCAGACCCGTTCCATCGCCGCCGACAGGCCCCGGCACCGCAAAAGACGATGCAAGACGATGGGGAGAAAGAACTGGGGCGTCCGACCATCCGGGATAAAATCGTGTTTCCGGAACTCCCGATCCACCTCCTCGCGACTAAAAGGACGCCAGGTGCGGGTGTTGCCTTCCAGTTTCTTTTTGGCATCGAACAGAGCCGGCGCCAGGGCGTGCAGTCCTCCGCTGACCGGATAATCGACAATCACCGAGTGGCGCGCCACGCGGCAGAGGTCCTTGACCAGGGTCGGCCAGGCGGTGCAGTGCGTCAGGAGCCGGAACGACATCACGGTATCGAACGCGCGATCGGGGAAAGGCAACTCCAGAATGTTGCCGGTCACAAACCGGCACGCGCCGGTCTTCTCCGCTTCGGCGATCCGCAGACGGCAGGACTCATCGCTCCCCAGCACCGTCACCGCATAGCCGCGCCGGGTGAGCGGCACCGCCAACTGGCCGTGTCCGCCGCCCACATCGAGAATCGTGGTCTTCCCGGGAGGAGGCAGCAGGGCCAAGGTGCTTTGTTCCTGCACCGACAGCATCCAGGCCCCGGTGGCGCCAGCGAACCGCGCGGCATATCCGTCGGAGGAGGTTTCGATATCCGCCGTTTCCGGAGAGGATGGCGGCTTGATCGTGCACGAACCCGCCCTCATTCAGACCTCCGCCCATTTCCCGATCCGCTCCAAATCCAACTGGCACCGCATGAAGGCGTTGACCACGACAGGGTCGAACTGGGTCCCGCTGCAGCGCTGGATTTCAGCGACCGCCCGGGCCGCACTCATGGCCGGGCGATAGGCACGATCCGAGCGCATGGCGTCGTACGCATCCACCACCGCAAAGATGCGCGCCCCGAAGGGAATGACATCCCCCTTCAGTCCGCGGGGATAGCCTGATCCGTCAAAGCGTTCCTGATGCGCGTAAATCAACTCAGCCACATCGGCCAGATAGGGACTGGTCTTGAGAATATTGTACCCCACCTCGGAATGGGTTTTCATGATCTTCCATTCCTCCTCCGTCAGCGGCCCGGGCTTGAGGAGAATGGCATCGGGCACGGCGATCTTCCCGATGTCATGAAGAAGGGCTCCCTGCCCCAGTTTGTTAAGCCCCTCCTCGGTCATGCCAAGCGCCGTCCCGATGGTGATCGCCATTTGGCGCACCCTCAGGCTGTGCTGCGCGGTGGTATGTTCCCGTGCATCCAACAACCCCGCCAGAACCTGCATCGTGAAATCGTAGGAGTGTTTAACCTCCTCCAAGGCCTCCACGAGGGCGGCGCTCTTCTGGCGGACCATTTCCTCCAGACGCAAACGGTAGCGCTCATTCTCCATGCGTAACCGGCGGTGATCCAGAGCCCGGTCCACCACCACGAGAAGTTCCTCGCGCAAAATGGGCTTCTCGATAAACTCAAAGGCCCCGCGCCGCAAACTGGCAACGGCGCTATCCTTGGTGGCATATCCGGTCAGAACAATGGGAAGAATCAAACGGTCGGTCTCCCGGATCACGTCGAGAATTTTCAAACCGCCCCCGCCGGGCATGTGCAGATCCGTCAGCACGATGTCATAAACGCCGACCGACTGGCATATCCTCCGGATGGCCGAATCCAGGGAGGTCTCGCCATCCACCGCGATCCCGTGCCCCTGCAGCATCGTCGTCAAAAGGCCCACCACAGCGGGATCGTCATCCACCACGAGGACCCGCCCCTTCGCCGGGGCAGCGGCCGGGGCCAAACCCGCTTGCGCATCCTTCCCGCCAGACTCCGGATCTTTGCTGGTTTGCTCCGATGACCACAAGCGCACACGGTTGCGCCCCTCGCGCTTGGCCGCATATAACGCCACATCCGCCAGGCGGAGCATTTCCGTGGCGGGAGCATTGATCCCGATATCCCGGGTGGTCGCAATCCCCACGGATACCGTCATGCGCAACCTCAGGCCGTCGGCACAGAAAACGTGATCGCTTACCGCGCTCAGGATACGGGCACCCAGTCCCAGTCCCGCCGGCAGATCGGTCTGCGGCAGCACCACCACGAACTCATCACCACCATACCGGGCCACAATATCCGAGGTGCGGGCCACCTTACTGAGGATCACCGCAAACTCCCGCAGCAATTGATCCCCCACGAGATGTCCGTGCGCGTCGTTGACCGTTTTAAAATGGTCCAGGTCCATGATGGCCACCGCCATATCATGGTCATGCCGGCGCGCCAGCATACAGGCGCGTTCCAATTGCTCCTCAAGATGCGCGCGGTTGTAGACGCCGGTCAGGGTATCATGCACCGCCAGCTGGCGGATCCGGATCACCGCCGACAAAACCGCGGAGAGCAGGTTGGCGGCATGATAAACAAAGGAGACATCCGCCGGACCGAACGCGTCACGCGTCGAGGCCGCCAGCAACAAGAGGCCCTGGACCTCGTTGGCCACCAGAAGAGGAATGGTCAGCATGCGACCGGGCTGGGCCACGCCGTCGGCGGTGACGGGTTCCCCCTCGACCTGGACGCGTACCTCCGAGGCCGGCAGCACGTTCCCGCTCAACGCCTCGTAACGGTTGATAATCTCCTTTTCGGCGCTTTCCACGAAGGACTGGGCCACCTTCTTATGGACGTTGAGCACGATGATCTTCTGGCCGTCATCAAAACCCAGCAGCCCCACCAGATCACAGGAAAGCAGATCCCCCAACCCCTCGCTCAGCTGGCGAAGGGCTTCCACAAAGGTTCTCGACGCAAGAGCCGCCTCACCCAGATGCCCGAGAATCCTCAACTGCCGTTGATGCTGTTCAAAGCCGGGCGCGACCCCACCCATCCTCTGCCGGCGGTCGACAAACTCCTCCAGCACCGTTTTGCGGATGAGAGCGGGCGACACCGGCTTCTGCAGGATGCGCGTTACCCCCAGCAAGGCAGCGCGTTCCACCGACACGTCATCGGCATATCCGGTCATGAACACAAAGCCGAGCCAGGGCCAGATGTTGCGGGCCTCCTCGACGAAGGTGATCCCGTCCATTTCATGCATGCGGAGATCAACCAGCACCACATCGAAGTCCTGCCGGAGCAGGATCTGCAGGGCCTCGCGACCATTGTCGGAGACCTCCACCGCGCACCCCTCGGCGGAAAGAAGACGCTGGGTTAACAGCCGGATGGCCTCATCGTCGTCCACCACGAGCACGCGCACGCCCACAAGATTATCCTGCACCGTATTCGGCATCTCTGGTCTCCGCATGGTCGATTCAGGCGCCATCCGGATGGGCCGGCGATCCGTTACGCTGATGGGTTAAAATCCGTTGCAGGTCCTCGTCCTTCAAGGCCCCCATTTCGATCAGAATGGAACCCAGTTTGATGCCCGAGGTTTTCTGCCGGTCAAGCGCCGCCTGCAACTGCTCCGCTGTGATCATGCGGCGCTCCAGCAGGAGATCGCCCAGCTTGCGACGGAAGGTGCGCATCTGATCTTCGGTCGGGTAGGCATGCCTCGTCTTCCCCCAGGCGGGGGTCTGCTTCGACAGGCGGGCATTGACATACCGATGGATGGCCTTGCAGGTAGCCGCAAAATTCAGGAGATTTCCGTAAAACATGCGCGGCATGGACAGCAGCGCCTGAAGCGGCCCATAGATGCGCCAGACGCAAAAGGCGCGATTAAACAACCGCCAGAAGAACAGACCGATCACCACATAGATCAGCTTGAACACCGGCTCATCCACTTCGACCAGCGGGGGTACCGCCCGAGCCGGAGCCAGCCAACCGACCAGTTCCGCGATGCCCCAGTAGGCGACCACCAGGTACCCGACCACGGTCATGATATTCGTCACCACCGCTTTGCGGTCGCGGAACAGACAGTAATTAAGCCCGAGGGATTTCGTCCACCCGTAATTCCAACCCTGGATGGAAATCCCCAGGATCCACCGCGACTTCTGGTGGACCGCATCCCAGAAATTCGACGGGAAGAATTCCCGCGTGGCGATGTGTTCGTTTACCACGCTCTCGCGTGTCCCCTTGTGCCACCGACGCTTGACCGTCACCGCATGATCGACCGATTGTTGCAGCAGGATCTTCTTCCCGGGCATGTCCCGCAGACTCAAGCCCATGACATAGTCTTCCGTCAGCGAGGTGATGTCGAAGAGCTGGTTGTTCCGCAGCGAGGCAAGGTAGTCCATCGCCTCACGGCTCAGCGCGGTCCCCACTCCCGCCGAGGGAATGGCCCGGCCCAACAGCTCGCGCACGCGCAAGTCCTTTGTGTGATTCTCGGCAAATTCATCCATATACATGCCCGTTGTGAATCCCCACCAAGCCTGTTCCAGCGGGAACACCGGCACCTGGACGAAATGGATCCGGGGCATCAGGTAATTGTAATAGGTCAACGACAACGGATGCACCACATCCTCGGCGTCATGAAAAACAAAGATCTCAAACTTCTTGTTGTGATCCTTCTCGTAAATCCTGATCCCCTGGTAGATCCAGTTCAGGCAGTCGGCCTTGTTCGTGGGACCGTCTGAAGGCGTCACCACAACCTCGATGTTGGGATAGAGCTCACGCATCTTCTCAACTTCGATCTTCGTGGCCTCGTCGTTGGGATAGGTTCCCACAAAAATATGGTAATTCTTGTACAGCACCGTGTTGATCGTGTTCAGCAGCATCCGGCTGATGACGTTGGACTCATCCCAGGCCGGCACAATGATCACAACCGGCTTCTCCGGGATCTGCGCCAATTGCTCGCGGGTAACCGGACGAATAACCTTTCTCCGGAAGATAGATCGGAAAAAGATCCGCAGGTAATACGTGGCATCGATCACCAGATCATCCAGACCGCTGATAAGATAAAGGACGACCAGAAATAGAAAAAAATGGCGAAAGAACCACCAGACATAAAAGGTGAAATCCATAAGCGCCTCCTTCCGTCATGCAATCTTCAGAACGGCGCCAGTTTAGGGCACCGTCCATTTGGTATCAAGATGGAAAATGCAGACACTGGCTGGACTTCCGGAGCCTTCGCGCGGGCGTCTAATCGGCCCTTTTTCGCCAGGGACAGATAGTTTCAGGTCCAGACCTAACCAACCCTCAGATTCCTGGATTATTCATGCCTTTGGAGCCGGGGTAACCTCACCCCGGATAGTCCTATTTGCCTGTCCCTGGGGAGCCCCCCACTTCCAGTTCTGAATTTCCGGCAGATCTACGCCGTTCTGGTCGATATATTGCTTGTGCTCGAGCAGCTTGTCTGAGAGTTGCTGCTTCAGGGCTTGTCCCTTGGTGCCGGTTTGGGGCAGGCGGTCGATCACGTCCATCACGAGATGGAAGCGGTCGATGTCGTTCAGCACCGTCATGTCGAAGGGCGTCGTGATGGTGCCTTCCTCCTTGTAGCCGCGGACGTGGAGGTTGGCGTGGTTGGTGCGGCGGTAGGTGAGCCGGTGGATCAACCACGGGTAGCCATGAAAGGCGAAGATGATGTGTTTGTCCTTGGTGAACAGCGCGTCGAACGCCGCGTCGCTCAACCCGTGCGGGTGTTCGCTCTGAGGTTCCAGCTTCATCAGGTCCACGACATTGACGACGCGAACTTTCAAGTCGGGCAGATGCTCACGCAGGATGGAGACGGCAGCAAGCGTCTCCAACGTGGGCACGTCGCCACAGCAGGCCATGACGACATCGGGTTCGGCGCCGGCGTCGCTGCTGGCCCACTGCCAGACGCCGATACCCTCGGCACAGTGCCTGACGGCGGCGTCCATGGTCAGCCACTGGGGCGCTTGATACTTGCCTGCGATCACGACGTTGACATAGTGGCGGCTGCGCAGGCAGTGGTCCCACACCGACAATAGGCAGTTGGCATCCGGCGGCAGATACACGCGCACGACGGAGGCTTTCTTATTCACGACATGATCGATGAACCCGGGATCCTGATGGGTGAAGCCGTTGTGCATTTGCTGCCAGACATGGGAGGCGAGTAGATAATTCAGCGAGGCGATCTTACGCCGCCACGGCAGCTCCGCGGTGACTTTCAGCCACTTAGCGTGCTGGTTAAACATCGAGTCGATGATGTGGACGAAGGCCTCGTAGCAGTTGAATAGTCCATGCCGACCGGTCAGCAGGTAGCCTTCGAGCCAGCCCTCGCACTGATGCTCGCTCAACATCTCCATGACGCGACCGTCCTGGGCGAGGAACTCGTCGTTATCCTGCACCCGGGCGTCCCATTGCCTGTTGGTCACCTCAAACACGGCGGTCAGGCGGTTGGAGAGCGTTTCGTCGGGGCCGAAGATTCTGAAATTGCGCTGTTCCCGGTTGAGCGTGGCCACATCGCGCAGAAAGACGCCTAGCTCATGTGCGTCGGCGGCACGAACCGACCCGGAAGACGGCACATCGACCGCATACTTCCGAAAGTCCGGCATGATCAGGTCGCGCAAAAGCAGTCCGCCATTCGCGTGCGGATTGGCGCCCATACGGCGATCGCCCTTCGGCGCGAGTTCGGCGAGTCCAGGTTTCAGCCGCCCCTGCTCGTCGAAGAGTTCCTCCGGCCGGTAGCTGCGTAACCAGTCTTCCAGCAGCTTAAGATGTTCGGGATTCGCCCGCGGAGCAGAGAGCGGCACCTGATGCGCGCGGAACGTACCTTCAATTTGCAGGCCATCCACCCATTTTGGCCCTGTCCAGCCCTTTGGGGATTTGAGGACGATCATCGGCCAGCGCGGGCGCCTGGTGTTGCCGTTGACGCGGGCTTCGTGCTGAATGCGTTTGATCTCCTCCACCGCCTGATCCAGCGTCGCGGCCATGGCGGCGTGCATCAGCGCCGGCTCATGTCCTTCGACGTAATACGGCGTCCAGCCGTTGCCGCGCAGCAACTGGTCGAGTTCCTCCGGTTCGATGCGTGCGAGAATGGTCGGGCTGGCGATCTTGTAACCGTTAAGATGCAGTATGGGCAGCACCGCGCCGTCCGTGACGGGATTGAGGAACTTGTTGGATTGCCACGATGTCGCCAGCGGTCCGGTTTCCGCCTCGCCATCGCCGACGCAGCAGGCGACGATAAGATCAGGATTGTCGAACACCGCGCCAAACGAATGGCTCAAAGAATAACCGAGCTCGCCGCCTTCGTGAATTGAGCCGGGACATTCCGGCGAGGCATGGCTGGGAATGCCACCGGGAAAGGAGAACTGCTTGAAAAGCTTTTGCAACCCGATCTCATCCTGACTGATGTTGGGATAGATTTCGCTGTAGGTGCCTTCGAGATACGTGTTGCTCACTACGGCGGGGCCGCCATGCCCAGGGCCGGAGACGTAAATCATATCGAGGTCGTATTTCTTGATGACCCGGTTCAAGTGCACGTAAATGAAGTTCTGCCCCGGCGTCGTGCCCCAGTGTCCCAGCAATATGTGCTTGATATCCGCGAGCGCCAGCGGACGTTTCAGCAGCGGGTTGTCATAGAGATAGATCTGCCCGACCGAGAGGTAGTTCGCGGCACGCCAATAGGCATCCATTTTGTAGAGCAGTTCCGAGGAAAGTGGCTTCGTTTTCATAGTCTATTCCCTTTTTTGAAGATTTGTTTGGGCTCAGACGGCTCGCTGTAGAGGCGACCGGTCATGGTGATGCCGATTCTCCATCTCGGCCAACTCCAGCCTGAAGTGCGTCGCCGCCCGTTTGCTGGCATGATGATCCCATCCGTCGGTGAGCAGGACTCCGCCGATATCCAGAAACAACGTCGTGATCTTGGTTAATCTTTTCATACCTGAATTTTGCGCGGTTTTCTGTGGAATGCTGCTGGACGTGTTCTTCAATTATGGAATTTAATCCATGGCCCCCTAATGCGCTATGGGGTGTAACCCTACTGCATGACGGCGGCTAGTTCAGGGCACAGGCTTTGACCGGAACGGTCGCTTCTATTGGGCATAAGGTGTGATGCGGGTTCGCGCAATGCGGGATAAGAAACCTTGATGGACGGTGGCGTCTCCTCCCTCAATGGCGTCGTGACCAAGCCAAAAGACTGCCCCCGTTAATGTCCGAGAGCCGAGTTAGAGTGATGTGCGCCTAGGAAATCCGATGGTGCCCCCGTTAATGTCCGAGAGCCCGGGGTTGGAGAAGTTTGGATGGAGCGGGCGACCGGGTTCGAACCGGCGACAATCTGCTTGGAAGGCAGAGACTCTACCAACTGAGTTACACCCGCGATGTGAAACTATGCCGTTTATAGCAAATCAACCCCGCCCACGTCAATTCAGCATCGTAGCCCGGCACATTTCCCTTGCCCGGTGCTGAAAAAAATACGAGCCTTCCCGGCAACTCATGCAACCGAAAAAAACACCTCCCGATCCCGAACGGCAAGCCCGGCTGCTCGCCGAACTGCGCCGCGACACCGAAACACGGCAGGCCGGGTACCGCGCCCGGGCACTTAAACTTTTCCCCCATGTCTGCGCACGCTGCGGCAGGGAGTTCGAAGGCAAGCGCCTGCGGGAGCTCACCGTGCACCACAAGGACGTCAACCATGACAATAATCCGACCAACGGCAGCAATTGGGAACTCCTCTGCGTCTACTGCCATGATCATGAACATGCCGCCGAAAGCGAACGGGCGCTGGGGGGATCGGGCCCGGCTTTAATCGGCGGCCGCGACACCGCGGCCCTTGCCAATCCTTTCGAAGGACTGGACGCCTTGATCAAGCCCGGAAATCCGGAGTAGTGCCGCTGGTTGCCCGCCGTTGATTATCCGAGAACGCCCTCAAACCGGTAACGCCCCGAACCGATATGGACCAGCGGATGCCCCGCCTCGATTCCCACCCCGACAACGCCTCCGGTTTCCGCCAGCGTACGCCCGCCCTCCCGGACCTGTCCGGCGTCAGACGCCGGCAAATGCACAGTGGCCGTCGTGTTGGCCGGGATAACGACCTCCAACACAAACCGGTCCTTTTCCGTTTTCCATTCAACCCGGATCCAGCCCTGCATCGCGTGATGCGCCGCCCGAACCCATGACAGGCCGGAAACCAGAGAGGGACGAATGATGATGTGCCGGAAACCGGGTTTGTCCGGATCGGGATTGATCCCCGCCAACGCCTTGAACATCCACGCGCTGATATCGCCGAACATGACATGATTCCGCGAACTCGTTCCGTCCCAGGACTCCCAAAGCGTGGTGGCGCCACGCTCGATCCAGTGGCCGTAACCGGGGAACTCCGTCTGGGTGGCCATCCTGAAGGCCACATCGGTCCGGCCGGCGTCCGTCAGGGCGTTCGGCACATATTTCGCACCCAGAATCCCATAGTCCAACCGGCCCTGGTTTGCCTCAATCGCCGCCAGCAAAGCGTTCAACACCTTGCCCTGTTCCGGCTTTTCCGCCAACCCCTGATAGAGCGCACAGGCCATGGAGGTCTGCCCGTTCCCGGCATAGACACCGGTGGCCGGATCATAGAAGCGCTTGTTAAAGGCCCGGGCGATGCGAACCGCCTGCCGATGGTAACGCCGGGCCTCCGCCCCTTTGCCCAATAATTCACCCAACCGCGCCAGCATCCGGCAGTTGACATAGTAATAGGCCGTAGAGGTAAGCGCCGCTGGCGTCTTGTGCCCGTCGACTCCGCCGACGGGCGGACACCAGTCCCCCAACCCGAAGGAAACAATGTCATCCGTGGCCATCGTGGCCAGGAAGTCCACGTAGCGCTTCATCCCGCTGTAATGCTCCACCACCCCTCGTCGATCACCGGTATAGAGGTAGAGGTACCAGGGGATGAGGGTGAAAGCGCTGTCCCAGGCCGGCCCGCTGCCCCAGTTATAGCCCCACCCGGCCGACGGCACAACGCCGGGAAGCTGTCCGCTCGGACGTTGCGCATCGGCCATATCGTTCAACCACTTCAGGTAGGCCGGTGCCGCACGGTAGTTGAACAGACCGGTCTCCGTGGCCAGCAGGGCATCGCCCGTCCAGCCATTCTTCTCCCGGTGGGGACAGTCGGTGGGAATGCCGATAAAATTGCCGATGTAGGACCACCGGGTGCAAGCCTGTACACGGTTCAGCAGCTCGTTGCTGCAGGCAAACTCGCCCGCCTCCTCAAACGCGGAATGCACCACCTGTCCACGCAAACTGTCGAGCGTGGGCGTCCCGGGAAACCCGGTAACCTGTATCCACTGGAAGCCGTGGTAGGTAAACGAAGGCTCCCAGCTCTCCTCCCCTTCCCCCTTGAGAATATAGGCGTCTGTCTGGCACTCGCCGGACTTGATCAAATGGTTGATGTTGCTCTGGTCAATGTCGCCATCGTCCAATAATTTTTCGGCATAACGCAGGGTGACGCGCGTCCCCGCCGGACCGCTCACGCGCAGTTGCGCCCATCCGGTCATATTTTGACCCATGTCCACCACGAATACGCCCGTCTTGGGCTCGGTGATCCCCACGGGGGTCAGGGTCCGCATCACCTTGATCGGCAGCGTCTGGGCGACGAGTCGTCCGCCCGGTGACGGGGTTACCGCCGCCGCCGCCCAGTCCTGCGCATCATACCCCGCGCCGTCCCATCCGGTCCTTTCCGCGCGGGCATCATAGGTCTCCCCATTGCGCAAACCATCGAACAGCACCGGCCCGCTGGTCGTTTTCCAGTCGGGATCACTGACCACCACGGTCCGCCGCCCGTTTTCATCCTCCGCTTCCAATTGCAGCAGTAGTTTGGGCAGGTGTCGCCAGGGCGCGTGTTCAAAATTCCACACTTCACGAGTGTGGGCGTTGTACCATCCGTTTCCCAAACGCACGCCGATGACATTTTCCCCCGTTTTCAGGAAAGCCGTGACATCGTGCGTCACATAGAGAACCCGCTGATCGTATTGGGTCACCAGCGGATCGAGCACATGGTCCCCCACTCGGTGCCCGTTGATCCGCAGTTCATGGTAGCCCAGGCCGGAAAGATAGACACGGGCCTGGCGCACGTTCCGGGCCAGCCGGAAGCTCCGGCGCAATAACGGACCGGGGCCCGCCGTCTGTCCTTCCGGCCTCGGTGCCTCATGCCCCAGAATCCACTGCGCGCGCCAATCGGACTCCTTCAGCAGGCCCATTTCCCAGAAGGCGGGCAGGCTGAAATCGCTGACCACGCCCTGCTCGTCCCAAACCCGGACCGCCCACCACACCCGTTGCCGCGATTTCAAGGCGGGCCCGCCATACTCCACATGCACGGACTGGCTGGTTTCCATCCGGCCGCTATCCCACACGTCCGGCCGATCCTGCAGCCGTTCCGGCCGGCTCGCGGCGACGATCTGGCAGGCGCCCTGCCGCCATCCCCGCCGGTCGCTCTCCAGCACCCAGCTCACACGGGGCCGCCTGACATCAAGACCGATTGGATTGGTCAGGTATTCACAAGTCAGGTCTGTGGGCTTCATGCGGTTTCACTCCAGTGGCTTATCATGGGCTGATGTTCTGTGGATACTAGCGGCATGAACCCATTCTGTCGCGTCGCTTTTTCCGCTATTCGAATTGAAGAACCTGGCGCTGATCCCTAGAATGACCGCCATGCGTCGTTTCCTGACAGTCTGTATTCTGGGATGGATGACCCAAACCAGCCTGGCCTTGGGGCCCCATGAGCTGCTGGTTCTGGCCAATCGCAATTCCACCAATTCCATGGCTATTGCCCGTGACTATGCCACACGGCGCCAGGTGCCGGAGGTCAACATCGTCGCCCTGGACCTGCCAGCAACCCTGGAACTGGAGATATCTCCCGAGACGTTTACTGAAAAAATCTGGACCCCGGCCCAGGCGGCCGTGAGGGAGCGCGGACTGGACGATCATATTCTAGCCTGGGCCTACTCCGTCGATATACCGCTTCGCATCAGGAAGGATCCCCCCGTTTCCATTCAAGGCCTCACCTTCCTGCGCAATCAGTTCCCCGGACGCGACGCCGTGGCCAAGGGCCTCTACGCTTCCCCTCTATTCGCCGGCCCCGAGACCGCGCGGATCGCGGGATTCCCCGCCCAGTCGCTGGACATCCCGCGCGCCTGGTTCGGGAAGAACATGCCCATCCCCAGCATGATGCTCGGGTACATCGGCCCGAACGGCAATACCCGGGACGAGGTTCTGGCCTGCCTGCAAAGGGGCAGACAGGCTGACGGCACGCGCCCGGCGGGAACCGTCTACTTTGTCACCAACACCGACGTCCGCTCGCGTTGCCGTGAATGGGAGTTCGCACCCGCCGTTCAGGAACTCCGGGCACAGGGAGTCACCGCTGTCCTCACCAACGCCTTGCCCGAGTCCGCTCCGGATATTCTCGGGGCCATGCTGGGGGCCTCCGTTGTGGTGATGAGTTCAACCCGAACCTTCCGCCCGGGCGCCATGGCCGAACACCTGACCAGTTTCGGAGCCGTGTTCGACCCATCCGATCAGACCAAGATCACGGAATGGATCCGGGCCGGGGCCAGCGCCTCCGCAGGAACCGTTACGGAACCCTACGCCTATTGGAACAAGTTTACGCATGCGCGGTTCTACGTCCACTGGGCCGCAGGCTGCACCACCCTGGAAAGTTTTTACCAGGCCCTCCGCTGTCCGCTGCAAATCCTGCTGCTGGGCGATCCCCTCACCTCCCCGTGGGCCCCCGCCTCGACCTTGAGGCTGCGCGGCCTGGAGACGGAAACCTTGCAGGAGGCGGTGACGGTGGAAGCGGCGGTCGAGGCCCGGCAGGGCGAAACCTTTCAGCGGTTCCTGTTTCTACTGGACGGCAAGACGCTGCAGCCCCTGGGGAAGACGCCCACGGTCCGGTTGGATCCAGCTGGTTTGAAACCCGGCCCCCATACCCTGCGCGCCGTGGCCTACGCGGTGGGATCGGTGCGCGCGCAGATATTCACGGAAAAGACTTTTGAAGTGAAGGGATCGTTATGAAGCCAAACCTGAAGTGCGTCTTCTTCGACCGCGACGGTATTGTGAACCGGCATCCCGGCCCCGGTTATGTCGAACGGTGGGCTGATTTTCACCTACTGCCCGAATTCGTGGAGGTCCTGCGCCTCATCCACCAAAAAGGCTATGAGGCGGTGATTGTATCGAACCAGCGTGGCGTCGCACGGGGAATCATGACGGCCGCCACGGTGGATGACCTGCACCACCGCCTGCGTACCGTCCTGAAGGAACAGTACGGGCTTGAACTGCTGGACGTGTTTTATTGCCCGCATGACCGCAACCAGTGCGAATGCCGCAAGCCGAAGCCTGGCATGCTCCTCGAGGCGGCCAGGCGGCACGGCATCGATCTCAGCCACTCGTGGATGATCGGCGACTCGTTGAAAGACGTGGAGGCGGGAAAAGCCGCCGGATGCCACACCATTCTCGTCAATGCGGCGGAGACCTCGGACCAGGCGGATCGACAGGTGGCCGACATGGCCGCGTTACGATCCTCCATTGCCAAAATCCTTGAGGGCCGCTAACGTGTAGGTGCTGTTCCCTCACCCGTGAGGAAGCACGCCACATCAGGAGGGGGTAACGATGAAACTCTTCGTACCGGGACGGATTTGTCTATTTGGGGAACACAGTGACTGGGCTGGCAGCTACCGGCGCATCAACGGTGAACTCGAAAAAGGCTTCACCATCATCACGGGAACCAACCAGGGCCTGCACGCCGAGGTTAACCCCCATCCCTCCAAACTCGTGGTCAGGACCACTCTCAGCGACGGTACCCCGTTCGGGCCATTCGAGGTCCCGATGGACCGCGAGGCCCTGCTGGCCGAAGCGCAGAAAGGCGGGTTCTTCAGCTATGCCGCCGGCGTCGCCTACCAAGTGCTCACGCACTACCGCGTGCGGGGGCTGGAAATCAACAACTACCTCACCGATCTGCCCATCCGGAAGGGGCTCTCCTCCAGCGCCGCGGTTTGTGTGATGGTGGCCCGCGCCTTTAATCGCCTGTATGACCTCAAGATGACGGTCCGCGGCGAAATGGAGTTCGCCTATCTCGGCGAGATCACCACCCCATCGCGATGCGGCCGCATGGATCAAGGCTGCGCCTATGGGAACAGGCCGATCCTGATGACCTTTGACGGGGACCGGATCGACGTCGCCGAGCTGACCATTCCCAGAAACCTCCACTTCGTCATCGTGGATCTGCATGCCGGCAAGGACACCAAGGAGATTCTAAACCACCTGAATCACTGCTATCCCTTCGCCGAAAACGAGGTCCAGCGCGGCGTTCAGCAATACCTCGGACCGATCAGCGCCGGGCTCACGGCAGAGGCCGTCGAGGCGCTGAAGGCGGGCGATGCCCGGCGCGTAGGCCTGCTCATGCGCGAAGCCCAGTCGAAATTCGATGAGTACTGCGGGCCGGCCTGCCCTTCCCAGTTGACCGCCCCGGTCCTGCACAAAGTGTTGAACTACGGCCCGCTCCAGCCCCATATCCTGGGAGGGAAAGGCGTGGGATCACAGGGTGACGGCACCGCCCAGTTCATCATGAAGGACGAGGAAACCCAGGCAAAAGTCGTTGAGATCATCCAAAAGGAACTCGGCATGACCTGCCTCAGCCTGGTCATCCAAGCGGGCCGCCGTGTGCGCAAGGCGGTCATCCCTGCGGCCGGGTTCGGCACACGGCTCTTTCCTGCCACCAAAGCGCTCAAAAAGGAACTGTTTCCCATCATGGGTCGTGATGGCCGCATGAAACCCGTCATCCTCGCCATCGTCGAGGAGGCCGTTCAGGCCGGAATCGAGGAAGTGGGGATCATCACCCAGACGCATGATCTCGGCATGTTTGAGGATTTCTTCAATTCCCCGCCGGCCATCGAGAACTTCAATAAACTCTCGAAGGAAAATCAGGAGTACAGCAACTACCTTCTGGATATTGGCCGGCGGGTCAGTTTGTTGACCCAGGATGTTCAGGAGGGCTTCGGGCACGCCGTGTATTGCACCCGCGACTGGGTCAAGAATGAGCCTTTCCTGCTGATGCTCGGCGATCACCTGTATGCTTCCGAGACGGACCGTTCCTGCGTGGGGCAACTGCTGGACGTCTATGAGAAGACGGGGCAAAGCGTGGTGGGCTTGCAAGTCACACCCATCACCGAGTCGCGCCATTTCGGCTGCGTCGCCGGGGTCTGGCAGAACAACCGGAGCATTCTCAACATTTCGGAGTTTGCCGAAAAGCCCGACATGGATTATGCGCGAACCAACCTCCAGGTTGAAGGACTGGAGCCTGACACGGTGCTGACCGTTTTCGGCATCTACATCCTCACACCGCAAATCTTCGAGCGGCTTGGGGAACATATCCGGCACAACATCCGCGAACGGGGCGAGTTCCAATTGACCTCCTGCCTCGATGAAATCAGGAAGGACGAGGGTTTTGTCGGCGTGGTCGTCAAAGGCCGCCGCTTTGACGTCGGATTGCCCGAAGCCTACCGGCAAACCATGATCGACTTCCGCAACGCCTGAGACAAGGTCGCGAGTTCGATCACAACCTTTCTGGCCAGAATCGCCCTAATTGAAAAAATGTGATCCGGTTTTGGGAGGGTCAGCAATGAGCATGGACACAAAGCTAACAACAGCGGGAATACTAACTTTGGTGACCTGCCTGTGGGCCGGCGCGCTTCAGGCAGACACAGGAGACATCATGATGAAAGCGGCAGGCGAGGTTCTGGAGTTAAAAACCGGCCGTCACGAAGGAGTGGTGATTGATGATCGCGGGCGGGTTCGTCTGGCCGCGCTGTCCGCCACCGGCGCGGAGGGAACCTATACGTCGCCCGTTAGGGACATGGGGCAGGCCGGGAACGTCACCCCGGACTGGATTGCCCAATGGACAACCCCGCAGCGCTGGGAAAAATTTTCGGGCAATCCCATCTTCGGCCCGAAGCAAACCGGCGGCTGGGACAACTGGTGTAACGGTGTGTCCATCGTGCGCAATCCGGATAACCTGACCTATAAGATGTACCACTGCGGCCGTGCGGGGACCGGTGTGGGGTTCGCTGAGGCAAGCCTTGCCGACCCGCTCAAGTGGACGGAAAACCCGGTCAGTCCGGTACTGAGGGCGCGCACCGATAACTGGGAAGGAAACTTCATCAATCAGCCGCGCGTGGTGAAGGTTACGGATACGCACTGGCGGATGTATTACACCGGGTGGGGGTTCAAAGGAGAGGGCACGACCTGGGCTATGGGGCTAGCGGAGTCCCATGATTCCGGCGTGACCTGGAAACGCGTCATGGAGGGCCCCCTGGTGGAGCGCGGGGACGCCAAGTCGCCCGATGGCGGCGGCGCCTGTGTCCCGATGGTGATCCGGGTGGGCGATCTTTGGTACATGTGGTACACGGCCATGGTGATCATCCCCGGTCGGCAGAGCATTCATCTTTGTCTCGCCACCTCTTCAAACGGGGTGGACTGGGTCAAGCATCCGGGGAATCCTGTTTTATCGGATGATTTCACAACCGGCCCGGGACGCAATGTGACGTCGCGCA
Source organism: PVC group bacterium (assembly GCA_945870225.1). GTDB lineage: Bacteria > Verrucomicrobiota > Kiritimatiellia > CAIKKV01 > CAITUY01 > CAMBRF01. Next base: position 31,079 of record CAMBRF010000016.1, on the reverse strand, counting down.
ATTATGTCCGTTATGAGAACGGTGTTTTCCAGATGTGGTATTCGCATGCCAAACCCGAGTATCGCATCCGCTATGCCGAAAGCCTCGACGGCACCCACTGGGAGCGTTCACCGTTGCCTCTGGCACTCGACGCTTCCGCGAAACCGGCCTGGGATGACGACATGGTGGAGTATCCGGAAGTGGATGTCGTGGATGGCCAGTGGCGGTTGTGGTTCTGCGGCAACGGCTTCGGGACGGTGGGATTCGCGACGGGTGTTGTGGAATCGACGGTGGCCGTGAGCCTGCGCAGCGGCCCCACCCCGAAACCGGATAAAAGCTGGAGTGGATGGAGCGCGGTCACCCGTGGACAAGCCGTCACGGGGCAACGTTATGTGCAGGCCAAAGCCGTGCTGCGGTCCCAGTCGGCAAGTTACGGTCCGGCGCTGACCCGTCTGACACTGCAAGCACCGGTCGCAACCCCGGACAGCAAACGGGATACGGTCAGCCCCTCCTACAACTGGAAGACATTCCCCTACCGGTGGCCGGAAATTGTGGCGGAAAAATTCACCCTGACGCCTGTTCACTGGCAACGGCATCCCGACAACCCCGTTCTAAATTTGGGTATGAATAACCGTCCGATCCTATTGGATGACAACACCATCCGCATGTATTTCGGACGGCCCGGCGAAAAGGGTGGCATTTTCTACTTCGATGTTGATCCGGCCAAACCTGCCGTCTTGAAAAACGGCCCCATCGGGCCGCTTTTGTCCCCCGGTCCGGACGGCACCTATGATGACGACTGGCTGATCTGCCCGGAGCCGGTGAAAATCACCGAGACGCACTGGCGGATGTACTACTCGGCCAAGCGAAAGGGCGCCTTCTTTGGCGGGGTATGGAGTCTGGCCTGCGCCGACAGTCATGACGGCGGGAAAACCTGGACGAAGTATGAGGGCAATCCGATCCTGACCGTGACCCAGGACAACTGGGAATCCGGCGCGGTCGGGTTCCCGTCCGTGGAAAAGGATGAGACCGGCTGGCGCATGTGGTATCTGGGGACGGATCAGAAGGGCAATGCGCTGAAACAGGTCGGTTATGCCACCAGTACGGATGGGCTGAAGTGGATGCGGCATCCGGCTAATCCGGTGCTGCCGGTGGACCCGGACAATCACTGGGAGAAACAGGCCATCGCCGTGGCCCGCGTCATTCGCGACGGACGGCTGTATCGCGCCTGGTACTGCTCCTATCCACAGAACGACACCTATGCGGTGGGTTTCGCCGAATCGGTGGACGGTATTCATTGGACACGCAGCCCCCATAATCCGGTCTTAAAACCCGGCGGCGCGGGATGGGACAGCAAGATGAAGGCCTATCCCGGTGTCGTACGGGCTGGGGACCGGTATTATATGTGGTACACGGGGAACGGGTATCATTCCGCCATCGGATTGGCCACTGCTGATGTGCCCCGCGGCAATCGCTGGTACCGAACCGGCCCGACGGCGAAGCCGGATGCCAGATGGAGTAAATGGCTGCCGCTGCCGGAGCAAGAACCCGGAATCCAGGAGTTCGTGCAGTTCGCGGTGGTAAGCGAGTAGCCAGCGAAAACTATTTACCTAAAGCCATATACTGTCTACCTTACCCCTAACGAAGGAGAACACACCATGCTGAAACACATTTCCCTCTTGTTACTATCGGCCATGACGGCGTTGGCGGCGGACCCGAAATTCACCCAGACCGACCGCGGGGTCGTCGTCGAAACCGACCGCTATAAAGCCACCATCAGTTCAGGCGTGATGGCAAGCTTCGTCAACAAACTGACCAACGAGGAATACCTCGATGTCGGCGCCGATCTGACCAAGGTGTTGCCTCACTTACCCTCCGGGTTAGGCACACAAGACGGCGAAGCGGCGTTCAAGGCGGCCAATAAACTGTTCGATTGGCCGTGGAACGAACACGCCGTCGATTCCCGTTGGCCCAACCAGCACCACGTCACCACCGCCAGCCCGTTCACATACGAACTTAAAGACGGCAAGGCCGTGCTGACCTACAAAGGACTGACCGATGGCACGACAAAGTTTGGCGACGAAAGCTACGTCCTGACGGTCGAAGTGGACAAGGAATTCGGCGACCTCGTCGTGACCCCCGCCGTTGCCTCGCCGCGCAAAGGCGTTTACGGCTGTGCGCTGACCGTGGCACCGTTGTTCCCGGTCATCACGATTGAAGCCCCGATCTTCGATGGCATGCAACTGGACCGCAACATGAAGCACGGCTTGTATGCCAGTGCCTGGCCGGGGTTCTGGGATTACGGTTTTCTCGCGCTCAACGGCTACCGCACCGGCGCGGTCGGCGTGTGGTGTCAGGACGCTGAGCTGAAGACCTATAAAGAACTTTTTTACCTCGTGAACGAGCAGGGCCTGAGCTTCTCTCTGTGCGGGATGAACCGGCCGCCGTTCGACAAACTCACGCAAGCCGAACCGATGAGCTGGCGCTTTCAGGCGTATGACAAGAGCTGGTCGCAAGCCGTCGCCCGTTACCGGCAGTGGCGGAACAAAGCTACACCCGCCTCACCGCGCGCCCCATGGACGCAGCAGCTCGCTTTCATGAACAACAGCGTGGACGCCCGCAGCGGCTGGCTTTCGCCGGTCAAGGCCTACTTCGATAACAAACACCTCGAACGCACCGTCACCTTCGCCTCCGTCATCCGCCGGCAACCGTTCGACCGGTTTCACGCTGACAACACACCCTACCAGCCCGTCGAAAGCAAGGACCCTAAGGTGCCGGCACAGGGAGGATTCAAAGAGGACATGGTCAATTGGAAAGCTTCCGGCGCCAAACTCATGGCTTACCTCCAGCCGATGATCTTTGTCATCTCCGCCGAAGCCCGGACTGACCGTGAAAAAGCCGGCCTCGCCGCGCATTACCTCGCCGAGACCCGCAGCCCGTTCCAAGCCGACCCCAACCGCAAATCCGTCTTCGATCAGCACAACCTCGGCGAGCCGGTGTGGCAGCGCTGGTTCCTCGACTGGGTCAAAGAGTACATCCAAGTCTACGGCTCCGACGGCGTCTACCATGACCAATCCTATATCTGTCCGATGGATAACCGCGGAACGATTGCCAAGACCAGTCCGCAAGGCATGGCGGAATATTTCGCCAAAGCCCAGGCCGAAAACCCCGGGTCCCTCCACGGCACCGAGCACATGAACGAAGTCAATTCCCTCGGCACCTCCCTCGGCATCGGATCCGGCATCCTCTGGGGTTCACCCGACGGCCTTCGCCACCAGCGCATCAACAAAGCCTCACCGATTTCCAATGCCCTCCACTTCGAGCGTGGCGCGATCTTTGGCTTTCCCCACTACAGCGACTTCGCCAAGGCGGGCCTCTCCACCCGGTACCATTGGGGCATTGACCTGATGGAAAAACGCGGCGACATGCCCGGCCATGAGCTTCAAAACCGCTCTTTCTTCAGCGGTAACGTCGTCCCGTTCGCCAAATGGCAAAACGAGTTCTGGCTCGACCGCATCCGCGCCACCACCTTCGTCTGGGAAGGCGTCCGGCAGGTGTTTCCTGAAGATTTCTCGCGTGATGTTTTCGGGTACTATCGCGACACCTCAGGCCGCGATTACCGGCTCGAAAAAATGTCATGGGGCAGCCGCTTCGTCCGGCAGGACGGCAAGACCACCAACACCCTCTACGCCCGCATTCACGGCGTCACCGAAGTCGCCGACGTTGATGGTGCCGTGGCCGGCTGGTACTGCTACAAACCCGGCCGCATCGCCGGTCTCCACCCCGACCGGTACTACATCGTGGACCCGAACCTCAAACGCCCCGCGGCCTACTGGAGCCCCGGTCACTGGTCCTGCTCGGGCCTGCGCGAGAGCTATGTCGAAGACGCCTTCGCCAACAGCAAATTCGCCTACCTCAAGATTCGGCCGAACCCGCGCATAGGCGTGGTGCTCACTTACGACACGGTCGTGCTGCATTCCCCGGTCCCGATCAAGCAAGTGCTCGTCGGCGGGCGTCCCTTTACCTCGATTGCCCGGATCAAGGACGCCCAGGGCAAAGACACCGATGATTACCGCATCGGCGAAGTCAAATCGCCGGCCGACATCGTCGTCTTCCTCGACGACCCCACCGACGCGATCACGGACAAGGACTTCGCCGTCACGCGCGTCGTCTCAGCCGACACCCAGACTGAAATGTTCGCTCCGTCCTTCTTCACCGACCAGATCACAGTCGCCCCCGACAAAACGGGCAAACTGGTCCTTCGCTCACCGGTCAGCGTACCGCTCATCCCTATCCGGACGCAGACCCACGTCGGCATCAAGACCCCCGCTGGTGACGCGAAACAAACCGGCCGCCTGCAAATCACGGTGACCGGCGCGCTGTCGGGCTTCGAAGTCAACGGCGTAACGCGTCCCGTCGCCTTTGAACCCGGCAAACCGCAGCAAATCAACATCCCCTTGGCTGCCGGCGAATCGGCGCTCCTGTCGTTTTATGGCAGTGAGGGCGTCACCGGTGCGTTCCAGTGGCGGACAACCGAACAGATCAAAGCCGATGATGCAGCCTTGGCCGCCGCACTTAAAGCGATCACGGCAGGCAGCACCAATCACAGCGTCCGATAAGTCAGTCTATTGGATCAGCCAGCGCGGTTCCAATTCCGGTGGCTCCGTAGCCGTTTCCGCAATAGAAAAGACGCAGCTTGTCCCCCTCCCGGATGACATTGGGGTATTCGGTCATCTTGCTCTCCCAGCCCGTGCCGGAGGGAGGGATGGAAAGGTTTTCACCGGGTGTGCCGCGTTCCCAGACTAGACCGTCCTGACTGACCGCCTCGGTGATGGAATAGGCGCCAAATCGCGATCCGATTCCGGCATAGATGGCCCGCCACCGCTTGGGTGTCTTCCAGACATTGAGAGCGATCGTGGCGGCATTCTCGTAATCGGCCTCCAGGCGCGGCTTGAGCATGACCCGTTTATCCGTCCAGGTGATCCCGTCCCGTGAGTGGGCAATGACGGCTTGTTTGGCCTGATCCACTAGCAGATCAGGACTGGAGGTGCCTGTTGCCAGCGTATAGTGCATCCGGTAAAGAGTCGTCCCATCAGACTGCGGCATATCCAGGATGCACCCGCCCCCGGCGATCCCCTTGTTATCTGGCCATTCCGGAAAGCCGTCCCCGAGCAGGACGGGCTTCGGGGAATATTTTTTCCAAACCTTCAGATCATCGCTGGTGGCCAAGCCGATCCCGGCAAAGGCTTGCAGTCCTTTACCCGGTCCCTTGCCCAGGCCGGAGTAGTACAGATGCCATTTTCCACCAACGCGGTGCACACAGGGCAGCACACTCCAAACTTCATTGAACGTCCCGGGTTCCCCGCCGTCAAAGAGGGGGCCCAGTCTTTTCCAGTTGGCGACATCCGATACCGGGGCGATCGCCAGGCATATGCGCCGCGTGCCATTCTTGTCACCTCCCGCATAGAATAAATAGTACTCATCGCCCTGACGCACGACGCACGGATTCATGCAGCATGCCACGTCGAAGTCTCCCCCACCCGGAGGAAGCACTGGATTGGCGGGATGTTTTTCCCATTGATGGACTTGAAAGCCTGACTTGCTCATCTTTTTTCCTTCTGCTTGTTGGAACGGGCCAATTCTGTTTTACACTTGGACAGGGTTACCGCTTTCCCTTGGGCCGGAATTCAGGCACCGGCAGGGTTTTTCCGGTCCTGATCGATCGGTCGGAAAGTTCGATGAAGGCGCTCCACAACACTGCGTCATAGACGTCAATCGCCGGCTTCCCCCGGCCCTGAATGGCATTGGCAAAGTCCAGCAGGATGAAGTAGTCACCGCCGCCGTGCCCGGACTTTTCGGCGGTGGCCAGATGACGACGCCACTGCGGATGCTCGTACTGGTCGGCCATATCCATCAGCGGTTGCCAGTGATAGTGGCCGTTCTTGCCCTTATCAGCGAACGCAATGGCCGGGCCGGCGCGCATCCCATCGGCGTAGGGAATCGGCGTGTTGCTGTGGAAACAAGCCTTCGTTCCGGTAATGAAATGCTCGGCGCAATTTCCGGGCCGGGGGCTGATGGGGTCGAACAATATATCCACGAGCACGCCGTTGGCAGTTTTGATGAGGAGTTTCTGAGTGTCGCCGTGTTTGAAGGCGGCGGGGTTGGCGTAACGGGACTTCTTTCCGAAGCGTTGGGCGGCATAGTCGCTCAGCGCGGCTTGACGACTGGTGCTCGCCATGACCGAGACAAAACGATCCTTGCCCTCACGAACTCCAAGCCAACGGTCGATCGGGCCGAGCGTGTGGGTGGGGTAGGTGTGACAATTGAAATCCCTCCGCAAAATTCCGCGCCAGGTCAGGGAGCCATCCTGATTGAAAGCGAGACTGCGGCAATCATGGTAATAGCCGCCCTGGACATAAGTGATCTCGCCGAAGACGCCCTGGCGGATCATGGTTTCAATCATGCGGTGGGTGCGGGAATAGACGTAGTTTTCGGCGAAGAAATAGGTGGCCTTGGACTGTTCCACCGCCCGGATCAGCCTGCGTCCTTCATCAATCGTAATGCAGGCGGTGACTTCGCTGGCAACATGGATGCCGCGGCGCAATGCGGCAATGGACTGCGGCACATGCAGGGGCATCGGGGTGGCCAGGAGCACGGCATCGACTTTGCCCGAATCGAGCATAGTCTCGTAGTCCTCGAATGAGTGAATATCGGGAAAATCCTTCTGCCAGGCCGCGCGCACACCAGGATGGAGGTCGCAGATGGCAGAGAGTTTCATTCGTCCCTTCAGGCTCCCCAGGGAATGTCCGAATCCTTTTCCTCGCGCTCCGCCCACCACACCCAATCGAATCACGCTGCTCATCCTATAACCTCCGTGTCCTGTTTGACGTACCTTGAAAAACTTACTTTCGGGGGCTCATCATAAACCTCAATAGGTTGACTTCAATGGTAAAAAATTGCCAGAATCGGGGGAACTTATAATTTTCGGGGACACACCCATGAGCGGAATAACCGGACGACTGCTGGGGGTTTATCGCCATAAGCAGCGCGACAAGCAGAAGCTGGATTTTGACGATCTGGCTTTCTTTGCCTCGGGCATGCGTCGTTTTTCCGTGAATGGGAGGGAGATGAACCCGCCACCTGAATCGTTCTTTTTTCTGGCTGCCCGCGGGACTCTGGTGGAATTCGATCTCGGGCCTGATCGCGAGAACTGGGTGGTCAGCCTGGCGGGCGCAGTGTTAAAACCCGCGCGTTCCCCCTGGCGGGTTGAGATCCGTCGGGAGAATGCCTGGCTTTCGCTGCCGATGGTGACAGCGGTACCCAGGGAACGGGTTCCGGGCTGGCTTTGGGAGTTCGAGCGACTTTGGGCGGCGCAGCAGAATCCCCTGCCGAAAAACCTGTGGCGGGTGGAAATCGGCATACAACGAATCCTGGGCGCCATTGTTGATGGCGAGGAGGCGCGTTCTCCCTCGAAGGAAACACCGGCCGGGCGTTTAAAAGCCTGGCTTGATCAGGACCGCGACTTCGACCGCAATCTTGAGGACGTCTGTGTGGAACTTGGCTACAGCGCGTATCATCTGCGCGAGTTATTCCGCCGAGCCTATGGACTACCTCCGCAGGCTTACCGTAATCGTTGCCGGATGGCGCTGGCCATGGCCTTGATCACCGGAACGACCCTCTCCCTCAAGGAAATATCCGCCCAACTTGGATTCCATCACTTCTCCCATTTTAGTGGGTCTTTTTGCCGGGAATTCGCCTTGCCACCGCGCAGCGCCCTGCAACGCTACCGGCTCGGGCCACGGCAACGACCGCGCTAAAGGTCATCTATCAGACGGGTAATTCCCGCGCGGCCATGCCCCGCCCCCCGGCATTCCGCCCCGGCGGATACCCGGCAGGATGGCGCGCAACGATGTATTGGATGTAATGCGATTGATATAACCCACCATTGTGGCGGCATCACGTTCACTCTGCCCCATGGCCACGGCCATATCGTAATATTCCTTGTCGCGTTCCTTCTCGATCAAAGGCGCCACCACCACGATATTACTCCGAATGTTAGCCATCACCTGCTGGCGCGCATCAGGCGGCAAGCCACTCTGCAACTGCTGGTTCAAAGCCCATGTTTGATCCAGCAATAGGATCATCGTGTTGTACTCCTCCAGCTCCGGCCGGGTCATCTTCGAGGTGTCCCGGTTCATAAAGTAATCGGCCGCTTGAACCCGGGCAGTCTCGAGGCTCTGCTGCATCTCCTGACGGCGCGCCTGGAACTCCGCATAGCGCTGAGGGTCGTTCGTCCGGAGATTCTCCATCCAGTCCGAAGAACGACGACGAAAGCGATCCTGCTCGGAAGCGCGTGGAGGCGTGGTTACACCGGCTACGGACATGGGCTTGTCTTCCTCAACAGCTTTAGGGTCCGGGTCCCGGGACGGTCCGGGGAAGCGGCCGGGACTGGACTCCCCGTGCGCCGTAAGCGTCTCCAGCACGATTTCCTCCCGCAGGGCTGCGGGCTCCGGCGTGGCGGAGACAGTGGGCATTCGGCCCAACCGATCCATCGCCTCTTTGCATTCCCGCTGAAAGCAGATGGCTTGGCTTCTATAGAATAGCGCCAAAGACGTCGTTATAAGCAGAGCCATGATGCTCACGCCGGTCAACACAGCAAAATCTCTGCGCATATGTAAATCTCCAACCCCCTCACAAGTGCGTGACGGGGCTTAAAATCCCTTGACCGCTCGCAGTGACTAGGTTCAAATCCTTCCCCATTGCGCCCGGGTGGCGAAATGGCAGACGCAAGGGACTTAAAATCCCTTATCCGCAAGGGTGTGTGGGTTCGAGTCCCACCCCGGGCACCAAAGAAAAAAGGCAACGGCCCTGTTACGCGCCGTTGCCTTGTTTCCTATGGAACCTTGAGTCTCAGAAGTGCAGGCCGACGCCACCACCGATGGACATTTCGTCAAACTGCTGGGCCTCTAATGTCAGCGTAATATTGTCGCTTGGCACAAATTGCAGGCCGACGACGAACCCGACCAACTGGTCTTCAGTGACTTCTGTTTCGCCATCCTTCCCGCGGATCATCGACACCGCCGGGCCAAAGTAGAGACTGATCCGATCCATAAACCCGAATCGCTCCGGCCGACTCGTCAAACTCATGGTGAGTGAACCGAACATCTCTCCCCAGGTAATGTCATTCGCAAAACCTTCCGACGTGGAACTGGTATACCGAAGCGTCGAATCCAAACCGAACCAATAGGTGTCCTCACCCACGATCGGTTCAAGCAGCATGTAATCCAGAAGCCGCAGTGTGGCGCCGCCCATCCACTCGAATCCCGCATCCCGACTATCGCCGGCCACGCTCAGATCGCTCTGGCCCACGCCGCCCTGGATCGTCAACCACGGCCGCACATCAAATCCCACATACGTCATGAGATTGCGGATGCGCCAGTCCGTGACAAAATCGTTGTCATCTGACATCGCGCGTTTTTGATACAGGGAATAGACGCCTACACTGAAAAGGCGCGGACCCCCGGCGTAAACGGCGTCCAGCCGTGGCCCGGATTCACCGTTGAAAAGTGATCCTTGCCGGGCAGAGGATCCACCATCCACAGCCAGCGCGGAAGTGACCCATGCGAAAACAATCACAATTGTCGAGAGGAGGGCTTTCGTCTTCATGAGGGGGATACTAGCCCATTCAAAAGAACCCTTTCAACCTCATTTTTATCATAGCCCCCTGGAAGTTCGACGATCGGCCCTGTGTTTTTGCTTGAGCCCGATGGGGTGAGCCGTTATGAAGGGACGAGCGTTTCATCACAGCGGGGCGGGAATGACGGATTCACAGCACAGATTCAAACAAGTCGCCGTATTGAAAGGCGGTCCGTCCTCTGAACGTGAGGTTTCTCTGCGTTCCGGAGCCGCCGTGGCCAGGGGCCTTCGCGAGGCCGGTTACGAGGTGACTGAGGTTGACATCCAGAGGACGCTGAATCTCCCGGGGACCGTGGAGGCTGTCTTTATCGCCCTGCACGGGGAATTCGGCGAGGACGGGCAGATCCAGACCCTGTTGGAACAGCGGCACCTCCCGTATACAGGATCCAGCCCGCTGTCCAGCCGCACCTCGTTTGATAAACGACTCAGCAAGAATATGTTCCAGCGGGCCGGCATTCCCACTGCACCCTTTGAAATCCTCGGACCTGACGACCACCGCACCCTGCCGCTCCCGGTAGTGGTCAAGCCGCCCTGTCAGGGGTCTACCATCGGCGTGTTTCGAGTCATGGAGGAGCAGGATTGGAATCAGGCTTTTCGGGAATCGCTCCAATATGACGGCGAGGTGCTGGTCGAAGCCTTTATTCCGGGACGGGAACTGACGGTCGGGATTGTGGGCGAAACGGTCCTGCGCCCCATCGAGATCCTGGCTCCGGACGGCTGGTATGATTACAAGGCCAAGTACAGCAAGGGTCAATCCCGACACCTCTGCCCGGCCCCATTGGACGCGGCCACGGAAGCCCGTTGCCGGACGATTGCGCTGAAGACTTTCAAGACGTTGCAGTGCCGCGGGTTGGGCCGTGCGGACTTCCGCCTGATGGAGGATGGCCGCCTGTTTGTTCTCGAACTTAATAATATCCCCGGATTCACGGAGACCAGCCTGTTGCCGGAAGCCGCACTGGAAGCCGGCATCACATTCCCCCGTCTTTGTGAACAAATCATGGAAATGGCCGCGCTGAGCGGCGACGAACGTTGAAGGAGTAAGTATCATGTGGTTCGGGAGTAAAGGCCGCGGAGACGAAAACCCTGACCGGCGCGGCAGTTCATCCAAGTCCACCCCCCGCCCGCGCGATCGCAAAGCCGGACTCAAACCGGTCCTTCCCCGGGCCGCCTGGATCCCCCTGGCCGGGATCACCGGATTAGTCCTGATTGCTTTTCTGGTGTGGAAAACGGGGGAATGGCTGTTCTGGGGTAATCCGACCTACACCCTTAAACAATTGACCGTCCATGTGGAGGGTCAGGTCATCACACCCGCCCATATCCGGGATTACACCGGGCTGCGCGAAGGCACCAATCTGTTTGCCGTGAATCTGGGCCGTGTCCGCTCCAATTTTCTGCTGCGAACCCCCCTCGCCAAATCCATCGTCATCCAGCGTCAACTGCCGGACACCGTGATCGTGAACATCGTGGAGCGCGTCCCTCTGGCGCGGCTGGGACGATGGGGTTCGATGGGGGTTGATCGTGAAGGGTACGTCTTCCCACTGCGCAGCGGCACGCGTGAGTTCGCCGTGATTACCGGTTGCACGGACGGAAATCTACGGCCGGGGGCCAGGGTGGACCAACAGGTACAGAGCGCCCTTGAGACTTTGGACGCGTGCAACCGGATCAAGGCCGGTGAACAGGTCCGCATCGCCTCCATTGATGTGAGCTCGAAGGAATACCTCGAAATTTACCTCGCCGCCGGAGAACGGGTCCGCCTGTCCTGGCCCGGGCTCGGCTTGCTCATGACGCCGGAAGCGCGGCAGACTCTGGAGAAAAAAATAACGTATCTGGCCGCGAGTCTGCGGGCCGCGGAGGAACGCGGACGGCGCGTGGTGAATCTGGATCTAACGTACGGCGATCAGTATGTTCCGGCTCAGGAGTATTGAGAGAACGGCCTGGCACCGGCTCAAACATGACTCAACTATGATCCTGAACTTCCTTATTGCAGGATGAGGGCGTTTTCGAAACACTACATCACTTTTTGACGAACAAACAGGATATCGGTTATGGCGTTACCCCCCGTTGTCGCAGTGGAAATTGGAACCTCGAAAGTGGTCGCCCTCATCGGCGAACTGCGCGAGGACGGGCATATTGTCATCATCGGCATGGGGGAGCACGCCTCCACTGGTGTACGCAAGGGCGAAGTGACGGATTTCAACAACGCCCTGACCTGCGTCAAGGGCGCGTTGGCCAGCGCGGAAGAGTCGGGGCAGGTCGCCATCCACCAGGTCCATCTTGCGCTTTCCGGGGCCCATGTCGAAAGTCTGGTGAACCGGGGCAATATTCCCGTCCAGAATCCCACCGGGGGCGTCAGTGCGGATGATGTCGAGCAGGTCACCGCGGTGGCCCGCGCCGTACCCCTGCCGAGCGAACGGCAGATTCTGCATTCCGTCGGTCAGATTTTTTATGTGGATGGCGAGCGTGTGGGAAACCCTCTGGGGTTCGAATGTTCAACACTCGCGCTCGACATGCTGGTGCTGCATGCGAAAAGCAACCATGTCCGGAACTCCGTGAAGCTGTTGCGCGAAATCCCCATGGATGTCACCGATGTCGCCTTCGGCGGACTTTGTTCCGCTCTGGCCGTGCTGACCCCGGAGCAGAAGGAAGGCGGGGCGCTGGTGATCGATCTGGGCGGCGGCACCACAACCTATGTCGCGTATGCCGCCGGCATCTTCGCCGCCGCCGGCGCGCTGGGGATTGGCGGCGATCATGTGACTAACGATATCGCCCTGGCCTTCAACATCCCCCGCGCCCAGGCGGATCGTTTGAAATGCGAGTCGGGCAGCGTCCTTGCCGAGGAGGCCGCCCGTGGCCAGCGTGTCACCCTCCCCCCCGAAGTGGGCTACCCCGGCCGCTCCGTCAGCCTCGCAGGCTTGAACAACGTCATGCACCTGCGCATGGCCGAAACCTTTCAGATCATCCTTCGTGATATCGAACGGCAGGGCATCCAGAACCAGATCGGGGCCGGCGTCGTCCTGACCGGCGGCGGGGCGCATATGAAGGGGTTGATCAAACTGGCCGAGCGGATTTTCCGAGCACCCTGCATGGTGGGCCGGCCCATGGGCTTCAGCGGCCTGGCCGCCGTCACCGAGCGCCCCGAGTACGCCTCGGCGGCAGGGTTGATTCGGTATGCGTGCAAAGACGCCCAGTCGGCGCGGGGCGCGCGCTCTTTCGTCAAACGAGTTCAGGATTTTTTAGCAGGGCGGTAAGCCGGAGTAGCGTGCATGGCAACAGGTGATAATTTGATCGGGGCCAAACAGATCTGCGTCGTGGGCATCGGCGGTGGCGGGTGTAATGCCGTCAGCAGCATGGCCACGGGATGGGAGAATGGGCCTTCCGTGGTGGCCATCAATACCGACGCGCAGGCGCTGGAAGGCACACAGGGCGTGGTCCGCCTGCAGATCGGTGAAAAGATCACCCGCGGCATGGGCACGGGAGGGGATGTCACCGTCGGCCGCCTGTCCGCCGAGGATGATTTCGGGAAACTGCGCGACCTTTGCGCGACCATGGATCTGGTGGTCGTGGTCGCGGCGCTAGGCGGCGGAACCGGAACCGGCGCCGCGCCGGTTGTGGCGCGTGCCGCCCATGAGACAGGCGCACTCGTCATCGCCTTCGCCACCCTTCCCTTCGCCTTTGAGGGCGAGCGCCGCATGGCGCAGGCACGTCAGGGTGTCGCCGCCCTTCAGGATCATGCGGATGTTGTGATCGTGGTGCCCAATCAGGCGCTTTTCGCCGCCGCCGGCGGCAACGCGACGGCCGCCGAGGCCTTTCGTCAGGCCGACTACATTCTCAGCATGGGCGTCTTCGCCATCTGGAAACTGCTCGTCCAGCGGGGACTGATCAATATTGATTTCGCCACGTTGCGGATCGTGGCGCGCTGCAGCGGCGGCGTGAGCGTATTCAGCTATGGCGAAGGGCGAGGCTTTACCCGCGCCGACGAGGCGGCCCAGGCCGCCCTGCACAGCCCGTTGATCGAAGATGGTGCGGCGCTCGCCAATGCCGAGTCCGTTCTCGTCAGCATTCTGGGCGGTCCCGATATGGCGATCCGCGAGGTTGAATCCATCATGAACGCCATCCGTAAGGTGGTGCGTAAAGATGCCCATATCTTTATGGGAACCGCCATCGATGAACAGTGGCGGGACACGGTTTCCGTCACCTTGGTGGCGTCCCAGTTCTGGACCGAGGAGGAAACCCGTGCGCCCGAGGCCGGAGACCCGGAGACCGAAACCGAGGAGGCGCCCAAACCCGCCGGCGGCGGAAAAAAGAAAAAACGTCCGACGGTGACCCAACCCCAGCTTGGGTTTGAATCCCTCAGCAAGGGGATTTTCAAGGATGTTGAACCGACGCATCACATGGGCGAAGATCTGGATATCCCCACCTTCATGCGCCGACGGGTTGTGGTGGAGAAGTAATGCGCGCGCTACTCAAGCAGTTCAAGAGCCGCGATCATCACACCCCGCTGGTTCAGTTCATCAAGTACGGCCTCGCCGGAACACTTTCCACCGGGGTCCATATCGCCTGTTTCTATATCATGGCGCTCAAATTCCTCCCGGCCCTCAGCAGCAACGACGTCATCGCGGGCTCGCTCCACCTCACTGTTCCGGAGGTCTCCAACGGCCTGCGGGCCCGGAATTCCATGATCGACAATACCGTGGCGTTTCTGTTCTCCAATCTGACCGCCTATGTCATCAATATCTTGTGGGTGTTTGAACCGGGAAGGCACCATCGCGTGCTGGAATTCTTCTATTTCTACCTGGTGTCAGGGGTCAGCGTCGTGGTCGGCAGTCTCCTCATGGGGATTCTGATCACCAGCTTCGGGATCACCACCACGCACGCTTTCGCGGTCAACGTGATGGTGTCGCTCCTGATCAATTACGTCCTGCGCAAACATCTGGTGTTCAAAGGCTGAAGGGAGACTGTGTCATGATGCCATGGATTCGCCGAATGGCGATTACCCTCGCCACGGGGTTCGGACTGGGCCTGAGCCCGGTGGCGTCCGGCACGGCGGGGACCCTGCCGGGCATCCTGATCGTGATGGCCATCTGGCCTTATGGCCTGTTCTGGCAGATCCTGGCGGCGGTCATCCTGCCGATTCTGGCCATCCCCATTTGCGAAATCGCGGAACGACACTTTGTTGAGAAGGACGACGGGCGGATTGTGGCCGACGAGTACCTGACTTTCCCGATCGCGATGATCGGGCTGCCGCTGATCCCCTGGGTCGTGGCCATGGCCTTCGTGAGCGCGCGCGTGTTCGATATCATCAAGCCCCCGCCTGCCCGGCGATTACAGGACCTTCACGGCGGACTGGGCATTGTCATCGACGATGTGCTGGCCTCCGGCTACAGCCTGGCGGCCAACCACCTCGCCTACTGGCTCATCGTCCGCTATATCCTGGCGTAGCGTTCCACCGCAGCTTCATTCCGCCGCTGGCGGCGTGACGGAAGCCTCCGCCCCTTCACTCAAGGGCTCCACCATGGCGTCGTCTTCCGGTTCGACTGTGGTCGCGGCCACCAGTTTATCGCCCTCGTCGAGTTGAATCAGGCGCACGCCCTGGGTGACACGGCTGATGACACGCACATCGGCCACAGGGGAACGGATCATCTGCCCCTGCGCGGTGATCAGCATGATCGCATCGTTCTCCTGTACCGCGTGGGCGCCCACGATGCACCCGTTGCGCTCGGAAGTCCGGATGGTCATCAATCCCTTGCCGCCGCGTTTCTGCAGGCGGTACTCGTCAAAGCTCGTCCGTTTGCCGTAACCATTCTCCGTGCAGACCAGGAAGGTGGCCCGCGGATCAACGATCTCCAGGCTTTCCACGCGATCATCGTCGCTCAGGTTAATGCCGCATACCCCGCGGGTATCACGACCCTGGTCGCGCAATTCCGCTTCCTTGAAGCGGATGCTCATGCCATTCCGCGTGGTCAGGACGGCCTCGCCATGCCCGTCGGTCTGCTTGATGCCGATCAGGCGGTCTCCCTCGTCAATGGCGATGGCGATAATGCCCGCACTGCGCGGGTTGCTGAACGCCGCCAGGTTGGTTTTTTTCACCACGCCTTTTTCGGTGGCAAAGATCAGGAACTGGTTCTCGGCAAATTCGCGAACCTTGATCGTGGCGGCGATGCTCTCGCCGCTTTCGATGTTCAACAAGTTGACGATCGCCTTGCCCCGCGCCGCCCGTGAGGCCTCGGGGATCTCGTAGACTTTCTCCCAGTAGACACGTCCGCGGGGGGTGAAGAACAGGATGTAGTCGTGGGTATTGGCCACGAAGAGCTGTTCAACATAGTCCTCTTCCTTGGTGTCCATCCCGGCGACGCCCTTGCCGCCCCGGTGCTGGGCCTTGTACGTGCTGACCGCCGTGCGCTTGATGTAGCCGGTGTGCGTGATCGTGATCACATAGCCGCGATCGGCAATCAGGTCCTCGATGTTCACTTCGCCCTCGTCCGGCACAAGATCCGTCTGCCGCGGATCGGCATAGGCCTTCTTCACCTCGAGCAGGTCGGCGCGGATCAGGGCGAACAATTTCTCGCGGCTCGCAAGCAGATCGCGCAGGTAGGAGATGAGTTTGATGAGTTCAAGGTACTCCGCCTCGATTTTCCCGCGCTCCAACCCGGTGAGCTGGTAGAGACGCATGTCGAGAATCGCGTTGGTCTGGATCTCGCTCAACCCGAATTTGGACATCAACTGCGACCGGGCCTGATCGCGGTCCTTGGACGCGCGGATGATTTTCACCACGGCATCGAGATTATCCAGGGCGATCTTCAGCCCCTCCAGGATGTGAGCGCGGGCCTCCGCCTTATCCAGCTCAAACTGCGTCTTGCGCGTGACCACCTCAAAACGGTGATCCATGAACGCCTCGAGCATCTCCTTCAGGTTCATGACCTTCGGCCGGCCGTGATCAATCGCCAGCATAATCGCGCCAAAGGTCGTCTGCAGCTGGGTATGCTTGTAAAGGTTGTTCAGGATGACCTTCGCCACGGCTCCGCGTTTGAGCTCGATCACGATGCGAATGCCGTCCTTGTTGGACTCGTCGCGCAGGTCGGAGATGCCCTCGATAATTTTTTCCTGAACGAGCCCGGCGATTTTCTCGAGCAAGGAGGACTTGTTCACGGCGTAGGGGATTTCGGAGATGATGATGCTCTCCTTGCCCTGTTTGCCCTCCTCGACCCCGGCGCGGCCGCGGACCTTCATCTGGCCCCGCCCGGTCCGGTACATGTCCTGGATCGGCTTGAGCCCGCAGATGATGCCGCCCGTGGGGAAGTCCGGACCCCGGACATGCTTCATCAGGGTATCCACGGTGGCTTCAGGGTTGTCGATCAGGCAAACCAAGGCATCCACCAACTCACCCAGGTTATGGGGCGGAATGTTGGTCGCCATGCCCACGGCAATGCCGGTGCTGCCGTTCATCAGAAGGTTTGGCACACGCGCAGGCAAAACCGACGGTTCGCTCAGCTCGCCGTTATAATTCGGCGTCATGTTGACGGTATTCTTTTCGAGATCCGTCAGCATTTCCTCGGCCATGCGGGTCAGACGGGATTCCGTGTACCGGTAGGCGGCGGCATTATCGCCATCGATACTGCCGAAGTTCCCCTGCCCGTCCACCAGCGTGTAGCGCAAGGCAAACGGCTGGGCCATGCGGACCAGGGTATCGTAAACCGCCGTATCGCCGTGGGGATGGTATTTACCCAGCACTTCACCAACGACATAAGCGCACTTCTTGTAGGGACGGTTGTGCAGCAGTCCGAGGTCCCGCATGGCGTAGAGAATGCGGCGGGCACCGGGTTTCATCCCGTCCCGCACATCCGGCAGCGCACGCCCGATGATGACACTCATGGAGTAGTCAATGTACGAGCGCTGCATCTCGTCTTCGATATTGATGTTCTGAATCAGTTCGTTTCGCGTATACATGTTGTTTTTTCCAGGCTGAGAAGAGGCGAGCTTGCCGCTCGTTAAATGTCCAGGTTCTGCACGTTCAGGGCGTTGTCCTCGATAAACTTGCGCCGGGGCTCGACCTCATCGCCCATGAGGATCACGAACATCTCGTCCGCGCGGATGGCATCCTCCTGAACCACCTTGAGCAACTTGCGTTTCTCGGGGTTCATCGTGGTCTCGTAGAGCTGTTCGGGATTCATTTCTCCCAAACCTTTATAACGCTGGATGGACAATCCCTTGCGGCCGAATCCGCGGATCACTTCCAGCAACTCGGGCAGGGAGTGAATGGGCGTCTCGCCCTCTTCCGCATCCTGAAGCTTGAAAATGGGATCTTCATGCTTGCTGAACTGGGACAGCTCGAAACCCTTGCGATCGATGGCCGAAACCGCCTTCGCCAGAGGCGAGGCGACATAGAGCTCGACCAACCGGAAAGCCGTGCTCGCGGCGGCGGGGGTATGCCCGTTCTCGGTGAAGATTTCAAGTTGCTCGCCGAGTTTCTTTTCCGTTTTCTCGCGCAGCGCCTTGAGCTCCTCATCGGTGAAGACGAAATGGTGCTCCGCGTCATCCCCTTTGCCCACGGTCACGTAGTAACGAGGAAACGCGCCGGTCCCGGGCTGCTGCTTTTGCAGGAACTCGTCGAAATCGATCCCCTTGCGGGCGAGACTCTTGACGACCTGCTCGACCTGCTGCAGAAGTTCCAGCAAAGCCATGAGATCCTTGCCGGCCAGGGTCTTGTTTTTTGACACCTTGAGCGTCAGGTCTTCCGATCCCAGTTCCAGCAGTTTGCGGGTCAGCGTCTCATCCGTATCGATGTACTCCTCCCGCTTCTTGCGGCTGACCTTGTACAGCGGCGGCTGGGCCAGATAGACATACCCGCTCTCAATGAGATGCGGCATCTGGCGGTAGAAAAAGGTCAGCAGCAGCGTGCGGATATGCGAGCCGTCCACGTCGGCATCGGTCATGATGATGATCTTGTGGTAGCGCACCTTGCTGATGTCGAAATCGTCCTGGCCAATCCCGGCCCCGATGGCGGTAACCATGGTCCGGATTTCGTTGTTGTTCAGGATCTTGTCGAGGCGCGCCTTCTCCACGTTCAGCACCTTGCCCCGCAGCGGCAGAATGGCCTGAAACTCCCGGTTACGCCCCTGCTTGGCTGAACCGCCGGCGCTGTCACCCTCGACCAGGTACAACTCACACAGGGCCGGATCTCGCTCGGAACAATCCGCCAGCTTGCCCGGAAGCGAAGCCGAATCCAGCGCACCCTTGCGCCGGGTAAGATCGCGCGCCTTGCGGGCGGCATCACGGGCCCGGGCCGACAGAAGGGCTTTTTCAATGATACGCCGCGCCACCGAGGGATGCTCCTCGAGATAGGAGGACAACTCATCATTGACCACCGACGCCACAATGCCTTCCACCTCGCTGTTGCCCAGCTTGGTCTTGGTCTGCCCCTCGAACTGCGGACCGGGCAGCTTGATGCTGATCACCGCGGTGAGCCCCTCGCGAATATCATCGCCGGAGAGGCTGTCCTTGTCCTCCTTAACCAGCTTATTGGCCTTGGCGTAGGCATTCACCGTCCGCGTCAGGGCCGACCGGAATCCGCTGAGATGCGTGCCGCCTTCAATCGTGTTGATGTTATTGGCAAAGCACAGCATCGTTTCGCTGTAGGCTTCGGTATACTGGAAGGCGATCTCGCAGATGATGGCGTCTTTTTCCTTGTTGAAGTAGATGACCTTGGGATGCAGCGAACTCTTGCTGCGATTCAGGTACTCCACAAACTCGGTCACCCCGCCCTTGAACTTGAACAGTTCTTCGCGGGCCGGATCTTCCTGGGAGAACTGGATCTCGATCCCGCCATTCAGGAACGCCAGTTCACGCAACCGGTTGGCGAGAATATCCCACTCGAACTTGGAGGCCGTGAAAATGGTGTTGTCCGGCAGGAAGGTGATCTTGGTGCCCGTTCCCCGTGTCTTGCCGATGGCTTCCAGCTTGGAGACCGGTTTGCCCCGTTCATACCGCTGATGGTAAACATTGCCGTCGCGCCGGACTTCCACTTCAAGCCACTCACTCAAGGCGTTCACGCAGGACATCCCCACGCCGTGCAAGCCGCCCGACACCTTGTAGCTGTCATTGTCAAACTTTCCACCCGCGTGCAACATGGTCAAAGCCACTTCAACGGCCGGCCGTTTCTCGGTGGGATGCAGGTCCACCGGAATGCCGCGGCCGTTGTCGTTGACCGTCACCGAACCATCGGCATTGATCCGGACCTGGATGCTGCTGCAAAAGCCGGCCAGCGCCTCGTCGATCGAGTTGTCGACGATTTCGTAAACCAGGTGATGAAGTCCTCGGACGGACGTGTCGCCAATGTACATGGCCGGACGTTTCCGCACGGCCTCAATGCCTTCAAGAATGGTAATGTGGGAGGCATCGTAGGCCCCGCTCTTTTTTTTCTGGTCAGCCATGACTAAACTCATTCTCCCTACGGCAGTTATATTTAAAAACCGCGCCCTGATTTTCAACGGTTTTGGGCCGGATTCACCGGGACTGCCGCCCCCGATTTTCACAGGCGAAACACACCTCCCCCATGGGGTGGGCATTGGCGTCAAAATGTATCGAAACAGGGTCAAACAATCAAGCGGTATCTGGCCTCAAAACGCCACAGGAAGGGTTCAATAAATAGGCTGAAATCAAGACCTTGAGACGAGACCCGGCAACTTACAAATGCCCTTGTTTCCTTCCGTTGACCTTCGTATGGTGGGGCGTCCCGTTGAACCCAGCGGAACAAGCGAAGGAGTGGGTGCGTCCATGCTGTTAGGATCCACGGTAAACCCGTCGGGCGGAGTGATCGAGGAGCCTTCCCGATCCTTGCCGGTGTCAAACGACTGCGACGTACTGGTGGCTGGCGGCGGAATCGCCGGCGTGGCCGCCGCACTCGCCGCGGCGCGTCTGGGCGCCGACGTATGCCTGCTGGAAAAAACCTGCGCGCTCGGGGGTCTGGCTACACTCGGGAATGTCACCGTCTGGCTCCCCCTCTGTGACGGGCGGGGACGTCAGGTGAGCGGCGGACTCGCCGAAGAGCTTCTGAAACTGTCGGTCGCCAATTTAGGCCGTGACAACAAGTCTGCCCAGTTCATCGGCGTACCCACCTGCTGGCAACCCGGCGGCGACGCGGCCACTCGATGGAAAACCCGTTTCGAGACACGCTTCAATCCGTCATCCTATCTGCTGGCCCTTGAGAAGCGGGTGACGGATGCCGGAATCAAGATTCTGTACGACACCCGCCTCTGCGCCGTGCACCGTGCCGGGGACCGGATCAGCCACGTGGTGGTGGAGAACAAAAGCGGCCGCAGCGCCATCGCCTGCCGGACCGTGGTGGATGCCACCGGTGACGCCGACCTCTGCTTTCTGGCCGGTGAACAGACAGAATCACTTGATTCCAACGTGCTCAGCGGCTGGTTCTATACCCTTCAGGAGAATGGCATGAATCTTCACTGCCTCTCCAACCGCTACAATCCCCGGGGAACACAGGAAAAGGCCGAGGGCCCCTTCTTCCGGGGCGACGACGCCGATCAGGTCACCGCGCACCTTCTCGAAACACGGGAGTTGATCCGCAAGCGGCTGGAATCCATCCGGGCCCGCAAGCCTGAGGCCGATGTCCAACTGGTGTCCCCGCCCACCCTGCCCTGCTTCCGGATGACCCGGCGCCTGGTGGGTTCGGTTTCACTCGGGGCACGCCACGTTCACCAATGGTTTGAAGACACGATCGGCCTGATTGGCGATTGGCGACAAGCTGGCCCTGTTTACGCCATTCCGTTTTCGGCTCTTCAGGGTGTTCAGACGGCCAACCTCCTCGTCGCAGGGCGGTGTCTCTCCGCCGACACAACGGTTTGGGAGGTAACACGTTCCCTGCCGGGATGCGCGGTGTCCGGTGAAGCCTGCGGCACAGCCGCCGTCATGGCCCTCCGCCAAACCGGAGGCAACGTGCAGGCCCTTCCGATCACGGCCCTGCAGAACCAACTGGTCAAACAAGGCGTTTTGCTGGATCCCGCCCTGGTCAGCCCAGCAGGCCCACTTCCTTGAGGCACTCCGCCAGCTTCTTGCGGATCGCTTCGCTGGTTTCACAAAGCGGCAGGCGGTAGACCTCCTCTATCATCCCGGCCATGGCCATGGCGGCCTTGATCGGGATCGGGTTGGTGTCCAGAAAGAGGTCGGTGAACAACCGGTGATACTTCATGTGCAGGGCGCGGGCCTTATCCCACTGTCCCGCCTGCGCGGCATGCACGAGATCCGCCACCGGGCGCGGCGCGATATTCGAGGCCACACTGATGACCCCGCTCCCGCCCACCGCCATCATGGGGAGGGTCAGAGAGTCATCACCCGACACGACCGTGATCGAGCAGGCGCGTAGAATCTGGCTGACACGATCCACGCTGCCGGCCGCTTCCTTGACGGCCACCACCTTGGGGTGCCGGGCCAGACGGGCGATCGTCGCCACATCAATCTCCCGCGATGACCGGCCGGGTACGTTGTACAACACCACAGGCAGTCCCAGATCGGCCACAGCCGAGAAATGGCGGTAAAGACCTTCCTGATTGGGCTTGTTGTAGTAAGGCGTGACCTGCAAGGTGCCATCAGCGCCAGCCTTTAAGGCATGCTTCGTCAACTGCAGGGCCTCGGAAGTGGAATTGGCCCCGGTTCCCGCAATCACCTTGAGTTTGCCACGTGAGGCTTCGACGGAGACCTCGACGACCTTTTCATGCTCATCAAAATCGAGCGTGGGCGATTCACCTGTTGTCCCGACCGGAACAATACCGTCAATCCCGCCTTCAATCTGCATGGCGATCAGGGCGCGCAGCTTTCCATAGTCCACACTGCCATCCTTGTTGAACGGCGTTACCAGTGCTGTATAAGCTCCTTCAAACATAATCGTCTCTCCTATCGGATATCACTTTCGCCGCGCACAAGATCTTCCAATGTCTCGCGCCGGCGAATTTCAAACGCCTTATCGCCATCCACCATCACTTCAGCCGCACGCGGGCGGCTATTGTAATTCGAGGACATCGCATACCCGTAGGCACCCGCGCTCAGCACGGCCAGCAGGTCCCCTTCCCCGACATCGGGCAGGTCGCGGTCGGCCGCCAGGAAGTCGCCGGATTCACAGATCGGCCCCACCAGGTCGCCCGGCACGCGTTTATCCGTGGCGGACACCGCCCAAACTTCATGATGCGCCTGATAGAGCGCAGGCCGGATCAGATCATTCATGGCCCCGTCCGACACAATGAACTTCTTGAAATAGCTTTCCTTCACGTATTGCACGGTGCAAACCAGAATGCCGGCGTTGCCGACAATGCAGCGCCCCGGTTCCATCACCACATTGAGTCCGAGTTCCCGGAGGAACGGCATCACCGTGGCCGCAAACACCTTCGGGTCCAGAGACTGCTGGTCGGGCTTGTAGTCAATGCCCAATCCGCCGCCGATGTCGATCGTGGTAAAGGACGGATACTTCGCCTTGAGCGCCAGGCAGAAGTCCTTGACCTTGGCCAGCGCGGCACCGAACGGATCGGCCGACAGGATTTGCGAGCCGATGTGCAGATGCAACCCGGCAATCTCGATGTTCGGCAGCGCGGCGGCCATTTCATACGCCTGCATCGTGCGATCCAGATCCAGCCCGAACTTGTTCTCCTTCTTGCCGGTGCTGATGTACTTGTGGGTCTTGGGATCGACATCCGGGTTCACACGAAAGGCTATGCGCCCGGTCAGGCCCAGTCGCTTCGCACATTCGGAGATGCGCCGCGCTTCCGGTTCCGATTCACACGTGAAGAAGCGAATGCGTTCCTTGAGCGCATACTCAATTTCCTCACGGGTCTTGCCCACGCCGGCAAAAACGACCTTGGAGGCGTCAGCGCCCGCGCGCAACACCCGGAACAACTCGCCCCCGGATACGATGTCGAAACCGGACCCGGCGGCCGCCAGCGTCTTAAGCACGGCGGCATTGGAGTTCGCCTTGACCGAATAACAGATCAGCGGTTTCACTTCCGCCATCGCCGAGGCGATGGCCTCGTACCGCTCGCGGAGATGGTTGCGACTGTAGACATAGAGCGGGGTCCCATAGCGCCGGGCGAGATCCTTGACCGCAACCCCCTCGGCAAACAGCTGACCGGATCGATACGTAAATGCCTGCATAAATTCCTTATGTGCCCTTCTGTTGGGCGCAATAGCTATCACAAAAAATTTAGGCTGTCAAAAAGCGGTGTAATACAGGGGGCCTGTCACCGGGCCAGCAGGATCACGATCAGTTTTCCCGTGTCGGAAGGCAGCCCACCCAGAATCAAGGGGACGCCGTTGCGGAGTTCAACCGTGGACTGGATCTGCGCCTTGCGCCCCCGCTCGATGACCACATGCAGATTGCGCTGATCACCGGAACAACGGGCCTGGATCCCCGCGGCCAGCGAAACCGTGCCATCCGCCGGCAGCGGCATGGATTGGCTCGCCAGTAAACGAAACGAATTGAACGGCAGATTCTCCTTCAGAAGCTGGGCGACATCGCCCAATCCGCCACCGGCCCCCTTGCCAGAGTTGCTGGCATCCACCAGCCGGATGGTCAGGGTCGGCCCCGCGAAGACCGTGGCTGCGGACATCATCAGGGCGCAAACCCATGCGAAGGCAAAACGTGTTTTCATATGATCACCCGCTGCTGTTTTTCGATTCCATTCCGGTAATCCAGAGGATGGTGCCTCTGCCTGACTGGTCATTCATTATAATGACACCGCTGTGAGGTGCAACGACTTCCAGCGCCTTGATCTGAGTCACCGCACCCAACGTTGCCGGAAGCATGAACCATCCCGCAACGATCAGTACCAGCGCCAGGGCGGTAACAGAACCCCACCGCAGGGCAACGGGCATCCTGGGCCGCTCCGCAGCCGGCTCATCCTGGCGCATCAGGGTGGCACGTGCCTTGAAATCCTGCCAGAAGTCCGCGTTGTCGGAAGGGGTCTTCGGGGCTTCGATGGCCTTCAGCCGCCCGGTCACGTTTTTCCATGATAGCTTATTCATGAGAGATTCTCCCTCGTTTCCTTCAAAAGGCGCATCATCTTTCGACGGCCGTTAAACAGCCGTGACATCACGGTTCCAATCGACACCCCGGTCGCGGCGGCGATTTCGGCATAACCCAATCCATCCACAAACCTCAATAGCAACGTCGACCGATGCTCGGGCGACAGCGTTCCAATAGCCGCCCGGATCTGGGCATCCAGCTCCGCGCCGGCCATCGTTTCCGCCGGATGGCGCTGCGAGCGGTCCGGCAAAGCGGCCGGGTCCACCCCTCCTTCCGGTGATTCATCAGCGCCCTGGCCGGCCCAGCGCGGGCGGCGCCGCAAATAGTCTACCGCGCAGTTGTGGGCGATCCGGCACAGCCAGGTGCGCAATCCCGCCCGTCCGGTGAACCCGGGCAAGGCTTTCCACGCCTTGAGCGTGGTCTCCATCAGCACATCCTCGGCATCGTCCGCCCCCACAATCCGATAGGCCACGCTGAACACCATTGGACGGGCCTCCTGGAACAGCGCCATAAAGGCCTCCAGGTCGCCATGCCGCGCACGTTCAAGATGATCGGTTGTGACTTCGGTCCCCATAAGGATTGGACGTAAAAAAGATCAGGTTTATTCAGCGTTAAAGCCGGAATTTATGCAAGCGGGTAATCCGGAGTAAAAACAGGAGCAAAACAGGCGACAGGGCCAAGCAGACAGTCGAAAAACAATAAATCAGGACGGCTCGATGAAACGCCTCACCCTGCCGAAACACAGGGTAGGCATAGAAGCATGTCGGGCCAATAGGGACCACAACTATTTGTGTGTCCCTGTTCACCGCTATTAGTTCATATTATCCCCATTAATCGTAAACACAGGATGTTCAACAGGTCGCCGGAATGTCTTCCTATTGTTCCCCTGCGTCACCGTAACACTGCCAATCCCTGACGCGTTGAACCATAGATCGATATATTCACTTCTGCGGGCCTTAATCGTCGATGTGTGATTGACATGCAGAACGACCCCGACTCCGGTGTACTCAATCTGAATACTCTCGGCCGTGTCGTTCATCACAAGTGCCTCATGGGTCCCGGATTGATCCGTCGAAGAGTCATGGTCTTCGCAGCCAGCCAGTACCATCGCAAGCACCGTTATGACGCAAAGCGCAATCTGATGCTGTCTCATCATAGTCTCTCGCCAACGCTACACCTCAGCGGCGCCCGGATTTTTGAGAGTCCGCAGCAGGCGCTGGGCGGGAAGATTCCTTTTCCGATAATGTGTAGTAGAGGGCGCTGAAAAAGTAATTGTGCGGCTTCAAGATCTTGCCCTTTGTTCGCGCCAGTCGAAGAAACTCGACAACCTCTTCTTTGGCTAAATGCAGGAATTCCCCTCGAGTATACATCCCATCTCCATAGTATACAGGGTAACAATCCCAGAGTTTCCTCGAGGACTTCATGCCTCCCATGCCAAACCCTTCCTGTTTGTCTCCAATCCTCACTCTTATGTACGGCGACGAATCAAGATCATTCAGCAACACAGGAGGAAAAGCTGTGAGCAAAGAACCCTTGTCCTTCTGTTCCTTCGACGCGAGAAGCCATGAAACGCCCTCTTCGAAGACCACGTATTGGTTAAGGAAACTGCTGAATCCGAACCGCAGAAGATCGACGCTCTTTCCAGAGATGCGTGAAGCGTATCTGGTCGCGTCCTCGAGGCAAAAAGGCGCCCCTTCATAGCGAAACACCACGCTTACATCGAGCGAAATGGCCTTATCCTCCAGTGTTGGAATGATGACCGCGCGCGACATATTGTCAGGACCGAGAGAACGCGTGACCGTCGATGTCCCATTGATTTCATTCCACCTTGCCATTGTAAAGGGCACGTATCGGCGTGGACTGATAGCCTCCTTCTCTTGAGCGCGAACATACACCTGGAAAGGATGCATGGATTCGATACTGCCGTCATATACTTGTGAGGATGTGTAATATGTGATCCGCAATTCTTCGCGCTTGGCCACAGGTCGATGCCGAGATAAGGCAACAACCTTTTCGCCGGGCAGCAGCAGTCCACCATAGAACGGAAGCTGTGTGGCCTGCTGACTGAGTGGATTAAACTCGTACGCATCGGCCGCATCATCTTTCCGGAGGCTACCGTAGACTGAACTTGAGAGGGTTAGTGGCTCGTTAACATCATTCAAAGGCGTGACCTGTTGAATTACGACCACGTGCTTTGAGTTGTTCTGAACCACAAAGAATAGACTGGCCAATTTGCCAAAACTAATGGGTTCCTCATCAAAAGGCATGACCGTAAGGCATAAGGCATCATCCGCAGACAAGGGCTGTGCGAACAGGGCCAGAGCCAAAGCCGTTACCGATACTATGCTTATGCTCCGCAGGGGTCGTGATCGCATGGGTCCTCCTTTCTAGACCAGCCTGACGTCACCGGCCGGGCACGGGCATGCCCGTCGCAGGCGCTGGTTGGTTCGATGTCTTATTGTTCAAGCGTGAGTTATGTGCTTGCCCTGTGGTAAGGGAGTCTGCGCGAACGAGTGTGTAACTTGGATTCGCCCGAATAGCATCCAGCAGTGCTCCGTACTGATCTGATGTGAGCACATCCTCCGAACCAGGATGCACTGCCACGGTGATTCTCACTGCCCCTTTCTTTCCGGTAATACGCTTCAGAATGTCGCACAACTCAGTCACTGTCGCGTTGTATCGCTGTTCCCGGTCGTCGTCTGACATCAGATGGAAACCACCAGGATAGAAATCCACCTCAACGCGACGCCATGCCCGCTTGTGTTCGGTAAGCCGCCGATAGACTGTATAGGGAAGGCAAACGGTGTCAGCAATGGTGCAGACCGGAAGATCAACGACAAGACCGATTCTCACAAGAACAGGGGCCGGACAGTCCTCCAGATTCACGAACAAATGTGCATCACGTCTAACGCCTCCATACACCACTTTGGACGGACCACTAAAGTTGCGGTTTGTGTATCCTGACTCCTCGCGATCTCTCTGGAGACTGACAATGGTCCCACAGCCTGCAGCAAAAGTGAGCAACATGCCTGTCGCCAGAATCAGAGCCATGTATCTTAGAGATTTCATCTCTTTCATCGTCGAACTTGTATTAGCCGTCAAGCATCGCACGGCGCATTTCTGCTGTTTTCTATTAAACGATCAAACCGTTCGTTGATAACCAATGAGTTACGAAGCCGTTTTGACGCATAGCAAAGCTAAGGGCGACCGCGCCATGATTCAAGGTGCGTCGCCGAAAATGCCGGACGTTAATTGCATGCCGCATTGTCCCTCAGTGATGTACTCGGTTTTACCATTGGCTTGACTATAAGTCAATGGGACCACCCAAAGGATAATGATTCACTGGCGCCAATCCGGGACACCAGGGTTGTCGGACATCTGATGTCTCCCGCAGTAGAAGAAGAATCTGAACCGCTGAGGGCACGGATAAGATTTGGTCGTATTTATACGTGTTATCGTGGTCGGGTCTTTGTAGCACCGATCTGTGATCGGTCCGTTTTCCCCGATCACAGATCGGTGCTACATTACAGATGGGTCAAACACACGGATTCAGGGGTTGGACCAGCCGGTCAGATCAGCGCCAGTAATGGCCGCCCTCCCCAGCCGAAAGATACGGCTGCTACTCATTTTGGGAAATATCTCGTGAATAAAACCACACCCTTCTGCGTCTATCGAATAGAAGGGCTAATTCGGCCTGAACAATCGTAATGGGAGAATAACATGAAAACGATGGTGGCGGCAGGAGTGGCGGGATTAATGATGGCAACATCAAGTCTTCCGGGTGGCACGGCCCAGGCGGGACAACGCGAATGGGCCACGGCGGGTAAGATCCTGACCGGCGTGGTGATTGGCGGCGCAGTGTTGAACGCTTGTAACCCACGGGCTTCCCGCACGGAGATCGTCTATGAGCGGCAGGTGTATCGACCTCAGCCAGCTTACCAGTTCCGCGGTCCGCCTCGCTGTGAGCCGCCTGTCATGCGCTCATGTCCCCCACCCCGGTACCAACCTGCACCGGTGTGCCGGGAACCGATTGTCCGCTATATGGCGGATGGAAGGCGCCTATATCAACCCCCCGTGCACGGGCATGCGGCTTTCATCCAGGTTTGGTCGGAAGTTCAGGATGAGTGGGTTAGTGTCAAGGAACACCCGAGTATCTGGTAGGAAGAAATGAAAAAGGCGGCCGCCTACGCGGTCGCCTTTTTTCATTAAAGAAAAGAAACGTTAGGGTGCGGGAGCGGCTGGAGGCGGCGGAGCATTTTCCTTGGGACCCGGACCTTCATCGTGCATCCGGCCGGCCTTACCATCTTTCATCCCGCGCTCTTCCTTGCGATTCTCGCGTAACTTCTCCATGCGGTCCTTCATCTGCGCCCGCAGCGTGGCCCGCTGTTCAGGGGTCAGGATTTTTTGGGCGGCCAGCAATTGGCTGATCCGATGCCGGGCCATCTGATTGCGCAGCGCACCCAGCTGATCCACAACCTTCATGACCGCCGCTTCGTCCGGGGCATCCTGACTCAGCAATGCGGCCTGCTCCATCCCTAGTTTCTGAATATTTTCAAAATTCGCATCAGTCTCGGCCTTTGAGGCGGAGAAAAGTTTTTTCAGGGCGGCGCGCTGCTCTTCGGTTATGCCAAGTTCCTTGGCCCACTTCGAGTCCGGCGCCAGTGCACGCATGAGCATGCCTTCCTGATCCATGGGCGGGCGCGCCATTTTCCGCCTACCTTCATCGTCCCGGCCCTCTTTCGGCCCTTTTTCCTGCGCCAGTGCGCAGACGGTCAATCCGGATAAAATCACCACCATCCATTTTACTGCCTTCATCTGAATCTCCTTTGTCTAATAGTGCTCTTTATATGAGTAGTAAAACGTGTGACTCCGTGAAATATTGTCGTTGGCGGTTGGATTCGTATCATTTACCCCGTGAATTTTCACCAGAATTATGGAACAATCCCCGGCCAACCATGAATCCAGACACCGATACCATTGCGGCCGTGGCCACCGCCCCCGGAGAGAGCGCGATCGCAATCATCCGGGTCTCCGGCCCGGCAAGCTTGCCCATCGCCGACCGGATATTCTCGTGTGAAGGAACGCCTGCATCGCAACGGGCATCGAATTCTTTCGTTCATGGACGCATCCTGTCGAAGGACGGCGTGGCAGATGAGGTGATTTTGCTCATCTACCGCGCCCCACATAGTTACACGCGCGAAGATTCCATCGAAATTCAAGGACACGGCGGATCAATCGCTACCAAACGAATTCTCCGCTCTGTACTGGACGCAGGGGCTAGACCGGCTGAACCTGGTGAGTTTACAAAACGCGCCTTCTTGAGCGGCCGCATCGATCTACTTCAAGCCGAAGCCGTTCTGGATCTGATTCGGGCACGTTCCGATCGGGCCGCCACAGCCGCGCTTGAGCAGCTTTCAGGACGCTTAAGTGATTCATTTGGAAAGGCCTATGACGAAATTATTTCTACAGCGGCTGACCTGGAAGCCACGCTCGATTTCTCCGAGGACGAGCTCCCCCCCACCCTTCTCAATGGAGTCGTCCGCCGCCTCCAGCAGGGCGAGCAACACTTGCAGGACCTACTGGACACATGGGATGAGGGTCATTTGCTCCGGGAAGGCGCACTGGTCGTCATATCCGGTAAACCCAATGTGGGGAAATCGACGCTCCTTAATGCACTGCTTGGCATAGACCGGGCAATCGTTACACCAATGCCAGGCACGACACGTGATACTATTGAGGAATTATTAGTCATAGATGGTCTTTCGGTCCGACTTGTGGATACGGCGGGTCTGCGCGATACAGACTGCGAGATTGAAGGCGAAGGCATACGCCGGACCAGAAGCGCGCTGGAAAAGGCTGATTTAGTTCTTTACCTTATAGACGGATCACAAACGTTAGATCCGGTCGATATCGAGCAAATCAAGACGATCCCCCCTGAGAAATCAGTTATCCTGGTCAATAAATCCGATCTGCCTAAAAAAGCCAATACGCCATCTATGACTGACCGGTCCGTCATTTTTATAAGTTTGCGTTCTGGTGATGACATTCCATTTGTAAAAAGAATTATCAGCGAAAAAATTTCTACACACTGTATGGCGCAGCCCCATGCGGTGATCTCGGAGCGACACCGAACCCTAGTTCTTTCAACTCTCAAGGAAGTTTCCGAGGCGAGCCGTCTCCTGCAGAACGATCCCCCAGAGACGGCCCTCGCCGCTTCAAGCTTGCGGGCCTCTCTAGAAATCCTGGGAGAAGCCACAGGACGAGTCTATCACGATGAATTGCTCAATAATATATTCTCCCGCTTCTGTATTGGGAAATAGAAAAGGCGGATCTTCTCTGCAAACAAAGGACGGCAAAGCCTATCACGTTCTACGGACGGCGACAC
>CAMBRF010000015.1 GCA_945870225.1 PVC group bacterium | reverse complement strand
CTTTCGGCGAGGAACGAGCCGTAAAGTGCGGGGTGTTGTTCGAATCGGGCGGTGGCTCGATGCTCCCATTATGGATTTCTTGTCTCATTCATCCCTTGATTGTTGTTGATGTAAATATCCACTCGCCGATTCGTAGGGTTCCCCTTTATGGGATCGTTGGGTTCTGATGGCGAGTCAAAGCCGCATCCAACGGCGTTGAGTCGGCTCGGGTCAACGGTGAATTTATTAGCGAAATATGTCTTTACGGCTTCGGCACGTTTCTGAGAGAGCCGCTGGCAATATGATGACGACGATTTCGCCAGTTTGTCGGCATGCATCTCAATGCGGGCGGTCGTGTTTGATCCGATACAAAGAAGTTGCCCGATTCGATCGAGATCGGGATATGCTTCAGGGCGGATTTCAGACTTATCATTATTGAACATCATGGCTGCGGGCACTCGGTGGAGGCCTGATTTCGAAGGGGCATCCATGGAAGGCAAGCCCTTTGTCGAAGAGGGCCGAGAGACAGTGCGGCGTGATTCAGAAGTTACCATATTCGTCTGGGAATGCGGAGGAGCTCTCCAGTACGGTGGATCTTCTTTATTAATACGGGCAACTGTAGCCCGCACGCGTTCATCCGGATCATTGGTTGATCCGTCAAGAATGCCCGAGAAGCGCAGATGGCGCTCCTTCTCGATCAGGCTCACAAAGTAAAGCCGCACCCAAGACTTCTGATGTTGACCGAGGGCTTTTAGATGTCGCTCGACGGCTTCCTCCATTCCTTCTGCAATAGGGAAGGAGTATCGAGATCTGAACAGGTAGTCTTTGATATCTACCTGCATCTGCTGCAGTCTGCGAACCTCTTCTGTATCTTGCTTGCAAAACAGATAGCAGTTGCCCGCCGCATACGGCAAGAACCCGTAGTCAGCCCATAGCATGGAAATGAAGGCCTCCTGAGGTTCTGTGCGGAACATATGCTCAACAATGATCTCTGCATTTGGCGGATTGGTGTAGCTGCGGTCCTTTCCAGCCTTCAGGTAAGACACGTAGTTATTGAAGTTGACGTTGCCCTCATAAATAACCTGGCTCCGTCGCTCGATCTTCTTGGCGATATCACTATGTTGGCCATCAAGTATGCCACGGAGTTTACCGTGCGGGCCAATCTCTGGCGCAATCATGGATAGCAGGACATGCGCAGGAGTTAGCTCGATCAATACATCCGCGAACATGGCTTCAACGACGTCTTTGCGCATGGCATCCCCAAGCGCCTGAATGAGAAATTGGCGATATGCCTCATACTTCTCAGGATGCTGATTGCCGAAACACTGATGGAGTTCATCAAAATCACCGAGTGAACGGAAGACAGGCGCAAGTTCTCCGTTCAGACGGGTATTAAGATTGCTGTATGTGTGGGCGGCATACTTTTCCCATACTCTGGTTTTGTCTTCTGGCTCATTTGCAAGGCTATGAAATGTCAAAAGAGAGAGAAGGATAATACCTGTCAAAATATCGCGTTTTCTTTTCATTATTACTGTATTCGAACGTTTAGGGGTCATGCGCGGCGGGCGAGCCGTCGCGTGTACCCGTGGGTTCTGCCATCTTGGCGTTTTCGGGGACTTCTTCTATCAGTTTCTTGATCATGTCAACTTGGACCATTTGCGACCGCCGACCGAGGTATTCCCACTGAACGGTGAACAGCGACGGAAACCAGTTAGTCTGAGTAATCGAAGGAGGCCCCCAGTTGGTCTGCGTGATTGGTACATTCCATCCGTACGAGTGCGATTCTCCGAAAAACAGGATGTTCGTTGGTCGGTCTGCTTCCAATCCCCCGTAGCATGCCGGTGTCCATGCGGGTTTGCCATTGATCAGGAACTTCGTGTACGCACTAATATGCTCAATGCGGAGGTCGGGAATTGAGGCACCTCCCAGATTGGTAACGATGATACGGAAAGAGAGGCACGTTTGGATACCTCTGGCAGATCTGTCGGCAACAAACGAAACATCATTCGCCACGGTGAAATCCAGTTTCTGTGTGGAGATCACTGGTTCAGGGGCGCCTTCCGCTATCCACACACTCCCAAGTGCAAGGACAAGTTGAAGCAGCAAGTTGTTCCTTTGTTTCATTTTGTCAGATGTCTTGCACAACGTTTCGCCTGAACCTCGGCGCGGTTACGTGCCGTAGCGTTCCTGGCGGGTGTTGGCCGTCCTCATCTTGTTTCAGTGTCTTCCCGGAGCAATCAACTTCATTGCAACCCCAGTAAGCACGATGCCTCCGGACAGCATGCATATCGCTCCGTACTGTATGCACACACCGAACTGCCTTTCTCTTGCAGACCTGTAGGCCCCGATGATCGCAGTGGGGAGAGCCACGAAACCCGAGAGGAAGGCCAGAAGCCCGCTTGGCATAATCACCCACATGAAACCGGTCATGGTGCCGAAGATGCTCGCCAAGAGC
Source organism: PVC group bacterium (assembly GCA_945870225.1). GTDB lineage: Bacteria > Verrucomicrobiota > Kiritimatiellia > CAIKKV01 > CAITUY01 > CAMBRF01. The sequence continues at coordinate 68,383 of CAMBRF010000015.1, read as the reverse complement.
ATGCCGGTTGCTGCCACCACCCACGCAAGGAGGTGAATGATGATGGCTGTGCTCTTGAATATTTCCGGTTTCTTCATTCTCGTGGCCAACGTTCTACCTGTAACGCGTTACAATTCCTTGTGAAAGAGCCTATGTCTTGGGTTCGTGTGGCGCAAGCTCGTTATTTTGTAAAAACGTCAACGCCTGCAGCCATCCGGGTAGATAAAGGTTTTGCATTTCGTAACGATTTGCAAAATAAGGAGATAGCTCGGATTGACGACTGGACCTGCATTTTTTGGATGTTCAACGGATCCCTGCGGAGCTAAATATATGCAATTTTTTTGTTACAATTGACCGGAATTAACCCTGATATGTAAGCCGTTACCGATTGCAGCATGAAAAGGGGTGACCGGGGCGAAAAAGTTGCTTTGCAGCGTTACCTTTGCCCGTCTTTCACCATGATATGTAAGCGCTCACATATCCTGAAATAAGAGGCGCGATATGTTTAACCTGTTGATTAATGGCGAGTTGCAGCTTGGTTGATTTTCAGAATGCCTGCTTTCCAAACGGTTTGTTCCGGAACGCAATGCGAAATTCTATGTCCCGTGGACACGACCGACTGCAAATCTTTATGGACGATATGGATCCGTTCCGCGGCCCCTCATTCTTTCTCCCGGTCGGCCTAAAACGTTGACTCCGGCTTGGCTTCCGATATTCTTTCACGCCATGAAAGTGCTCGTTATCGGAGGAGGAGGGCGGGAGCATGCCCTCGTTTGGACATTGGCGCGGGACAGCCGGAAACCCCGGATTTTCTGCGCGCCCGGAAACGCGGGAACGGCTGAACTGGCCACCAACCTGAACGTTGGCGCCGAAGACGTGCCCGCCATCGTGGAGTGGGCCCGCGTCAACCGGCCGGACCTCACCGTGGTGGGACCCGAGGCGCCGCTCTGTGCGGGCCTGGTCGATGCCTTGGAAAAAGAGGGCCTCCGGGTCTTCGGTCCGTCCCGGGCTGCCGCCCAAATGGAAGGCAGCAAGGTGTTCGCCAAGGAAATCATGACCGCCGCCGGTGTGCCGACAGCCCAGTCCAGCACCTTTACCGAGGTCGCCCCGGCCCTCGCCTTCGTCCGATCCGTGGGCGCACCGATCGTCATCAAGGCCGAAGGGCTCGCCGCCGGCAAGGGCGTGACCGTCTGCACCACCGTGGCGGAAGCCGAGCGCGCGGTTCGCGAATCTCTTGAGGATAAGGCGTTTGGCGAGGCCGGTGCCCGGATCCTGGTGGAGGAATTCCTGGATGGCGAGGAGGCCTCGATCCTGGCTCTGTCGGATGGCGCGCATGTGGTGATGCTGGCCTCGGCCCAGGATCATAAACGGATTTTCGATGGCGACCAGGGCCCGAACACGGGCGGTATGGGGGCCTATTCTCCCGCCCCGGTGGTGACGGCGGAAATCCTGCCGGTGATCGAACGCGAGGTGTTCGGGCGGACCCTGGCCGAACTCCGCAAACGCGGCATCACCTACAAAGGCGTGCTCTATGCCGGGATCATGATGACCCGAAACGGACCGAAGGTTCTGGAGTTCAACTGCCGGTTCGGCGATCCGGAAACCCAGGTCATTCTGCCGCGCCTGGCGGGCGACCTGATTCCCGCGCTGGAAGCCTGCATTGACGGCACCCTGCGGCCGGAACTGGTGACCTACAAACCCGAGTCCTGCGTCTGCGTGGTGATGGCGGCCGGCGGCTATCCCGGCACCTACCGGAAGGGCCAGGAAATTCATGGACTGGCTGAGGCCGCGCGCGTGAAGGACGCGGTGGTGTTCCACGCCGGGACCAAGCTGCAGGAGGGGCGGGTGCTGACGGCGGGCGGCCGCGTGTTGGGCGTGACGGCGCTGGGCAAGGGACTCAAGGATGCCGTGGCTCAGGCCTATGCGGCGGTCGACAAGATTACGTTTGACGGCGCCTCGTTCCGGAAGGACATCGCGGCGAAAGCGTTCAAGGGGAAGTAGTTGATGGTTAATGACGAAAGGGCAGGGGAAGTATGAGCAAGACTGAAAAAATGCCGACGACAAAACCTGAAGTGGCCATCGTGATGGGCAGCGATTCCGATTGGTTCCTGTTGGAGGAGACGGCCAACGCGCTGGGCCGGTTCGGGATTGCCTGCGAGGTGCGCGTCATCTCGGCGCACCGGACACCTGACGTGGCGGCAACCTATGCCCGTAAGGCGGGAGGGCAGGGGATCAAGGTGATTATTGCCGCCGCAGGCGGCGCCGCGCATCTGGCGGGTGTTCTGGCGGCTCACACCACTCTCCCGGTGATTGGCGTGCCGGTGACGAGCGGGTTTATGGATGGACTGGATTCGTTGCTGTCCACGGTACAGATGCCGGCGGGCGTGCCTGTGGCCACGGTGGCGGTGGGCAAGGCTGGCGCGGTGAACGCCGCCATCCTGTCGGTTCAGATCCTGGCGCTCAGCCGCCCGGATCTCGCCCGGCAGTTGGTGGTGCACAAGAAGACCCTGATGGACAAGGTCAAGGCGGGCAACGACCGTATCCAGTTGGAGTTGGATAAAAAGCGCGGCAAGGAATAGCACGTTGCTGAAACGAGCCGTCATGGTATTGGGGATGGCGCTGGCCGGTCCGGCTCTCGCAACGGATGGGTTGGACCCGCTGGCGTCTTTTCTCGAAACCAATGGCGTGCTGGTGGATCGCGTTCTGGCGTTTCAGGGCGCCACGGAGGGGTTTCTGAAAGCGCTGGATCCCGGAGCGCGCTTCTGCTCGGCGGAGGAGGCGGCGGCTTTGCGGGCGGATGGGATGGGGATGTCGGGCGCGGCGACGGGTACGGTTGCGGCGGTTTCCCTTCTGCCCACTCTGGATTCGGTTGAACTCTGGCCCGAGGACATCGCCTATCTCAAGGTGCGCGGGCTCCGTCAGGGAAGCGGCACCGAACTTCTCGCCCATCTCAAGGGATTGGCCGGTGCCTTTCGGGTCATTGTGGATTTGCGCGGGGCGGATGGGTTCGATCTGGGCTCGGTGGTTGAACTGGCCAGCCCCTGCCATGATCCGGGTGAAACGTTATTCACCCTGCAGGATACCCGCGGCGTGACCGTGGCCACCCTCTCCGCCGGAGAGCAGGAGCCCTTGAAAACGGTGATTCTGGTGCTGACCGATCGGGACACTCGGGGCGCGGCGGAAACGCTCGCCGCCTTGTGGCGGGGTTGTCCCGGCATCATGTTGATTGGAACGGCGACGCGGGGGGATAGCCGCGTCCGCGATATCCTGACGGTGCCCGACGGGCGGCTGCTGGTGATGTTTTCCCGGCGGGTCGTCCCGGTCACGGCGGCTGACTACGAGCATAAAGGAGTAGCCCCGGATGTGACGGTCACCGCCATGGAGGGGGGGGCGGCTGCTGGTGAGGACGTCAAGCTTTCAGCTAAACCGTTGAGTGAAAAATCCACCCGGGACCGTGAGCTTATGCTGCGAGTGGTGGGCGACGATGTTCTGAGGCGGGCGACGGATATTCTTCTCGGATTGCGGGCAATGAACGGCTATGGCTACCGATAACCCCAAAGTTCTTGCCGTGGATGGGCGCCGGCCGCAATCCTCGATGATTCGCGCGGCGGTCAAGGCGTTGCAGGCCGGCGGCCTGGTGGTTCTGCCGACCGAAACGGTCTATGGTCTGGCGGCGGACCCCGGGGTGGCGGGCGCGGAGGATCGAATTTATGCGGCCAAGGAGCGGGATCGCGGCAAGCCAATCCCCCTGTTGGTATCCAATCTCGATGCCGTGATGCGGGCTGGAGGACAGGTCGGTTCGCGAGCCCGTCGGCTGGCGTGCCGGTATTGGCCCGGGCCCCTGACGCTCGTGCTGAACTGCGGCCGTAAGACGGAGGGATTCCGCGTGCCGGATCATCCGGTGGCGTTGGCGGTATTGAAAGCGGCGGGCGGGATTCTGCGGGTGACCAGTGCCAACCTGAGCGGGGCGCCGGCGGCCCGGACCGCTGAGGCGGCTGTTGCCGCGCTGGGCTCCTCGGTCAGCCTCGTTTTGGATGCCGGGCCGGCCACGTTGGGTGTGGAAAGCACCGTGGTGCAGATTGACGGGAAGACCATGAAGATCCTGCGCCAGGGATTCATTCCGGAAAAGGCGATCATGAACAGACGGCTGGTATTGTTTGTCTGTACCGGCAACGTGTGCCGTAGTCCGATGGCCGAGGCGTTGCTTCGCCACTGGCTGGGGCCCGATACGGGCTGGGATGTGCAGTCGGCCGGTGTCGCGGCCTTCGACGGGATGCCGGCGAGCGAGCCGGCCCAGGACGTGCTGGCGGAGAAGGGGTTGACGCTGGATAATCATCGCAGCCAGTCTCTGGATCAGGCACTCGTTGACGATGCTGATCTGATTGTGGTAATGACCCACGATCATCTGCGCGCGGTTCGCCAGCGTTTTTCAAGAACCGCCGAAAAGGTATTTCTCCTCAATGCGTTCAGTTATACCCGGCGGGATGCGGATGTTGAGGATCCGATCGGGACCTCGAACGATGTGTATCGTGGGGTGCGGGACGAGATGAATGCGGTCATGCCCGACCTGGTGCTATACCTGCAGGAAAAAATGAAGCCATGAGTTGCCGTCAGGAAGGATAACGAACATGAGAATAGCGATAGGAGCCGATCACGGCGGATTTGAACTGAAGAAACTCCTCAAGGATCTGCTGAAGAAGCGCGGTTGCACGGTGGAGGATGTGGGGTGCTACAGCCCTGAGGCCGTGGATTATCCCGATTACGCGCGCACGGTGGCCATCATGGTGTCCGAGGGATTGGCCGACCAGGGCGTCCTGATCTGCCGGACCGGCCTGGGCATGAGCATGGCCGCGAACAAGTTCCCCCGGGTGCGTGCGGCGCTTTGCCTGACCGCCGGGATGGCGCGGTCGGCGCGGTCGCACAATGACGCGAATGTTCTGGTGCTGGGCGGCGATCTGGAGTCGCCGCAGGTGGCGGAGGCCGTCCTGGCCGCCTGGCTGGAAACGAAATTTGTGGGTGAAGCCCGTCATCAGCGGCGGGTGGATAAAGTGGGCGCCATGGGCGGCACGGCGGTGGAAATGGCCGCCGTGGCGGGCGTGGATCCGGAGATTTATGACGCGCTCAAGCATGAGGAGGAGCGCGAAAACCAGATGATCGACCTGATCGCCTCCGAGAATTGCGCCAGCCGCGCGGTGCGGGAAGCCCAGGGGTCGTTGATGACCAACAAGTACGCCGAAGGGTATCCCGGCAAGCGCTACTACAATGGCTGTGAGTTTGTGGATGTTGCCGAACGGCTGGCGATCGACCGTGCGAAGGCCATCTTCGGCGCCGAGCATGCGAATGTTCAGCCCCACTGCGGCAGCTCGGCCAACATGGCGGTCTATTTCGCCATGCTTCAGCCCGGCGACACCATCCTAGCCATGAGCCTTGCCCACGGGGGCCATCTGACCCACGGGCACAAGGTGAATTTTTCCGGACGGTTCTTCAAGGTGATCCCCTATGGCGTCAACCCGAAGACCGAGATGATCGATTACGATGAGGTGGCGGCCCTGGCCCTGGCGAACAAGCCGAAACTTCTGGTGGCCGGCGCCAGCGCCTATCCGCGGATTCTGGATTTTCCCCGGCTGCGTGCCATTGCCGACAGCGTCGGTGCGATGCTGATGGTGGATATGGCGCACATTGCCGGCCTGATCGCCGCCGGGTGTCATCCCAATCCGGTGCCGTACAGCGATTTTGTCACCACGACCACGCACAAGACCCTGCGCGGTCCCCGCAGCGGGATGATTCTGTGCCGGGCCAAGTACGCGCAGGAGATCGACAAGCAGGTCTTCCCCGGATTGCAGGGCGGACCGCTGATGCACACGATTGCGGCCAAGGCGGTCTGTTTCAAGGAGGCCATGGAGCCGGCCTTCGCGGATTATCAGAAGCAGGTGATCCGCAACGCCCAGGTGCTGGCGGCTTATCTGGCCCGGCACGGGATGCGGATTGTCTCGGGCGGCACGGATAACCATCTGATGCTGGTGGACCTGACGCCGCTGGGTGTGACCGGCAAAGATGCAGCCACGGCGCTGGAGAAGGCCGGGATCATTGTGAACAAGAATGCCATTCCCTTTGATACCCGGCCCCCGGCGGTCACCTCCGGTGTCCGGATCGGCACACCGGCCGTAACCACCCGTGGAATGAAGGAAGCCGAGATTGAGAAAATCGGCGCCTGGATCGTGGAGACGGTGAAGAACGTGGCGGATGATGCTGTCTTGGCGCGGATTAAACAGGATGTGGTGGCGTTGGCCCTACAGTTCCCGATTCCGTGAGGAGTCGATTTTTGAGTCCGGGGTATTCCTAATAAGAGGAAAAAGATATGAAAGTGAATTACAGGATGGGGCTTTTACCGTGGCTGGTTTTGATGATGGCTTCGGTCGGCACCGCAAGCGGCGCCGCGCCGATTGCGGAGGCGGAACTTCATGAGGATGTTACCAATGCCTTCGTTAATCCCCAGAAGGCGTCAAAACTGCCGAAGGTGCTGATCATCGGGGATTCCATCTCGATCGGGTATACCGATCCGGTGCGCAAGAAACTGGCCGGAAAGGCGGACGTATCCCGTCCCAATGTGAATTGTCAGCACTCCGGAACGGGCGTGCAGATGGTCAAGCGATGGATGGGCACCACCAAGTGGGATGTGATCCATTTCAACTTCGGGATCTGGGATACCCATTGGGTTGATGCAAAGGGAGCTCTTGTCCGCACAGAGGCCGACTATCCGCCTTCAAGCGGCATACATTTACGGTACACGCCGGAACAATACCGGGAGAACCTGACGCAGATCATCAAGGTTCTGCAGGGGTCCGGGGCCAAACTCATCTGGGCGAGCACGACGCCGGTCATGTACCGGAAAGGTGCGCGGTTGAAAGCGATTCCCACGCTGAACCGGACAGCGGAGGAGTTGATGAAAGCCAATAATATTGCCATCGACGATTTGTACAGCTTTGTCATGCCGAGCGTGAAGAAATGGCAAATGGAGGACCAGGTTCATTTCAATGCGCTGGGAAATGATGAGCTTGGCAAACAGGTGTCCGAGAGCATTTTGAAGGCCCTCAAGAGCAAGTAGTGATGAGGGTTGGCTTGACGCGCAAGGGTAGGTTTGTCAGCATGAGCCTGTGGGCGGTGATGTTTGACCAACGGACAAGCATAAGGAGGCTGGTATGAAACAGGGAATCATGTGGATGATGGCTGCGTTGACCGGCGTGGTGATGATCGCGGGCCTTGCCGGATGCCGGCGATCCTATGCCAAGGAAATGGATGACGCCTTTAATAATCTGGACCTCCAGAAGCATACCAAGCTGCACGTTGAGGAATACTGGAAAACCATCAATAACCAGGAGCGTCGCTGCGAGGGAATGGTGGTTGAGGTCCGGCGGGACCGTGGCGGGGCCGAGGTGTTTATCGCGGTTCCTTCGCGCATTACGTTCCGGGACTACAATGTTGTCCTGACGGTGCCGGACGTTGCCCAGGCGGCCGCCTTGACCCGGAGGCAGAAGATCCGCTTCCGGGGCATCTTGAATAATTACCGGGCTGGCCGCGAGGGCGGCGTGGTTTTGACGCTCCAAGGCGCCGAGATCCTGTAATAGGTCCGAAACGATTCAGGGCGTAAGTTTATTGAATTGGGGGAAGGTATGTTTCAACCGGATTACCGTCATTTCGCCGAGGTGATGAAAAACAAGCGCCCGGCGCGTCTGCCGCTTTACGAGCATTACATCAACGCTCCGTTCATGGAGCGGTTGATGGAACATAAGTTTGCGCACCTGGCAGGCGGGAACGAGGCGGATCGCGATGAATACCTGCGTCAGATCGGCCGGTTTTTCAAGACCATGACGTATGACGTGATCTCGTACGAGGTCTGCATCACCGACATCCTGCCGGGACATGGCGCCCTGCTCGGCGGGATGCCGGGTCCCATTCAGAACCGGGCGGACTTTAAGGCTTATCCCTGGGCCGATCTGCCGCGGATTTACATGGACTATGCCTTCCCCTTCTTCGACTCCCTCGAGCGAACCCTGCCGGAGGGCATGAAAGCGGTGGGGGGCATCGGCAATGGCGTGTTTGAGATCAGCGAGGACCTTGTCGGCATGGAATACCTGCCGTACATGCAGGTGGATGATCCGGAATTGTATGCCGATGTCTTCAATGGCATCGGCGAGATGATGTTTCAGATCTGGAGCAAGTTCCTGGCCCGCTACAAGCACAACTTCGTTGCCTGCCGTTTTGGCGATGATCTGGGGTTCAAGGCTTCTCTATTGACCAATCCCGATACCATCCGCAGTCAGGTTCTCCCGCAGTACAAGCGGGTGATCGACCTGATTCACAGCCATGGCTGCCCGTTCCTCTGGCATTCCTGCGGTTGCATCTTTGAGATCATGGAGGATGTTGTGGCGCTCGGGATAGACGCCAAGCATTCCAACGAGGACGTCATCTCGTCGTATGATCGCTGGATCCGCGACTATTCCAGCCGCATTGCGCTGGTCGGCGGATTTGATCTCGGGTTTCTCTGCCAGAGCGATGAGGCTACCGTTTACAATACCGTCCTCAAGGAAGGGGCCCGGTTCCGGGCCGCCTGCCGCGGGTATGCGCTCGGATCGGGTAATTCAATCCCCGACTACGTTCCAGTCGAGAATTACCGCGCCATGTGCCGCGCCGCCCAGACGATCCGCGATCAGGAATAGTCGGCCCGTCACGTACGGCGCTTCCGCATGCCTTCCCTTACCCGTTCAACCGCAGGAACAGCCGCAGCCGTCCTTGTCCTTTTCGGCCGGCTTATGGCCGGGGCGCCAGGTGTCATGCTCGTCGAGATAGAGCAGGACCACGGTCAGGATGATGTAGAGGAAGATGTTGGCAACCGTGGCGTGCTGCTGAACCAGCATCTGACCGAAGGCTAGCGAGATCAGGGTGAGTCCTGTCATCAGGAGCGTGCAATTCCGGCAGATCCCGATCACCAGCAGAATGCCCAGGATCACTTCGGCGAAAGGCAGGGCATAGCCGTAGACTTTCACGAGCCCCATCGGCAGGAAGGTTTTCTCGTAGGCCGGGACCAGATAGCCGTTGACGAAGCCGCCCACGCCGCCCATGAGTTTGCCGAGCCCCGCAAAGAAGAACAAGACCCCTAACGCCCAACGTCCCAACGCCGCTCCCGCCGCCCGTCCATCACAACAGTTGCATTTCATGGTCGTTCTCCTTTTTGAATTTCGACTGTCCGGGACTATACGTCAAATGGGCCGGCCAAACAAGCGCAGACCCAGCCCGCGCAGCACGCCCCGCTTTCGTTGCCAACCGATGGACCGGTAGGCGCACATCACGTAATGGAGCAATGTCGGCAGGCGGCCTTGCAGCGGAATACCCAAAATCAGGCCGCACGACAGGCCGTTGGCCATGGGGAGCACATAGCCGGGATCAAGGGGGCGATAGGGGACGAGGGGCGTGCCGGCGGCGGCACGCGCGATATTGGCCGCCGCACAGGCGCCCTGTGTGAGGGCGAACTGAATCGACATACGGAGGGGAACCCCCTTGTGCTGGAACAGGGCGGCATCGCCGGCGACGAAGATATGCTCGTCAACCTGTAGCGTGTCGGTCGCCACCAGCCGGCCTTGGGGATTATGTTCCAGTCCCAGCGTATCGGTAAAGCCGGCGGCCCGGACGCCCGCCGCCCAGACGAGCAGCGCATGGCTTACCGTGGTGCCCGTCGAGAAGGAAAGCTCCGTCGGTCCGATGGCGGCCAACTCGCAGGATTCCAGGCATTCGATATTCAGGCGGGCGAGATTGGTATGCACCACGGCGCGCATCCAGGGCGGTAACGCCTTGGCGACCGAGTTGGACCTCTCGACGATCATGACGCGGCCCGGGCGGTGGAGGGCGTTTAAGGCGACCCGCAGCTGGGTGGCGATTTCAACCCCCGTGTACCCGCCGCCCGCGATCACATAGTTTTCATGGGTGCCGGCCTGAACGGCCGCTTGCAGGCGCTGGGCGTCCTGTGCGCTGTCGAGCGGGAAGGCCTGTTCCTGAGCCTGACGGTTGCCATAGAAGTTGGTCTCCGTTCCACTGGCGACCAGAAGATAATCGTAGATCAGGTCCGAGTTCTCCAGATGAACGATGCGCCCGGAGCGCTCCACCCCGGTCACCGTACCGTGGACAAACCGGAACCCAAACCGGTGCGCCAGTTCGGGCAGCGGGGCGGTGATGAGCGTGCTATCCATCCTGCCCGCGGCCACATCCGGCAGGAGTGGCAGGAAGTCGGAGGTGGTTTTCCGGTCGATCAGGGTGACGTCCAGTCCCGCCCGCCCTCCGAGCCGTTCCGCTGCCGCAAGCCCCGCAAAGCCGCCGCCCACGATGATGATTCGTTTCATGGTCCCGCCCCTGAAAAGACCACCCCCGCCGCGATCATCAGACCGACGCCCAGGTGAATGACAATGGTCAGCGCCCCGGCCCGGACCACACGGGCGGGCTCATCGGCATGCTGCCACACGATGCGAATCGCGATCAGGCCCGGAACGAGACCGATGAAAGCCCACGCCGTCGAGAGAGGGAGAAGGCGCAGTCCGATGTCGACCGCGAGTGCAAGCGGCCACAGCAGCATCAGGACGGCATAAAGGGGGCGTGCGCCTGCCGGGCCCAGCCGGACAACCCAGTTCCATTTACCCACCGCGCGATCCGCCTCGTAGTCGGGGAACTGGTTGACGAACAGGATGGCGGTGACCAGCAGGGCGACCGGTACGCTGGCGGCGAGGATGCCGGGTGGCAGGGTTGATGTTTGGACATAGTACGTTCCGGCCACCGGCAGGAGTCCGAAGGTGAGGCCGATCACCAGTTCGCCCCAGCCGCGGTATCCGAGTTTAAACGGCGGGGCCGTATAGAAAAAACCGGCGAGCCCCCCGATGGTGCCCAGCGCCAGAACCAGTCCGCCGGCACGCCAGGCGAGGTACAGGCCGATCAGGCTGCCCGCCGCCAAGCAGCTCAGGGACAGGGCGAGCACGTGGAAAGGGGGCAGCAACCCCTTCTGGATCAGGCGGCTGCCGCCGGAGAAGGGGCGGATGAACCGGGTGTTGGCGGCATCGTTGCCGGACAGGTGATCGAAGTAGTCGTTGGCGGTATTGGCTCCGGCATGCAGGAGCATGACTCCCGCCAGGGTGAGCCAGAACAACAACCCGTCCAAGTGCCCCGTCCGGGCGTACGCCAGCGCGGCGCCGAGCAACACGGGGACGGCTGAAGCCGTGAAAAAGGGAGCCCGCAACTCCTGGATGAGAAGTTTGGGTTGTGTCCAGTTCATGACCCGTGGAGCCTCCTATTTGATCAATCGCCGTCGCATCGCCATCAGCGCCAGCGGGAAACAGACGGCGGTGAGGGCCAGCAGATAGCCGCCCGAAATCAGCGCGTCTTGCCAGGTCAGCACGCCGAAGGTCATGACGCGTGCCAGGGCCACCAGGTGGGTCAACGGGAGGGTCCAGGCCACGGCTTGCGCCCAGCCCGGCAGCGTGTCGATCGGGAAGAAGGTGCCGCTGAAGAGGAACATGGGGGTCAACAGGAGGAAGATCGGGAGGTTGAACATATCGATATTCTTGACGACGCCGGTGAAGGCCATGCCGATCGAGCCGAAACACAGTCCGCCGAGAAAGGCCAACGGGAGGATGCCCAGGCTGTCGGGATAGCGGATCAAGCCGAACAGACTCAGCACCACCAGCATGACGGTGGCGGCCAGCAGGGACTTTGTGGCACCCCAGAGTATTTCACCGGTGATGATCTCCTCGACCGAGAGCGGGGTTGCCATGATGGCGTCGTAGGTCTTCTGGTAATACATCCTCACAAACGAGGAGTAGGTGTTTTCAAAGAAGGCGTTGTACATGATGCTGGTGGCGATGAGGGCCGGCGCCATGAACATCACGTACGACACCGTTTCGCCGCGGTACTGCAATTCCGGGATCAGGGCTCGGAACCCCACCCCGAACGCCGCCACGTAAAGAATGGGTTCCAGCAGCGGCACCAGGAAGCTGATGTGCCAGGATTGGCGGTTCACCAACCAGTCGCGCTTCCAGACGCGGAGACAGCGCCAGGTTAAGGAAAAAGAGGCCGGGTTCATTCGCGCAGCTCCCTTCCGGTCAGTTTGAGGAAAACGTCTTCCAAGGTGCCCATCCGGAGAATGCAGTTATCCTGACAATACTGGCCGGTGATCTCGCGATACAACGCCTCATCATTCTTGCAGTAGATCAGCAGGCGGTGGCCGAGATCCTCGTGGTCCAGCTTGCGTGCCTTCACGAACTCGCGGAGCCCCTCGCAGACCGGACTGCTCTCAATGACCTGATTCCCGACATACTCGCCCACGAGATCGCGCGGGCGGCCCTCGACCAGGATCCGGCCGCGGTCGATGATGATCAGCCGGTCACAGAGCTGGGCAGCCTCCTCCATGTAATGGGTGGTGAGCAGGATGGTGACCCCTCTCTTTTTCAGGCGGGCCAACTGTTCCCAGAGCTGTTGGCGCGACTGCGGATCCAAGCCGGTTGTGGGCTCATCCAGGATGAGCAGTTCCGGTTCGTTGATCAGGGCGCGGGCGAGTACCAGGCGGCGCATCAGGCCGCCGGAGAGTTCGCCGACACGGGCCTTTTCGCGGTGGGCCAGGCCGAAGAACTCCAGCAGGTCGGTGGCCCGTTTCCGGGCGACCGGCGCGGGGATGCCGAAGAAGGTGCCGAACACCTCCAGGTTCTGGCGCACGGACATTTCGGTGTCGAGGTTGTTGTCCTGATGGCAGACCCCCAGCCGGGCGCGGATGGACCGCCAGTCCGTGGTGACATTCTTGCCGAAGACGGTCAGGCTGCCGCCGCTCAAGGGAGAGAAGCCGTAGATCATCCGGATCGTGGAGGTCTTGCCCGCGCCGTTGGGTCCAAGGATGCCGAACAGCTCGCCGCGCCCGACATTGAACGAAATGTCGTTCACGGCGACAAACGAACCGTAACACTTTCGCAGGTTTTCAGCCGCGACGACGGGGATTGACTGTTCCGGGTTTGCCATCGACTTCCTTTTTAATGACCAGCCGGCAATATATCCGAGTTTCAGGGGAATGCCACGAGGGAAAACAGGCGGGGCAAAGGTTGGGCTGGATCTTTGCGGCCCGTTTTGCGATCTAACCAAGCATGAAGACCTTCATCAGCATGATTGCTTTCGTGTGCTTCGTCGTCATGGCCCATGCCGAGGCTCCGAAGTTCCAGGCGGGAGACCGTGTTTGTTTCATTGGCGACAGCATTACTCATGGCGGCTTCAATTACCACAACCAGGTGGTCCTGTTCTATGCGACCCGTTTCCCGCAAATGCGTTTCGACTTCTGGAACTGCGGAATCTCCGGTGATAGCGCGGACGGCGCGAACCGTCGCTATGGATGGGACATTGCCCCGCACAAACCCACCGTTGCCACCATCATGCTGGGCATGAACGATGTCTATCGCAACCTTTACGCGCACTATCACTCGGGTCCAAATATTATAAAGCAGCGCCAGGATGCCATCGACTTTTGCGCAGGGAACCTCGATAAGCTGGCGGAGCGGCTTTCCAAGGATGGCGCTAAGGTCGTTTTTATTACTCCGTCCCTTTATGACCAGACGGGCACCCAGAAAGGCGATCCATTGTTTGGCGTCAACGATGCCCTCAAGGCCTGTGCCGCCGCCTGCGGTAAACTGGCCGTCAAATACAAGGGCGGCCTGATTGACTTCAACGCCCCCATGGAGGCCCTCAACAAGGAAGGGCAGGCAAAAAATCCTGCTTTCTCACTCATTGGGGATGAACGTGTTCATCCCGGTCCCGTCGGACATCTCGTCATGGCTTCCCTTTTCCTCAGGGCGCAGGGCCTGGCCCCGGGCGTCGCCGGCATGGAGATTGATGCGGCCCGGGGCGTCGTTCTTAATCAGGATAACTGCGAAATTTCCGGGCTCCTCGCCAAGGACTCATCGGTCAGTTTCGATTGTCTCGAAAAGTCCCTCCCTTTTCCGGTGGCCGATGATGCGGCCGGGGCGCTGGAACTCGTTCCGTTCATCAAGGACCTCAACCAGGAGACGCTCAAGGTCTCGGGCCTTACGGCGGGCCGTTACGAAATTCTCATTGATAGCCAAAGCGTTCTGCAAGTATCCGCTGATACTCTGGCCAAAGGCGTCAACCTGGCGATCATCAAGGATACCCCTCAATACAGGCAGGCGATGGAGGTTTTCAAACTCCTCAGCCAGCGGGCGGACATTGTCGGCAACAAGCTGAGGGGGTTTGCCGAGATGGAGCATGGATTCCTCGGTCGCCTCAAGAACCGCAGTCCTGAGTCGGATCAGAAGGCGGTGGAAGCGAAGCTGGCGGAAATGCGGATCGCCAAAGGGCCCTACAGCGCCTATTACATCGGCGTGTACGAATCGTACCTCCGGAACCTTCCCGAGCAGGAGTTCCTGACGCGTCGTGCGGCCGAGCTTCTGGACGAGGCTTACAAGACCGCCCAGCCCAAAAGCCACCGGTACGACGTGCGTCCTGTGCTCTGAATAGACCTGCATTGTTTTTGAACCGGCCATGGGATATCCTCCTGAGATTGATGAAAAGACGCGTAATAGCCGGGATGCTGATGGTGCTCTGCGGACTTCCTTTTAGGCTCTATGCGGAGGAGCTTCCTCCGGCAGCGGATATCCCGGTCGCGGCGATGATGGAAGCGGGCTCCATTCTGGAGCAGGTTCAGAATGCCTCGGTAAAGAAATATCTGCAGGGAAGATTGGACGCCATTCTGGCCCTGCCCGACGTTACCCAGCGGGTGTCCCGCTTTGAGGGTTATCTCAACGAACTGAAAGCGGCCCGGCCGGCTCAGAAAATCGCCGCTCCCGGCGGCGGGCGGGTTGAGCCCCCGGGCGGCACGGTGCTTTCTGCCCCGGTAGCGACCAACACCCCTTTGGGCGGGATGGATGTCGAGGCCCTGAACCTGCTGACCAAGTACGCCTGTATTCTCTATGATCTGGAGAATCGCGGTTTCGATACGGTGCGCAAGGAGTTGCTCGACAACATCAACGCCGCCGGGTTGCAGCCTGAAACGATGGCGATGCTGCGTCAACTGGTGATGATCTGTGATGAGGCGGAACGCTCGTTGAGCAATCTGGCGGGCATCAACCAGGATAGTACGGCAGAGTCGCGCGCCTTGTGGTGGCAGAACCTCGGCACCTATGGCGCGACCAGCGTTGCGACGGGTGATCCACTGCCGCTGTTGCAGGCGGCGGCTAGCATTGTCAAAGGGCAGCAAAAGGTGACGCTGGAAAAGAACCGCAAGATCGACACCGAAATCCAGAACCACCGGGGCCGCCTGGTTAATTTCCTGTTTGAGCTCAATATCCGGCGCTCCAGCGCCAAGGCCGCCCGGGAGATTGACGAGACCGAGTTTCTGACCAAGGAGACCTACGACACGCTGCAGCGCGCCCTATTGGATCCGGATCCCCAGAGCCGGATGACGGCCCTGCGGCAATGTGCGGTGAAATGTCCCGCCTTCCGGGAGGGGTTGTACTATCTGGCGGCGGCCCACCATGCGGCCGGCCAGTTTGAAGATGCCGAGCAATGTCTGCTGGAGTTGACCGCCCGCAAGTCCGTGTTGCTGCGTGCCGATGGATTGCTGGGCGGGGCGTACGATATTCTGTCCGACTACAGCCTGCGGCGCGGGGACGCCTCCAATGCCGTCGTTTTGGCCAGGCAGGCGTTACAGAATCAACCGGGGCGCGGCAGTGCCCACAATCACCTGGGGTTGGCGTTGATGCGGCTTGGGAACGGGCCGGCGGCCGCCTTGAGTCTTAACCGGGCCATTCGTCTGGAACCTGAGAATGGTGCCTATCTGTGGTCCGCCGCCCAGTTGGCGGTCGTCGGCTACAGCAATAACGATGTTGCGCTGACGTTTCTGGAAGGGGCCGTCCGGCGCGGGTTTAGTGATTTCAAAGCGGTCTATGCCTATGAGCCGTTACGGGCGGCGGTGGTTTCAAAACGCGGACAGCGCCTGCTGCAGCCCCAAGTGATGGCCTTGTGCAGCAAGACCCTGCTGAATGAACAGGTGGTCGTAAGCAATCTGGCGGCGTATCCCCTGACGGATCTCAAGCTGACGTTGACCCTCACCCATGAAACCGCGGCGGGTAAGCGGCAGGAGACCGAGGTGGTCCGCCAGGTGGCGGTGCTGTCGAACGGGGAGGCAGTGGTGATGAGTTCGGCGCGGGCGACCCCCAACGGAACGCGCAGCCTGATGCGCCTGACCTACACGTGCGGCGAACATCCCGTGCAAACCTTTGAGACGACGAGTTGCCACAACTATTTGGCAGAAGGGGAGAACCTGTGGTGGGGGGAGTATCTGGCGCGAACGGCCAACGAGGGTCCGCGAACGAACGAACTCTCCCTGGCGGCCGCCGCCGACTCCGGGGGCCCGCCGCTCAACTCCGGTCAGCTTCGGGAATTGCTCATGCGGCTGGCCGGGTTCTCCCGTTGACCTACCCCTCGCGGTCCTTTTAACGCCCAGCTTGCCTTTCGGGGTCTGTTCGGGCATCTTTCCTTCCCATGATTGTCCCGGTCGTAAGCAGGGCGCTGTGCTCATCATGAAAAAATGGATCATCAATCTCGTGGCGGGCTTTTTCGGTCGCCTGCCTGTGCGGTCAGTGACCGCCTTTGGGCGGTTCTGCGGCAGGCTGCTGGCGCTGGTAAGATTCCGCCACGGTCTGATGGATCGCCACCTGCAATATGCGTTCCCGGACCTTGATCAGGAGGGGCGGAACCGGCTTTACCGCCAGATCTGCCGGCATGTCGGCCTGTTGATGGCCGAGGATCTAAGGCTGCCCAGGATGTCCCGCGCCGAGTTAATGGACCGCTGCCGTTTTCACAACCTGGACTCCGCGCTTGCCGTGCTGAAGGAAGGGAAGGGGGTTTTCCATCTTTCCGCCCATGTCGGTAACTGGGAGCTCGGGCTGGCGGCACTGGGCGAGGTGGGGTATCCCACCCATATCGTGGCCAAGGAGATCAAAGGTGAACTGGGCCAGCAGTTTGTCGAGATGATGCGCGGGAATCACGGCGTCCATGCGATTCTGCGGGGCGAGCAGGCCGGACGGAGGACCATCACCGCTATTCGTAAAGGTTACGCCGTCGGGTTTGTGCTCGACCAGAACATGACCTGGAAGGAAGGAATCTTCGTTGATTTCTTCGGCCGGCCGGCGTGTACGATGAGCGGGCTGGCGGTGCTTTCGCAGCGGACGGGGGCCCCGGTTTTCCCGGTTCGTTTCGAGCGTGATCCCGATGGCTATCACCATGATATCTGGGTGATGCCGCCGGTCGCCTGGGAAGACGTGGAGGGCGGACGCGACGAAGCGATCCGGCACAACACCCAGCGTTACACGCGGGTGGTCGAGGAGATGATCCGGCTTTGCCCCTCCCAGTGGCTATGGATGCATCGCCGCTGGCGGACCCAGCCGAAAGAGGGCCGTCATGCGGGAGTGCAGACGTAGATCCAGTAGTGGAGAAAGGCGCAGAAATCGTCGCCCTGCTTCTCGAACACTCCGGCTTTGACGGGATGCTCCCTGAACATCGTCCGGCTGATTTCCTGCAGGGTTCCTTGATCCAGACCGTAGCGAGCCCCAAGGTCGGATGACAATAAGGGCAGGGCGGGGCCGGGCAGCACGTCCAGGACCCGCCAGCCCGCACGGATCAGGGCCGCTTTCGTGGCATCAACGGTCGGATACCATTTCCGGGTCTGCATCAACTGATAAAGAGCGTTCATGAAATCAGCATCCGGACCGTTCTGGAACGAGGCGGTCTGGTGGATGAAGAATTCGCCGGGTCTTGCCTGGGCCCGCAAATGCTGGAGTGTGGAGGATAATCCGTTCTCCCCGAAGTAGTGGAGGACAGATCGCATCATGAACAGGAAGCGCCGGTCCCCGGGGCTAAGGTTGTGCCGACTGAACTGATCGACGGCGGCGCGGACGCAGGTGAGTCCACTTTTTCCGGCGGCCTCGAGTTGTCGTTCGGAATCGTCGAGATCGATCAGGGACACGCCGGTTCCGAGGCCGTTTGCCCGGAGCCGGGAGAGCAGATAGCCTGTGCCTCCGCCCAGATCGACAATGGCGTCCGCCCGTGATGCGCCGGCATACTCCAGAATTTTAGCGATCAACGGAGCGGCCACGGCCGGATCGGAAAAATAGCCGCCGTGAAAAGTCTCCCACCTGGCCCCGTGGATGGCCTCTTCGCGCTGGATCGGATCAATCAATACGGCCTCCTGGGACGGTCTATCATGGCGACAGGAGAATCTTTGTTTCCACCGAGAGGCCCGTGCCGATGGCGGCGATCAAGCGGACGTTGCCTGGCTCAACGGTAAAGTTCATTTCGGAGTTCCATACGCCGAGTTCATCGGGGCCCAGGGAGAATGAAACGGTTTTTGTTTCCGCCGGCTTGAGTGTGATTTTCTCGAAGGCCTTGAGCTCCCTGACGCGCCGTTGGACGCTGGATTCCAGATCCTGGATGTAAAGTTGTACGGTTTCGGCACCCTCGCGAGCGCCGGTGTTTTTTAGATCAACCGCGAGGCGGACCCTTTCGCCCTTCATCAGGCCGGACGCACCGGGGATTGTCCCTTCCAGGCGCAAGTTGGAGAGCGCGAACTCCGTATAGCTTAGCCCGAAGCCAAAGGGATAGAGCGGTTTCGAGTCCATATCGCAATAACGCGTGTCGCCGCCCACCTTGTGATTGTAGAAGAGGGGAAGCTGTCCGCTGGATTTTGGGATCGAAACGGGGAGGCGTCCGCTGGGATTAGTGTCGCCAAAGAGAGCCTGGGCGATGGCCTGCCCGCCCTCGGGGCCCGGATACCAGGCGCACAGGATGGATTTGACGTGCTCCGCGATCCACGGGATGCTGTGCGGACGTCCCTGGATGAGGATCATCACCGTGGGGGTCCCCGTGGCGACGACCGCGCGGATCAATTCGTCTTGAACGCCGCCGAGATCCAGACTGGCCACATCGAGCCCTTCGCCGCAATCCATTTCGGGGTTGTCAGCGACGATCGCCGCACCGTTCGCATCGAACCGGGTGTTGAAGTCCCTGGCGCTGGATCCGCCGAGAACGACGATGGCGACCTCCGCACGACGGGCGGCCTCGACCGCTTCCGCGAGGCCCGCGCGGTCCGGGTTGCGGATGCCGCATCCCTTGGCATAGAGCAGTTCCGTCCGAGGTGAAACCGCCGCCCGGATACCCTGAAGGACCGTGATCCCGGTTCCTTCGGCCTGCACGGGTGTGTAGTCGCCCAGCTGGTTGTAAAGATTGTCCGCATTGGGGCCGATGACGGCGATACGCTTCAAGTCCTTGCGGAGAGGCAGTAGGGCCTCCTCATTCTTAAGGAGGACGAGCGACTCGGAGGCCAGGCGGAGGTTCCGTTGCTTCAACTCGAGGGATCCGATGATGCGGGCGGGCCGGTCTTCATCGGCGTAGGGGTTTTCGAAGAGGCCGAGCAGGAATTTGATCCGCAAGACCCGGGCGACGGCCCGGTCGAGGGTGGCCTCGGAACATTTTCCCTTCCTGACAGCGGACTCCAGGGACGCAAAGGAGGTGTCCCAGAGGCTGAGATCGACGCCGGACTCAATGGCCAGGGTTCCGGAATCCTCCGGATTGTCGCCGGTCAGCCGTTTAAGATTATCAATGGCATAGCCGTCGGCCATGACCATGCCTTCGAAGCCCCATTCCTCCCGGAGGACCTTGGACAGGAGCCATTTATTGCCGTTGCACGGGAGACCGTCGATTTCATTGTAGGCGGCCATACAGGACTGCGCTCCGGCCTTGAACGCGGCGCGGGCGGCGGGGAGATGGATCTCCCGGAGTTCCCGCTCGCCGATGGTGGCGGCGGCCGCATTGTGTCCGCCGGCGCCGGCGCCCTGCGCGCAGAAGTGTTTGACCACGGCCACAACCGTGTCATTCCGCTTCAGGTCATCCAGCGAGTCGCCTTGCAGTCCCTTGGTCGCCGCGACGGCGAAACAGGCGGAGAGGTGAGGGTCTTCCCCGTAGCACTCCTCGGAGCGGCCCCAGCGCGGATCACGCAGCATGTCCAGCACAGAGATCAGGCCCAGGTGCGCGCCCCGGCAGCGGAGTTCAGCGGCCACCAACCGGAGCGTCCCGGCGTAAAAGTCGGGGTTCCAGGTGGAGGCGGTGCCGAGGTTCGTCGGGATCAGCGTGCCTCCCAGGGCCTGTTGTCCGTGCGGGCACTCCTCGGCCAGGAGCACCGGGATTCCCAGCCGGGTGTGATCGATGACATATCTTTGAATCTGGTTGGCCACCTTAGCGCTGTCGGCGGGCGGGATGCCGTTGGCCCAGGTCACGCCCGACCAGGGGTCGGCCCGGAAAAGTCCGTACAGCGCGCCCATGCCCGCTCCGGTGGCGACCTCGTCCATGAAGTAGGGGGTCAATTCAAAGCCGGCGGCTGTCTTGCGGACGGATTTCCAGCCGAACAGCCGCTGGTTGATCTGGCCGACCTTCTCCTGGAGCGTCATGCGCGAGAGCAAATCCGCCACGCGGGCGTCGATATTCAGCGATGCGTCCTTGTATCCTGCAGGGGTTGTCATGGGCGGCATTCTTTCCCATTCCCGTGCCGGTAGTCCATCTCGAAGTTTGGCGGCGGGGTTGGCGGCGTGAATATGGTATTGACGGATTTTTGCCAGTCCCTAGAGTATGCGGCCATTGAGGTGAGGCTAAATATTTCAGAAGGCAGGGAAACATGATCGTATCGACCAAGCAACTGTTCAAACACGCCTATGGCAAGTATGCCATCGGAGCGTACAACATCAACAACCTGGAGCAGACGATGGGCTTGTTCCAGGGATGCATCGACAGCAAGGCTCCCTTTATCATCCAGCTCTCCAAGGGCGCCCGCCAGTACACGAACAAGGCCATGCTGGAAGCCATGATCCGTGCGGCGGACGAGATTTTCCCCGACGCGATTTTCGCCGTGCATCTGGATCACGGTGACGAAGCGACCTGCATGGACTGCATCGCCAGCGGGTTCTACAGCTCCGTCATGATCGACGCCAGTGCGGAACCGTTCGCGAAGAACATCGAGATCACCAAGCGCATCGTGGATGCCGCGCACGCCAAGAATATCTCCGTGGAAGCGGAACTCGGGAAACTCGGCGGCGTGGAGGAGCATGTCTCCGTCGCGGAGTCGGATGCCAAGCTGACTGATCCCGTCCAGGCCGAGGAGTTTGTCAAGAAGAGCGGCTGCGACAGTCTGGCCTGCGCCATCGGCACCAGCCACGGCGCCTTCAAGTTTGCCGGTTCACAGGGGTTGCACTTCGATGTGTTGACGGCGATCCAGAAGCGCCTGCCGGGTTTCCCGCTGGTCATGCACGGATCCAGCAGCGTGCCCCAGGACGAGGTGGCCCGCATCAACGCCTCGGGCGGCCAGATCAGTGGCGCCAAGGGCGTCAATGCCGACGAATTCAAGCGCGCCGCCACCCTGGGCGTGACCAAGATCAATATCGATACCGACGGCCGCCTGGTGTGGTGCCGCGTGCACCGCGAGGCGTTCCGTGACGATCCGAAGAACTTCGACCTGCGTCCTCCGGGCAAGGTGTTCATGAAGGAGTACGCGAAGTTCATTGCGCATAAGAACGAGAAGCTCGGCAGCGCCGGGAAGCTCGACGACGTGCGAAAAGTGGTCTGATTCCGTTGGTTTGACGGGGGCGTTTTGCTCAAAAGCAAAACGCCCTCTTTAGCTTTCGGAAATGGACAGGAGTGGCGGGTTCTATGAAACGCATGGCTACCGGCAGGGATGCCGCCCCGGCATCCGTTCCCAATCTGGTGTTCCATCGTCTTCCGGATGCCGTCCGGGACCAGGCCGAAAAGCTGGGCTTCAAGGACGATGAGATGTTCTTTGGTGTCCGGGGTGACCTTGACGCCGACGGTTCCGCCGCGGAGGTCTGGACACTGGTGGCCAAGACGCGCGTCGTGTCCATTGTGGTGTCTGGTGCCCGGGCCGGGGCCGTTACAGGGCCATTCGAGCTAAGTGCCATTCAAAAGGCGCGCGCGGCGCAAAATGTCGGCAGTGCTTTTTTGCAGCTCAAAATCGACGGGCTCTATGTCGATATGGCCCGTTATTCCAACTCACACCGGGAATTATTCGGGCGGGTGGCACGCCAGATTGATCGCCAGGTCGAGGGGCGGCCCCTTCCTGAGAATGCGCTCAGTCTGCCGAGCGAAATGCAGTGTGTGAAGTGCGGACTCCCCCTGCCGGGCCGCGGAGCCGAGTGTCCCCGCTGCCTGGGTGGACACGGTATCTTTGCCCGGACCCTGGGGCTGATGCGGCCCTATTGGGTCAGCATTTTGCTGTTGCTGACCCTGATGGTTGCGGGAGTTTGCCTCGACCTGCTGCCGCCGCTGTTGCAGCGGACGATGGTGGACAAGGTGCTCAATCCGCCGGCCGGCACCCAGCTGTTGCCCCAGCACGAGGCGCTGCGGGCCCTGCTGCTGATTCTTCTCGGCATTGTCGGGGCCTCGGGTGGACGCTGTCTGCTGAATATCTTCATCGGCCGGATGACCAGTATCATCGGGACGCGCATCACCAAGGAATTACGGGAGAAGCTGCAGGCCAAGCTGATCAGCCTGGCGGTGGACTATTATAACCGGCATTCGGTGGGCAGCCTGATGAGTCGTGTGCTCTACGATGTGGACTACTTTCAGGGCTTCGTGACCCAGGTCGCGCAGGGATTCCTGCTGAACGTGATGCTGGTGCTGGGGATCGGCGGCATGTTGTTCTATATGAACTGGAAGCTGGCCCTGCTGGTTCTTCTGCCCGTTCCGTTCGTCATCATCGGCACCACCTTCTTCTGGCGGCATATCTATCCCCGGTACTACAAGGTGTGGGACAGCCAGTCCAAGACGGCGCAACTCTTGTCCGGTCTGCTGGCGGGCATCCGCCTGGTCAAGGCCTTTGGGCAGGAGGATCGTGAACAGAAACGGTTCAGCGGGGCGGCCGCGTATTTGCAGGACAGTCGTCGCTCTCTCGAAACCAGCATGGCCACGTTCAACCCGATCATGGGCTTTGTGTTTGGATTGGGCGGATTGATCATCTGGTATGCCGGCGGCAGCCAGGTGCTCCAGGCGCACATCACGCTGGGAACGCTCATGGCCTTTATCGGGTACCTCGGTATGTTCTATGGGCCCATCTCGGCGCTGAGCATGTTCTCAAGCTGGGTCACCGGCTTTCTGTCGGCCGGTCAGCGGGTGTTCGAGGTACTGGATGCGACCGTGGTGGTGACGGAGGATCCCAAGGCGGTCCGGGTCCCGGCCATGCAGGGGCGCATTGAGTTCCAGAATGTGACCTTCGGCTACGATCCCTACACCCCGGTGCTGAAGAATGTTTCACTAACCATTGAGCCCGGCCAGTTCATCGGCGTGGTGGGCAAGAGTGGTTCCGGCAAGACCACGCTCGTGAATCTGTTGTGCCGGTTCTACGATCCGCAGGAGGGCCATATCCTGGTGGATGGCGTGGATGTGCGGCAGATGAACCAGCAGGACCTGCACCGGCACATGGCGTTGGTCCTGCAGGAGCCGTTCCTGTTCCGTGCGACCATTGCCGAGAACATCGCCTATGGCCGACCGGACGCCTCGCGACTGGCCATCATGAATGCCGCCCGCGCCGCCAATGCGCACGACTTCATCGCCCGCCGCCCGGCGGCCTATGACACCAAGCTGGGCGAACAGGGGGCGGGCCTTTCCGGCGGCGAGCGGCAGCGCATCAGCATCGCCCGGGCCCTGCTGTGCGACCCGAAGGTCCTGATTCTCGATGAGGCCACCTCCTCCGTGGATACGGAATCCGAGCAGGAAATCCAGAAGGCCCTGGTGAAGTTGTGCAAGGGGCGCACCACCATCGCCATCGCGCACCGGCTCTCAACGCTGAAAAATGCCGACCATATCCATGTGGTCGAGGACGGCAAGATCATCGAATCCGGCACGCACGAAGCCCTGCTGACCCTGAAAGGCGTCTACCATAAACTGGTCATGATTCAGACCGAGTTGACGCGACTGGAAGGATGACATGAGCGTACCCGAGACCACTCTTTTTGACGATCAACGACTGGTGGGCATGGGAGTCCGCCTGCTGACGCCTGAAAACGCGAACATTTTTGAAGGGACGTTTTCCCTGCTGCATTGCGCCGTCAAGGACGACACCCTGTACCGCGGGGTGTTTGCGGTTCTGATGTTCCCGATCCGGCATACGGATCGCTTTATCTCTCTGCGGTATACCGATGCCGACGACAAGGAGAAGGAGATCGGGATCATCGATGAGTTGAGCGCGTTTCCGGCGGAGGTCCAGCGGCTGATCCGCAACACGCTGGTCAAGCATTACTACGAGCAGACGCTGACGCGAATTTACAGTGTGGAAAACCAGTTCGGACTGTTATTCTTCGATGTGGAGACGCAGCAATTGGGCCGGCTTCAATTTGTCATGCCCTGGCGTGGGGATCGCGCCGAGGATTTTGGAACCAACGGAAAGACCCTGCTGGATGCCTTTGACAACCGGTACATCATTCCCGATATTGCCGAACTTCCGACGGCTGATCGCAATGCGTTTACGAGTTACATTTACTGGTAAGCTATGCCAACCCGCGTGATTTTGACTCGCTGCCCCGACTACGCGGGCGTGGCGGCCGCCCTGCCGCGACTGCTTGATGCTCTGGGGGGAATGGGAGCTTTCGTCAAGCCCGGCCAGTCCGTGCTGATTAAACCGAACATGCTGACGGATGCGCTGCCGGACGAGGCGGTTACGACCCATCCTGAAGTCGTGCGCGCCGTCATCCGGCTGGTTCAGGCGGCGGGAGCGAATCCCTGGGTAGCCGATAGTCCCGCGAATGTGGCCGACCTGCCCAAAGTGTGGGAACGGACCGGCATCCAGGCGGTCTGCCGGGAGGAGCAGGTTCCGCTGGTCAACCTGGAGAAAGGCGGATCCGAACGGTTTGTGGTGGAGGGGGTGGAGTTCACCATCGCCAACTCCGTGCTTGAGGCGGATGCCATTATTACCGTGCCAAAGGTGAAGACCCATCTGCTGACCGGGCTAACCGGAGCGGTGAAGAACCTGTACGGCGTGGTGCCTGGCCTGCAAAAAACCAGCCTGCACAAACGCTATCCCCGGACGGACGATTTCTC
This sequence comes from PVC group bacterium, assembly GCA_945870225.1. Lineage (GTDB taxonomy): Bacteria > Verrucomicrobiota > Kiritimatiellia > CAIKKV01 > CAITUY01 > CAMBRF01. The sequence goes on along the minus strand of CAMBRF010000015.1, from coordinate 43,222 downwards.
GCGAATGCTGGTGATGGTGTTCCGGCGGGTCAAACCCGTGCTGGCGATTGCCGATGGCGTGGTCGGGATGGAGGGGAACGGGCCGTCGGCGGGTGTGCCCGTGCCCATGGGATTCCTGGCGGCGTCTGCGGACGGCGTGGCCCTTGATACGGTGTTGTGCCGGACCCTGGGGCTGGACGTGCGCACGGTGCTGCACCTACAGGAGGCGCATCGGGCCGGACTCGGCGAGGTGGACCCTGCCCGGATTGTGGTCGAGGGCGACGGCCAGGCGGCGTTGGCTCCCCGGCCGTACCGGTTGCCGGATACCGTACCCACGCACCTCATTCCGCGCTGGGCGGTCCGACTGGTGAAACCGCTGATCTGGCATCGACCCGACTTTACCGCGCGATGCGTGTTTTGCGGGCAGTGCGTGAAGGCTTGTCCCGTGGGTGCCCTGCGGATTGAACGCGGCCAGAGGCCGGTCCTGACGCCGTCCGTCTGCATCGCCTGTTGTTGCTGCCATGAAATTTGTCCGGCCCGCGCCATTGAAATGCGGGCGAGCCCGTTGGTCAGGCTGATTGGACGTTTGAGGGCCAGGCGATGAAATACCGGCTGAAGCACATTGTGGAATATGCGGCCCTGCGCGGGATGGCGGGGTTGGTGCGGGTCTTGCCCTATCGGGCGGCCCTGGCGGTGGGGTGGGTCCTGGCCCGGATCGGTTTCCACCTGGTCCGGTTCCGTCGGCGGGAAGCCGAACGGCGCATTCGCGAAGTGTTTGGCACCCGCTATACCGATCGGGAGGTGCGGCGGATTGCATGGGAGTCGCTGCGCAACCTGCTTTTTACGGGGGTGGATGTCATGAGAACTCCCGATGCGACTTTGGAATCGCTGGCCTCGATGACGGACTACGACGAGCCCGCCAGGGTCTTTGCCACGCAGCATGCCACGGGACGCGGCGCAATCTGTGCGTTGCCACACATGGGTGCCTGGGAAATGCCCGGGCGGGCCTTTCTTTTGAAGGGGCTGCCTTTTTTTTCGGTGGCAGGCAAACAGAGGAATCCATTATTTGACGAGTATCTCAATGCCATGCGCGCACGGTCGGGGTTGCCGATCACGGTACGCGGGGCCTCGACGCTCCGCGCGATCATCACGCGACTGAAGGCGGGTGGCATGCTGGGCTTGTTGCCGGATGTCCGTATGCGAACGGAGGCAGTCAAGATCCGGTTCCTGGGGAAAGAGGCGAATCTCGGGGCGGGCATGGCCTCGTTTGCCCGGCATGCCGAGGTGCCCATCTACCCGATGATTGTCACGCGGGTCGGGTGGGCCCGGCATGCCGCAAAAATCTTTCCGCCCATTTATCCCGATCCCTCGCTCGACAAGACGGCTGATATCCAGCGCATGACGCAGCAGGTCATGGACATCATCACCCAGGCCATCCACGACGATCCCGGCCAGTGGTTCTGGTACAATAAGCGCTGGGTCCTGGAACCGGTGTGAGCCCCGCTCCCAGTTCGCCATTGATTCGTTTTCAGGTCATCGGTATCTTCATGGTCTTTCGTAGGGAGAAGACAACCCTCAGAGGAGAGCTGTATGGATTTTCAAACCATGTTTGCGGAACGGATCGGTGGCGCCAGGTTCGGAACCACCAACGAGATTTATAAGTTCGAGAAGATCAAGCGCGCCAAGGCAGCCGCCCGTGCCGCGCGGCCTGCGGTCGAGTTGCTGGACTTCGGCGTGGGTGAGCCGGATCAAATGGCCCCCGCTCCCATCCGCAAGGCGCTGAAAAAAGCCGTGGATGATCCTGCCAACCGTGGCTATTCCGATAACGGCATCCGCGAATTCAAGGTTGCCGCCGCCGATTATATGGCCAAGTTCTTCGGCGTGACGGATCTGAATCCAGATACGGATATCTGCCATAGTATCGGTTCCAAGCCGGCACTGGCCATGCTGCCATTGTGTTTCATCAACCCCGGCGATGTGGCGCTGGTGACGGTTCCCGGCTACCCCGTGCTGGCCACGCATACCCGCTACCTCGGCGGGGAAGTGGTCAAGGTGCCGCTGAAAAAGGAAAATCATTTCTACCCGGACCTTGAGAAGATCGATCCCGCCATCGCGGCCCGCGCCAAATTGCTCTACGTCAATTATCCCAATAACCCCACCGGTGCGGCCCCGACGGAGGAGTTGTTCGACGCGCTGATCGCCTTCGCTCAGAAATACAACATCCTGATCGTGCAGGATGCTGCCTACGCCACACTGGTCTATGGTCAGCCGATGTCGATCCTCAGCCGGCCGGGCGGCAAGGAGGTGGCGATCGAGCTGCACTCGATGAGCAAGAGCTACAACATGACCGGCTGGCGGCTGGGCTTTGTGGCCGGGGCCTCTCGCATCGTGCAGGCGTATGCGGAAGTGAAGGATAACGTGGACTCGGGTCAGTTCAAGGCGATCCAGTTGGCCGCCTGCGCCGGCGTCGCCGACAAGGCCCTGGCGGATAAGATCAAAAAGCACTACGAGCGCCGGCTGCGGAAAATGGTCAAGGCCCTCAAGAACGTCGGGTTCAAGGCGAAAATGCCGGGTGGAACGTTTTACCTGTATGTTCCCGCCCCGAAGGGCGCGGGCATGACGGCGTTTAATACGGCGGAAGACGCATCGCAGCATTTGATCCGCGAGTGTTCCATCTCCACCGTCCCCTGGGACGATGTCGGCCCGTTCCTGCGGTTTTCGGCCACCTTTGAATCCAAGGATAAGGCGGATGACGACCGCGTGATTGCGGAACTCGAGACCCGCCTGCTGAAGGCGGATTTGAGGTTTTAAGGGGTTTGAGGGTTCAAGGGGAGGGCGCGCATGTTGCGCGCCGCGGACGGCGGCACGCCGTCCCTCCCGGGGAACCCATCTATCTCACAAACTTCCTTGCGACCTTGTCGGCTTCCGCTTCGGTTTTGACCTTGGGCACGTTCTTGAAAAGCTGCCAGGTCTCGACGTGTTTGACGGACTTGCCGGGTTTGAGTGTGATCAACGGGCCCAGTGTTTCAACTTCGAGCATCAACTCATTGGAGAAGGTCTCAAAGTTGACCCCGCCATCGGCGTATTGGGCGCCTTCGACCCAATCGAAGTTTTTCACGAACAGGTAATTGTCGAGTTGGTATCCGACCCACCCTTCGCGGTGCGCGATGCCCAGCTTGCCCGGCCCCTTCTTCGCATCCTGGCGGAACAGGAGATAGCGGGAGCCCAGCGTCCAACGCCCATCTGAAAAGTCGGTGTAGCCCCACAAGCTCCAGTTCTGGTTATGGGTGAGGCGCTCGGCGTGGGTGATCTTCCCAGGCAGCGGGATGATGCAGGTGCCGCCGGGGGCCATCACCGTCAGGGCCCAGGGGGCCAGCGGCACGGCTTTGCGTCCGCGGTTGGTCAGGATGTGCGTGATGCTGATCACGTCCTTCTTATCCGCCATCCGGATCTCCATGGTTTTCTGGACGCCGTTAACCTTGCTGATCGGCTGAACGGTTTTTATGCCGCCGACCAGCGACCGGACCTCGACGGGGGAATTATCCAGTTCGTAAGTGTCTTTCCTGTCCTCGGGGGCCAGCCAGAGCCGGTGTCCGCCGCGGATCCGCCATTCCTTCTCGCCGCTTTTTCCCATCTGGTCGGCAAATTCAGCCATCAGATTGCGTTCCTTGACGAACCCGCAACGGATGATGCGGGGGCCGACATCCTGGGTGACGATCAGTTCGATGCGACCGTTGGTCAGGCGAAGATTATTGTTCCAACCCTTAAACGCCACTTTCTCGACAAGCAAAGACATGGGCTTCTCCTACGTTTCGATGACTTTCTTTTCCAGCATTTCGTAACGGTTCATCATTTCAGAATAGACCGCATGAGCACGCAGGTCCGGTTCCATGGTGCGGAGGAAGGGCGGCGCGCCGGTTAAGGCTTCGGCGAACGGAACAAATTTGCCCTGTTTCTGGCACAACCAGCCATGCAGGGCCCGGTAGGCCGCTCCGAGCGCGGCGGAATTCGGCTTATCGGCGGTGAACACGGGCACCCCGAAGACATCCGACATGATCCGCAGAATGCCGGGCTCGACGGAGGCGCCGCCTGTCGCGAGGATCATCGCGGGCTGAATACCGACATGGGCGCTATGCAGCCGCATGGAGAGGAATTGCCCTTCCACGACGGCGCGAACCTCGACCTCGGGGCTGAAACGTGCCAGAGGTTTGTCGTGGGCGTCAAACCGGTGGATACCGGTTTTGAGGATTGGCGGAGTGATCTCCGGTTCCTTGATAAAAAAGCCGATATGACCGCCGTTGCCCGGTTGGGTCTGCGCCAACGCCGCCGCGAATTTTTCCCATGATCCGCCGACCACGCGGTTCCGGACATCCTCGCGGGTGAGGGACCCGTTTTTATAGACGATCATAGCCATGTAACCGGCGGGGTCCACAGGACTGGCGAAGATATGGCCCTCGGACGCCGACGGCTTCGGATCGGAAAGGGTGGCAAAGAGGGTGTCGCTGGTCCCCAGACTGATCGCCACATCGCCGGCCTTCTGGAGCCGCAGTCCGGCCAGACTGCAGGGATTATCACCCGAAAAAACGATGACCTGACAATCCGGGCTGAATCCGTACCGGCCGGTGAACCAGGCGTGAATTCTGCCCGCCACGCTGTGCGAGGCCGCCAAGGGGCCCAGTCGGCTTTCCAATCCCGGGGCGGTTGACTCCAGGGCGCGGCGGGCCCAGGACTTGTTCCGGATATCCATCAGGTTCATTCCCGAGCCATCGCTGACGTCGATGGGGGCGTGATCTCCGATCAGGAGTGAAGCGATAAAGGAACTGACCAGGGCGATGCGCCCTGTCTCCTCGTAAGCCGGACGGCGGGTTTGAACAATTTTGGCGATCTGGTTGCCGGTGAAACGTTCGAAGGCGCGGGACCCGGTGAGGTCGGCCACGGCCTGGGGGCCGCCGAGGGCGGTTTCAAGGGCGCGGCATTGTGACGTGGTGCTGGAGTCCATCCAGATGGGCGAGGCGTCCACCGAGAAAAGATCGCGGGTCTGTTCGAACAGTGTCAGGCCCGGCTTCAGATGTTGCAGGGCCGTCCGCGCGTTCTTTTTAAAAAAGACGCTGCCGTGCTGCTGGCCGGACCCCGAGACGGCAACCACCTGGGCAAAGGGGAACCGTGCGGCCTTCATGCGCTCGAAGAGCAGGTCCAGGGCGGCCACCCAGAGTTGCGGCGGCGAGGTGACGGTCAGGCCATCGGCGCTTTTGTGGACTCCGCCCTGGGTTTTGAAAGCGGGCAGATCGGCGTCGAAATTGACGGCGAATTCGGCCACGACCTTGAACTGGTCATCAATGACCGAGGCTTTGAGGCTTTGCGTGCTTGAGTCGAGGCCGAGAAATAAGGGGATAACATTCATAATGTCTCCGAAGAATGGTGGCGGGAGGGGGAGTCGAACCCCCGACCCAAGGCTTATGAGTCCTTTGCTCTACCAACTGAGCTATCCCGCCATGCTATTTGTAAGAGGATTTTTATAAACGACTTACGTCATTGGTAAAGGCCTCTTCCTCTTTCTTGAAGAAGCCTCCCGTGACGCGGTCGTGACGGTCTGCCTCTAAAAAGAGTCTGCATACAATACCCGACAATGCCCCGGAATCAACCTTTTTCCTCGCAAACCCCTTCGAACAGAAGGGCGCCAGATATGGCGCCCTTCCCAAAACCGGATATAATTATCCTGCTTATATTCCGGATTCTGAATTCTGGATCCTGACTACCTTGGTTTTTGTCGTACAACAGACCGGGCATAGTCTCTAGGAGAGATTCCCAGGACCCGCCGGAACTGTCGTGTGAAATAGTTGCTGTCATCAAATCCCGCAACCATCGCCGCTTCCTTCACTTGAACGCTTCCGCTCGCCAGCACCTCGCAAGCCTTTTGGATCCGCAACCGGATCCAGTAATCCACCGGGGAGGAGTCCAGCGTGCGCCGGAAGGCGCGTTGGAACGAGCTCTTAGACATGCCCGCCATCCGGGCTAGTTCCTCAAGCCGGACCGGTTGATCCAGGGAAGATTCAAGATGGTCCAGTACCACTCCGAGTCGTAACAGCTCCCGCGGTTTGGGGTCATCGATATGCGCATAGCAGCGGGACAGATGCCCCACGGTTTGAAGAAAAAACGCGGCCGCCATGCTCTGAAAACCCGCCCGTTTCTCCTTCAGTTCCCGGGCGATCTCGGCTAGCAGATTAACCGCCACAGCCAATTGCGCCGGAGAGAGTTTGAGACGGCTCTTGAACCCATGCGAGGTGCGGAGCCGGGGTTCCAGGGCGAAGAGAGCCCGGTAGCCGGGATGCCGTTTCAAGTCGAGCATGGGAAAATGCAATTGGCCCATGTCGAAAGGCACATTGTAGAGCGTCAATCCCTCTGTATCCCGGTAGGAGTGCTTTTCTTCCGGGTGGATCACAAACGCGTCTCCGGTCTGGATGATGTACTCATCCGAACGGGTTCCATGCCAACCATGACCGTTCGTCACAATCACGAGTTCCGTAAAGTCGTGATCATGAAACACATGTTCGAGCTGGACGGCGTTGTAGTTTACGGCTAACGGCATGCCGCTGTCGTGGAAGAAGTCCGCGCTGAAGTACCGCACCTTGCCCGTGTCCGCCGCTCGTGACGACTTGTGCCCTGGAGTCTTCGAATATTCAAACATGACCTGATCGTGCTACTATTTGGGTCAATCGTCAAGGCGCGGTTGTGCGGAACCTGATACAAATTGCGATCAATTTCTGATATAGATCACGGCGAAATGTAGGGTCCAGGTTTCAAATTTATGGAATTAGCCTATATGAAGACACAAGCATGGATGGTGATGTGTGGTCTGGCTGCCGGTTTGGTCGCGGCGCAATCTGGATTTTCACAAAACGAAGGCGACCCGCTTACGGCGTCGCCTGCACGGCGCGCTGAATTGCTGGCGAAGGTGCGGGCGCACGATAAGGAGCGGGCGGCTGTCAAGGCCAAGGGGCCCACCGTGACGATTGTGGAGAACGGGCAGCCGGCGGCGACGATCGTGGCAGAGGCTGCGGACATCGGGGCCGCGCAGTTGCTTCAGGAATGGGTCAAGCTCATGAGCGGAGCCGAGTTGCCCATTACCAATAAGCCGGCGGCCAAGGGCGTCAGCCTCTACGTGGGCAAGGCGGCCGTGGATGCCGGGCTCAAGCTGGCCGATATCAAGAGCCGTTCGAATGAGGGCATGCGGGTCAAGTGCGACGGCAAGAACGTGTTCCTGGCCGGGCAGAACAATACGGCGACATGCCGGGCAGTTGGCCGTTTTCTGGAGGAGGAGTTCGGGTGCCGTTTTCTCGATTTCACTGGCGCAGGCAGGATCTATCCGGCCCTGAAGACGCTGAAAGTGGCCCCGGGTGAATTCTCGGAAGCGCCCAGCTTCATGTATCGGACGATTTGGGGTCCTGAAAATGCGTTCCACAATTATGGCGGACCGGGTGCCTTGTGGAGGGCCTGGAACGGAGAAGGCGGGATCAGCATTCCCATGAACCATAGTTGGGGCTTCATTACCGGGATGGATTTTGAAAAACATCCCGAACGGTACCGGATGGACGAGAACGGCAAGCGCATCAAAGACTGGCCGAATCTGGGCAATCCCGAGGTGCGCAAGGGCTTTATCGAAGGGGCCATCAAGGCCAGCAATAATGGAAAGAACAGCATTTCACTGTCGCCGCCGGACGACCATCGCGAGGATTTCAGCCCCGAGGCCCGGAAGTACGATAATCCCTTCGCCATTGACCGCACCACGGACCGTGTCTCCATGACCGACCGCTTCGTGGGCATGGCCAATGAGGCGGCCACCGCGCTGTACAAGCTGAACCCCGACATCCTCTGCGGGTTTTATGCCTATTCCGACTACACCATGCCGCCGACCAAGCCTGAGCTGCAGAAGCTCTCGCCGGCACTTTGCGTGTGGATTGCCCCCATCCGCTACTCGCGCTATCACCCGCTGGGGAGCACGAACTCGCCCTCGATCCAGAGCTTGACTGAAATCGTCGACGGCTGGGGCCGTTGCGCCGCCTCACTGGGTTTGAGAACATACAACTACAACCTGGCTGATATGCAGGTGCCGTTCTCGAAGATCTCCGTCTGGGCGCACGATTTGCCCTATCTCCACAAACGCGGCTTCATCGGGGTCAATCTCGAATCCCTCAACGACTGGGAAATCTACCCGCATTTGTACCTGTCCATCCGTCTGGGGTACGACCCGCGCCAGGATCCATGGGCGATCATGGCGGATTACTGGGATAAGAGCTACGGGCCGGCGGCTGAGGCGATGGAAAAATACTGGATGGAGGTGGACTCGGCTTTCATCAACCTCAAGTCGGATTCCGGTTCGACTCATGCGCTGCACCATGTCTATACACCCGAACGGCTGAAACTGCTGGATGGCTATATCGCGGAGGCGGAACGGCTGGTCAAGGGGAAACAACCCCAGGAGGCGCGCGTCAATCTCGCCCGGCGCGGCCTGATGCGGGCCTTCTTCTGGCGCAAGTGGTACGACGCCATGAACCGCGGCGATGTTGACGGTGCCAACGATATCTATGTCGAGTGGCTCGCTTTTGTGGATGGGTCGCTTAAGATGGGCCACGCGAACCCGTACGCCAGAATGTACCTGCTGCGTTTCATCGGCAAGAACCTCTGGGCCGCCCGGGACCAGCTCCACCCCAAGGATGGCAAACCGGCGAAGCTGCTCGCCGTCCTGCCGGATGAATGGAAGACGGCGACGCGCGACGAGATCGATAAGGCGGGGGTCAAAGGGAAACCGTTTGATGTGACCTTAGATGATGCGGCCTGGAAGACGATCAAGACCTACACGGACACCCGTAATGCTCAAGGTCTGCCGGAGTATTTCGGCGAGATGTGGTATCGCCTTACCTATAAGCCGGCCAAGAGTTCATCGGACCTGCTGCTGCATTTCGTCAAGGCGGACCGGAAGGTTACCGTCTACATCAACGGCAAGCAGGTGAACGCGGCGGAAGTGGAAGCGTTCTGCGGTGGCACGGTCAACGTCACCGGGTTCCTGAAACCCGGCGAGGAGAACCAGATCACCGTCATGGTCCGCCACATCCCGATGCCGGAGTTGTTCCTGGGCGGTCTGGTCGGCCCCATTTATCTGATCGAAAAAGGGAAATGATCAAAGGAGCCGCAGCCGGCCATGAGCATAAAAAAGGCCAAGGCCACATCGGCGTTTGTTTTCCTGGCGTCCATTTTTCTGGCGTTTAACGCTTCCAGGGCGGAGGAAGATCCTGCCATTGGGGAGGACGTCGAGCAGAAGGTGACCCAGCCCAAGCCTGCGGCTCAAGTGGTCAAGGATATCCCCGTATCGCGCCGGTCGTCAGCAAATGGCTCAAGCTGCGGTATGCGCTTATCCCGTACCTTATGCGCGAGCAGAAGCGTTCTCTCGCCGCGGGCCTGCCGATCCTGCGTGCCTTGATCATCCATCACGAGGATGACCCGGTCTGCTGGAATATTGAAGACCAGTATTATTTCGGCGGTGATTTCCTGGTTGCGCCGATTATGAACGATGAAGGTGTAAGGGATGTCTACCTGCCGTCTGGTGAATGGGTCGATTTCTGGACAGGTACAGTTTTAAAAGGTGGTGTCTGGTTTCGTTCTGTACGCTGCAGTATTGAAAAGATGCCGGTTTATGTCCGGAAAAACGCTTCGGTTCCTTTTTGCGTCGATGACGTACAATGCACCGACGAGATAGACTTCTCGAAATTGAAGACGGTCAAATTCGACGGCCGATTCAAGGAGATAGGGAGGATCCTTAAGTTTATCAAATGATACCCGGGGCGCTGGGGTCAAGGATTGGACAGTATGGGGGGATCTCGGAACTGCAGCGTTGGCTGGGGCATCGCAATCCCACCTCGAACAGCCCCTGCGGTCATGATACCAAGGACTGTCTCGACGGACATCTGGCCTGCGGGATCCGGCACATCGCCTGGGATCTGGGCCGAACCGCGGAAGTGGGCGGGAGCCGGGCCGGAAGGGTTGGTGGCTCCCAGTGAGAAGAAAAGATTAGAGATGCCGGCTGATGGGAATGATGCTTAATGACAATGAAGAAAGGTAAAATATGAGTCCCCTCAAAATGCGTCCCAGCAGGGTATTGGCAAAACTCCGGTCGGGAGAAGTGGTGAATTGTTTCAAGCTGAATCTGGCTGATGCGCGTGCCATGGAGATTGCGGCGTTGGCGGGTTTTGATTGTCTTTGGACGGATATGGAGCACGTGGCTAACGATTACTCCGTGATTGAGAAGGGGATCTGGGCGGCCAAGAGCCAGGATGTGGACGTCATGGTTCGTGTTCCGCGCGGCAGTTACAGTGATTATATCCGACCGCTTGAGCTGGATGCTTCCGGTATCATGGTGCCGCACCTTATGGGGTTGGCGGATGCGAAAGCCGTGGTGCGCATGACCCGGTTTCACCCGGTTGGACTACGTCCGGTGGATGGCGGTAATGCCGATGGCGCGTACTGTGGCGTAGAATTTGTCGATTATCTGAAACAGGCTAATGACCAGCGTTTCGTAGTGGTGCAGATCGAAGACCCCGAGCCGCTGGAAGACCTTGAGGCCATCGCCGCTTTGCCGGGAATTGATATGCTGTTTTTCGGGCCGGGCGACTTCAGTCACAGCATCGGTGCGCCTGGTGTCTGGGATCATCCCAGGCTTCTGGACGCGCGCCGCAGGGTTGCTGAGGTGGCTCGGGCGCATGGTAAGTTTGCCGGCACGGTGGGGTCTCCGGCCAACATGGACGAATTGGTAGCGTTGGGGTACCGGTTTCTAAACCTTGGGGCGGACGTGGTCGGGTTGTCGCAATACTGCAATTCGATCATTGCTGAATTCACCAAGCGGCCGACTGTGGCCGCCACAAGCCTCTATGGCGGCAAGTCGGGTGGCGTCGCACCGTGTGTATGAAGCGCTCGCCCTGCCCCACGGGTCCTGCAGTGGGGACGGCTTGCTCATGAGGTTACTCCGGGCACTGGTGCGGCATTGCCGCCGATGGGGATTTTCCGGTTGCTGAAATAGTTGTCGGCGATCTCACAGGGCATGCTGAGCTCCAGCAGCAGCGCCGGGCCGATACCGGTGAAACTGTGTTTGCGGCCAGGGGCGACGGGCAGGACATCGCCCTCGTTCATGATCAGGGTGCGGGTTCCGCAACGCATGCGGACCTGACCTTTGACTACAAAAAAGGTCTCGTGCTTGGTCCGGTGCTGGTGCTCGGGGCAGCTTTGGCCATCGCTGACAAAGAGATATTTGCCGCAATAGCCGGCCTTGTTCTCATTAGCGATCCAATACTCGATCAGCCCGGTCTCCTTGAACGCGCCGAGGCCGAAATCGAGCACCAGCGGGTTGATGGGGGGCAGCGCCACTCCCCAGGCTTTGACCTGTTTCTGAAAGGCTGTCAGCGCCCGGCGGGCGGCGGCCCCGCGCAATGAGATCTCCAACCCTTTTTTCAATTCGTCCATGGTCGAGATTCCTGTTCAGCTGATAGGAAATCGCTTTTCGGGCAGTACTCCCAACGCCCGTTGAGACCTGTCTGAAAGAGCGAATTCATGTCAGAAGCGATACCAGAATCGGGTAGGAGGGGCAAGATCGGAGGCGGGGATTGCGGGGATTGGGGTCAGATAATATGAAAGGCATACACTGTAGTCCCATTGGCAATGTTTCATGATCACAACAACCCGTATTTTCTGATGATTTAGACGCGTTTGCGAAATTGTAATTTTTGAAATTTTGCTCTTAATCTTAATCGTAATCTTAATCATAATCCATTCTTGGGCAATGGATTACGATTACGATTATGAAGTGTTTTCGTCCCCTGCGGAACTCACATGCGCCCTGAATGGATATTTTCCTATTGAAGCTCTAAAAGCTGGGGTAGAATCTCTCGAAAGGAGTCTGTAAAGATGGATACCAAGGCTTGGACAGTATGGGGGATCTCGGAACTGCAGTGTTGGCTGGGGCATCGCAATCCCACCTCGAACAGCCCCAGCGGTCATGACGCCGAGGACTGTCTTGACGGACATCTGGCCTGCGGGATCCGGCACGTCGCCTGGGATCTGGGCCGCAGCGTTCTGGCCTATCACAGTGATCTGCCGGCGGCCACCTGCTACGGGCTGCGACCCATGCCGTCTGAGTTCAAAGCGGCGGCCCGGGCGACTGAAGCGATTTACCGTGAACGCTGCCAATTACGTGCGGCGCTTCGCCATGCCCGGGCGAACGGGATGACGCTGTATGGTCGGCTTTGCATGAACCGCCACTACAACCCGGGCTCCAGCTATCGCAGTCAGTTTGCGCAGAACCATCCGGAGTGGTGCGAAGTGGGCAAGGATGGCTGGCTGGATGTTTCCCGGCTCTGCTACGGCATCCCGGAACATCGCCGAGAACGGATTGCCATTTTGACTGAAGCCGTGAACATCGGCGTGGACGGTCTGCATCTCGATTTCTGCCGGCAGCCGCCGATGGTTCGCTACCACTCCGCTTTCGTGAACGGATATCAGGAACGCTTCGGCCACGATCCCCGAACCCTGACGCTTGCGCAAAAGGACGACTTTCTCAAATGGTGTGCCTATCGCGCCGGATCGGTGACCGACCTGCTGCGCGAATTGAAGGCGGAGTTGCAGCCGTTCCGTGATCGATGGCAGCGGCCCGTTCCGGTTCAGGTTCGGGTGCCCAACGACGGCTTCGAAGCCAACCTGATTGCGGGACTTGATGTGGTTACCTGGTGCCGGGAAGGCCTGATCGATGAACTGGCGCTGAGCGAACTGCGCTGGCTGGATGAGTACCAGCAGTGGGATGATGCCCCCTATATTGCCCTGGGCCGGGAACACAAGATTCCGGTTTATGCCTCCAGCAATTGCGTGCCGAAGCAGGGTGGCGAATGGAGTGGCGAAGTCAATCCGCGCGGCGTCAACCCACTGGTCCTGGCGCGCCGGGCACTGCGCAGCCATGAAGGGGGAGCCCAGGGAATCGCCCTCTATCAAAGCGACACGGGTGTGCAGTGGCCGGGGGTGCGTGATGCGATTGTGTCCATGGGCAATCCCCAGGTCCTGCGCTCGTACGTGAACGATCCCGAGGTCGCCAGGCGTTATCCCATCACCAAAGAGAATGCCGAATACGGGATGGACAACCACTCGGCGGAATTCGCAAAGATCCATGCAGGGCCTGGAGCCCCGCACAATGGCGCCTAAGCCTGTGTTCATCGACCGCCCTCAAACTGGCGGGCTCGGGGTTCGGTCATCCCCGTCAAGATGGTTGGTCACGAACCCTAGCTCCTAATGATATTGCGACCGGGTTTGAGGGGTTGGGGTCCGGACTCGAGAATCAGTTCACCGCTGAGGTTCCCGGGAAGCGTGATCCGTCCAGTGATCTTTTCCCCGGTCCGGCGGAGGTCGTACTCGATAAACCCGTCGGGGTGCGGCATGCGTCCCTTCACGACCGTGAGGTGGCCAAGTTGTGGCTCGATCCGAACCCTGGTAAAGGACCAGTCCGCCGGGCGGATCCCAACCACGGAGGCGTGGTAGTGAAAGACCGGGTGGGCACCCCAGGCATGGCAATCGGAGCGGGGGGGCTCGGGGAACTCGAAGGTCGTCTTGAATCCGCGGCGCTCAAGGTCTCGCCAAAGGTCCAGGCGTTGCATCAGGACATCCATCCGGCGGACCTGACGCAGCGCCTCGAACAGGTAATGGCTGAAATAGATCGTGGTGACCGCCAGGCCCGGGGTGTCGAGCATCGTCTGCATGAGACGCCGTCCCTGCGCGGGTGAGAGCCGGCCGGTGAGAACGGCGAGACATTGCGCGTGCTCGCTAAACCGGCTATGAGCGAGATCATCGGCGAAGAGCCCTTTGCCGTCATCGTAATAGTGTTGTCGAATGCTGGCAAAGAGAGCCCGGGAAAAGTCACGGTTGCGTCTGGCCAGGAGGGGCTCGCCCAGATAGTCCTCAAGTTCGGCTGCCTGACCCAGGATGAGGGCCGCTTGCAGGTTGATGACTCCCGAAAAACCGCCCTCGCCATCGGGCGCGATGCCCTTGTCCCAGGAGGGGACCCAATCCATGAAATTCCAACCCGGGGGCGATCGAAGCAGGCCGTTGTCGGAGAGACGGCTGCGCCAGTACTCGATTACCGTGCGTGCGCCGCGCATCCGTTCGGATACGAAGGTGCGGTCGCGCCGCCAGCGGGCGTAGTCGTGGATCATGCCGATCCACCAGAGCGAGAAGGTGGGCAGGGTCTGAAGGGTGTGGGACGGATGGCGTGAGCGGGTCAATCCAGAGGATTGGCGTGACCAGTCAAAGAGCTGGATGCCTTGGCGCGCGAGGCGGTCATCGTCCGATACCGCATAAGCGACGAGCGCCTGCAAGCGGGTATCGCCGACATAGTTGAGGCGTTCGTAATAGGGGCAGTCCATGCTGGTCTGGTGCGAACACATTTCCAGGGTCCGCAGGGCAATGGGAATCACCCGATCGAGACCCTTGTCGTCGGAGGTGAAGCGATGGGAGAAGGTGTAGGGGTAGTGGGTTTCCTCGATGTGCAGCGAGTTGAGGATGAGGGGGGCTCCGGCGGTCCGGATGTAGATTTCAAGATACCGGCCGGCCATCCATTGGTGGGATTCGAAGACGGCGGGCCTGCCGTCAGCCCGCAGTTCGCCGCCGACACCGAAGAACACTTTGCCTTCGATTTCATCGCGATTGCCCTTGGGGCCGCCGCCGCAGCGCGGATCCTGTGTCGGGTCCGGCCAGAGATACAGGGATTCCGCGGACTGGACGCGGAGGGAGGCCCCTTTGCCGCCGCTGACGCCTATGAAAGGGTAGGCGCAGTAGTAATTTTGAAGGTCAATGATAACGCGACGGCGGGTATGGGCGGGGATGCGGATCGAGCCCCGACCTGCGAGCAGGGCGTCCCATTGCCTTTTTTCGGAACGAAGATGATGGGCGGTGTTGATCCGCAGGGTGTGGGTCGGGCCGGGCGGGGGGCTCTCGACGTGGCGGGCGACGCCGACGTGGAGGATTTTTTCAAGCATGGGGGGGAGTTGGGCGGGGCGGAGCAGCCAGTAAGCTTTGGATTCACCGACCGTGGCCGCCAGAGTGACGGTTCCGATCACGCGGGGGAGGAGCCATCCTGAACCGGTCCCGGAGGCAAAATCACGGGTGACGCGGGCTGCATCGATGTTGAGCACGGCGCCGTCGGCGAAATAGCACTTGTATCGGTGCTTATCGGTGAAGCGGTATCCGCCCAGGGCTTTGTATTGCCAGGGAGCCACGCCCGTGGACAGCAGAGCGTTGGCCGTTCCCTCGGCGAACAGCAGGAATCCCGGCCGGACCGTTATTTGCGCAACGGGTGCCGGGGCCGACGGGGCGATCCACCAGACGCGGGCGACAAGGGTATGGGCACCGGCGGCGAGATCGAGAATGTAGGATTCATACGACCAGTTGAGGAGATCCCCGCTTCCGGGGCCGCGGCCCACGCGCTGGCCGTCCACGTACAGCTCATAGCGCTGGTCGGCGGAAACGTGAAAACGCAATCTCAGCGCCTTGTTTGTTGTGAATCGGCGGCGGAAGGCAAGCACCTGTGACGTATCGGGGTCGTTTTTGACGGGACCGATCCATTGGGCCGGCCAGGGGCTCGTTTCAAAGCGGTAGGTCTTCAGGTCGAGAGACGGGTCTTCGGCAAGCAGAATGCGACGTTGCATGGTGGACCAGTACTCCTTGGTTGGGGTGACGGCGCACTCTAGCAAATGGGTCACCGTTTGGAAACTCTCGATCCGTTCTCGCAAGCCGCCATTTAGAGTCGCCTCAGTCTGCCAATTTTTCTGGTGTTCAGGTGCTCTGATATTATAGCATGCCGGTTTTCGCGGGGTGATAGGCTTCACCCACGGCACAGTCAATACAGGAGATACAGCAATGAAGAGTCAGACGGAGTGGATGAAGTTTTCGATGACAGCCCTTCTCTGCGGCGGACTTGTCGTGGCGATGGGTGCAGGATGCAAACCGAAGCAGGCGGTGCCTGCCACGCCAGTGGTAACCGCCAATACTCCTGCGCCCGCCCCGGGTACGGCGCCTGAAACGGCTCCTGCGGTTCCCGCCCTGGATCCCGCCATGGTTCTCGTCACGGTGGCTGGCGAAAAGCTCACGGTGGCTGAGGCGGATAAGCAGATCCTGGCCATGCTGGGGCCCCAGGCTGCCCAGATCGGTGAGGAACGGATGGCGTCCCTGATGGGTCGATTCCGTCAGCAGGCTGTGGACAGGTTTGTCGTTCGTGCGCTTCTCGTCAAGGAAACGGATCGCCGTCAGATCAAGGTTAGTGAAGCCGAGATGGATCTAGCTCTCAGCACAATCAAGAAACGTTTGCCCGAGGGAATGACGCTGGAGGATGCGCTGCAGAAAGAGGGCTTGAGCATGGGGGAACTGAAGACGAACCTGGTTGGCGAACTGCGCATCAAGCAGTTGGTCGAATCGGAAGTGCCGACCAATACCGTGGTTTCGGACGAGGAAGTGGCCAAGTTCTACGAGGCCCAAAAGGAGCAGTTTGCGACACCTGAGAGCGTGGAAGCCCGCCATATTCTGGTCAAGGTGGAATCCACGGATGATGAGAAGACGAAGACCGGGAAAAAGGCGAAGATTGAGGCGCTGCATAAACAGTTGGTCGAGGGTGCTGACTTCGAGAAACTGGCGAAGGAAAATTCCGATTGCCCCAGCAAGGAGCGGGGCGGCAACCTGGGAACGTTTGCGCGCGGGAACATGGTCAAGGCGTTTGAAGATGCCGCCTTCTCCCAACCCACCAACGCCATTGGTCCGGTGGTGGAGACGATGTTCGGCTACCATATCATTCAGGTGTTGAACAAGAAGCCTGCCGGTGTCAGTTCTCTGGCGGAGGTTAAGGAACGTCTGTCTGATTCGCTGAGGCAGCGCAAGCAGATGGAAAATTTTGATGTGTTCCTGAAGAAGCTCAAGGCCGACGCCAAGATCGATTATGCCGCCGGTTTCGAGCCGCAGCCGCCGATGATGGACATCCCGATGTCCCAGCCGGCCGAATAGTCTGGTCTAAAACGAACGACGGGGTTTACCCCTCGACCGCCGCCACGGCCTTAAGCAGGTCTGGCGGCGTTTGTTTGGGCACGTACCGGGCCACGTTCGGGAATTTGGTGTCGGGTCGGTGCAGGCCGCTGCCGTCGTAGAGGACAATGGAAATGCCGCTGGCGGTGGTGAAGGAGGCCAGGTTGGCGGCGATGGAACTGCCGCTGATGCCGGGCAGGAGATCGTTAATGACCATGATGTCGGGGTGCTGGGTGTGGATCATTTCAAGCAGATTGGCGGGATCGGTTAGGGATGCGGTTTCATAACCCGCCGCCGAAAAGCAGCAATTGAGCCGCCGGTTCAATTTGGGATCATTCTCCACGATCAGAATCCTCCGCCGGTGGAGCTTCGCCTCGGGTTCGGTATGGGTTACCTTGCGGTATTTGAGGATGATTCGCTGGACCTCCTCAAGCAGCCTGGCTGGATCGCTGGTCTTGGCGAGAAAGCCCTCGACCGTGGTCTCGGTGAAAAACTTCTCCATATTGGCCCGGGCGGTGAAAATGAGGACAGGATAGCGGGGCCGGCAGTCCGGGCCGGAAATTTTTTTAAGGAAGGCCAGGCCCGTCATGCCGGGCATGCTGATATCGAGGATAATCAAGTCAGGCGTGAGGGTTCGAAGACTCTGCAGGGCTTGATCGCCGCCAGACACCGTTGTCACCTCGTAGCCCTCCATCTTTAATTGGTCGCCAACGGTCAGCAACAGGGAGGGGTCGTCGTCGATCAATAGGATTTTTGCCGGACTGTTCATGCATTTTCCTCTTGTTTGGGTAACTGAAACACGGTTTTGTTGAGGAGGGTACGCTCCACGGTCTCGATCAGGAACTCCACGTTACAGGGTTTGGGAAGGGTGGGTACCGCGAAGCGGGTGAGCACGTCGGAGGTGGGCTCGTCCAGTGTGGCGGCCGTGATCGCGAGGATGGGGACGTACCGGAACGTGGGGGACTGTTTGAGAGTCAGGATGACGTCGAGACCTTTCATATCTTCCAGAAACAGGTTAAGAAGGATCAGATCCAGAGGGCTGGCGCCAACCCGTTTCAAGGTGGCGGCGCCGCCGGTCGTGGTTTCCACGCGATAGCCTTTCGCCGTCAGCTGCCGTTGCATGTCGGTTTGTGCGACCGGGTCAGGTTCCGCCACGAGGAGGGTGGGCGGTTCGGCGAGAGGGAGGCTGAAGCGAACACGGGTTCCGCCCTCCTGCAGGGGCGGGGGGCTTGTGATCTCGAGATTTCCACCATGAAGCAGCACGATTTCCTTTGAGATGGCGAGACCAAGACCTGAGCCCGCCGCTTGAAGGGTGACCCGGAAATAGCGCTCGGCGAGGTGTTGCATGGCTTCATGGGGAATGCCGATGCCGGTATCGGTAACCGAGATCAGCGCAAACTTTGAATCGTCCGGAGCGCGGTCGGCTTGCAGGGTGATCCGGCCCCGGGGTGCGGTGAACTTGATGGCGTTGGAGATCAGGTTTTGAATGACCCGATGGATCATGTTGGGATCGCAGGTGACGAAGGGAACCTGGGGGTCGATGGCTATCACCAACTCCAGCTCAGCCGATTCGATTTGGATTCGCAGTGAATCCAGGCTTCGCGTGATCAGGCGTCCCAAGGGTACGGTTACCGGGGAGAGGGTCAGGGCCTGATTGTCGAGTTTTCCGAGATCCAGGATGTCATTAATCGTGCCCACAAGCCGTTGACATTCTCCGTCGAACATCTTGAGGTAGTGCACGGCCTTATCCGGGAGCGGGCCGGCGATGCCCTTGAGCAGATTGCGCGTTCCATACATCATGGACGTCAGCGGTGTTTTCAGTTCATGGGAAACATTGGTCACAAATTCTGACTTGGCCTTGCTGTGCTTTTCGAGGCGGACAATGGCTTCCTGCAGCTGTTCTTCGGCCTGCTGGCGATGGGCGACTTCAGCCTGAAGGTCGGTGATGGCCTTTGACAGGGCGAGGGTGCGTTCCTGAACGCGCGTTTCAAGATTGTCACGGGCCTGGAGCAGTTCATCCTCGGCCTGTTTAAGCGCGGTAATGTTGCGGCCCAGGCCGACCAGGCCGATAATGGATCCGTCGGGACCGTGCAAAGGAACCTTGCTGGTCAAGACCCAGCGGGTTCCGCCCGACGGTTCCGTGGCGCTTTCCTCTTTATTAATCAGAGCCTGACCGGTTTCAATGATGCGCTGTTCGTCCTTCCGATACTGGACGGCCAGGTGTGCCGGGAAAAAATCGCAATCCGTTTTACCTATGGCCTGCTCCATGGTCTCCACCCCGAGCAGGCTTAACTGGGAGGCATTACAGAGAATGAACCGGCTGTCCCTGTCCTTGAAGTAAATGGGATCCGGCAGATTGTCGACGAGGGTCTGAAGCCGCTGGCGTTCTTCCGACAGGGCGACCTGGGCCCGTTGGCGCTCGATGGCATGGCGGATGACGCGTTCGATCAGCACGGCGTTGAACTGGCCCTTGACCACGTAATCGGCCGCGCCCGCGTGAATGGATTCCTCCTCGACATTGATGTCGCCTTCACCCGTCAGCACGATCATGGGGGCCTTGCACCCGGCGAGCCAGGCGGCGCGGATAAAATGGATGCCGTCGAACTCGTCGAGGTGCAGGTCGATCAGGCCGGCATCAAAGGTCCGGCGCGAGACGATCTCCAGGCCGCTGCTGTACGAGGCGGCCCATTCGACCACAAAAGGAGTGGAACACTTGGTCAGAAGCTTTTGGGTGAACAGGGCGTCACCCTCGTTATCGTCAACCAGCAGCACGGAGATGGGATGTCGTTTCATAAACGCCGTTCCTGTCCGTTGTTGAAACAGAACGTCCAACGGGACGATGAACAACGAATACAGCCGGCCCCGCCAGCCGTCAAGCGAAAAGCCCGTGATCGGGTGAAAGCGGGCTATTTCGCTGATTGAACGATGATCGACACGGCGGACGGGGTGATGGTCATGACGCCGGGTCCGGTGGTCCAGGTGAGGCTGTTCGTCCCGGAGAAACGGGCGGTCACCTGGCCGGCGCCCAGACCGATGATGCCGGTCTGGTGTCCGGCGAGTACGCCGAGCCGTCCGTCTTCGCCGGGGGCCTCCACATAAACCGCCTGCCGCGACACCTCCACGCCTGACGGGGTGACGAGTTCAAGTAGAAAGGGGACGTCGTCTGCCATCAGAGTTTCCCGGCCTTGTTGAGTACATCATCGATGGTTCCCGCCATTAGGAAGGCCTGTTCAGGGACTTTATCATGGCGGCCCTCGACGAGTTCCTTAAAACCGCGCACGGTATCCGCGATGGAGACATAGGCGCCCGGAATGCCGGTGTACTGCTCGGCCACGAAGTTCGGTTGGGAGAGGAATCGCTGGATCCGCCGGGCGCGGGCCACGATTTCCCGGTCGGCGTCAGGCAGTTCCTCGATGCCCAGAATACGGATGATATCCTGCAGTTCGTGATAACGCTGGAGGAGGCGCTGGACTTCGCGGGCGACGGCGTAATGTTCCTCGCCCACCACGGTGCGATCTAGGATGCGCGAGGTGGAGGCAAGCGGGTCGAGGGCCGGATAGATGCCCATTTCCACAATGCTCCGGCTGAGCACGATGGTGGCGTCCAGATGGGCGAAGGTGGTGGCGGGAGCCGGATCGGTGATGTCGTCGGCCGGCACATAGACGGCCTGAATCGAGGTGATGGAGCCGGCCTTGGTCGAGGTGATGCGCTCCTGCAGTTCCCCCATTTCCGTGGACAGGGTGGGTTGGTAGCCGACGGCCGAGGGCATACGCCCCAGCAGGGCCGAGACCTCCGAGCCGGCCTGCACGAACCGAAAGATGTTATCAATGAACAGCAGGACATCCTGATGAAGTTCGTCCCGGAAATATTCGGCCTGTGTCAGCGCGGAGAGCGCCACCCGAAGGCGCGCCCCCGGGGGCTCATTCATCTGGCCAAAGACCAGGCTGGTGTTCCGGATCACGCCGGAGTCCTTCATTTCCAGCCACAGGTCATTCCCCTCCCTCGATCGTTCTCCCACGCCGGCAAACACCGCGTACCCGCCGTGTTCCGTGGTGATGTTGCGGATCATCTCCATGATGAGCAGGGTCTTGCCGACACCGGCCCCTCCGAAAAGTCCAACTTTCCCGCCGCGCGGGATGGGCGCCAGCAGGTCCAGCGCCTTGATGCCCGTTTCAAAGAACTCGACCGCCGGCACCTGCTGGTCAAATGACGGTGCTTCACGGTGTATCGGCAAGAAAAGCCGGCTGCCAATCGGCCCCCCGGCGTCAATCGGTTCCCCTAGAAGGTTAACCATGCGACCGAGCGTTTCCTTGCCGACGGGAACGGTAATGGGGGCGCCGGTATCCTCCACCGGTGTCCCGCGGGACAATCCGCGCGTGGCGGCTAGCGCGATACAACGCACCGTATTGTCGCCGATATGTTCCGCAACTTCGAGGATCACCGGGGCCGCCGGCGGCGGGACGGCGATCTTCAGCGCGTTGAACAAGGCCGGCAAAGAATCCGCCGGAAATTCAACATCCACCACGGGCCCGATCACATGAACTATTCTTCCGTTTGCCATGAGTCACCTGCTCCCGATGAAAGTTCTGCCACCTCCGTCGTAATCTGTTCCTGCCGCAGGCGGTTGCCGGCCAGGGTCAGTTCGTCCACCATGTTCTTCGCATTATCGCGGGCGCGGACCATGGCGATATGGCGTGCGGTGTGCTCCGAGGTGAGGCTGTGCAGAAACATGTGCGCCACGAGGGTCCGGAGGTATTCGGGCGCGAGTCGCCGGACAAGAACCTCGGGGTCAGGCTCCGGAAGAGCCTGGTGCAGGAGCCCGGAATCACGCGACAGATCGCGATCGCCGGACGGCGGGGAAAACAGGGGGCCGCCCGATGTGGTTGCGGAGGGGATCGGCAGCAGCAGAAAGGTCTGCGGGGTCAGGGGTTTTCCAGACGTGAAGGGTGTATGGAGGGCATGCACCTCGCGGTAGCGACCGCCGCGAAAACCGGCGGAGAGATGTTTGACGATCTCGGCCAGGGGGTGTTCGTAATCCTGCAGGGACGGCTGGGGAAAACTGTAGTCCAGAGCGTTACCTGCGCTGTGCAGCCGGTTAACCAGGAGCTGGCCGATCACGATCAGGGCCACATCCCCGCCCTGCTGCTTCATGAAGTGTTCCGCCTGTTCGAGGAGGGCGCTGTTATAGCCGCCGCAGAGACCGCGGTCGCTGCCAAAGACCAGCAGTGCCGGGCGGCCTTCGGAATGGGGGACCAGCAGGGAGTGGGGTTGTCCGGGCGCCTGCCGCAGGGCTTGAATGACCATTTCCAGGCGGCGGGTGTAGGGTTCATGTGCGCCGAGCAGGGCGCGGCTTTTAACCATGCGAACGGAGGAAATGTGTTCCAGGGCCTGGGTCACCTGCAGAACCTTGCGCGTCCCCTTGAGTCGCTCTTTGATTTCTTTGAGGTTGCCATGCATGCGGGCTAAACCGGAATGCCTGTGACCAGAAAGAGCGTCTTGAATTGGCCGATGGCCGTTTCCAGACTTGTTTCAGTGGAGGCTGTCAGGTCCTCTGACCGGGCGATTTCCGCCCCGATCTCGGGATGGGACGCCTCCAGATAGCGAATCCATTCCCGTTCGAAACGGGCGATATCCGGGATCGGGACGCCGTCGAGGTGTCCCCGTAAGGCGGCCCACAGGACGGCGATCTCAAGCGGTAGCGACAGGGGTGAATTCTGCGGCTGTTTCAATACCTCGGCGATGCGTGCCCCCCGGTTGAGTTGATCCTGCGTGGTCTTTTCCATATCCGCAGAAAGCCGGGCAAAGGCGGCCAATTCGCGGTACTGCGCGAATTCGAGGCGCAGCTTGATGGCTACCTTTTTCATAGCGGCGGTTTGAGCCTTTCCTCCCACGCGCGACACGCTTAAGCCGACGTTGATGGCCGGTCGAAAGCCTTGATAGAAAAGCTCGTTTTCGAGGTAGATCTGGCCATCGGTGATGGAGATCAGGTTGGTGGGGATGTAGGCCGAATAGTCGCCCTGCTGGGTTTCCACGATGGGGAGCGCGGAGAGCGAGCCGCCGCCCTTGGCGGGGGCCAGTTTGGCGGCGCGTTCAAGCAGGCGACTGTGCAGATAAAAAATGTCGCCCGGAAAAGCCTCGCGACCGGAGGGGCGGCGCAGGAGCAGGGAGATTTGACGGTAGGCCACGGCGTGCTTGGACAGATCGTCGTAGACGATCAGGGCATTGCCGCCCTTGTCCCGGAAATACTCGGCCATGGAACAGGCGGCGAACGGCGCGATGTATTGGAGCGGGGCGGAGTCGCTGGCGCGGGCCACCACGATGATGCAGTTTTGCAGGACACCCCTGGCTTCAAGCGTGCTGACCACGCTGGCCACGGTGGACATTTTCTGGCCGATGGCCACGTACACGCAGCGCACATCGCCGGGTTTCTGGTTCAGGATGGCATCCACGGCCAAAGTGGTTTTTCCGGTTTGCCGGTCACCGATGATCAACTCCCGCTGGCCGCGGCCGATAGCCGTCATGGCATCAATGCTTTTCAGGCCCGTCAGCAGGGAGCGATGAACAGGCTCGCGGTCTGTGATGCCCGGGGCGTCGGTCTCAACCAGGCGATAGTCCGGGGTTACGATGGGTCCACGGCCGTCCAGCGGCTGGCCCAGTGCGTTGACGACGCGGCCGAGCAGGGCCTCGCCGACGGGCACCTGGAGAACCTTGCCGGTACGACGGACCCGATCGCCCTGTTCGATGCGGCTGTAGTCGCCCAGAATGATGGTGCCGACCTGTTTGCGCTCGAGGTTCATCGCCATGCCGAAGATGCCGTTCGGGAAAACGATCATCTCCTCGGCCATGACGCCGGGCAGGCCGTCGACCAGGGCGATGCCATCGCCGGCTTCGAGGACGTTCCCTACTTCGTCGACGCCCAGTTCCACGGCATGGTTGCGGAGATTTTCTTCCAGAACGCTGGCAATCGCAGACGGGTCAATATCAATGCGGAACATGCGTTTATCCTAGTGCGTGGCCGGGTTGAAAACCAGAGCAAAAACCATGCGGGTTTATGTAGGTTACGGTGTGACGCAGGATGGGGGAGACTCTTCTTGCCAAATTCACGCTCATTCGTGACCATGCACGGATAAGAGGTGCCGCATGCCCAAGTTCAAACCGCAATACCGCCGACTGCTGTTCATCGACCGCCAAATCAAGGAGGGCCGCTATCCCAACTGCGTCAGCCTGGGCGCGACATGGGAGGTGAGCGGTAAGACGATCCAGCGGGACATCGATTACCTGAGGGATGAACTGGACGCGCCGATCGGCTATGACGTGCTGAAGAGAGGGTACTACTATACGGAGCCAAGTTTCTCCCTGCCGGCCATTCATGTCAGCGAGAGCGATCTGTTTTCCGTCTGTGTGGCCGAGCGCGTACTCAGTCAGTACCGGAACACGCCCCTTTTCGAGAAGATCTCATTGGTATTCCAGAAGATCCGGGATTCGCTGCCCGACAAGACGAACGTCGATCCCGCCTGGTTGAATGAACGGATCCTGATGTTTCCGGAGCCGGCCACGCGTTTGAATCCGGCCATCTGGGATACCCTCGCCAAGGCAATACGCGACAACCGGCGGATCTGTCTCACCCACGCCTCGCCCCGTAAGAAGGGTGAGGGAGTGGCGGAGCGGACGGTGGACCCGTACTATCTGGTGAGTTACCGCGGCGAGTGGTATCTGAGCAGCTTTTGTCATCACCGCCAGTCCATCCGCACCTTCGGGGTGTCGCGGATCGCCAAGGCCACCATCCTGGACGATACCTTTAGCATGCCCGCCGACATGACGGCCCAGCGAATGTTCGGGGACCAGTTCGGCATCGTCTGGAAGGATACGTTCCACAAGGTCAGGATCCAGTTCTCCCCGGCTGTTGCTCCGTATATCCGGGAGCGCCAGTGGCACCCCACGCAGCGGGTTCACGAACGGCGGGATGGCGGGGTCGTGCTGGAGTTTACCACCAACCATGTCAACGAGGTCAAGGATTGGGTCCTTTCGTGGGGTGGTGGGGCTACGGTCCTCGCGCCCAGCCAGTTGGTGGAAAAGGTGAAGGAAGGCATCAAACAGGCCGCTGCCAACTACAAGACCTGATCTCCCGCCAGTGCCTCACAGTCCTATTATCGGGGTGCGGGCAGGCTTGGCCTTCAGTTCCTGGGTGTGCTCAGTCCATTGGGTCAGGCTTGAAATTTTATCGGCCGAGCAAATGGCGACGCCATGCAACACGCGGAAGGCAAAAAGGCGGGGGCCATTGTGACCAAGGGAAATCAGGGTCAGTGATGAGGCATGAGGGTAAATCACATGAAGCACATCCTGGACCGCCTTGGCAACCTTGCTCCCGGTTCCCGCCGTGATTCCCGGACTGTTCGAGATGGGCTTCACTTTAGGGATGGCATTGTTGGAAAAGGTGCGCCCCGATGAAGTGTTGATGCTGCCGAAGGCTTTTGGGCCTTCCAGCCCTTTGACGGGCTTATCCTCGCTCCACAGGCCTTTTACCGTAGCCAATATGATATTTTCGTTCTCCGGCTCGAGGTTGGCCGCCGCCGAGTAGCCGTGCGCGAAAGGTTTGGCGCGGGAGTAGAAAATCAACCCTGCGGTGCTTGGGTTGTCGGCGCCCCGGAAGAAAACTATGGCGATAAAGAGATCATCCTTTGTATGAATCGATATCCGTTCCACATCGGCATGACCGGGAAGGTTGGTTATCGCCGCGCCGTAGCGTTCCACACATTGGTCCGGCGTCTCGCCGAACCGTGCCAACGCATTCCCTGCCAGCACACCTAAAATCAACAAGGACAAAAGGATTCTGTTCATCGTTCACTCCCGATTTCAGATTGTCGTTACCCACGAGAAGTTGTCAAGAGTGCGTCGATGTTTTTCATTATCTCAGAAAGTATAATTTCCTTTGCGGCCTCACGGTCCTTTTGCTCAGATGGGTCCATTCCACAACTTGGAATGGGAAACTCATATGACTAAGCCGATGGTTGGAGTGTTGGGGTTGCTCGTGATCGGCGCGTTGGCCGCCATTACGATTCTTCAGCATCGCGATAACACCCGCTTAACCGCACAGCTTAAGGCGCTCCAACAGGCCGGGGCGGATAAGTCCCTGCCGCAGCAAAACGCGCGCCCGGACGCTGACCCGTCGGGAAAAGCATCGGCGTCGTCGGTCATGGCCTCCCGGCAGGAAAGTTACCCGGAACCCCAAGGAGTCCCCCTGGTCGAGATTGAGCAGCGGATTCGGGGGCTTTCTGGTGAAGGGCTCTCCCGCCGCAATATGGCATGGGAGCAAATCGCCACCGATGTCCGCACGGTAGATTTAGCGCACGTGATGGCACTGGTGGAAAAAGAACCCGAGCGCCAAACGCGCGACTCAGCCCGATACCCTTTGCTCCACCGCTGGGCTGAAAGCGATCCTGTCAAGGCCATGGCCTATGCCTCCTCGTTGAAGGAAAGAAACGCCAAGTATGACGCGGTGTCGGCCGTGATAAGTGTCTGGGCCCTGAGCGATCCCTCAGCGGCGGAAGCTTGGGTCCGGACCCAGGCGCCGGGCCCGGAACGCGATCAGGCCATGAATACCGTCATCCGCGGGTTGGCTGATAAAGACCCTTCAGCCGCCTACAACCTCTACAAGGAGTTTGCGAAAAACCAGAGACAAGGCGGCTCGTTCTATCAGATCTTCTCGTGTTGGGGCCGGACGGATCCGGCCGCCGCCATTGCCAAGGCGGGTGAGTTGCCTGGTCAGCTTCGCGTTCAGGCCCTCCAGTCCATCGCCACCGCGTGGGGGGGCAAGGACCCACAGGCCGCGCTCGTGTGGGCTGACTCCCTCCCGAAGAGCCCGCAGCGCAATGGAATCTTTTCTTCTATTCTTACTCAATGGGCCGTGAGCAATCCGCAACAGGCCGCCCTGTATGCCAACAACCTGCCTCCTGGTGAGGTTCGCAACAATGCCATCGTTTCCGTTGTCAGCTACTGGGGGGCGAGCGATTTGAGCGCCGCCCTGGCCTGGGCCCGCCAATTGCCCGGGGAAACCGTCCGTGAGAACGTCATGAACCAGCTTTGCCAGCAGTGGGCGCAAACAGAGCCCCGGGCCGCGTTTGAGTACGCGATGAGTTTTCGTGCCGGAGAGAAGAGGACCCGGGCCATGGGCGCAGCCCTCCGCCAATGGGCGCAGAATGACTCCCAGGAAGCCTTCCGCTTCCTGCAGACCATTCCGGTGGGGCGTGAACGGAATACCATGATCCAGATGGCGGTCGAGCAGCTCGCCGATCAGGACCCTAAAATGGCCATGGCCTTTGCGGCCTCTCTCCCGTCGGGCCAGCTGCAGATGAAAGCCATTCTCCCGGTGCTGAGCCATCTCGCCAATACCGATCCGGACGCCGCCATGGAACTCTACGCCTCCCTGCCCGAGGGGGCTGCCAAACGCAACGCCCTGCGAAGTATGGGTTACTCTCTGGACCAGTCCGATCCGAAGGCGGTGGCGGCATTTGCCGAGACACTCCCCCCGGGTCGCGGACGGAATGAATTTATCATGGCCTTGGCCGGCATCTGGGCGAATTCAGACATCGCTGGGGCGCTGGAATGGATCCAGAAACTTCCCGATGAGAAATCCGTACAGGACGCCCTTACGCGCGTCGTTCCGCAATGGGCTCAGAATGATGCCCAAGGCGCCCTGGCCTTCGTGAGAACCCGGCCGGAAGGGGCATCAAAGAATTCCATGCTGAACACGATTGCCAACAGACTGGCGGCGGCGGACACCAAGGCCGCTATGGCCTGCATCAACCAGTTCCCTGAAGGCGAAGCCCGCAACGCCTTCATCGAAGGGCTCGCCGCCGGCATGGCTCAGAATTCTCCCGAGGAGGCGGCTGATTTTGTGGCCACCCAGGCCCCCGGCCCCTCGCAAAACCGCGCGGCCATGGCTGTCGTGGGCTATTGGGCCTCGGTCGATCCCAAGGCCGCCTCAGCCTGGGTCACCGGCTTCCCGGCTGGCGAAACGCGTGACAACGCACTCAGGCAGGTTGTTTCAGGCTGGGCCAATGCCGATCCCTCTGACGCCAGCCAATGGCTTGCCTCACTGCCGGCCGACAAGTCCCGCGAACGTCTGGTGCAATCATTCATCGGGATGACCACTTATGAATACCCCGAAATGGCGGCCGCCTGGGTTGAGACGATCGCCGACCCTGGTCAACGCTTCAGGACGGCTGAAAGCATTGGCCAAGCCTGGCTTCAATGTGACCGCGTGGCTGCCGAGAAATGGATCAACCAAACGTCCCTGCCGGATGAAAAGAAACAGCAGCTTCTGAAGGCAGCACAGAACTAACCGCATAGGGAAGAAACCCTGAGTTTGAAACCTGAAACCTGAGTCAGAGAAGAAGAAAGAGGTCTCTGCCATCCAGGGAGCGCGCTCGACAGGGATTGTTTCCGTGAGGCATAGTACGGCTGGTGAAAACGACGATCCGGCTCCATCTGATCCGTAAGGGACCCCTGTGCGGGTTGCTCATGTTGGGGTTCATTCCGATGGCGTTGTCTTCCAGCGCGGGGACGGTAACCTTCACCAAACGGATCATCGATCCTGCCTTCCCCGCCATTTCCGCCGCCGCTGTTGATGTGGACGGGGATGGCCGGCTGGATGTCGTTGCCGGGGGCGGGCCGACCGGCGCGAAGTCGGAGTGGTCGAACCTGATTTACTGGTACCGCTCGCCGCGGTGGGAGCGCCAGCCCTTGGACGTTCTGGACCCGGAGGCCATCATTCTGCATGTGGAGGCCGTTGACTTCAGCCGCCCCGCGTCGGAGCAGGGCACGCGACCCGCCCCGGCGGAAGTGGTAGTCACGGCGGCCGGCAAGATCCGCTGGACCCGCTTTGACCGGGCCTCCGGGAAATGGACCTCCACTGTTGTGGTGGACCATGCCGACCATGCCCACGGCATCGCCGCCGGGGATATCGACCGCGACGGCTATGCCGATCTCCTGGTTCCGCTGCAGCCGGATGTCAAACGCGGCGACCCTCCGCGCCGGAGCATCCTGTGGGCACGGAACCCCGGGAAGGGCGGGGACCCGGCCACAGCCTGGAAAACGCATTCCCTGACCTCCGCCTTTCCCGCCGGCGGCTGGCTCCATTATGTCAGCTTGGCGGATCTCAATGGCGATGGACGGCTGGATGCCCTGATCGGTTCAACAGGGAAGTCGGTCGGGTACTGGCTGCAGGGAGAGGCTCCGAACGCCGAATGGCAGTGGCACAGGCTTCAACAACCGGGCCAACAGGTGACCACCCTCTGTGTCGCTGATCTCAATGGCGATGGCAAGCCCGACCTGATTGGCGCCGAGGGGCACGGGTGCGGCGTGTGGTGGTATCCCGCTCCCGATTTCACGCCGGTCCGGATCGACGATTCCCTGCTCGCCGCCCACAGTCTCGCCCTCGGTGACTTCAACGGGGATGGACGCGTCGATATCGTCTCGTGCGGCAACAAATCTCGCAGTCTGGTCCTCTTCCTGAACCGCGGCAAAGGGACTTTTGAGAAAGAGGTTCTTGATACCAACCAGTGCGCCTACGATGTGCAGGCCGTTGACCTGAATCAGGATGGCCGGTTAGATATTCTCCTTTCGGGGCAGAACAGCGGGAACCTGGTATGGTACGAAAATAGAGGTCAACCCTGACGGATGCGCAAAGAGGAAGGGTGAGGGATGATTTCGGGGATGCCCGGTGGTATAATGGGCCACCGTGAAAAAGAGGAGGACCACCATGAGCCAGATAAGAAACATCCGACGGGTCGTGACTGGATCGAATCAGGTGGACGGGGCAGGTGTCCATCTGGTGCGCGTGCTCGGGCCGGACACCACGAAGGAGTTTGATCCGTTCCTGATGCTGGATGCGTTTGATTCACGCAATCCGGCCGACTACATCAAGGGTTTCCCATGGCATCCGCACCGGGGCATTGAAACCGTGACCTACCTGATTGCCGGCGATATCGAGCACGGCGACAGCCTGGGCAACAAGGGGCACATTCGGGATGGCGGCTGCCAGTGGATGACCGCCGGCAGCGGCATCATCCACCAGGAGATGCCGCAAGCCTCGCCGCGGATGCTGGGGCTGCAACTCTGGCTCAACCTGCCGCGCCAGGACAAATGGGTCCGTCCCCGGTACCGTGACATCACCCCGGACCTGATCCCCAAGGTGGCGGAAGCGGCGGGGACGGTGGGCGTGATCTCCGGCCGGTACGGCAAGGCCAGGGGCGGAACGCAGGGGGATTATGTGCAGACCCTGCTGCTGGATGTCGATCTCAAGCCGAAAGCCGCCTGGCGTTTACCGGTGGACGCACAATCCACGCTTTTCATCTACGTGATCGAAGGCTCAGGTACGCTGGGTGATCCGCCGCAGCGGGTGGAAAGCCGCCGGGCGGTTCTTCTGGGCGAGGGCGACGAGTTCAGCGGTCAGGCCGGCCCGGAGGGGATGCGATTCGTGCTTGCCGCCGGACGACCATTGCATGAGCCGATCGCCTGGGGCGGCCCCATCGTGATGAACACCCGGGAGGAACTGGATCAGGCGTTTGCCGAGATCGACCAGGGCACCTTCATCCGCTGAAGCCTGCGCAACTTTATCGCATCAGCATGCCGCCGGTCACATCGATGGTCGCGCCGGTAATATAATCGGCCTTTTTCGAGGCCAGGAAGGCCACGGTAAAGGCGACTTCCTCCGGCTCTGAAATTCTGCCCAGCGGGATTCTTTTCACATAGTCTTCCTCGCGGGTCGACAGAGCATCCTTGTTCATCGGCGTGCGCATCATCCCGGGCGCCACGGCGGTGACATTGATCCCGTGCTGCGCCACTTCACGCGCGAGTGAAACGGTGAAGGTGACCAGCCCGCCTTTGGCCGCGGCGTAATGGGCGTGCCCGCTGGTGGATCCGTGGAAAGCTGCCTGTGAGACAATATTGATGATTTTCCCTTTTACGCCGTTGTTGATGAAGTGGTTGACCACTCTTTTGGAAAACATGAAGGGACCCGTCAGATTGATCCGGACGGTTTTCTCCCAGGCCTCGTCCGTCATGTCCTTTACAAAATCCGTCGGCCAGACGCCCGCGCAGTTGACCAGGATGTCCAGGCGTTGAGTCTGGTTCAGGGCCGTTTGGATGTTGGACTCGATGTCGGTTGCGCTGGTGATGTCACCCTTCGCGATGACCGCCTTGACTCCGTAAGTGTTCTGCAGGCGCGCCGCCAGGCTTTCAGCCTCCCCGGGGTTGAAGAGGTAGTTGATGACCACATTGCAGCCCTCGGCGGCAAAGACCTCGCAGATGGCCGCCCCGAGCCCGCTGTTGCCGCCGGTAACCAGAGCCGTTTTATTTTTCAGTTCAAGATCCATGGTTGCCCTTTCAATTAATCAAGCCCCGGCAGGGCTCGCCGCCCAGGTGTTTGGCGAGTTCCGCGCCGAGTTTCACCGGAGAATTCAAGAACGCGTCGTTGGACCCGCCTGCCATATGTGGCGTGAGCGTGACGTTTTCCAGTTTGACAAGAGGGTGGTCCAGGCCCGGCGGCTCGGTCTCGAACACGTCCAGGAACGCACCGGCTATCTTTTTTGATTTCAGCGCGGCGCACAGTGCCGCCTCGTCAACCAGTCCGGCGCGCGAGGTGTTGATCAGGTAGGACGTGGGCTTCATCAGCGCGAGCAGTTCGGCGTTGATCAGATGCCGGTTCTCTTTCGTGAGGCGGGCGTGGAGTGAGACAAAGTCCGACCGGCGCACGAGGTCTTTCAGGTCCGTGGGTTTGACATAATCCGGGAAATTCTTCGTGAACGGGTCATAGACCAGGATCTCCATGTCAAAGCCACGCAGGCGCTGGGCGGTCTTGCGCCCGATTTCGCCAAAGCCGATCAGGCCGGCCACGCGCCCCGGCAGATCGGGAATCATGCCGCTGTTGGGATACTCACGGATCCATTTGCCCGTTTTGATTCCAAAATGTCCGCGCGCCAGATTCCGCGCCTCGCAGATCATGGCTCCGACGGTGAAATCGGCGACGGAGTCGGCATTGCGGCCGGGTGTGTTGAAGACCTTGATGCCCTTTTCGGTGGCCCGGGCGATATTGATGTTCTCATAGCCGCCGCGTAGAACCCCGATGATCTTGAGCCGTGGACAGGCTTCGATCACTTTTTTGCCGATGGGGCAGAATTGAGTGATCAAGATCTCGGCCTCCTTGATTTGCTCCAGCAGGGAGGAGGGGACCTCGTAAGCCTCGGGGCCGTTCTGCTCCACCAGCAGATTGATCTCCTGGAGCTTGGCAAAACTTCCCGTGTCCCAATCGAAAGCCTTCGCCTTAAGCCCGTTTTTTTCGAAGCCGGCCCGGATGTATTCGGCCGGAATGAATAAATCACCTATGCCGCAAATAGTCATGTTTGATCAGGCCCTTCCTTTGGATCCGAACAGACGGATTTTTCCACGCATCACCTCACGCATGGAGGCGTCTGCCTTCTTGCGGGTGACCGAAGGCCAGCTCGAGAGATTCTTGATGGATCCCAGCGTCTCAAGCAGCGAGGCGTTCCAGGCGTTCAGCAGTTCGGAGAAAATGTTGATCTTGCAGATTCCGTTGGCGATGGCCGGCCGCAGTTGATCCTCCGGCGTACCGGAGCCGCCATGCAAAACCAGCGGCGCAGGCGAAAGGCGGTTGATGATCTTTAACCGTTCAATGTCCAGCTTGGGGGTGCTGACATAAACCCCGTGCGCCGTGCCGATCGCCACGGCCAGGGCGTCAACCCCGGTACGTTCGATGAACTCAACAACCTTGTCCGGTTCGGTCAGGGCGTCGCAGGCGTCCGCATGCCCGGTGGCGGCGCTTTCGCCGGAACCCGGTATACCGTCGCCGACGTGCCCCAACTCGGCCTCAACCGTGATTCCGCGCTTTTGAACTACGGCGCAGACCTCCGCGACCCGCTTGACGTTAACCTCAAACTCCTCGGCTGAGGCGTCGAGCATCACGGAGGTGAATCCGGCCGCAACCACCCGGCGGATCTGGTCAATGGTGACGGCATGATCCAGATGAATGCAAACCGGGACTTTGGCCTTGGCGGCGGCCAGGCGGGCGGCGGCGCTCCAGTAATCCAGGCTCTCGCCTGAAATATCGGGCTCCAGGGACCCCAGGATCACCGGGGAGTTCTCCTGCGCGGCAACTTCCGCTGCGGCCCGGATCATGTCGGTATCCGAAACATCGAACATGGGAACGGCGTAATGTCTTTTTCTGGCGTCAGCCAGCATCTCTTTCATGCTTACAAGCGGCATTGTATTAACTCCTTGAATCGTTCGTATCTTGTCCTGAAAATTTGGTGCCGGCTTTGGCCGGGTTCATCAAAGTGTTCGGGCCGGGCCTGGGCTTTCACCCCGGCCGCCATATCGTGATATTCTCCCAAGGCGACGAGCGCCGCGATCCTGACTCCTTCGGCGCCGGCTTGTTTCGCGGGGCCCGTCACCACCGGCAGGCCGCAGACATCGGCGAAAAGGCGGGCAAACGCCGGCGTCGCCGCTCCGCCGGAAAGGCGGACCGGCCCCATCACGGCGCCCGCGGCCGCCAGATTGTCCAGATGGAAACGATGGGCAAAACAGACACCCTCCGCCGCCGCCGCCATCAAATCCGCCGCCTCATGTGTCATATCCACGCCGATGAACGCCCCCTTGTCTGCCGCTGTCCCGAGACTGCCGCTGACGAACGGCAGCCAGTACGGCCGGGAAACGTTCCATTCGTAGGTCTTGATGACGGACTCGAAATGACCGTAGTCATAACTCCCCCCGAAAAACTTCTTCAGTATCCATTCAATATTCACCGCTGAGGTCGGACTTGAGTCTATCAGCATGAACGAGCGGCCGTCCGTCCGCCTGACGCACTGGCGTATGCCCGGACTGAAAACAGGGCGCCCGACCAAAGCGGCATTCATGTTCCACGTTCCGGCGATCGAGCAAAGTTTGCCTGTTTCGGCCATTCCGGTCCCGTAAACGCAGGCGTCAAAGTCAAACAGGCCGCCGATGACCGGCGTCTCCAAGAGAAGGCCGGTCTGATGGGCGGCGTCCTTCGTGAGGGTGCCTCGCAAATCAAAACCGCGAATCACAGGAGGGAGAATCTCCGCCAGTTCCGGCAGCTCCAAGGCTTGAAAAATATCAGGATCATATTTTCCGGTCAAATTATTCATCAGGCCGGATGCGCTCAGGTCGCTGAAGTCGGTCAAAACGGATCCGGTCAGCCTGTAGGATAAGTAGTCCTTGCAGAACATGGCATGCCGGATGCGCTTGAAGTCCTGCGGCCTTTCCTTTTTCATCCGGCGCAAAATCAAGCCGGGCTGGCCGGCCCATAATTTCTGCAGCGACAAGGACTGCAGCACGGCGGCCCGGCCCGCATTCGGCATGAATTCCGAAGCGCGCAGATCCATTGATGTGACCGCGTTTCCCGCCGGGGCGCCGGAGGCGTCCAGACAGTAGAGTCCGTTGCCGTGGCCGGAAACCCCGACGGCGGCAATGGAGCGGGTGTCAATCCCGGCGATCGTTTCCCGGATGCTTGCCGCGACACGATGCCACAGCTCGGACATGTCCAGCTCGGAGAGGCCGTCCGGACCGCTCCTGACCGGTGTCGGCGAACTGTGTGTCGCGATGACGTCTCCCTGCCTGCTGAACAGGACGGCTTTGCAAAAGCTCAAACCTGCATCCACGGACAATATCATTTTGTCACGCATCATTCCCAGCCTTCCGGCGCGAGATTACCCAAGCTTGGGCTGAACTTAGCGGGCCTGCAACGCCTTCTTCGACGCTGTTCCAGAGTCTGGTGGGCGAGGCGGGACTTGAACCCGCAAGCCTTGCGGCACAAGATCCTAAGTCTTGCGTGTCTGCCAATTTCACCACTCGCCCGTGGTGTGGGCGTAGATAGCAAAGGAAACGTCCGTTCTCAAGTGGATTCGGCTTTCCGCTTTGCTGGTTACCCGTCCAGCCGTATACTGCCCCCCTCATGACGGCAACTCTTCCATCCCGAAATGACCTGACGCAGGGGCCCCTGATGCGCACGCTGATGAGGCTGGCCGGCCCCATGTTCATCAGCACCACGCTGCAGAACGCCCAGAGCATCATCGATCTCTTCTGGGTTGGCCGGCTCGGGTCCGACGCCGTGGCAGCGTTGGCGATGGGTGGAACCCTGCTGATGATGCTTTTTCCTGTGGTCATGGGGCTTTCCACTGGCACGGTGGCTCTGGTCTCCCGCCTTATCGGAGCGGGTCAGCGGACGGAGGCCGCGGAAGTGGGTGGACAATCCCTGATTGTGGCCCTGGTGTGCGGACTGCTGTTGGGTGTGGCCGGATGGTTCGCTTCCGAAGGGCTATGCCGACTGCTGGGCGGGAGCGATGAGGTGGTGCGATTGGGCGCGGATTACATGGGTATTTCTTTTCTGGGCAGTTTTACGGTTTTTGTCTTGTTCATTGGCAATAGTATTCTCCAGGCCTCGGGCAACACGATGGTGCCCATGATGGCGATGCTGCTGGCAAACCTGTTGAACCTCATTCTCGATCCGATTTTCATTTTCGGTCTGTTGGGAGTGCCCGGCATGGGGGTTCGGGGCGCGGCCCTGGCCACCGTGTTGGCCCAGGCGGTGGCGGCGGGACTGGTGCTGCGCGTCCTGGTCAGCGGATCAGCCGGAATCCGGATCCACACCCACCATTGGCGGCCGCGGATGGACATTGTCCGGCGGTTGATGCTGATCGGTATCCCCAGTTCCGGGCAGATGTTGTCGCGCAGCCTGATGAGCGCCGTGCTGATGAGGGTGGTGGCAGGATTTGGCACGGTGGTCGTGGCCGCCTATGGAATCGGCATGCGATTCCACATGCTTATGCTGATGCCGGGCTTTGTTTTGGGTAATGCCGCCGCGACCATGGTGGGGCAGAATCTCGGGGCCGGCCGTCCGGACCGGGCCGAACGGGTGGCCTGGTTGGCCGCATGGATGGATGCGGCGATCATGCTCGGGTCGGCTGTGATCCTGATGGTCTGGGCAGCCCCGCTGATGGGCCTTTTCGATGCTTCGCCCGACGTGGTGGCCATGGGGGTCCGGTACTTGCGGGTGGTGTCACTTTTTTACATACCGGCGGCCTTTTCCATCGTGCTGGGCCGGGCCCTTCAGGGGGCGGGTGATACCCTGTCGCCGATGGTGACCACGATTCTCGGCCTCTGGGGGTTGCAGGTTCCACTGGCGATCATTCTGCCCCGCTATTTCACCCCGGCCACCGACGGTATCTGGTGGTCTGTGGCGGTGGCCATGACGGCCAACGGCCTGATGGTGGCCTTCTGGTTCCAACAGGGAAAATGGAAGCACAAGCGCGTGTAGGATCGCCGCCGTAACCTCTCATGATATGACCTCTACGAACAACGAACGGGATTCCTTAGCGGACAAGGTCAGGCTCATACTGGCCCCGATTCGGGGTGTGACGGATGTTGTTTACCGTGAGGCTTTCGCCGGTTGTTTCGGCGGGTTCGATGAGGCCGTGGCCCCGTTTGTGCCGCTCAAGCAGGGACATTCCCTGCGGCCGGTTGAGCTGCAGCAGCTGGCCCCGGATCGCAATCGATGCATGCCGGTTTGCCCGCAAGTGCTGACGAATCATCCGCCAACCTTTTCCGCCGTCTTACGCGAGTTGCGCGACGTCGGCCATGAAGAGGTGAACTGGAATCTGGGCTGTCCCCATCCCGCGGTGGTTGGCCGCGGGCGTGGCGCGGGACTTCTGTCCGAGCCGAATCGGATAGATGCCATCCTTGCGGACGTCCTGAAGGATGCCCCGGTGCGACTCTCTGTTAAACTGCGGTTGGGATATCATGATCCGGACGAATTTGTAGCGGTCATGGAGGTTCTTAACCGTTATCCCCTGGCCCGGGTGATTCTGCATGCCCGGACGGCCGACCAGATGTATGACGGGGCTGTGGACATGGAGCGGGCCGCCCAGGTACTGGCTTTATGCCGGCATCCTTTTGTGTTCAACGGGGATATCACCCATGTGGCGGAATTTTCCGAACGGCGGCGGAAACTGCCCGGGACCGCCTCCTGGATGGTGGGACGGGGGGCGTTGGGCAATCCCTTTCTTCCGGCCCTGCTCAAGGGAGCGCCCCCGCTGTCGGTTGCGGTCCGCCGCGGGCAACTCATCAAGTTCCATGGTCTGCTCT
Source organism: PVC group bacterium (assembly GCA_945870225.1). GTDB lineage: Bacteria > Verrucomicrobiota > Kiritimatiellia > CAIKKV01 > CAITUY01 > CAMBRF01. The sequence goes on along the minus strand of CAMBRF010000015.1, from coordinate 5,974 downwards.
TTGATGGCTATGGCCGGATGATGAGCGGCGCCAGGCATCAGCGGGACAAGATGATGGAACAATGGGACTACCTGTCGCGGTCGTTTGCGGACCCCGGGGCTGTGCTGGCCCGGATTCGCCGCAGTTCTTACGATCAGTATGAGTCCGTGGTGGATTGGGTTTTTGGGCAGCCCCTGGCGTAGGCGGCAGGGAGAGGAGCCTCGCTTGCCGCCCGGGTATTCCGCAGGGATCTGTGCTAGGTCTTGAAGTGGAGCGGTATTTGGCGGACAATGCCGCCGTTATTGAGAGACACGAGCGGGAGGAGTTTTTTTATGGCACGGTGGCAACTTGGGCGAATCACGATCGGGATCATGCTGATAGCGGGGAGCGCTCTGGGACAGACGAACAGGCCCTCGACTTCAAGTGATCTTCTGCGGCAGGCCTATCGGGCGGTGGTGGAGGCGGAATTGGCTCGTTCCGATAACAAGACGGCCGAGGCGGTGCAATCCTACCGGGAGGCCCTGGGTCTTTATGGCCGGCTGCAGGCGGAGTATCCCGGCTGGCAGGGGGATGCGGTTGGGTTCCGGGTGGCTGACTGCCAGAATGCACTGGCCAAACTCGATCCGGTGAAGACTCCTGATGATAAGCCCGTCGCCGGGGTGAGACTGGCGGACACGAATGCGGTCGCCCGACTTGCCCGGTTGCTCCAAGAGCTTGAGACCTTCAAGAAGATGCTGGCGACCACACCTGATCCCCTGGGGGGGGGGGCGGCTGAGATGGCGGCCAACCGGGAAGTGGACCGTATTCGCGCGGAACGGGATGATGCGGAACGGGCGAATCAGTCCCTGCTGCGCCGGGTGGCCCGGTTGGAGGCGCGGGTTGGGCGCGGGTTGGAGTCGGCCTCCACGAATCAGACCGGCAAAACGGTTGCGGTTACAATCCGGAACGAAGCCCGCCGCCTGATGGAGTCGGGTGATAATGCCGGCGCCTTGAAACTTTTAAAGGAAGCGCGTGAGGTGATTTCAGTTGATGCCGATCTGATCGTTCTTCTGGGCGTGGCGGCCTGCCAGTCGGGGCGGTTTGATGAGGCGGTAAACGTCTTAAAGCCGTTTGACGTTCCCGGGGCGACCCAGGCGAATGCGCTGCTGACCCTGGGCACGGCCTACATGGGGCTGGGCAGGGTGGGTGATGCACGGGTGGCCATGGAGAAGGCCGTGGCCATCGATCCCCGCTCGCCCGAAGCCAACTATAACATGGCCCAGATTCTGTTATCGGTGTCGCCCTCCGATCCGGTTACGGCGCAGCAATATTATCGACGGGCGCTGGAACTGGGATTACCCGGGGATGCGGATCTGGAGAACAGCCTGAGGGTGGCGCTGATCATGTCGCGGATCAAGAAACGAGCGAAGTAGCGGCTTCCGGTAGGGGGGTGACCCCGTCCCCGGCGCACCCGTACTCCTTCAGTTTTCGCTGGAGCGTCCGCCGGCTGATGCCGAGTTGTTCGGCGGCCTTGGTGCGGTTGTTGTCGAATTTCTTCAGCGCCGCCTCGATCATAACCCGTTCCGCCTCCTGCATCGATTCGGGGGCCGGAGTCCGGCCGGTCTCGTTGCGCCAGGCGGGACGCGGGATTTCCTCGCCCATGGCACTGCGCAAGGTGAGGGGAATATCCCGGATGGTCAGCCGTGTCCCTCGCGCCAGAACGACCATCCGCTCGAGCACATTGCGAAGTTCCCGGACGTTGCCCGGCCAGGGGTAGGCGGAGAGGACGGCCAGGGCGTCGGGCGAGATTTCCTCGACTTGCTTGCCGTTGCGGACATTCAGGTCTTTCAGGAAATGCGAGCACAGGAGCGGGATGTCGTCGATACGTGTCCGCAACGGGGGCAGGGTGACGGAGACCACATCCAGCCGGAAGAAGAGATCGCTGCGGAATTTTCCCGCCTCAACCTGTTTCCGCAGGTCGGAGTTGGTGGCGGCGATCAGCCTGATATCCACCTCAAGGGTTTCGTGTCCGCCCACGCGTTCAAACTTTCGTTCCTCCAGGACCCGCAGCAGTTTGACCTGGGTGGAGACCGGGATCTCGGAGATTTCATCCAGTAGCAGCGTGCCGCCGTCCGCCAGTTCGAAACGTCCCCGCCGGCGTTCGGAGGCGCCGGTGAACGATCCCTTTTCGTGGCCGAACAGTTCGCTCTCGAGCAGAGTGGGCGACAGGGCGGCGCAGTTGACCGCCACGAAGGGGCCCTTGGCACGCGGGCTTAAACGATGGATGGCATGGGCCACTAGTTCCTTGCCGGTTCCGCTTTCGCCCTGGATCAGGATGGTGGCCTGTGTGGGGGCCGCCTGACGGATGATGTCGAAGACCTCCTGCATGGTGTCGGACTGGCCCACGATGCTCTCGAGCCCGAAACGGTTGTCCAGTTCCTCGCGCAGGCTGCGGTTTTCGGACTCCACTTCGCCTGACCGCAGGGCGCGCTTGAGCAGCATATCGAGGTGATCGAGGTTGACGGGTTTCATCAGGAAGTCGTAGGCGCCCCGTTTCATGGCATCGACGGCGGTTTCGACATTGCCGTAGGCGGTGAGCATGATCACGATGGGCGGATGGCTCCGGGCGGTGATGCGCTGGAGCAGGGCGAGTCCGTCCATGCCGGACATGCGGATGTCGCAGAGGACAATATCGATTTCCTTTTCATCGAGAAGGGGTAGGGCGCGTTCGGCGCTCTCGGCCAGCAGGACCTCATAGGAAGGGAGCAGCGCCCGCTTGAGTCCTTCGCGGGTGTTTTTGTCATCATCCACAATTAATAAGGTGCGTCGTGCAGTCATGTGGCGTCCTCGAGTTCAGGCTTGATGCGGCCGTGGGGTTTCAGCATGCGGACGCGGCGCTCGTCAAGCGGCAGGAATACGGTAAACGTGGTGCCCGCCTGCGGTTCGCTGTTGATATCGATACGGCCGCCGTGATCTTGAATGATTCGCTGGACGATCATGAGGCCCAGGCCGGAGCCGCCCTGCTTGGTGGTGTAGTAGGGTTCGAAGATGTTGCCGAAATCCTCGGGCGAGATCCCGGACCCGTTATCCCGGATCGCCACGGCCAGGAAATGATCGGTGGCGCTTACGGAAATTCGCAGGAGCCCGCCGTCGGGCATGGCTTGCAGGGCGTTTTTGGTGATATTGAAAAAGGCCTGCTTGATCTGGTCCTTGTCGATCCGGATGGTGGGCAAAGAAGGCGGGCACTCCAATTCAACATGGATGTCGCGGTTCTCGATCTCCTGCTTGAGCAGGGCGAGCGTCTCCTTGATGGCCACCGTGATGGGTGTCTGCGTCAGATTGGGGCGGGTGGGGCGGATGGCGCGGAGGAACTGGGTGATGATCAGGTCGAGGCGGGACACCTCCTTGCGGGCGACATCCACGAGTTCGAGCAGTGAATCACGGTCGCCTGGCTGGTTCTTTTTAAGTTCCCGGTCCAGCAGTTGCAGGTGGATGTTGAGGGCATTGAGCGGGTTGCCGATCTCATGCGCCACGCCCGCTGCCAACAGCCGGACGGCGTTGAGGCGCTCGGATTCCAGCAGGCTGGCCTCCTGTTCGCGGTCCCGGGTAACATCCCGAAGGATGAGGACGGCTCCCCGTTCGCCGCTTTCCTCAACGGAGAGCGGCACCACATAGAAACTGAGGAACCGATGTTCCGGATAACGCACCTCGATCTGGTGGCTGATCAACTTGGACCACTCACTGGTGTCGAGCTTGAGGATGCGTTTCCAGTCGATATCCCGGAGGTACCGCGTCATCGGTTTGCCGATGACTTCCTCATGGCTGAAGCCGATGAACTTACCCGCCGCCCTGTTGGCGTAGGTGATGTTTCCCCTGCCGTCCAGTACGACCACCCCTTCCTGAATGGATTGGAAGATGGTCTCCAGCAGACCCTTTTCCTTGGCCAGGCGGAGGAAATGCGTCTGCACGCTTCCAGGATCAAGCCGGTCAATCCGTGCGATCAACTTATCAAGAAAACCAGACTTCATGGGCGTTTTGTCACCGTGTCAAATTGGCGCAATCATACCAGAGAGAGAAAGGCAGGCAAGAAGGAAGAGGAAGAAAGGGAGACCTGAGTTAGAAACCTGAAACCTGAGTCGGAAAATACTCAACAGCCTATGATCAAGGGCCTTTGGCTTTGGGATCGGCCTTGGACATCCATTGGCCGCGAGCGAAGTTGCCGCCTTGAAGGGCAACGGCAAATGAGACTTTTTCGTCGACCTCAGTGATCCTCAGGGTCCCGATTTTGGGGCCGGGGACAAACGTCAGAACATCGCCGGTGGCGGGGTCGGTGATGGGTTGGGCGGGACCGCGAACGAGGTAGACGGTTCCTTCACGGAAGTCGCGGTCTTTTCCGCCATTGATGATGATGGTGGTATTCTGGATGCAACTGATCATGGGGCGCCAGGGGTTGTGGGGCATTTCACTGGTAATTTCACGGACGCCGCTCCGGATGGCCCGCTGGGTGGCCTGCCCAAGAGGGGTGGCGAAGAAGATATCGCCGCCAAACGTCACGCCCTTGTAGGTGCCTTGCGCGTAGGCTTCACGGGTCCGAACGATGCCGGTGCTTTGGACGGAGCTGATGATCTGGCCGGTTTCGATGTCGACGATGGTCAACGTCAGGGAGACCCGGGCCTTATAACCGTGTCCGAGGAACATAAAACTCCGGATGGCCACGGACAACCCGCCGCCGCCGGTTTGGGAGAAATCGTTGATGACGCCGCGGATGAGATATTGTGCGCCTTTCATCTTGCCGACGGGCGTTTTACCCTCCGGACGGAACAGCCCGCTTTGCTGGCGGTTGATTTCGCTCACTAATTTTTCAAAGTGCTGGCGCTCCACCACGGCGTAATTCCTGGAACGGATGAGTTCGGTGACCAGCACATCGGCCATGCCGTCGCCCAGCTTCCATTGGCCTTCAAAACTGGACCGGTTTTCGAATGAGGTGACGGCCACCACGGGGGCATGGACGTTATCGGGCAGGGACGGGATCGTGTCCACGAGGGTCATCACGCAGCCGGTGAGGGCGAGGATGACGACGCCCGCGAGGGCTGATCGGGTCAGCCGGGCGCAGGTTTGAAGGTGAACTCTTTTCATAGGGGGTCTCCGTATCGGCCTTTAGTACACCATATCGGGCCGGGAGCGCAAAATGAAAGTGAATTTGACGGTGTCGGTGACAAACCCTACCATGGCCGCCATTCATGCAACAGCAGATTGATTTTACAGCGAAGCGCGAGACGGCGGGGGCAGAGCCAGCCCCGGCGGTTGTGGAACAGGTGTCCGGGTGGGTGCATCGTATTGTTTACCACTCCGAGGAAAGCGGGTACACGGTGTGCGGCGTCATCCCGAAGGGCAAGACGGAGAAGGATGAGGTCATCGTGGTCGGATCCTGCCCTGCGGTCTGGGAAGGCGAGACCCTTAAGGCGGAGGGGCAATGGGTCCAGCATAATCAACATGGTTACCAGTTTCAAGCCACCCAAATCGTCTGCCACCCGCCTGCGACGGTGCAGGGCATTGAGCGGTTTCTTGCCAGCGGGCTGATCAAGGGGATTGGCAAGGTCATGGCCGAGCGGCTCGTTCGGGAGTTTGGCGACAAGACGCTGGAGATCATCGATCAGGAATCCAAGCGGCTGGAGGATGTTGAGGGAATCGGCCGGGTCCGGCGCGAGATGATCAAGGAATCCTGGATCGAGAAAAAATCGATTCGCGACATCATGGTGTTCCTGCAGTCGCACGGAGTGGGGCCGGCGCATGCCATGCGCATCCACCGGCAATACGGGGCCCAGGCGGTAACCGTGGTCCGTGAGAATCCCTACCGGCTCTGTCAGGACGTCTGGGGCATCGGGTTCAAGACGGCGGACGGCATCGCGGTCAGCCTGGGTGTGCCGCCCCAGTCGGATATCCGGGCGCGGGCCGGGATTTCCTATCTGTTGCAAACGATGACCGACGAGGGGCACTGCTATTGTCCGCGGGAGGA
>CAMBRF010000014.1 GCA_945870225.1 PVC group bacterium | reverse complement strand
ACCGGCGGCGGTCGTTCGCCAAAACGTTGCGCGAGTTGAAGCACCTGAGCCAATGGCTTGACGCCTTCGGACGCGCCCGGGGCTGACAGGCTGGCCGCAGCGCAGCAGTTGGCCAACTGGGCCATCGCCATCACGTCCCAACCCTCGTGCAATCCATAGAGCATCCCGGCGCAGAACGCATCCCCCGCCCCCACGGCGCCGACAATGAAGCCTTCCGGCAACATCAGGGATCCGCGTGAGCACCGATGCCCCGCCGCATCGCGCAGGTAGACCCCTTCAGGCATATGCACGGCCACGAGCCGCATGTTCCCGAAATCATAGAGCTTCTCGACAGCCGCCATCAAGGCCGGTCCATCGATCTTGCCGTCGGCGCCCCGAACCGGGATCCCCACCGCCCGCGATACCTCGATTTCGTTGAGAATCAGGTAGTCCACATATTTGAGAGCGGGCGGAACCAGCGTCCGGAACCGGTCACTCTCCTCGCTGACCACATCCACACTGGTCAGGAAACCCGCCTCACGAACCCGTCTCAGCAGACCGGCGGCCACCGTGCCATGCTCGGGATCGGTTTGATCCAGCGTATCCAGCAGCAGCAGATAGCCCAGGTGAAAGATCCGGCAGGTCAACTGGTCGATCGCCACGTGCCGGGGACCGAAGAGGGCGTTGGCGCCGCGGTGATGGAAGAACACGCGGTCGCCCGATTTCTCGTCATTCATCACATCCGTATAGGACGTCGGTGCATCATCGATCGTCTGCACGCCCTTCACATTCACGCCGAGCTCCTTGAAGGTGCGAAGGAGGTATTGGCCGTCGGCGTCATTGCCGACCACCCCCAGCCCGGCCAGCGGGAAGGGTGCTTTCAGGCGAGCCAGGTCGCTAAGGACATTGGCGGGGGCTCCGCCCGGGCTGAACTGCTGGTCCTTGATATTCACCAGCATTCCCCGTCCCGGCAGTCCGTCGACCCGCTTGACACGATCCACAATCCAATTTCCGGCGGCCGTAACGCCAACCCGGTTCTTACAGCATTCAGGCATGTTCACTCCAACAGTTGAAAGGCCGCATCATTGCTGGTTTCACCAAAGAAATCCAATAAAAAGACCACGATAAAAAGACTCTTCCCTCACTTCTCACTCTCTATGTGCAGCTTGTCGATAAACACTGAAAAACACGGCGGAGGGAGGCCGTCCGTCCAGCGAATAAAATGAGGCATTTTGGAGGGTCGGGCGACGTCTCGACCGTATTCGCAGGTGGTTTTTTCAGCAAAGATAACGTGTCGATTCGTGGCCCCTAGAAGTGATGCACAACCCTGATAACACGAGTTGTACATGCACTCGCGAGGATTTCGAGATGAGGGTCCACAACCGACATCTTGCCTGTCCCTCGTCCCAACGGCGGCACTGAGGCGCGCGGGCTACCGCGTCGCCCTGCTATGCCATTCATTGGTCAGATTGAGTCGTCCTTGCTTCTGTAAGTAATCCATTGTCTGCGTGAGGCGTTTCTGGAATTCTGCCTCGGGAAGGAACTCCCATGAGTGCTGTGGGGGATGAAAGGAAACAGGTCGACCGAGGTCGTCTCGTTTGTGGGAGCTGCATTCCCAGCGTGTCGGCTCACGGTAATAGAGCAAGACGAGCCCATCCGGATCGTCATTACGAATGCCTTCGACGTACCGATAGCAGCAGTAGTCAGCATGGAAGTTCCCGGTCTTCTTCCAGTAGTCGAATAGTGTACCCGCCAGCCTGTGGCTCGTAAATAAATGGACTTGATCATCCGATGTGACACATTTCGCGAGTGAATCCATCGGTGTGCTACCGCCCCGTGGATACCAGCCGCCGTTCTTCTTCGCGTATTCCTCCAGAATCCAGCAGACGAAAGTGCGGCAATTGGCGCATGACGCTGCGGCCTTGTATTGAGATCGCGCGTACAGAATCCAGCCGATTGCTCCTAGCACTACAAGTGCCAGTGCCATGATGAGTACTATGAATCTCTTCGGCATAACGTCAGCGGCCAGGATCGGCGACCTTGGGAGCCGTAGCCTGCGCCGCTTCGTTCGATTCCTGTCTCAAAGTCTTCATCGCAATGTCATCGCTGAAAAGGTCTATCCCAAACCACCCGAGTGCAAAGTCAGTGAGTTCCCCAACGTTGAACCCAAGACGGACACTACCGATAAGACCGACTACGACCTCCAGTTCAGTATAGTAGTACCATGCGATCTTGTTCTGTGATGTCTCCGCGTAATTCAGTATGGGAAAGTACTGAAGCGGTCCGTCATCAAATGGCATCGCGCTAAAGTACTTGCCGCGATCCGCTAACTTTCCCTCTCTGTATGGGTGGAATTCATTGCCCCCAAATACTGCAACCTCAATATCATAGGAGGATGGGCCCTTGGCCGCGCCAAGCGGATGCCAGTTTTCATATTTTCCGCCACGAAGTCCGCAGTGATCTGCCTGTAGCAGCACTCCTGCGTGAAGGGGTCCGACCTGGGCTTTCGCGCCGACACCGACTCCAACAGTAGCTGTAACAATGTCTGCCGCGTCTCGACCACGATCAACAAAATATGATTTGGTTGAAGCGCAACCGGTCAGCGCAGCCATAACCATCGCCGCAATGATTCCCTGGATACATCTATTCATTTCATAAATCGAACGTTGCGGCTCTCCGACGGCGAGCGCGCGAGCCGTACGGAGCGACCACCAGTTCGCGTTTGATTTTGGTCGTTTCCGAATCGGATGATTTTCAGCAACCCGAATCATTTAACATCGATTCACAGGATAGACAGAATAAGGTTAGGGGACCAACTGGGTTTCGGGATTTCTTGATTCCCGAATTATCCTGTAAAGCCTGTTCATCCATGTTCATTTTCTCTGCGAACGGTCACAATCTGACTGAGGAGCGGAGCGACGATAGCCAGAATTGTGTTGTTGGCTTCTTATAATTGGGGCAGTCCTCGCGCTGCATGCCACACCCGAGCGATCTCAATCAGGTTTTGTCCGGCTTTGATTCTGTATACAACTCGACATGGTCTGTGAATGATCTCTCTGATTGTTGCCTCCATGAATTCTGGGACAACACGACCTGATTCCGGGAACAGCGGAAGACGTTCAACAGCCCTGAAGAGACTTCGGATAAATTTCTGGCCTGTAAGGGGATCGTCTTCGGCGATGTAGGCGAAAATCTCTTTCAAGTCCAAGCGAGCCGCAGGCGACCACGTTAGTTCGTGAGCCATTCGGCAAACTCCTCCCTGACACGGTTGTGAGGGATCCCTTTGCCTTCGTCCAATTCCCGAAGCCCTTTACGAATTCCGGCGACAAAATTAATGCGCTCTTGAATGTCCGCCCAGGATGCTTCCTCTGGAAGGTCTTCAATCGTATGAATCGCGATTTCTTTGACAGTCATGCTTGTAACTCTATCACTCTCAAATCTTCCCGCAAATAATTCTTTAATGGCAACGTCGTGCTAACCGGACCAGTGAGGACGCGCATCGGCGGCCTTACTGGGTATGGTGAAGCAACTGGTTGGCTGATCCATCTTCTGGTTGTCTGAAGTGTTTTCCATCCAGATTGCCCTCAATCTGCACGAGATTGCTGTTATGATTGAAGTAGAATTCTAGCCAGCGATTCTCTCTGAACTGCGCCCACTGAATCCAGTTCAGCCGGAGGCTTCGCCCTGCCTTGGGAAATCCCCAGTGACCTTCAGATATCAATGGCCATAGGGGAGCAAGAAATCACGTTGACTAAGACAGGGGCGGGTTTGTACATCTATTGCGCTCTTTAACCGGAATAGAAAGCGACCCATGACAATACCTGACCGCCCCCTGATCCACTGCCAACATCTGCCAGCCTTCACCCGCAACACCTGGGATTCCAATGTCGAGGCCTTGCGCGGGGCCCAACCCTGCCCCCTGGGGCAGGCCTGGCTCCCCACCCCGCAAAAGGAATTCCTGCCTGCCACCGTTCAGGCCGGCTGGACCGATACCGACCTGATTGTTTTCGCCGAGCTGGAGGATTGCGATATTTTCAATCCGGTAACGGAACTTAACGCCTTGTCCTTCCGGTATGGCGACGTGTTCGAGATGTTCCTGCGGCCCGAGGAACAGGCGGCGTACTGCGAGTTCCATGTCACCCCGCAAAACCAGAAGCTTCAGGTGCGGTTCCCCTCCTCTGAAGCGTTTCTCGCACCGCGGAAGGCAGACGGCATTCCAGCCTCCTGGTTGATCTCTGACCGCCAGTTCGACAGCCAGGTGCGCGTAAATACCGCCGCCAACCGGTGGGCGGTGCTGGCGGCCATTCCCTTTGGCATGGTCGCGGATTCCGGACGGGCGGGCGCGGGCTCGCGCTGGCTGTTCTCTTTCAGCCGCTACGACTACACCCGCAGCCAGCCGGCCCCGGTGCTCTCATCCACCTCGCCCCATCGCGAGCTCAACTATCACCGGCAGCAGGACTGGGGTACCCTGCTCTTCGTGTGAGCAGGCTGATCAACGGAACTTGATCTCGTAGGCCCCGTCCAGGCGGCGGATGTCCTTGACGCCCTGGCAGTCACGGTCAACCGGCAGCGCCAAAATGTCATAATTCATCGTCACCCGGCCGCGGGCGGGAAGCCACTGGAATGTCGGCCGCCCGTGAAACGTTCCACGATCCACCGCAGGGCGCAGGCCCTCCGGGAAAGGCGTATTCCCGAATTCCATGCCACGGGTCAGGGATTTGCCCGCCCAGGGCTTAGCTCCGTGCTCATAATTCTCCTCCCAGTTCCCCACCCACGGGAAGTCCTCCCGCTTCCAGACGTAGGCCACCATCAGCCCCTTCTCGGGATTGACGGCGCTGAACCAGGCGTCTTCACGCGCTGGGTCAATCAGCTGGGAGCTGAAGTCCGAGTTCTTGCGTATCGTTTTATCCAGAGTGCGCAAATCAACCTTCTTCCCCTTGCTGCCGGGGGCCTTGGGCCAACGGAAGGCGGCATTGGGTTTCATTCTCTGGAACTTGCTGAACTCACCGGGGAACGTATGCCCTTCGGTGGCGGGCATATCGAACAGGGTCACCCCTTTGGCCAGAAAGGGCGGCCCGAACGTCACATGTTCGCACATCGTGAAGGGAAGATCCCGCCGGGACAGACTGACAATATCCTCCTTGATATGGATGCAGGAGGCACCCTTCGAGAGCTTCACCGTGCGCGTGAGGCGCATGCTGGCCACCGGCAGATCACACTCGGTCACCAGCGTCACAGCCCGGGCTGTAATGGTTTTTTTGCGCAGCCGCCACCGGGCCACGGGCGCCTCGCCATGGCAGTCCATCCCCGCCTTGCCTTCCGCGCTGGAAGGCCCGCCAAACCAACCCAGACACAGATTGTGACCACTGATCGCCGCCAGCAGGCGGGCCGCGTAACGAGACGCATCGGCGGGACGATAGCTCCACGGCTCGATCGTCTTCCACACGGGTACCCAGAGGGGATTCACGCCCGGACAGCCCCCATGCACCAGACTCGCGAGATGTCCGCCACCTTGAAGCATGACCAGCTTCAGCGTCCCATTATCCAGTTCCCACCCCTTGCGTCCCCGAAATACCGTTGTCCGAATATGCATTCTATCTCCTCTATTTAGACTTTTCCCTTAAAAGACCGACGTGTCGCGGTCAGCGGCGCGCATCATGCGCGCCCTCCCAGGGATTGCCCTTGGGCAATCAACTTGTCATCCGTGCCCGATCCGCCCCAAATATCGTTCCGCCTCCAGCGCCGCCATGCAGCCCGAACCCGCCGCGGTGGCGGCCTGCCGGTAGACGGCGTCCTGGACGTCGCCAGCGGCAAACACACCCTCAATCTGGGTCCGTGTATTCTCTGTCAGCAGATACCCTTGTTCATTCATGTTCAATACGCCCTTGAAAGGCTTGGTATTGGGTTCATGCCCGATGGCCACAAACAGCCCGGCCACCTTGATCTCGCTTAAGGCGCCCGTCTTGACGTTCTTGAGGCGAAGGCCGGTTACCTCCTGACGGGCAACGTCCAGAACTTCCTCCACCACGGAATCCCAGACGATCTCAATTTTGGGGTGCGCGACAACGCGATCGACCATGATTTTCGAGGCGCGGAACTCGTGGCGCCGATGAATCAAGGTGACGTGAGAGGCGAACCGGGTCAGGAACAACGCATCTTCCATGGCGGTATCCCCGCCGCCCACCACCGCCACGGGAACGTCCCGATAGAGGGCGCCGTCGCAGGTGGCACAGCCGGATACACCGCGCCCGATCAGCGTCTTTTCCGAAGCAATCCCGAGATAGCGGGCCCGCGCGCCCGTGGCCACAATCACCACCGTGGCTTCAATCTTTTGCCCCTCGTCCAACGTCAGGCTCAGGGGCCGGCGGGAGAAGTCGACCGTCGTCACCTCGCCGGACTGGAACCGGGTGCCGAACCGTTCAGCCTGTTCGCGCATCTTCATCACCAGCGTCGTGCCGTCAATGCCTTCCGGAAACCCGGGGAAGTTTTCCACTTCAGTGGTCGTCGTCAGCTGTCCGCCCGGCTGGATTCCCTCAATGACAAGAGGATTCAAATTGGCCCGCGCACAGTAAATGGCTGCCGTCAACCCGGCTGGGCCGGTTCCAATAATGACAATATTTTCCATGTGTTTCTCCGGTAAATATCAGGCCGCTTCCCCGGCAGGCGCGGAGCGGGGCCCTCTTAGGTGTAACGCACGACCTCCTCGACCGTCGTGTAGCCATCAAGGATATTCTTGATCCCATCCTGTCGCAGGGTCCGCATCCCGAGCTCAATCGCCTTGTCCCGGAGGACGAGGGTCGGCTGACGCTGATTGATAAGGTCCCGGATCGGATCGGAAATCGACAGGTATTCGTAGATACCTTTGCGTCCCTTGTAGCCCGTGTTATTGCACGTGGCACACCCGGTACCGTAATAGAAATTCTGATCCCCCATCTCGCTGCGCGCCACCCCCAGCCTCTCCAACACGTGGTCGTCAGGCTTGTAGGCTGTCTTGCAGTCGTTGCAGATTTTTCTCACCAGGCGCTGACCGACAACGGCCTCGATCGTCGACGACAGGAGATACGGTTCCACTTCCATATCGATCAGACGCGTGACGGCACCGGCCGCATCGTTGGTGTGCAGGGTACTGAACACCAGATGCCCCGTCAGCGACGCATGAATGGCGATATGCGCTGTGACCAAGTCACGAATTTCACCGATCATCACGATGTCGGGGTCCTGCCGCAGGAAGGCGCGAAGCACCCGCTCGAAGGAGTTGCCGATCGCCTCGTTGACGGGCACCTGAACGATCCCGTCGATCTCGTACTCGACCGGGTCCTCCGCCGTCAGCAACTTACTCTCAATGGTATTAAGCTTCCGCAAGGCCGAATAAAGGGTGGTCGTCTTACCGGAACCGGTCGGGCCGGTCACCACGATGATTCCGTTCGGCTTGTCCAGATCGAGCAGGAACCTCTGCAGCACGTCATCCGGCATGCCCAGGTTGTCGATATCCAGAGAAACCACACTGCGGTCGAGCACGCGCAGCACCACGCTCTCACCGAACTGCGTCGGCAGGCACGATACGCGGAAATCGATCTGGCGCCCGCCGATGTTCAACTGGATACGGCCGTCCTGAGGCAGACGGCGTTCCGCGATATTCAGACCCGACATCACCTTCAGGCGTGAGATCACCGGCAGCGCCAGACGCTTCGGCGGCGGGGCCATCTCATAAAGCGCCCCGTCCACACGGTAGCGGATCTTGAACTCGCTCTCAAACGGTTCAAAGTGAATATCCGATGCCCGGTCCTGAACGGCCTGATACAAAACCAGGTTCACGAACCGGATGACCGGGGCCGAACCCGCCGCCGCCTCGATCCCGCGGTCGTCCTGAGCCGTCTCCAGTTCCAGGAACTTATCGGCCTGCTCAATCTCATCCTCAAGCGCCTTGAGCATGGTATTGACCGATTCGCTGTCATCGCCGTACAGCTGGTTGACGTGCGCCCGGATGTCCTCCTCGCGCGCCATCACCAGCGACACATCCCGCGACAACACAAAGGCCAGCTCATCCTGGGTGGCGGGGCTCAGCAGGTCGTAGGTGGCCAGGGTAACCGTGTTAGTGCCCCGCTCCACCGGCACCACCATGTACATGCGGGCCACACTGAGCGGAATGGCATGAATGACTTCGGGCGGAATATCAGTGGCAGGCAGGTTGACCACCCGGGTCCCAAGACTTTCGGCGATGAGCCCCAGCAGGGTATCCTCGGGCACAATCTCCATATTCACGGCGATCTCGCGCACGGACTTGCCGCTGCGCTGATGCTCGTCGAGAATCTCCTGGATCTGCTCGGCCGTCACCAGCCCGTTCGCATCCAGAAGCTGAAGGATCGGCTCGGTATGTTGGACATCCGCCATACAGCACTTACCTCTTCTTGCGCTGGTTTTCTTCCAGCTTTAGCACAATCGATTCAGGATCCTGCGCCTTGGTAATCAGATCCTCGTAGCCGATCTTCCCCGCCTCGTAGAGCGCCATCAGATAGGCATCCAGCGTGATCATGCCGTACTTGGCCCCCGTCTGGATCTCGGAGGTGATCCGGAAGGTCTTGCTCTCGCGGATCAGCGCCTGAATCGCCGGCGTGGAAATCATGATCTCAAACGCCGCCACACGTCCGGGACCATCGGCCCGGACCAGCAGCAACTGGGAAATAACGGCGACAATACCGGACGCCAACTGCGTCCGCACCTGCGCCTGCTGCCCCATCGGGAAGGCATCCACGATGCGGTCAACCGTCCGGGCCGCCCCGGTGGTATGGAGGGTGGCCAAAACCAAATGGCCCGTTTCGGCCGCCGCAATGGCCGCCTGCATGGTCTCCAAATCGCGCATTTCGCCGACGAGAATGACGTCCGGATCCTGACGCAACGCCCGCCGCAACGCTTCGCTGAACGTGGGCACATCCACGCCGATTTCACGCTGCGTCATGAGTGACTTCTTGTGGTTGTGGTAATACTCGATCGGGTCTTCAATGGTGATGCAATGGGCATCGCGCTGCTCATTGATCAGGTTCAACATCGAAGCCAGAGTGGACGTCTTACCTGAGCCGGTGGGACCCGTCACCAGAATCAGGCCGCGGGGCCGGAAAAGGAGTTCCTTGATCTGATTGGGAAGACCGATCTGGTCCAGCGTCATGAGTTTGGAGGGAATCTGGCGCAACACCAGGCCGATGCTCCCCTTCTGCTTGAGTACGCTGACGCGGAACCGCGCCGCCGTCCCGAAGCCGAAGCCGAAATCCGTTCCGCCACCCTCCCGAATACGCTGCTGGTGATCCTCGGAGGTGATGCTCTTCATGAACCGCTCGGTATCCTCCGGCTTGAGCGGCATCGCATCGATCGGCTGCATCCGCCCGTGAATACGAAGCACCGGGGGGGCCCCCACCGCGAGATGGAGATCCGAAGCGCCCTCATCCACGACAAGCTGGAGGAGCTCACTCATTTCAATCTGGCTGCTGTTCATCATCAGAGGGCATCTCCCATGGTCGCCCGCAACACTTCATCCAGGGTCGTGGAACCGATCACCACCTTGCGCAACCCGTCTTCCCGCAGGGTCCGCATCCCCATCTCCCGTGCGCGTTGGCGAATTTCCGTCGCGGCAACCTTGCCGAAAATCATACGCTGGATCTCGTCGTTAATCACAAGAATCTCGAAAATGCCCGACCGGCCGGAGTACCCGGTCAGGGCGCACTTGCTGCACCCGCGCCCGCGGTAAAGCTGGATGCTGGCAAATTGATCCGCCGCCGCCCCCAGCAGCTTGAGTTCGGTGGCGGTGGGTTTATGCTCCTCACGGCAATGCTCGCATACGCATCGAACCAGCCGCTGCGCCATCACCGCGCGCACCGAGGAGGCCACGAGGAACGGCTTGACGCCCATGTCCTGCAACCGCGCAATGGCGCTGGGCGCATCGTTCGTGTGCAGCGTGCTGAACACCAAATGACCGGTCAGCGACGCCTCCGTCGCAATCCGGGCCGTCTCATGGTCGCGAATTTCACCGATCATCACAATGTTCGGGGCCTGACGAAGAATCGACCGCAGGGCAACGGCAAACGAGAGACCGATATCCTCCCGGACATGAACCTGGTTGATGCCCGACATCTGGTATTCGACCGGGTCTTCCACCGTGATGATCTTGCGATCCGGTTTATTGACGAAGTTCAAGCAGGCATAAAGCGTGGTGGTCTTGCCCGACCCCGTCGGCCCCGTCACCAGTAAAATCCCGTCCGGCAGCCCGATCAGCCGGGTAAACGTTTCCTGATCGTCCGCCAGGAATCCCAGCTTGGGAAGCCCGAGCGCCAGATTCTGCTTGTCGAGAATACGCATGACCACGCTTTCCCCATGCCCGGTCGGAACCGTGGAGACGCGCAGGTCCAGTTCGCGGCCCCTGACGTTCACCTGAATGCGTCCATCCTGAGGCACGCGCTTCTCGGCAATCTTCATGTTGGCCATGATCTTCACACGGCTGATGATGGCCGCCTGAAGCCGTTTGGGAGGGCTGTCCACCTCGTGCAGCACGCCGTCAATGCGATACCGCACCCGGAAACGTTTCTCCATGGGCTCAAGGTGAATATCGGACGCCCGGTTGCGGTACGCTTCAAAAATAATCAGGCTGACGAGCTTGATGATGGGGACATCGGACTCGGTGACATCCGATTCCTCGCGCAGATCCGCCCGGCCAGACGATACCAGCGCGACCGTGCCCTCGGTGAGTTGATCGATCATCGTCTCCACCGACGCCTCAGTCTGGTAAAACCGGTCCAGCGCCACTGAAATCTCGGACGGGGCAGCCACCACCCCTTCGATATCGCACTTCAGCACGTAGCGCAAACTGTCGAGGGTATCCACCTCGAGCGGATCACCGATGGCCACCGTGATCAGGTTGTCATGCTTGGAGACCGGAACGATCCGGTACTTCCGCGCCACGTCCACCGGCACGGCCGCAATGGCATTGGGCGCGATCGGCAGATTGACCAGACTGATCATCTCCATGCCGAACCGACTCGCCAGAACCCGCAGAATGTCCGCCTGCTCGATAACCTTGGTGCTGATCAAGCCGTCAACAATCGATCCGTGTGCCGGCATGCTCTGCCGGGCGGACTCAATCTGGTCCGTTGTGACAAGTCCCTCTTCCTTCAGGACTTCCAACACATAATCGTCATTCGACGTCAAGGATCGACCCTTTCAGAAGCCACGTCCGCGAAATCAGAAACACCCGTTCAGAACCCTACCATCATCCCGGTTGCACGGTCAACTCATGCGCACGGGACGATCAACCCCGCCCGATCTTTTTGCCCAGCAACTCACCCACCATCTGCGGGTTGGCTTTCCCCTTGCTCAACCGCATGACCTGCCCGATCAGATGCTTCAGGGCAGCATCCTTGCCCAGTCGGAAATCCTCGACGGATTTCGGGTTCTCGGCGATCGCCTGATCCACCACCTTCTCAATCAATCCCGTATCACTGACCTGCGCCAATCCCCGCGCCGCCACAATCGCCTTGGCCCCCCCGCCCTCAGCCAGCATGATCCCGAACACCTGCTTGGCGGTATTGGAGTTGATCACCTTCGTCTCGGCCAGTTCAATCAATTCCCCCAGGGCCTCGGGCTTGACCGGAAAGGCGGTGATGGGGAGATTCTGCTCAGACAATGTCCGAAGGACGTCCGTCATCACCCAGTTCGATACCGCTTTCGGGCGCTTTACATACCGGAGGGTATCCTCGAAATAATCGCCCACATCCTTGTCCGCCGCCAAAACCCCGGCATCGTACTCGGGTAGACCCAAGTCGTTCACGAACCGCTCGCGTCGCTGCCGCGGCCGCTCCGGCAGGGCTGACTCCCACTCCTTCACGACCTCCGGCGGCAGAACCACCGGCATCAGGTCCGGTTCCGGGAAATAGCGGTAGTCGTGCGCGTCTTCCTTCGATCGCATGGAATAGGTCTGGCCGGTATCGGCATCCCAGCGCCGGGTCTCCTGGACAATCCGTCCCCCACCCTGCAGAACGTCGGCCTGCCGATGGATCTCAAACTCCAGGGCGTTGAACACCCCCTTGAAGGTATTGAGGTTCTTGATTTCCGCCTTGGTCCCGAGTTCGACCTGCCCCCTGGGCCGCAAACTGACGTTCACATCGCAACGCATCTTGCCTTCTTCAAGGTTACAGTCGCTCACACCGGCATACACCAGAAGCTGCCGCAAGGCCTGCAGATAGGCAAAAGCCTCGGCAGGCGTCTCCATATCGGGCTCCGACACGATCTCCATCAGCGGCACGCCCGCACGGTTGAAATCAATCCCGCTCCAGGTGGCAAAGTGATTATTCTTCGCGACATCCTCTTCCAGATGAATCCGGGTGAGGCCGACCGTGCGCGACACACCCTCCACCTCGATCTCCACCCCGCCGCCCAGGCACAGCGGCTGATCATACTGGGTGATCTGGTAGTTCTTGGGCATATCGGGATAGAAGTAACTCTTGCGGTCGAATTTACTCTGCGGATTGATCCGGCAGCCGAGCATCAACCCCGAAATAACCGTCAACCGGATGGCCTCGCGGTTCATCACCGGCATGCTGCCGGGATACCCCAGGCAAACGGGACACACCTGCGTATTGGGATCAACCCCGAAGTCCGTGCTGCAGGCGCAAAACATCTTCGAGCATGTCTTGAGCTGAACGTGCACTTCCAAGCCGATCGTTGTCAGGTATTCACCCATGCCTCAGTTCACTCCTGTCTCGCGGACGATTCAGAGCCCGGACGGCGGCGATGCCATTCCGTGGCATTTTCGTAGGCATGGCCCACCCGTAGAATGGCCTCCTCGCCCAACGCCGGCCCCACAATCTGGAGGCCGACCGGCAGGTTCGCCGCAGTAAAGCCGCACGGCACCGAAAGGCCGCAAATGCCCGCCAGATTGACGGGTACGGTAAAGATATCACCCAGGTACATCTGGAGCGGATCGGCACTCTTTTCGCCAATCCGGTAGGCAGGCGTGGGTGAAACCGGGGCCAGAATGGCATCGCACTTCTCAAACGCGGCCCCAAAATCGTTCCGAATCAGGGCGCGTACCTTTTGGGCCCGCAGGTAGAAGGCGTCATAGTAACCGCTGCTCAATACATACGTCCCCAGAATGATGCGGCGCTTGACCTCGTCGCCAAATCCCTGCGCACGGGTTCGCTTGTAAAGGCTCAACGGGTCCTCGCTGCCCGCCGCCCGGAATCCATAGCGCACGCCGTCGAACCGCGCCAGGTTGGCCGACGCTTCGGCGGCGGCAATGATATAGTAGGTCGCAATCGCCTGGCGGGTACGCGGCAGAGACACCTCGACCGTGGTCGCGCCCAGTTGCCGGCAAACCGCCACCGCCTCCTGCAAACGCCGCTCGACATCGGGATCCAGTCCACCCACAAAATATTCCCTTGGCAGTCCCAGAGTTACCCCCTTCAGGTCCGTCTTCAAGGCCGCCGCAAAATCAGGAACCGGCGCCGGAAGGGAACTGGAATCCAGAGGATCGTAGCCGGCCATCGCCTGAAGAAGCAGGGCGGCATCACGGACATCCTTCGTCATCGGCCCGATCTGATCGAGCGACGACGCATAGGCCGTCAAACCATAGCGCGACACGCGCCCGTACGAAGGCTTCAAGCCCACGCAACCGCAAAAGGCGGCCGGCTGCCGGATCGAGCCCCCCGTGTCGGTGCCCAACGCGGCAATCGCCTCATCCGCCGCCACCGCGACCGCCGACCCGCCGCTGGATCCGCCGGGAACATGATCGGTGGCCCAGGGATTACGGGTGACCCCGTAGGCCGAGTTCTCCGTCGTGGAGCCCATCGCGAATTCATCCATGTTGGTACGACCCACGAAAACGGCGCCCGCCGCACGCAACCGGGCGATGGCCGTGGCATCATACGGCGCCACGTAGCCTTTCAGGATTTTCGACGCGCAGGTGCAGGGTTGTCCTCTGACATTGAGCACATCTTTCACGGCAATCGGCACACCCAGAAGAGGCCGGTCATCCCCGCCCCGCCGGGCGGCATCCGCCTCGCGGGCCTGGGTCAGGGAGGCTTCCGCATTCACCGTCAGGTAACTGTGTAAAACCGGATCGACCCGCCCGATGGCATCGAGAATCGCCCGTACCGCCGATTCCGAGGTGCATTCTCCCTGTTGCATCCTGGCCAGCAGATCATGAGCTGTAAGAGTGTTGAGTGCGTTCATGTCTCGGTTATTCCACGATCTTGGGAACCCGGATCAAGTCCGAGGCCTGTTCGGGTGCATTGGCCAGAACCTGATCGCGATCGAGCCCGGGGCGCACGACATCCTCGCGAAACACATTCTGGATCACGGTGGCATGCGCCATCGGCTGGACGGCGTCCACGTCGATTTCACGGAGCTCGTCGAAATACGCCACGATCTGGTCCAACTGCCCCTGAAACCGCTGAGCCTCGGAGTCGGTCAACTCCAGTCGCGCCAAATTGGCCACATAGCGCACGTCCATGTGCGCGGCGGCATGTTTTCGGTCATCCGGCATCGTTACTCCACCCACCCCTTCATCTCGGCTGAAACAGGTTCAGTTGATAGCGGAGAACCTTGGCCGGTTCAAGCTTGTTCATCAGCTTCTTGATCAACCGCCACGGGTGGTCAGCCGGGCACGCCCCAATAAAGCGGCACTCAGGCCTCTTTCCCTTTGGGGCGACGTACAAACTTCAGCAGTTCAAACCACAAAACGCAGACCAATCCGACCCCGATACTGAGCATCAGATCCATCGGGTGGAGCGGCGCAAAATGAAACAGTCGCTGCGTAAACGGGACCACAAGCACGGTGGCGAGAAGGACGCATGCCCCCACCACCACCCAACGCATTGCGGCATTGGGAACACGCAGCATGGCCCAGGCTGATCGTGTCCATGAACGGTTGACCAGAATGATGACGACAAAGGCCACGACCAAGGTCGTAAACGTCAGGGCACGGGCGGAGTCATCGGAATGACCCCCGCGTGCAACCAGGAAAACGCCCAGACAAACCACCAGAACACTCAAGCCCTGCAGCACCGCAAAGCCCATCGTCTGTAACGAGAAAAGCCGTTCTGCCGGGCTTCTGGGGGGACGCTTCATCACATTGTCCTCTGCTTCCTCGGCCTCAAAAATAAGCGTACAGGCGGGATCAATGATCAATTCCAGGAACACGATGTGTACCGGCAGGAGGAGAAGAGGCCAACCGGCAAAAAACACCGGGACCATCGAGAGACCCGCGATGGGCACGTGTACGGCGAGAATAAAGGCGATGGCCTTCTTGATATTGTCAAATATGCGGCGCCCAAGGCGAATGGCCGAGACGATGGATGAAAAGTCATCATCCAGCAGCACGAGAGACGCGGACTCGCGGGCCACGTCCGTTCCACGCCCTCCCATGGCGATGCCGATATGAGCGGCCTTCAGCGCGGGGGCATCGTTGACACCATCGCCCGTCATGGCCACAACTTCCTTATTGGCCTTCAATGCGGTCACAATGCGCAATTTCTGCTCGGGAACCACGCGGGCGAAGACCTGCACATCCCCAATCCGGCGAGCCAGTTCCTCGTCCGACATCCGTTCGAGTTCAGGCCCCGTGATAACCGTCCCGCAGTTCGCAATTCCCGCCTGACGGGCAATGCTTTGGGCGGTCGCCGGATAGTCACCCGTAATCATGACCACACGTACACCGGCCGCCAGGCACTCGGCAACCGCGGACGGAACCGTTGTCCGCAAGGGATCCTCGAAACCCAGCAATCCGACCAGTTCCAGCGCAAGGTCGTGATGCTCATCGGGCAGGCTACCCTCGCGCGTCACACCCCGAGCCACACCCAGGACACGAAGTCCCTGGGACGCCAAAACGGCTACATCACGCGACAGGGACTCCAGTTGCTGCGGCGCCAGATGGCATAGATCGGCGATGGCTTCGGGCGCACCCTTAGCTGCCACCACCACCTCGTCAGCGTTTCCAGTGCCCCAGGCGTGGCTCACCGCCAGCAAACCGGGGGTCAATGGATACTCGCGCACCAGAGTCCACCCCGGGTGCAGGTGCTCCGTATCTTTGATCAGCCGGTCACCGGCCGCGTGCAGGGCCCGTTCCATCGGGTCAAAGGGGTCGCGCTTACTCGCCAGAATGGCATTCTCGAGGAGACCATGCAGATCCTCGGGGATCGCACCCTGGAGCGACGAAAGATCCGTGGCACGACCGGACAAGGCAAGCTGTCGCAGGGTCATCTGGTTCTGGGTGAGCGTACCCGTCTTATCAACACAAAGGACCGTGGCCGCCCCAAGCATCTCGACCGCCGGCATCCGACGCGTGAGCACGTTGCTGCGTGAAATCCGCCAGGCGCCCAGCGCCAGGAAGACCGTCAACACGACCGGGAATTCCTCGGGGAGCGTAGCCATGGCCATCGCAATGCCGGCGAGAAACCCCTGCTTCCAGACGTCCAGCCCGCCACCACGGGTAAGCGCAAATACCACCACCACGAGCGCACAGGCCACGAGCCCGACCAAAGCGAAAACGCGAACCAGTCGACCGGTTTCCTTCTGCAGGAAAGTCGCCTCCGGCTCGACTTGCTCCAACGCCTTGCCGATTTTACCGAGCTCTGAACGCAGGCCTATGGCAACAATCTCGGCAATCCCCTGCCCGGCGGTGATCAACGTCCCCGAAAAAACAGAAGGCAGATCATCGCCACCCGGCTTATCGAGCAGAGTGACGTCACGGGACGGCAGCTTTCGGACGGGAACGGATTCCCCCGTCAACAGCGATTCATCCGACGAAAGGTTGATCCCCCGGCGCAAAAGTCCATCCGCCGGGACGCGATCGCCTTCGGACAGGACCACCAAATCACCCCGCACCACATCACGCCCGGCAATTCGCCGGTGCTCCCCCCCCCGAATGACGAGGGCCCGGGGGCTGGAGAGGTCACGCAACGCCTCCAAGGCATGTTCCGTCCGCCGTTCCTGGGTGATGGTAATGGCCATGACCACAAAGACGAAACCGAGCAGCATCAGGGCATCAGCCGGCTCTCCCATGAGGAAATACAGACTTCCGGCGGCGACGAGCATCAGGAACATGGGTTCACGGGCGACCTCGAAGCCGATGGTCAAGAGGCTGCGCTTCTTCTGCGCCGGGAGTTCGTTCGGCCCCTCCTGCTGCAACCGTTCCTGAGCCTCGTGTTCCTCAAGTCCGGGAAGTCCCCCCAAATCCAGCACGGCACCCGAAGTCCTCGACTTCCCGGTGTTCGTCTCTTTTGCGTTTTCCATTAACCCGTTCATGCGTAATCCTCCGGAATAACCAACCGGATCGGCTGGTTGACAATATGACCTATTATGAGTAAACATTCAGGTTACGTCTACTCGCATTCAGACAGGAACCCATGACGGCACGCAAACAGCGCCTTGAGCCAATAAAACCGCCTGTTCAAAGGCGATCAAAAGCCACCGTGGATGAGATTCTCGCTGCCGCTGCTCAGGTTTTCGAAACGCACGGGTATGCGGCGGGCACCACCAACCGTATCGCCGACCGGGCGGGAGTATCGATTGGAACCCTCTACCAGTATTTCCCCAGCAAGGAGGCGATCGCCGTGGCGCTCCTTGAGCGGCACATCATCGACACCGACCGCCGCCTTCACGAATGGGTGGGTCACATGGTTGCGGAACGGCATGGACTGCGCGCGGCCCTCCACGACTACGTGACAGGAATGCTGGAGATGCACTCCGGCCGACCCAGGCTGCAACACATCCTGATCGAGGAAACGCCATTACCCGAACGTGTGCACAAGGCTGTGCTTGAGGCCGAGCAGACTGCAGCCAAAACGGTGGCGGGCCTTCTGCGCCTGTATCCGGAGGTCCGGCATACCCAACTCGAGCAGGCCGGTTCACTGGTCGTGCAAACCGTAGAGAGTCTGACCCATCGGTTCGCGGCTCATCCCGATGAACAACTCATGTCCCGGGAAAGATTCATTAATGAACTGGCCACCATGCTGGAAGCTTACCTGTCGTATTCAAGGCCCCACAAGTCGCGCCAGCCATCACCCGGTTCCTGCCCGCCTTGATGGCGTAACTCCGCCAGCTTCGTCGACTTTTCGAAGAGGCTACGGCTTAGCCCCCTCAGGATGCCCGGTAAGGTCCCGCACGATCTTGCAGGCCTCCGCAACCCTACCTTCCATTTCACCGGTCAACCGGTTTGTATCACGGAAAACAAACTCAATGAAATACCCGGCGCCCACGTCCAGCGTTTCCTTAAGGTGCGCCGTAAAATCATCCGGGTCAAACGCCGAGCCACAGAGTTTTAACGGGACGGGCTTTCTGCACCAGATGACATCTTTCCGGCAGATGCCGGCGAGTTTCTCCAGATCGCACCAGGGCGTGACACTGACTTTGCGCAGTCCATTCAGCTCATGAAGGTGGGGCATGAAGCCGTGAACCGGCTCACAGCAGCCGAATTTCATCATCTTGAACCGCTTTGCGATCTTTCGGAAATGAGGCATGAGAAACTCGGCGAACATGTCCGGAGACAGCCCGGCCGCTTCCTGCGCTTCAAGATACCCGTACCGGTCTGTGGAAAGGACAGGCTCCCCCGGACGGATTTCGCGGCCCGGTAACTCATCCGTGAATTGCGAACTGCCCGAACAGTAGCCCTGACAGCCATCGTTGTTGAGCGTGAGCAGTCCCTGCTCTTCCTCCCACCGTCCAAGTTGGATGTTGTCCTCGGCAAGGAAGGTCAGAAGCCGATGGACGGCTTCAGGGGTCATGGCCATGTGGAGGTAGAGGTCCTGCATCCCCATCAAGTGCACAGCCTTGTTGGCGATGCCATCAGAGTAAAACGAGCTGTACCGCCCAACCTCCACCGGCATCAGTCCCTGAAAAACCAGTTCAGCCAGTTCAGCATGTTCCTGAGTCAACGGCCGATCCAACGTCAGGGTTCGTTGCTTCAGCTTCGAGAAGTCGCCATCAATATCCTTGATGGGCTTATTGGTTTCATATCCAAAATGCGCGCCATGGCCATCGTCTGCATGGGCAAACTGGAGTTCCTCGCAGTAAGGCGTGATCCGGGTTACCCAGTCGACGACGAAACGATCAGGAATGATCCGGTCATCATTGACGCGCTCGTAGCTGACGATGGCCTTGAGAAGCCGCGCCTCAAGTTGACGCGGCACCGGATCTTCGCACACCAGGTTCGGGCTCAGATCCCGGAGATAGGAGCCATTGTCTTCAATGTGAAACGGAAACGTCCGTTGCCGCAAACTGTTGTGCAGTCTCCATTTCTCCCGGCGTCGTGCCATGACGTCGCCAAGGGCATATTCCGTGTAGGTAACGGCAAGACGCCTCAGGTGTAATCGGTCGGATGCCTTCATATCAACCCTCGCCTCATTATCGTGAAACAATGCCGAGAAAACTTTGAATTCCCATCATGATCATCTGAGCGGCCAATGCCGCCAGGATCAATCCTGTCAGCTTACTCAGGATTGAAATGCCCCGGCCTCCGAGACAGCGCTGGATGAGGGACCCCGCAAGCAGAACGGCGGCGATACAGGCCACGGCAGCCAGAAGGGCCAGACAGCCTGAGACTTTTTCTGACAGCGCGGTCATCTCCGCGCCCATAACGAGAAGTGTCCCCGTGGTGGCGGGACCGACAATGATCGGTATGGCCATGGGCACAACCGTAACATCCCCATCGGCCGCCGGGTTGGATGTTGTGGTCTTGCCATGAACGAGCGCGATCCCTGACAGCATCAGAAGCACACCGGCACCGATACGAAAGGAGTCCAGGGTGATGCCGAACAAGGCAAACATCTGCCGGCCGGCAAAAAACAGCAGCAGGCAAACGGCGGCCACGGTGACGGAAACGTTAAGGGCCAGCTTCCGTCGGCGGGACTCCTCGTAACCCTCGGTCAGGGAGAGAAACATCGTGAGCGCAAAGAACGGGGTCAGGACGAAGAACAGCTTTATCCACAGACTGAAAAACAGCATCCTATACCCCTCTCCCATTCGTCCATTCGATGATGGATAGTCGGCTTCAGGCTTTGCGGCGCGGGGATTTGAGAGTGCCGGATAGGTTCGGGAACTTGATCCGCGGCGAATGCCGGTGGAATTCCTGCAGGCTGCACACCTCGATATCCTTCATGTCCCGCATGGCCTGAATGCCATTGATCGCCGCCCGCAACCCGTGGATCGTGGTGGTGATCGGAATCCCCCGGATAACGGCGTGTGACCGCATCTTGACCTCATCCATCCGTGGCACGACTCCCCCGGTCGGGGTGTTGATGATCCAATGGACCTGCTTCTCCTCGATCCAATCCACCACGTTCGGGCGTCCCTCGGAAATACGGAACATCGCCAGGCTCCGAATGCCGTTGTTCCGCAACAGCGTGCTCGTTCCGGCTGTCGCATGAATCGTAAAGCCCAGTTCCACCAGACGCTTGGCCAGCGGGACCACGTCCTGCTTATCCTCGTCCCGGACACTGAGGAACACATTCCCCGACATCGGCAGGGGATTGCCCGCCGCGATCTGGCTTTTCAGGAAGGCCATACCGACCGTGGAATCAATGCCCATCACCTCACCCGTGGATTTCATCTCCGGCGACAGGAGCACGTCCACACCGGGGAATCGCGCGAAGGGGAAAACCGCTTCCTTGACCGAGTAATGCTTGGGAATAACCTCGGCGGTAAAGCCCATATCCTTCAATTTGAATCCGGCCATCGCCAGTGAAGCCAGCTTGGCCAGCGGCACCCCGATCGCCTTGCTGACGAAGGGAACCGTTCGGGACGCACGCGGATTGACCTCCAGCACATAGACCAGACCATCCTTGATGGCATACTGCACATTCATCAGGCCGCACACTTTGAGTTCCTTGGCCATCAGAAGCGTGCAACGCCGGATTTCCTGCTTGATCTCCTCAGACAGGGTCGGCGACGGAATGGTACAGGCGCTATCCCCGGAGTGAATGCCCGCCAGTTCAACGTGTTCCATGATGGACCCGATGACCGAGGTCTCGCCGTCCGAAATGCAGTCCACATCGACTTCGACGGCATTCTCCAGATACCGGTCCACGAGCACCGGACGCTGCTGGGAGACCTCGACGGCCTCCGCCATGTATTTCCGGAGCATCTCCCGGCTATAAACAATCACCATCGCCCGGCCGCCCAACACGAACGACGGGCGCATCAGCACCGGATATCCAATCCGCTCGGCAATCGCCTCGGCCTGCTCGATGGTCGTGGCCATTCCATTCTCCGGCTGCCGGAGTTGGAGGCGCTTGAGCATTTTCTGGAAAAGATCGCGGTCCTCGGCCACTTCGATGCTGGCCGGTTTGGTCCCGATGATATTGACGCCGTTGGCTTCGAGGTCCTTGGCCAGGTTGAGGGGCGTCTGGCCGCCGAACTGGACAATGGCCCCCCAGCACTGCTCGCGCCGGTAGATATTCAGGACGTCCTCCAGCGTCAGCGGCTCGAAATATAGCCGGTCGCTGGTGTCGTAGTCGGTGGAAACGGTTTCCGGGTTGCTGTTGACCATGATGGTCTCGAAGCCTGCCTCATGCAGGGCAAAGGCGGCATGCACGCAGCAATAATCGAACTCGATCCCCTGCCCGATGCGGTTCGGGCCACCCCCGAGGATCATCACCTTCTGCTTGGTCCCCGGCCGGCTCTCGTCCAGGGTGCCGTAGGTGGAATAAAAATACGGGGTAAAGGCCGTGAATTCCGCCGCGCAGGTATCGACCAGGCCATAGACCGGCAGCAGCTTGATCTCCTCACGCGCCGCCCGGACCGCCAGCTCCGAACTCCCCAGCAACCAGGCGATCTGCCGATCCGAATAGCCCAGTTCCTTGATCTGGCGGAACAGCGCCGGGTCGCGTTTAAGGTTCTCCAGCGAACCGGCTGACCGGATCTCGTCCTCGAACGCCACCAACTCCTCCATGTGGCGCAGGAACCAGAGATCGATGCCGCGGGTCAATTCATGGATCCGCTCGACGCTCCAGGCCCGCTTCAAGGCGGCATGGATCATAAAGACCCGCATGGCATTCGGTCGGGCCAACTCAGAGGCCAACTTCTCATCGGTCATGGCATCGAACGCCGCATCCTTGCCGTCGGCGCCGAACCCGAAGCGCCCGATCTCCAGCGAGCGGCAGGCCTTCTGGAAAGACTGCTTGAAGGTCCGGCCGATGCTCATCGCTTCGCCCACCGACTTCATCTGGGTGCCAAGCGTGCTATCGACGCCGGGGAACTTCTCAAAGGCAAACCGCGGCATCTTGGTCACCACGTAATCGATGGAGGGCTCGAAACAGGCGGGGGTCTCACGGGTGATGTCATTGCGCAGTTCGTCGAGGGTATACCCGACGGCGAGTTTGGCGGCAATCTTGGCAATCGGGAACCCGGTCGCCTTGGAGGCCAGGGCGCTGGACCGCGAGACACGCGGGTTCATCTCGATAATGACCATGCGTCCATCGGCGGGATTGAGCGCCCACTGGACGTTCGAGCCGCCGGTATCCACCCCGATCTCACGCATCACGGCAAGCGAGCCATCACGCATCCGCTGATACTCGCGATCCGTCAACGTCTGGGCCGGGGCCACCGTGATACTGTCACCCGTATGAACGCCCATCGGATCAAGGTTCTCGATCGAGCACACAATCACGCAGTTATCCTTGTGATCGCGCATGACCTCCAGCTCGAACTCTTTCCAGCCAAGCACCGATTCCTCGACCAGGACCTCGGACGTGGGACTGTAGAAAAGCCCGCGTTGGACGATTTCATCTAATTCCTGCGCATTCCAGGCGATGCCGCCGCCGGTCCCGCCCATGGTAAATCCGGGCCGGATCACCACCGGGAAACGTCCGATTTTAGCCTGGACAGCACGCGCTTCATCCAGCGTGTGGGCCGAGCCGCTGAGCGGCACATCCAGACCGATCTTCACCATCGCCTCCTTGAAAAGCAACCGGTCCTCGGCCTTGCGGATCACCTCGGCGCGCGCGCCGATCATCTCCACCCCGTAGCGCTTCAGGATCCCCTTGTCATGGAGTTCCACTCCCAGATTCAACGCCGTCTGCCCGCCCAGGGTGGGCAGCAGCGCATCCGGGCGTTCACGCCGGATGATCTCACAGAGGATATCCGCCGTGAGGGGCTCGATGTAGGTGCGATCGGCAAACTCAGGATCGGTCATGATGGTGGCCGGGTTGCTGTTCACCAGCACCACCTCGTAACCCTCCTCCTTGAGCGACTTGCAGGCTTGCACTCCCGAGTAATCAAACTCGCAGGCTTGCCCGATAACGATCGGACCGGATCCGATCAACATGATCTTCTTGATGTCGGTTCTTTTCGGCATGGGCGCGTACCATAACTGATTTCGGGAAGCCGCTCTACCCTTTTTTCACTTCTCTTTTTTCGCCTTTACCACGGCACTTGAGAGCGGCGGCAACAAACTCGCGGAACAACGGGTGGGCCTGCAACGGGGTGGACTGAAACTCCGGATGAAATTGGCAGGCCAGGAACCACGGATGGTCCTTCAACTCCACAATTTCGACCAGATCGCGCCCGGGGCATACGCCTGAGAAAACCAGCCCCTGTTTGGCCATCTGCTCGCGGTACCGGTTGTTGAACTCGTACCGGTGGCGGTGGCGCTCCATGATGTCCGCCTTCCCGTACGCCTGCTGCGCGCGGGTTCCCGCCGTGACCGTGCAGGGATAGGCGCCCAACCGCATGGTGCCGCCCTTATCCGTCACCTTCTTCTGCTCCACCATCATGTCGATGACCGGGGCCCCGGTCGCCGCATTGAACTCGGTACTATTGGCGTCGCCCAGGCCGCAGACATTGCGGGCGAATTCAATCGTGGCGCATTGCATCCCCAGGCAAATACCGAAAAAGGGAATGCGATGGGTGCGGGCGTAACCGATGGCCTGGATCTTGCCCTCGATCCCCCGGTCCCCGAATCCGCCCGGGACCAGAATGGCCGACGCGCCCTTCAGGAGGCTCTCGGCGCCCGTTTTTTCGATCTCCTCCGACTCCACCATGCGCACCTTCACGTGGGCGCTGTTGGCAATGCCCCCGTGCGTCAGGGCCTCGTAGATGCTCTTGTAGGCATCCTTGAGACTGATGTACTTGCCGACGACCGCGATCTCCACTGTGCCATTCTGCGGGTGCAGCAGCGTGTTGACCATCGTTTTCCAGTCATCCATGTTCAGGGCGTTGACGTGCAGGTTGAGCAGTTCCAGGATGAAGACGTCCACATCCTGCCGCGCCAGTTCCACCGGCACCTCGTAGATCGAGTGCTCGACGTCCTTTTCCTCGATCACCTTGTTGCGATCGACATCGCAAAAAAGAGCCAGCTTGGCCTTGTGTTCCTCGGCCATCGGATGTTCGCAGCGGCACACGAGGATATCCGGGAAGATGCCGATGCTGCGCAGAATACCCACCGACTGCTGGGAGGGTTTGGTCTTGAGTTCGCCCGCCGCCTTGATGAACGGTACGAGGGTGAGGTGGATGTACAACCCGTTCTGCCGGCCGATCTCATGGCGGTACTGGCGGATCGCCTCAAGGAAAGGCTGGGACTCGATATCCCCCACCGTCCCGCCGATCTCGGTGATGGCGATATCCACATCATCACCGTCCAGCGAGCGGATCGCGGCCTTGATCTCATCCGTGATGTGCGGGATGACCTGCACCGTCTTACCCAGGTAACCGCCTTCACGCTCACGGGAAATCACCGCGCGATAGATACTGCCCGAGGTGTAATTGCTGTTCCGGTTGCAAGGCTCATCCGTAAAGCGTTCATAATGGCCCAGATCCAGATCGGTCTCGGCGCCATCCACGGTCACATACACTTCACCGTGCTGATACGGCGACATCGTTCCGGGATCCACGTTCAGGTAGGGATCCAGTTTCTGCATCTTCACGCGATAGCCGCGGCGCTTGAGCAGAAACGCGAGCGAGGCGGCCGTCAACCCCTTCCCCAGTGACGATACCACGCCGCCCGTGACGAAAATATGTCGTGTCGGTCCGTTTCTTTTGGCCATGACGTGCCTTTCCTGATCGGATGCTGTTCGTTCAGTGATTCTTCGCCTGCAAATTCAAGAGCGGGGTGAGCGTTTCCAGAGCCCCCTTCCCCTCCATCCGGCTGATGTCCAGGGGATAACGTCCCGAGAAACAGGCCGTACAATAGTCCGGCGCCTTAGGGAACGGCGAGAGCAAGCCATCGATGCTGAGGTAGCCCAGAGTGTCGGCGCCCGTGTAGACCCGGATTTCATCGAGGCTGCGATTGGACGCAATCAACTCGGCCCGCGTGGCGAAATCGATCCCGAAGAAACAGGGATGCATGGTGGGCGGGCACGAGATCCGCATATGAATTTCCCGGGCCCCCGCCTCCCTTAACGCGCTCACCCGCCGCCGCGCCGTGGTTCCGCGGATAATGGAATCGTCCACCACGACCACCCGCTTGCCCTTGACCACCTCCTTGACCACCGCCAGCTTCATATCGACGCTGCGCGCGCGCTGGTCGGCATCCGGCATGATGAAGGTCCGCCCCACGTAATGGTTCCGCATGAAGCCGAAGTCCAGAGGGATCCCGCTCTGACGGGAAAAACCCAGCGCCGCGGAGTTACCGCTATCGGGCACGGCGGTCACAAGATCGGCCTCCACCGGATGCTCCTGGGCCAGTCGCATGCCAAGCTTCATTCGTACCGAGTGGACACTCTGTCCGAACAGTAGGCTGTCGGGCCGGGCAAAATAGACATGCTCGAACACGCAATGTGACAGGCCGGTGCTGGGCGGCTCGGCGAACCAGCTGCTGTGCAACCCCGAGGAATCGACCACCACCAGTTCGCCGGGCTCGACATCGCGCAGATACTCCGCCCCGATCTGCGACAACGCGCAGGTCTCGCTCGCGAACACATAGCCGTCACCCAGTTTGCCGATCGACAACGGCTTGAACCCCAGCGCATCGCGCGCGGCCATCACACAGTCCTTGGTCATCAGGACGAACGCAAAGGCCCCCTTGAGTTCCGCCAGGGCGCGCGCCACACGGCGCGGACGGTTCCGGTACATGGGGTCGGCGAGAAGATGGATCAGCACCTCGCTATCGGTGCTGGTCTGAAAAATTGCGCCCGCCTCCTGATACATGAGGCGCAGGGCGCCGGCATTGATCAGGTTCCCGTTATGGGCAATCGCCCAGATCCCGTCACTGCACTCGACGACCAACGGCTGCACATTCTGCAGCCGCGAGGAGCCCGTGGTCGAGTAGCGAACATGCCCGATCCCCAGATGCCCCTTCATCCCCCGCAGCGTCTTCATGGAGAAAACATCATTGACCAGGCCGAGCCCTTTGGTGGATTTGACCTGGTTGCCGTCGGACGTGACGATCCCGGCACCCTCCTGACCCCGGTGCTGCAAGGCAAACAGTCCGGCATGGATGAGCAAAGCGGCGTCCGGTATCCCGAACACGCCGACAATACCGCAAGCCTCACGAGGATAATCAGGACTCATATCACTCCTTTTTCTGGCGACGCTGGTCCTCAAGATAGGCGGCCACGCCGACGGCGGCATTCCGCCCATCCGTGATCGCACGCACCACAAGCGACGCGCCCATGGACATATCGCCGGCCACAAATATCCCCGGCATGCTGGTCATATTCCGACCATCACGCCAGATGGTTCCCGAAGGCTCGGTCCGGATCTTGAGATCCTCGACAATCTTATTGCGGCCAGGCCCGCTGAAGCCCATCGCCAGCAGGACCAGATCCGCCTCGACGATAAATTCCGTTCCCGGTTTTTCCCGCATCACCGGCCGGCCGCCCTGGGCGGGGGCAATCCATTCGACTTCAACGGCGCGGAGCGACTTAACGACCCCCTGCTCCCCTGTAATTTCCCGGGTGGCCACGCTCCAGCGACGAACCCCGCCTTCCTTGTGGCTGCTTGAAACCCGCAACTGCAACGGCCACATCGGCCAAGGGGTTGAAGCCGCCCGTTGCGGCGGCGGTTCCGGCAGGATTTCCATCTGCACAACCTGCCGCGCTCCCTGCCGCAGGGACGTACCCAGACAATCCGCACCCGTATCACCGCCGCCGATGATGACCACATTCTTGCCGCCCGCATGGATCTCCCCCGCCGGATCCACCGACTCCCCGCCGAGACGCTTATTCTGCTGGACCAGAAGCTCCATGGCAAAATGAACACCCTTCAAGTCCCGGCCGGGAACCTTCAAATCCCTTGGTTCGCGCGCTCCACCGGACAGGCAGACAGCATCAAACCGGCTTCTCAGGTAGCGATAGGAAATGTCCTCGCCCACCTTCACGCCGTTCTCAAAGACGACCCCTTCGGCTTCCATCAGGCGAATGCGACGGTCGACCACCGACTTTTCCAGTTTGAATTCCGGAATACCATACCGAAGAATGCCCCCGGGCTGGGCAGCCCCGTCATAAACGACCACCTTGTAGCCCGCGTGGTTCAACGTATCCGCCACCGCCAGTCCGGCCGGCCCGGACCCGATCACGGCCACCTGCTGGTCAAACCGAATTTTCGGCGGACGGGGTTCCATGTAACCGCACTCAAACGCCTTTTCAATGATGGCCAGTTCGATCTGCCGGATGGTCACCGGGTCCTTGTTGATCCCCAGCACGCAGGCCCCTTCACAGAGTGCCGGACAGATCCGCCCCGTAAACTCGGGAAAATTGTTCGTGGCCAGCAGGATCTCCAGCGCCTCTTTCCAGCGCCCGTGATAGACATGGTCGTTGAACTCAGGAATCACGTTCAGCAGCGGGCAACCGCACCCATGACAGAAGGGGGTGCCGCAATCCATACAGCGCGCCGCCTGCTCCACCACCTCCGCCTCACTTAACTGCAATTCCACGGCGCGATAATCCCGCACCCGCGCGTCAACGGGCCGGTAGCCGGGGTCCCGGCGTTCATAGTCCATAAACCCTGTAACCTTACCCATGGACCACCTCCGCCCGCTCGGTCGCCTCGTCTTCTTGCATCATCTGCCCCAGTACCCGGCGATACTCCATGGGGAAGACCTTGATGAAATAGGAAAGATTCCCCTCCCAGTCATCCAGGATCCGGCGCGCCTTCAGGCTGCCGGTATGGCGGACATGGTTCTCCAGCAGTCCCCGCAACTCGGCTTGATCCCGCGAACTGGTTACCAGTTCAAGATCCACCATGTCCAGATTGCAGCGGCTGTCGAAGCTCCGTGCCTCATCGTAGACGTAGGCCAGTCCCCCGCTCATCCCGGCACCGAAATTCACCCCGGTGCGCCCGAGCACCACCACGCGCCCGCCGGTCATGTATTCGCATCCATGATCGCCGACGCCCTCCACCACCGCCGAAGCGCCGCTGTTGCGGATGGCAAACCGCTCGCCTACCGCCCCGTTGAGATACACCTCGCCGCAGGTCGCGCCATACAGAAGCACATTGCCGGCAATGATGTTGACCGAGGGATCGTAGTCGATGCCGCTGAACGGCTTCACAATGATTTTTCCGCCCGACAGCCCCTTGCCGAGATAGTCGTTCGCCTCACCCTCCAGAACCATGGTCAGCCCCCGGGCGCACCAAGCGCCGAAACTCTGACCCGCCGACCCCTTGAACTCCAGGGTGATCGTATCCTCGGGCAATCCCGCATGCCCATGCCGTTGGGCGATCAGTCCGGAAATCATCGTGCCGACCGTGCGGTTAACATTACGGATCCCCTGTTTCAGGGTCACCGGCTTGCCGGTTTCAATGGCCTTGGCCAACTTGGGAATCAACTTGAGATCGAGAGCCTGATCGAGTTCGTGCTCCTGCGCCTCGACGCAGCGGACCGGCCCGGTTACCTCGGGACGGTACAGGATCTTGCTGAAATCGAGCCCCTTGGCCTTCCAGAAGGTGACGGCGTCATTCATTTCCAGCAGATCGGAACGGCCGACCATATCGTCCAGTTTACGGAAGCCCAGTTGAGCCATATAGCCGCGCAGTTCCTCCGCCACAAAGGTAAAGAAATTCTGCAGATGCTCCGGCTTGCCCGTAAACAGTTTGCGCAGGCAGGGATCCTGGGTCGCCACGCCGACCGGACAGGTGTTGTTGTGGCATTTGCGCATCATCACACAGCCCATCACCACCAGCGCCGTGGTGGCGAATCCGCATTCCTCCGCGCCCAGCAGCACCGCCACCGCCGCATCCCGACCGGTCTTGATCTGCCCGTCGGCCTGAAGCCTCACACGACCCCGGAGATTGTTAAGCACCAGCGTCTGCTGCGTATCAGCCAATCCCAGTTCCCAAGGGGCCCCCGCGTGCTTGATGGATGACAACGGGGACGCCCCGGTCCCGCCGTCATACCCGCTGATCAGAACCATGTCGGCATGCGCCTTGGCCACACCGGCCGCGATGGTGCCCACGCCCAGTTCGGATACCAGCTTGACCGATACCCGCGCCTCACGGTTGATGTTCTTCAGGTCATAGATCAACTGCTTGATGTCTTCGATGGAGTAGATATCGTGGTGGGGCGGCGGCGAAATCAGGGTGACGCCCGGTGTGGAATGCCGCACCCGCGCAATCTCGGCATTGACCTTGTGACCGGGCAGCTGTCCGCCCTCGCCCGGCTTGGCGCCCTGGGCAATCTTGATTTGCAGTTCCCGGCAGTTGACACAATATTCGGCGGTTACCCCAAAGCGGCCGCTGGCCACCTGCTTGATGGCGCTGCACCGGTTGTCGCCGTTTGGCGCGAGTTTATACCGCGCCGGATCCTCGCCGCCTTCACCACTGTTGCTCTTACCGCCCAGCCGGTTCATGGCGATGGCCATCGTCTCGTGCGCCTCACGGCTGATCGAGCCGTAGGACATGGCCCCCGTCACAAAGCGCTTGACGATCTCCGAGGCCGGCTCGACCTCCCCAATAGGGACCGGGGTCGTCGGCTTGAAGCGAAACAGCCCCCGCAGGGTGAACTGCTGCGCCGCCTGGTCGTTGATCAATTTGGCATACTCGGCATAAAGTTTGGCGTCACCCGTACGGGTCGCCTGCTGCAATTTACTGATGGCCTCGGGCGACCACAGGTGCCTCTCCCCGTCATGACGATAGCGATACTGCCCGCCGGCGCTCAGGATCGGAGGCGCATCCGCCGTGTTCTGTGCGTCCCGATAACGTGCGCTCGCCTCGCAAGCGATCGCCGCCAACCCCACCCCCTCAACCCGCGAAGCCGTCCCCTCAAAATATTTTTCAATCAGATCATGGTTCAGCCCCACGGCCTCAAACACCTGCGCGCTGCGATAACTGCGCAGGGTCGAGATTCCCATCTTGGACATGATCTTCCGCAATCCCTCGCACAGGGCCGCACTGTAATTCTCCAACGCCTTCGCGACGCCCAATTCAACGCTCAATTCCTTTTGAAGGGCCAGATTGGCGATCGCCTCAAAGGCCAGATAGGGATTGATGGCCGTGGCACCATACCCCAGCAGCAACGCCATGTGCATGACTTCACGGGCCTCCCCCGTCTCAACAATCAAGCCCACACTGGTACGCAGCCCTTTTCGAACCAGATGACGATTCACCGCCGACACCGCCAGCAGGGACGGAATGGGTGCCATGGCCTCAGGCAGATCACGATCACTGAGGATCAGCAGATTCTGCCCCTTCGCCACGGCGGCCTCAGCCTTCAGACAAAGCTGGGCAAGGGCATCTTCCAAACCGTCGGCCGACCCGCAACCCGGGAAACCCATCGGCAACGTGCACGCACTGAAATCCTTCAGGTTGAGACTGCGGATCCGTTCCAGATCCTCGTTCGCCAGAAACGGATGGCGCAGTTTAAGCAGGCGGGCATGCTGCGGCAATTCGCTCAGGATGTTGGAGGGATTTCCGATGAACGTCATCAACGACATCACCAGTTCCTCCCGGATCGGATCGATCGGGGGATTGGTCACCTGGGCGAACAACTGCTTGAAGTAAGAGAACAGGAGCTGCGGTTTCTCAGAAAGCACCGCCAACGGGGTGTCCGTGCCCATCGACCCGACCGGTTCATGAGCCTTGGAGGCCATGGCCTCCAGGATGATCTGCATATCCTCGCGCGTATAACCAAACAGCCGCAACCGCCTGAGCAGGGTACTCTCCTGAGGCACAACCGGAGCCATGGCTTCAAACAGGCCCTGCACCGTCAGCTTGTTCTCCTCCACCCAGCGCCGATAAGGCTGACGACGCGCCATCTGGCTCTTGATCTCCTTGTCCTTGATCACCCGTCCACGCTGGAGATCCACCAGCAACATCTGGCCGGGCCGCAAGGCGCCCTTCTCCAGCACGCGTTCCGGCGCAATGTCCAGCACACCGGCCTCGGAGGCCATCACGATGAACTTATCCTTGGTGATGGTATAGCGCGCCGGCCGCAGCCCATTGCGATCCAGCAGGGTCCCCACCACCGCCCCGTCGGTGAACGCCACCGTGGCCGGGCCATCCCAGGGTTCCATCAGCCCGGCATGGTATTCGAAGAACCCCTTCTGGTCCGGTCCCATGGGATATTTCACGCCCCACGCCTCGGGAATCAGCATCATCATGGCATGTGGCAATGCCCGTCCGGCGGAAACCAGCAGTTCCAAGGCGTTATCCAGACAGGCTGAATCACTGCCGCCCGGATCGATCACAGGCATGATTTTTTTGATGTCCGCCCCGAACAGGGGGGACTCCAGCCCATTCTCACGAGCCCGCATCTGGTTGACATTACCTCGCAGGGTATTGATCTCGCCGTTATGCGCCAGGAAACGGAACGGCTGCGACAGTTCCCAGGAGGGAAACGTGTTGGTGCTGTATCGCTGATGAAGCACCGCCACCGCGCTGGCCAGATCCGGATCATTCAGTTCGGTGTAAAACCCGGAGACCTGCCCCCCCGTCAACAGCCCCTTGTAGATAATGGTGCGACTGGAAAAACTTGGAATATAGAAGCGATCGGACGGACCCAGCATGGCCAACGCCTCGCGCTGAACCTGCTTGCGCACGAGGTAGAGTTTCCGGTCGAGATCGGCACCTGTCAGCCCCTTGCCGCCGACAAACGCCTGCATGACCACCGGCTGATCCTGGCGCGCGATCGCCCCCAGCACGCTGCCGTCAGTCGGGACCTCTCGCCAGCCCAGCAGGTCCAAGCCCTCCCCGGCGACCGTGGTCGCCACCAACGCCATGCACCAGTTGCGTGCCGAGGAGTCCGGCATGAACATCATGCCGACGCCATACCCTCCCGCGCCCGGCAACACCATCCCCAGTCGCTTGGCCTCCTTGCGGAAAAAGGCATCCGGAATCTGGATCAAAATGCCCGCACCATCCCCTGTGGACTGGTCGCCGCCCACGGCCCCGCGATGCACAAGATTTTTCAGGACCTCAATGCTGTCGGTCACGACCCGGTGCGACGGTCGACCGTCGAGATTGGCCAGGAACCCGACCCCGCAACTGTCATGCTCGTTCGCAGGATCGTAAAGCCCCTGGGCCGGCGGCATTCCATTGAGTGACTGGGGAACCTTTTTTTGCATACGCAACGACGACTCTTCTTTCGGTTTTAATCGGACGGGACTGCCGCCGTGCACCGGCCTGCGCTCCCGGAACATGACCGTGGCGGGCAATGCCCGCCCTCTTCAAAATCGAAACGGTTGCGATGAAGCACAACCCTCCCCAGGGCAGGATTTTTCGCCTCGGGAGGTTGCGCTACATCACAACCGCCTTCAGTCATGCATGGGATGCAAGGATGCCTTTTTTAAGATCCGCTGGCAATAACAAGTTGATGAATTAACCCCTGTTTTTTGCGCCTCATCGCCACATTTTGATACATTTATGTAACACATAACGCCTTATTGCTACAATTTCGTCGCCCCGTAAACACTCGCCCGGTAGCAAACAAAGAGAGCGGTCCTGCCCGGCCGGGCAGGACCGCAAGGTCGGTTGGCGCTTAGCGATAGAACAGCATATCGGCGTAGGTCGGGAGCGGCCAGTATTCCGATCCGATAACGGGCTCGACACCGTCCACGGCCTGACGCAAGGAGACCATCGCCGGAATCACCGTGTCACGGTAGGCGGCGGCCTTTTTATCGGCATGCCCGGCCCCGGCGGCCATGTCCACGACACCCGCCAGAACTTCGATGCGCTGGCTGATCTCGCCCGCCGCATCGTTGACCTGCTGCAGCAGCTTCATCTGAGCCTCCGGCCGGGCGCCCGCCACCTCGATCGCGTTGATGCCGCTGGCCAGGTCCGAAGCGAAGTTCATCACCGCCGGCAGAATATCACGCCGCGCCATGTACAACATGGTCTTGGCCTCGATATTGATCGTCTTGGCATAGCCTTCGAGCAGAATCTCATGCCGCGCCTTGATTTCGCCGGCAGGCAGCGTGCCATGCTTGATCAGGACCTTGGCGTTTTCCTTATCGATCATGGCATGAATGCCGTCCACGCAATTGCGGATATTCGGCAGGCCGCGCTTCGCCGCCTCCTTGACCCAGGCCTCCGAGTAGTTGTCGCCATTGAAAATGATGGCTTCATGTTCCTTGGCGTACTTCTGGAGCAGGGCCTGGAGACGACTGTTGACGTTCTTCGCCCCTTCAATGTGGTTGGCAATCTCGCACAACGTCTCGGACACGATCGTGTTCAGCACGAAATTCGGCCCGGACAGCGACTGTGAGGAACCCGCCATGCGGAATTCAAACTTGTTGCCGGTAAAGGCGAACGGCGAAGTCCGGTTCCGATCCGTCGTATCCTTGGGGATGGACGGCAGCGTGGTGACGCCCAGCATCAGTTTCCCGCCCTGGGTGGACCGGCTGGCAAACCCCTTCTTGATCTGCTCGTAGATATCCGTGAGCTGCTCGCCCAGGAAAATCGATACAATCGCCGGCGGCGCTTCGTTGGCCCCCAGGCGATGATCATTGCCGGGCGTGGCCACCGTGGCGCGCAACAGACTGGAATACTTGTGCACCGCGCGGATCACGGCGAACAGGAACACCAGGAACTGAACGTTGTCATGCGGCGTGTTGCCGGGGTTCAGCAGGTTGACGCCATCATCGGTACCGATGGCCCAGTTATTATGCTTGCCCGACCCGTTGACGCCCGCAAAAGGCTTTTCGTGAAGCAGGCAGACAAAATCGTGCCGGCGGGCCACACGCTGCAGCATTTCCATCGTGAGCTGGTTATGATCGACGCCGATATTGACCGTAGCATAGACCGGCGCCAGTTCGTGCTGGGCCGGAGCCACCTCGTTGTGCTGGGTCTTGGCGGAAACGCCGAGTTTCCACAGTTCCTCATTCAACTCCGCCATGAACGACGCCACCCGCTCGTGCAGGGAGCCGAAGTACTGGTCTTCCATCTCCTGCCCCTTCGGCGGCGGGGCCCCGAACAGGGTTCGGCCGGCGAACCGCAGGTCCGCCCGCTTCTCGATGAACTTCTGATCGATCAGGAAATACTCCTGTTCACCGCCCAGCGTCGCCGTGACACGCGTGCTGCGCGTATTGCCCAGCGCGCGCAGCACGCGCAGCGCCTGCAGATTCAGCGCCTGCATGGACCGCAATAACGGGGTTTTCTTATCCAGCGCCTCTCCCGTGTATGACGCAAAAGAGGTCGGGATGAATAACGTGGTGTTCTCGCCGTCCTTCTTGATGAAAACGGGCGAGGTACAATCCCAGACCGTATAACCACGGGCTTCGAACGTGGCGCGCAGACCACCGGACGGGAACGAGGAGGCGTCCGGCTCGCCCTGAGTCAACTCCTTGCCGCTGAATTCCATCATGATCCGGCCATCCGTGGTCGGCGAAATAAACGAATCATGCTTTTCCGCCGTGATGCCAGTCATCGGCTGGAACCAGTGACAGAAATGCGTGGCGCCCTTTTCAATGGCCCAGTCCTTCATGGCATTGGCCACGACATCGGCAATCGAGGGGTCCAATTCCTTACCCTCCCCGATCGTCGCCATCAGTTTCTTGTAGACGTTCTTGGGCAGGCGCGCGCGCTGCACGGCGTCATTAAACACATTGACCCCGAACATCTCGGGCAGGGACTGCAGGGGTTTGTTTTCGCAACAGTTCATAGTCGTCATTCTCCTTGATCTATCGCCGGTTCCATTTTTCACAACGTTTCTCGTCAACCGCAGCGGATTCGCACGGTGGACCTGATCTTTAGCAGCAACCATGCCATCTTCATCCGGACTTGACGTTACCCCTTCATCATCAACACGTAATGTTTTTATTAAAAAGCGATCAGTCACCCTGATATACGCGACAGGACCGTTTTGAACCAAAACATTTCATTATTGTAACGATGGTCGCCCCGGCCAAAATCGCTTGCATGTCGCGTGTCAAAGTTGAACTATGACGCATCTTACGAGGATTTGCCGCCATGTCAAATGCATCGCAACCGAAGAAGCTCCCACCCTTCAGCACCGGGATCCCCTCGCTGGACAATACGTTGGATGGATTGATCGCGGGGGATAACGTCGTCTGGCAGGTAGACGATATCGAGGACTACCGCCCGTTCGTGGACCGTTTTGTCAGTCACGGCCTGACCACCGGCGCGCCCCTGGTGTATTTTCGATTCGCCAGCCACCGCCAGCTTATTCCCGAAACACCCGGCGTTGAAATTTACAACGTGGAACCAGAGGCCGGCTTCGAAAAGTTTGTCGGCGATATTCTTGATGTCATCGAGAGCAAGGGGCGCGGTGCCTTGTATGTGTTTGACGGACTTTCGGAACTGGCGGCCGACTGGTACAGCGACCGCATGCTGGGTAATTTCTTCATGATCACCTGCCCGTTCCTGTTCAAGCTGGACACCATCACCTATTTCGCCCTGTTCAACAAACACCACTCCTTCCATGCCATCGACAGCATTCACCAGACGGCCCAGGTCGTGCTCGATGTCTACCGCAACCGGGAAGACCTTTTTGTCCAGCCGGTCAAAGTTGACAAACGTTACTCCCCCACGATGTACACATTGCATGTCTGGGGCGAGAACGACGATTTCACGCCGGTCACCTCCAGCACCACCATCGCGGATATTCTGGCCGGCACGCCCCAACCCTGGCTGGATTTCTCGATATCGCGGCCCGGCATCTGGATGAATACCATCGCCCAGGCCCAGAAGACCCTGGAGAACGTGCGGAACGGGACCGGCACGGTTCAGGACACCCAGGAGTCCTTCCAGCGCCTGCTGCGCAGTGCCATCACCCGCGACGAGAAGTTCCTGCCGCTC
Source organism: PVC group bacterium (assembly GCA_945870225.1). GTDB lineage: Bacteria > Verrucomicrobiota > Kiritimatiellia > CAIKKV01 > CAITUY01 > CAMBRF01. The sequence goes on along the minus strand of CAMBRF010000014.1, from coordinate 42,579 downwards.
GCCAGGAAATATTTCGACCTGTCCGACCTGATGGCCGTCATCCAGCGCATGATCGGCACCGGCCTGATCGGCGGCAAATCCCTCGGCATGCTGCTGGCCCGCGCCATTCTGCGAAAAAACGCCCCCCATCTCGCAGAAAGACTTGAAACCCATGACTCCTTCTTTCTGGGTTCTGATGTTTTTTACACCTATCTCGTCCAGAACCGCTGTTGGGATTTGCGCCGCAAGGCCAACGATCTGAACTTCCTCACCAGCCATATCGATGAAACCCGGCAAAAAATGCTCTCCGGCGCCTTCCCGGACTATATCCAGCGTCAATTCATGGAGATGCTGGATTACTTCGGCCAGTCGCCGATCATCGTGCGCTCCAGTTCGCTGTTGGAGGACAGCTACGGTAACGCCTTCTCGGGAAAATACGACACGGTGTTCTGCGCCAATCAGGGCACTCCCGCACAACGGCTCGAATCCTTCATGTCAGCCGTGCGCACGGTCTATGCCAGCACCCTGAGCCTGGAAGCCCTTTCCTACCGGTCCCAACGCGGGTTGCTGGACCAGGATGAACAAATGTCGCTCCTGATCCAGCGCGTCTCAGGCGCACTCTACGGCGAAAACTTCTTTCCCCAGGTTGCCGGCGCCGGATTTTCCTTCAACCCCTATGTCTGGAATGAGGACATTGATCCCCGTGCCGGGATGCTCCGTCTGGTCTTCGGGCTCGGGACACGTGCCGTGGACCGCACCAGCGACGATTACACCCGCCTCATCGCCCTGAACGCGCCGGAAAAACGACCGGAATCCTCAACCGAGGATATCCGCAAGTTCTCGCAGCACCACGCCGACGTTCTGGATCTTCCGCACAACCGAATGGCCGCAAAGCCCCTCAACACGGTGATGGGCGGGCACGCCGAAGCCCTGCCGCTTGACCTTTTTGCTGTTCGGGAAGACACACCCGGGGGAGGATCAAACTGGTATCTCACGTTTGACCGACTCGTCAAGGAAACGCATTTTGTCCAGGATATGCGGGCGATCCTGAAGGTTATCCAGGATGCCTATGCCTATCCCGTGGACATCGAGTTCACGGCCAACTTCACGGCCGACGGGGCGTTCCGCATCAACATCGTGCAATGCCGCCCCTTTCAGGTCCGCATTGCCGGCGATGTCGCCCGGGTCCGGGGCCCCGCCACGGTCAAGAAGCAGGATATGCTGCTTGAAACAGCCGGCCCGATCATCGGTCAGAGCACCTCTACCGATATCGACCGGTTGATCTATATCGTTCCCTCGGTCTACGGCAGGATGACGGTTTCCGAACGCTATTCGGTGGCCCGAACCATTGGTAAACTCAACCGCCTGACGGCCGCCGGACCCCATCAGTGCCTGATGCTGGCCGGACCGGGCCGCTGGGCAACCTCCACCCCGGCCCTCGGCATCCCGGTCTCGTTCGCCGAGATCAATGCTGCCTCGGTGATCTGCGAAATTGCGGCCATGCACGAAGGGCTCATTCCCGACGTCTCGCTCGGAACGCATTTCTTCAATGATCTGGTGGAAATGAACATGCTCTACCTGGCGGTGTCGCCCGATAAGAAAAGTCACAGCCTCAATCCGGATCTTCTGGCAACACTCCCCAACTCACTTGCTGCCTTGCTGCCGGAATCCGCCCATCTGGCCCATGTATTACGAGTGATCGACGGCGGTAATCTGGGAGAGACGCTGCGGATCCACCTGCATGCCGACAGCTTCAAACAGAAGGCCATGTGCTACCTGACCCGCTGACCACCCGGCCAACGCTCATCATCCATCATCGAAAAAACAGCATCGTTTTAGTTGTCCTGGACCACATGCAGGATCAGGGAACCTTCCTCGGTGAGGTCTCGAATCCTTATGCCATCGTCCATCAACTGACGACCTGTTCTTTGCTCCACAACATTATCCGCCTGATCCCACGCGACGCTGTATAATCCGTCCGGGATCAAATCCACACAACGCACCGTATGTTCCGGCCCAGCTCCGGGCAGGCGGAATACAAACACAAGCGACTGATTACGGTCCGGCATGACGAACTGAAAGACGCTCCAACGACAGCCGCCACCGGCCCGCTTCGGTTGTTCGCAAAGTCGATAGAATCGGCCACTCCACACATAGGGCTTCACTGTCTCCTTATAAAAACGGATGCAGGCAGCCAATCGCTCCCGGACAGATTCGGGCAGTTCCGGCAGAGGATGCGAGATCCCAAAGGCGTGTAGCATTCCAATGCGGAAGTAATAATCCAGCCGCCCGGGGTCGACATCACCCTTCGTCAGGTCCAACGGCTCGAATCCCGAATGGGTATGCGACCAGGCCCAGTGCAGACAGGCACGGGGTGCCAACATCGCGGTGGCGCCCCAAAAGCATTGCAGACTATGGTCAGACATATCCGGATCACTTAAATGGGCTACATGCGTGTGTTTTGCCAATCCAAGATCAATCCGAAGGCCTCCGCTGGAGCAGTTCTCCAGGATAACCTGCGGATACGCCGCCCTGACTCGAGCCAACAAGCGGTAATAGCCCTGATAGTGCTCATACAGGCCGTCGCCTTCCCCGTGTCCATGGTCCGTCCTATTGCATCCGGCCCCGACATCGATGTTATAGTCGAGTTTTATCCAATCGCATTTATAGTCCTGGATCAACGACTCAAGGGTATTGAAAGCCCACTCCTCGGCCGCCGGGTTTCCCAGACAAAGGGAACCGAGGCTATTCCCATCCCGCAGGGCGACATATTCAGGATGCTGCCGGCCAAGGGCCGCATGTTTTCCGACCGCCTCGATTTCACACCATAGTCCGAATTTCATTCCTTTCCCGTGAACATAATCAGAGAGTTCCCTTATTCCACCAGGAAAGCGCTTCCTATTGACCACGTCCCAATCGCCCCGATAGTCATACCAATGCGTTTTTTCGTCATCAGGCCCAAACCAACCGGCATCGAGCGTACACACATCCACGCCCACTTCAGCCGCCACATCGACATTGGCCTTGAACGTATCGGTGTTGATTGTCCTGTCGTCATAGGGCCACCAATGATTCCACTCAACCGGCAGTGACCGTGATAATTCGTTTTGGGGATACCAGTATCGGCGGCCCCATTCAGCCAGGTCGGCAGCCGCCCCATGCGGATCATCCGACCCACTCAGGACACTGACGACGTGCAGGCCTTCAAAATGCTGCCCTGGCGCCAGATGCTTGCTGAAGAGCCAGGGATTAATTCCACCGGAGAGCAGATAGGTTCCGTCAGACTGCGGTTCAAACCGGTATATCCAATTCCCGGACCAGGCAATACTGCTGGTCAATGTCCCCCACGTATCACGCTGAAGCATCATCCACGGGTGGGCGTTTCCCGAGGATCGACCTCTAACACCTTCCAAAATTTTCGTGCCTTGCAGAGGCTCAATGCTCGCCGTGAATTCACGCGCCCACCCGCTGGAGAAATAATGGAGCGTATATTTCCCTGCCGGAATCCTCTTGCAGAACGTATCAAAACGCCCGATCTCCAACGCCGAGCTGCCGGTGTTCCGGATGGTGGACCACTGTTCAAGCACGCCCGTTCCCCGGTAAAGCTGGAAACAGGTTTCCACAAGCATCTTCGGATTCTCACGCTCCGTGATGATTGTAGTCCGGGTAATCCCCTCGCCCGGCTGGGTCGTCCCGACATGCCGGATATGAAATTCCGGATCGGAGCTCGTGAGCAACTGGCCGTTGCAACTGGCAATGAACACCGGCGAATGACCCGCGACCACCCAAGAGATGTCGTCGGCCTTGACGCCGTAGAAATCAGCATTCAAACCGACAGCCGTGCTAATGCGGAACGAAAATTTCCCGGAATCAAGCACGGGGAGATTCATGATCACATCTTCCCGTATTTCCAGGCTTCATCGTACATGGCGATGATGTTCTCCACGGGGGTGTTCACTTGCAAATTGTGGCAGGGGGCAAGGATGTACCCCGTGCCATTGCTGGCCAGCGAGTCGATGCAATGACGGACCTCGGCGCGAACCTCCTCAGGCGTTCCGAACGGCAGGATGCGTTGATTGTCAACCGCACCATGGAAACAGATCCGGCTTCCGAACTCCGCTTTCAGTTCGACCATGTCCATACCCGGGCAGGTCCATTGAATCGGATTCAGGATATCGATCCCCATCTCGACCAATAGCGGCAGGAATTGACGGCAACTACCATCGTCATGATGGAACACCTTGATCCCGAACTCGTGGCAGAGATCGATGAAACGCTTATGGTGCGGAGCATAAAACTCCTTATACAAATCCAAACTGATGAGGGGGCCGGTCTGGCTGCCAAGATCATCGGTCACCTGGGCAACATCGATGAACCCTTTGCACGCTTCAAAGATCCGCCGGTGATAATCATAGAAGAAGTCAGAAATGCGCCCGATCAGATAGTGGGTGAATTCGGGATCAAGAAGCGGATCAATCAATGATTGCTCAAGGCCCCGCATCAGGTTGTGATAGTAGAAGGGCGCCATATAACCGCACTGCACGGCCCGGGTCTTGCCACCCTCCTCGGCCTTGGCCCGCATTCCCGAGTAGTCAAACCACCCGGCATCCGGCCAGGGATAAGCTTTCAGATCGTCCAGAGTCTGGGCACTCGCCAGGGGATTAAGGGACTGCTCATCATAGTAACCCCCTTCATGCGGAACACGTTTCGTGCGAATGCCCCAGAAATTGACGGCCTCATCCGGAGGCATCTGAGGCAGGGGCGGGCCAATGTATTCCGGCGCAACACTGGCAAACCCATCAAGGTGCAGTATCGCAGCAATATCGGCCTTCTCGCCAAAATATTTGCCCATCTTTGTCCAAACACCCGGGGTCGCCCAGATATCCGTCGGAATACGATCAATCGGCTGCCGGTTGATTGCGGCCATCATTCGCTCTTTTGAGTTCATCATAAAACTTCCCTTTTTATTCGAGCCGGCACAGCTCGGTTCAGCCGTCGCGCCCGCTACGCCATGCGCAGACAGAAGCCCCAGAAGCGCCAGTTGTCATTGTCATGGTTGGATAATTTCACGAGTATCCGATTCCGACCCTTGCGCAACCGGGCGGTGAAGTTAACCGAACGCAACCCATGAGGATGGCTGCCGCTAAAGCACCGCGCTTCGTTTACCCATACCACAGCCTCATCGTCGAATGCGAAGCTGAAAACCGCCTCTCGATCCGACGCTGAATCCACATAGCGCAGGGCGTACCCGACCACTTCGGTCTCCAGGCAGATACATCCTATCGCTGGTCGTGCCACAACATTAAAGTCAATAAAATGATGGTATGCGAACTGGGGTTTCCACTTCACATCAATGTTATCTCCACCCGGCAGCGAAGCCCGGCAGATCCCCGCATAACCCGAGGGATGAAAGCGATAGCTCTCGGCACCCGTCTCAAGCTGTTCAAACGGTCGCACCGTCTCGAAAGGCTCATTCTGATTACACGGGAACGGCGCCAGAATCTGCCATTCCTCAGCCGGCTGACTTTCCAAGTCATACCGTCCATACCGGGCCTCCGCACCGGGCATGCGCGCTTCGACTGAGGGGACCCGGAAGAACGGCCGATGGGGCTCAGTCTGATACCAGTAGACCACGCTGGAATAGGCATTGCCCAGTGCCCCCAGCGTAGCGCGAATCGAGCGGGAAAAGAAGACCGGATCCTGGATGAAGAAACGATACAGCCCCAAACGCTTCAACCGTCCGTCCGCCTCTTTTTCTTCATACGGTGTCCCGACGTAGTTGGAGTGAAACTCCCGCACACCATGTGAGTGACTGATAAAATCCTCCGCCCCGATGCCGTGCAACACCGCCGGACGGGACTCGCCGTCAATGAGCATCGTGTCACCGCCGCCATGGTACCACGGATCAGGTTGTGGATAGTGCATCTCAATCCCGAAGGTTACACCCGCCAACATGCCCCTCCCGGTTGCATCCAGAAAGAGATAATTCCGCCCGTACTTTTCGCACGGGTTCTCAAACCGGTACTGCGCATGAAAACGGAAGTCGGCCCATTCACGGGGCAGTTCCTTCTCGAACTGACAATAGTCGATCTGAATATAGAACCCAATAAGGCTGACCTCCTCGGCGGGCATAATCTCGATCCTCGCACGGCGCGCAAACGGCATGGTGAAATAGCAGTTGAAACCATTCTCCGGCGCCATCACAAGCCAGGGCGTGCTCATCTTGCCGAATTGCGTTCCGAACAGGCCAAACGGAACGCCAAAAAAGTCACTGATCGGCGCTTCCACGCTTGGTTCCGTTTCGTCGTCCCAGAAACAACGCAGGAGGACACGACGCCCTAGCAGGGCATCACTGGCAAACGTAACCCAGATATGATTGATCGACCCCGGCCCCTCCAGATCGGCAATCACATTCCACTCATTGGGTTTATAGTTGCGGTCACCATAGTAGAATTTACTGACGCGGCCCGATCGCACATTTTTTTCGGTCATGAATAGCGGCTGAATACCTTGCATAATTCTGTCCTTCTGCTTTCGCGTGACACGTCTATGAAACATGCCGGAGAATAAATTCAATCACCGGCGTCTGATCTTCCAAACCATGCGGATGATGCCCCACACCGGGCTTGTGAATCACCACGATATTGCCCCCCAACTTCCTGTAGCGACGCTCCACGATATCGCTATTCTCGGCCACCGGTACAGCCACATCTTCGTCACCCACCACGTGAATGAGCGGAATCCCTGCCCGCGCCAGCGGCTCAAGCGTGTCCACCGGATTGCCGGGATACGCCAGCGCTTCGGCTTCATCCTTGAATCGATAAGCCCGGAGACAAAGGTCCCAATCACCGGCATTGCCCTTGCTGCTCATTTTTCCCGCCGGCCAGCTCTTGAAATCGCATACCGGCGCGTCGCCGTAAATCACCGCGACCTTCTCCGGATTCTCGGACGCCCAGCGATAGGCGGAGAGTCCCCCGCGGCTGACGGCAATCAGCACGGCCTTCCCGGCCAATCCACTGCCCGTTAGCATTCGATGAAAACTATTGTACTCCTTCAAAGTCTCGGGAGACCCGAAGTTGTTGTGTTTATCGAAATAGACATGATGGAACCCCTCTTCCAAAAGGCGCAGGGCCGCACACCGTTCCGTGAAAGCATCCGGAAACTCCAGGCACCAGGACCAAGGGTTCCCCGGCCGCGCCTGACGGGGCGCGACCACCCATGCGGAATAGCCCTCGACCGAGAGAAAGCCACGGTTGAATCCATGCCACACATCCTGTTTCACGAATAACAACGTATCCCACACGCTTGATTGCATCATGACCTCATTTCAGGAAGGGCTCTCCGCCCAGCGACGCCAGTCGGCTGAAATGCCATGAGCCGGTTGAGGACGATCCAGATACAGGAATGCCGTGCTGGCCCAACCGTGTCCGACTTTGTGCGGGTCGTAATCCTTCTCAAAGAACGCCTTGAAACTCTTCCGGAAGGGAACGCTCTCTAGAAAATGCAGACGATAGGCACTGTAGTAGCCATGGCCGGACTGCAAATCCTGCCAGGGGTATTCCCCGCTTTGCACCGGACAGCCGTGGTCCGGCTCACAGTACTCCTTGAAGCCCCATGACATGTTGAAGTAATCCTCGCGACCGGTCCCGCGGGCAACCACTTCACCGTCGACCACCATGATCTCGTTGTCCTCCTGCTGGTACGGCTTGCAGGAAAAGGCCATGCCGACATACCGCCCCTGCGCCGCCTGAACATCGGCAAACACAAAGGGAGACGGCGTAGGCCCGGCGTCGAACGCCGAATAGCTGTGCAGCAGCAGGGCCCCTGCGGGCGGCTCACGGTCCAAAACATAGACTTCACTCTCGACCCCGAACGGTCGTTTGGAAACCGAGTACAGCGCAATCTCAACACCGTCGCGGAACGGGATCGGAAGCTGGAATTGAAAAACGCCATCCTCATAACCCAAAGCGCGGGATCGGAACGCATGTAGTTCGAACGCCGCCCCGAAAAGCAAACTTACCGGCGCATCAAACGAGGGCGCCCGGTTCCCGTAGGCAATCGTCAGCCGGAGATCATGCAGGTCTTCCCGGGCCACACCGGTCAGCTTCAACACCAGGCGGCGCACCATTCCCGCACCAGCAGCCAGGAATACCGACACCCGCTCACCATGCCCCTGCGCCGTCACTCGGCGTGCCCCCAACATTTCGTCGCCATAGAACTTCAAGGGGTCCGCATGAATATGTTGAGCATGGGGCACTGTGAAATCACGATAACTGAAGCGACCGTCAAAAGGCTGCACCTCCTGCGGATCGTCCGCCAGCATGCAGTCCACATGATAGAAAAACCCGGCGTTAATGTCCGGCAGCCGGTCCACATCGATGCGCAAGCCGTTTCGGAACGGAATGGGAACGCGACATACATAAGCCCGCCGGAAATCCCCCATCAGCGGTTTGACAAAAGGCCAATGCCTCACCTCCGTGAAGGAAAAGTCGACACCGGTCCGGAGGTTCTTACGATTGTCAAACGAACCGTCAAACATTGACTCCAGCATCGCATCCAGGAAAGGCTCACTGCTCCCGCCCTGATACATCCGCATCGGCCGGTTGGGATGGGTGCCCGCCGCCCAGATGCGAACAATGGAACCTGATTCCTGCGTATCGGCCACAACGCCGATCTTCCCGTCCGTGGACACACTCACGTACTTGTCACAATCGTGTTCCGTGTTACCGGCAGGATCGTACGAGCTCCAACGCCGGAAACGGTGACGGGGCGGCTCCCACCAGAGATCCACATCATAAATCCGACGAGTCAGGTCATAGGCATTGATCATGATTTAACCTCTTTTTTAATGGTTTTTTCATTCTACCGGGAAAAGCTCAGGGAGTCAGCAATCTCGCCACGATCTGGTCAATGGCTTCGCGACTGCCGCGAAAAGCCCATGTCTGCGAGAGGTCTTCGCTGCGCGAGAGTCCGGTGCCTGCTCCGATGGCCGGCGAGTGGTATTCCAGCTCGCTAAAGCGGCCCAGCTCATTATGGACGTTGCAGGCCTGGACGGCATACCCCTTATCCTCCACATCAGTAAAGGGCACATCCACATACTCCCCTGACGGATTCACAAACACGTTGCGCACGACCAGTGCCCAGCGCCCGTTCTCGGCTGGGTAGCGGTAGCCGATTCGCCCGGTCGCGGCAAGTGCCCGGATCGATATTTTTTGCGCGCCGCCGGCTCGCATCGCATAGCGGATCAGGCGTTCGCCCACCATGATGTCCTGTGCCGGCACGTCACCGAACACGATTTTGGGGTCACTCGGCCCACACGTTGGCACCAGCAGGTCGCCATCGTGTGGCATTTGAGTCAGGTTCCATAGACCCACTGGCCCCTTCTGCCCGGATGAGTCGCCCAACAACTCGAGCGACGTCCGCAGGGTATAGCCGGCATACTGCACATCGGCCATGCCCTTCCACCCGCCATCATTCCGTAACGGATTGGGGGCTGGCAGCACCGACTTGGTGATCTCCACCTCCACATCCGTATGCGATCGCGATAAGCGACAGGTCAACCGATTGGTCATCCGTACCGTATCGGAGAGTACGTCCAGCCTCCAGTCGCCCGGATCAAGCTGGCGAGGCTGCCAATAGACCTTGGTCTGCGGGAATTTTGGGAAGAAAAAATCGACTTCCGGGGCCAGCCAGGTGCGATCGCCACCCGAGTTGTGCCACTGGTCGCTCGCGTAAAACCCGTCCGCTGTGGATGGCACGCCAAGCGCCGGATGGGTCCAGAAGAAATTCTCACTGCCCGGGCCGGCAAAAAGCCCCAAGATCCGGCCCCCGTGGGGAAGCAACAGTAGTTGAGTCCCATCCGGGCAATGATACTCGTGCGTCGATTTGCCCACTTCACCGAGCGTGTCGATCAATGGCTGATTCATCGAGGCCTCCGCGAGTTATTTCTGACAAGGGCCATGACAGGCGTAAGCAAAAAGAGCCGCGCCCGGTTTCTGCTCTATCGCCACCGGCAACCCTTGTTCCATCAATTGCGAACCCGACCGTTCGACCTGTTCACCCGTCTCCAGGTTCCGGACCGTGTAATGCGCCGCCGCATCAAGACCCTGCAACAACATGCCGGCATGATCGAACACGGAAGCCGCATGGCGGAACAACTGAACCATTCCGGCGCCCTTCTCGGGGTCATGGAACTGCCAACCGGTCCAATCGGCCGGATTCCGGCTGTAAGGCAGAATCGGGTAGAAGTCGGCCAGAAAGAACTCGGCCACCTCCAACCACTGAGCCGTCCGCTGTCGCAACGCCCCGAAATCAACCGGCGAGTTCGCAATCGAACCCGGAACGTACATATTCGGCACCCCGTCCGGCCCCTTTTTCATCTCACCCACGAGGAAGGCACAGTTCAACCATGAGGTCATGGTGCTGAAAAACCGGTAGGCATCCGTATGCCCCACCCCGCCGCCATGATACGGCAGCCAGTTGGAGATTCCGTGTGTGATGGAATGGGTGCCGACAGGATCACCGAAGTCGTAATCAGTCCGCCACAACGGGATGGCGCGCCGCATGGTCTCAAGATCATTGCGCCGCCCACCCGAGGCACAGGAGTCAATCAGCAGGCCCGGATGCCGGCGCCGCAACTCATCCCAAAAGGCCAGGTATCCGGTCACATGCCCCATTTCAAGCATTCCCTGCCGATCCGGCTTATCATCCGCGCGCCACAAATCGAGCGGGTCAATGTTGAAGTCCTGACGGTACAGATCGATCCCGAACTCGGCAATACACTTATCAATGTGATCCGTTACCCACTGCCGTGCCGCCGGGTTGCCCAGATCGAGCAAGCGGACCCGATCCTTCCCGAGAAGCCACTCGGGATGTTTTTCAAACAGCCAACTACCGGCGGAAACCCGTTCCGGCTCGAACCAGAGCATGAACTTGAGTCCGCGCTTGTGAGCGTGATCCGTGACGGCGCGGATGCCGCCGGGGAAACGCTTGGGATCCGCCTCCCAGGTCCCGACCGTCGTCCAGGTGCCGTCGTTGACGTACCACCCGGCATCCAGCCACCACCAGTTCAACGGAATCTTTTCGTCGAGGAACCGGTCCATGTACTGGATTTCTTCCTGCTGACTGCTGACCAGATTCAGATAATTAAAGCAGGCGCAGTTGAGAAGTTGCGGCTTGGGCAAGGCGCCATCTGCCGTGCGCGGCACATTGTGCGCCTTCATCCAACGCCGCCACAGGTTGTGCGACCGAACCCGATCCCCTTTCCAGAACAATAGGGCCATCAACGGCGTCCGTACCTCTTCGCCGGGATGCAGGACAAAACGGGTCAATTCCTGACCCGCCGCAATACGTAACCCGTTGGCATCGTCCCTCGCAAACGATGTGGCCCACTGACCGGGCCAACCGACCGCGATCATGATTCCGTCACCCGGCATGACCAGATTGAAATAGGGCCAGTTGGCATTGCTGCCCCGCCCGCCGCCTGCGGCCAGGGTGAACGTCGAGCCCGTCTCCAACTGGCGTTGCATCGGCTCGAAATCTGCCGGTGAATTGGGCGAACCGCGGTGATGGTGCAGGACAAACTCTTCCTTCCCTCCATCACGCTCAAAAAGAGTGTCGAGGCCCTGCAGCGATTCGATAAGCGGCGTATCACGGGGCCCGTCATTGCGGAGGTAGGTTGTCCATTCCACAACCGGAAAGTCATGGTATTCAATCCCCTCGCACCGCACGCTCAAGCGGGTCACGGGATCAACCCATTTCATCAGGTGCCGTGTACGTCGGTCATCGATCCTGCTGGTGGTGACCTCGCTGGCCCAGTCTTTCAGCAACGTGCCGGACGACTGGCCTCCGTATTGGAATGAAAAAGGAGCCCCGGCCTCATGGGCACCCCGCGGTAAACCGGGCCTGACAGGAAGACTTCCCAGCCTGAAAGAGGAACCGTCCTCAAGGGTGACCACGGCTTCGCCCCATACACCCTGACAGTAGGGAATACCCAATCCGCCATCACTGGTTTCGAGGATAATGAGTTCCTGGCCATCCAGCGCCACGTCAATCGTGACGACCGGCATCCCCTCGCGTTGCACGGCAGACCGGAAATACTCCTTCCCGCCGGCACTGACGGCAAAGACCACATTCCCGCCGCCGGGGCTGGTCTCGCGATTGCTCTCCACGCCGCACAGGGCGGTCAAACGCCGGGCACGCCCCGGCAGCAACACCCCTATCCGGCAATTTGCATGACAATAGAGCCCGTCCGACATGGTCCGACCGGAAACCTTCAGCTTGTGACCATAAGGATGCGTATTCAGGCGCGGCGGCCGCCATTGGGAGGAAATGACCGCCAATTCCGCCGCATACCCGGCCCGCTCCTGCTTGCCCTGGAACTTAGCCGTAACCCACCGGGTCACCTCGGCCCGCTCGGCATCCGTAATCTGCATATCGTTTGAATTCATAAATATCCCTGCTAGTCCTCAATTGTATAAAACCCCCGCGACCTTGTGTCGCGGGTGAACAGATTGTGGGAACAATCTCACTTTCCCCACAATCTCTCGCCCCTGCCGCGCAAGGCGGCAGGAGGCGCGAGCCATTATTACACTTGCTGCATTGTCTTGTGCCACTCCTTCAGCCACCCCGACATGCTCCACCGGTCGTCGGGATAGTACTGGAGCCACTCGTCCGACAAAGCCAGCAATTCCGGCATAAGTACAGCCAGCCGCTTCCTGTCGGGAATCGCGCCGTTAGTCACGCCTCGTTTGAGGTGGAAGTAATGAACCATGGCCTCCTGCAGCACCGCCGCCGTACGCGCACGCCTGACCAGATCCACAAACTGGCGCACAACGAACTCACGTTGGGCTACAGTGAAATGAGCCGTCGCCTGCCGCGCGAGTTCAAGAAACGCCTGCGTCTCCGCTACCGCGAGTTGTTTCTCGGCGAGAATGGCCTGCGGTCCAGCCACACGATGATCAATCGGCACCGGCCAACCCGCAAATGCAGCCGGTCCTACTTCGCCACTGGTGGTGGCGGCTTCCACCGCCGTCAACGGGGTCCCGGCAGGAGCTGTAGAATGAACATCCAGAGCCCAAAAACCCGTCAGCCACACGTAGGGGAGCAAGGACTGGGCTCCGCTATAATTCTTGTCGGTAAAGAATATCCGACCATTGACCGGTTCCAGATTTTCCAGCAGCCACGCCAGCGCGCCCACATCCGGCCCGAATTCAGTAGCGAGAAATTCCCGGACCACAGGCCCTGTTTGAACTTCCGGGTCACGGGCATGGCGGAGGAAATACTCGGCGTTAAAGCCGCCTAGTGTGTCGAAACAACAGACGTCTATATTCGACGGAAGAGGAGCGCCGGGTTGCAAGTTCTGAAGCGCAGGATAGAACTTCCGCCGTGATGGCAGAACGTGGTCGTGCCGCGAGTTTATGTTATGAATGGTGGCAATGCGTCCATCGACATATTCAGCCTGAATCGCACGGGCGGCAGCCAGATGCCGGGTGTACTGAGCCAACGCAACAGTGGGTGTAAAATTACGTCCCCAGTATTCCCCATTAAGATCGAAATGCACCTGCACCGGATTGGTCCGCACGGCGTTCTGGAGATGCGAATTAAAGGGCGAATGCAATTGAAAATCGCCGATGACGTTGTCGCCGCTGACCAGCACGTGCGAACGGCGCGCAGCGGACGCCAGCAGGGCATCGACCGTCGCCTTGTGCCCGCCGGACGTGTGCAGGTCCACCGCCAGACGGAGCCCCTTTGTCCGGCAAAAGTCGTCGACAATTCCCATAATCCGTTCGATGATCTGATTCAAGGTCAACGTTTGTTGCTTGAGGTCTGACAACACGATATTGGCACCTTCACAGATCCACAATTCAAGGCCGTGCAGGTGCGGAGCAATGCGCAGGGCTTCATTGAGCTGGTAATGGATGATTTCCTCGACCAGCGGATGCGCCATATCCGGTTCACCGTGCTCATTGAACAACGTCGGCCAGGCCTGCTTCGACTGCTCGATCGGAGGAAGCATCAACACTTGATAGACATACCAAAACTCCTTGCCGGCACGGTGCGTGAGCTGTGCGGCATAGGCCATGGAATCCCGCACTCCCTCCCGTAGCACGCGCTGTTCGGCGCTGACCGCGGCCGGCCACGGAGTGAATAAACAGGGCGTTGTGGCGCCCGGCACGGAGTAGTTACCCCAATACACCAGACGGTCCACTTTATTCCGCGTGGCAAAATCCACCATCCGCTCCCAGTGATGGGGCGATCCAAAATCACTTGAAAGTCCCAGCTTCATAATGGTCTCAATCCTATCTTTTTCATTCAATCTTGCGGTACGACATCAACACAGATCCAGGTTGTTCCTGAATGATTACAGGCAATCCCTTTTTCAATAAGTCCGAACCCGCAGCAATCTGGATTTGTCCGGTCTCCAGATCCTTCACTTCATATCGAACGACCGGGTCCAACCCCTTCAAGGGAATCACAGCATGGATAAAGACACTTTCCGCATGACGAAAGGCCTGGATCATACCGGCACCCTTTTCGGGACTATGGAACTGCCACGCCATCCAGTCATCTGCGCCGCGACTGTAGGGCAGGAGGGGATAAAAATCGGCCAGGAAAAAGTCAGCCACTTCCCGCCACTGACTGATCTGGCGACGGATGAGGTCATAATCGACATCGCGGCGCCGCACATCGAACAAGCAATTGAACCACGGCGTCATCGAACTGCGGAATCGATAGGTGTCCGTTTGATTTACCCCGCCGCCATGGTAGGGAAGCCACATCGAGATGCCATGAGTAATGGCATGGGTCCCCACCGGCTCCTCATAGTTGTAATCCGTGCGCCACAACGGAATGGCCCGTCGCATGGTCTCCAGATCGTTGCGTCGGCCACCGGCCGCACAGGAGTCGATCAACATCCCGGGATGACGGCGGCGCAACTCATCCCAGAAGGCCAGATACCCTTGGATGTAGCGCATCTCCGTCATACCCTGCCGATCCGGCGCATCATTTTCCCGCCAGTAGCCAAGCGGATCCGTATTGAAATCCTGACGATAGAGATCAATCCCCTCCTCCGTTAACACGCGGTCGACGTGATTAACGAGCCAGTCCCAGGCTTCCTTGTTGCCCAGATCCAACAACCGGAACTGCCCCGTCCCCAGATTCCATTCCGGATGCTGGGTGGCCAGCCAGTTATGTTCAAACACACGCTCGGGTTCAAACCAGAGCACCATCTTCATGCCGGCGGCATGGACATAGTCGCTGACGGCACGTATACCTCCCGGATATCGCTTGCGATCCACATCCCAGTCCTGCACATACGGCCACCACCCTTCATTGTGAAACCATCCGGCATCAATCCACCACCATTGCAGGGGAATCTGTTCCTCGCGATAGCGGTTGATGCAGGCGATTTCCTCCTCCTGGGTCCCGATCAATTTCGGAAATAGAACGGTGGCACAGGCGAGCAGTTGCGTGGCGGGCAACTGGCCTTCGTTGTCACGCGGCACATTGTGGGCCAGCATCCACCGGCGCCATAAATTATGCGACCGGATGCGGTCGCCCCGCCAGAACAGCAGCGCCATCAAGGGGGTCCGAACCTCTTCACCGGGATGCAGAACAAACCGGGTCAGTTCCTGGCCCGCCGTAATAGCCAGCCCGCGGTCGTGATCCCTGGTAAACGTCGTCGCCCACTGTCCCGGCCAGCCAACCACGATCATTACGCCGTCCGTCCCCCGCGCCACATTGAAATAAGGCCAGTTGGCATTGCTCCCGCGCCCGCCGCCTGCGGCAAGCGTGAAAGTTGATTCCGCCGCCAACCGCTGCTGTCGCGGTTCATAGTCCGCCGGCGAGTTCGGTGACCCGCAATGGTGATGCAGAACAAACTCGTCTCCATCGCCATCACGCTCGAATCGCATGTCGAGTCCCTGCAGCGATTCAATAAGAGGCGTATCGCGGGACCCGTCATTGCGGAGGTAGGTTGTCCACTCCACAACAGGAAAGTCGTGATACTGCACACCTTCGCATCGCACGGTCAATCGGGTCGCAGGATCAACCCATTTCAGCAGATGACGCGTCCGCCGGTCATCGATCCTGCTGGTGGTGACCTCGCGGCCCCAGTTTTTCAGCAACGCACCGGAAGGCTGGCCTCCGTATTGGAATGAAAAAGGGTCCCCGGCCTCATAAGCACCCCGGGGCAAAGCGGAGCGGAGAGTAAGACTACCTAGTCTGAAAGAGGAACCGTCTTCGAGGGTGACCACGGCTTCCCCCCACACACCCTGGCAGTAGGAAATACCCAATCCGCCATCGCCGGTTTCGAGAACAATAAGATTCTCGCCATCAAGCGCCACGTCAACCGTAACGACCGGCATTCCCTCGTGCTGTACGGCAGAGCGGAAATACTCCTTCCCGCCGGCACTGACGGCAAACACCACATTCCCGCCACCGGGGCTGGTCTCCCGATTGCTCTCCACCCCGCACAAGGCGGTCAACCGCCGGGCCCGCCCCGGCAACAATACCGCCATTCGGCAATTGGCATGACAGTAAAGCCCGTCCGACATGGTGCGGCCGGAAACAGTTAACTTATGACCGTAAGGATGAGTATTAAGGCGCGGCTGCCCCCATTGGGAGGCTATGACCGCCAATTCTGCCGCATACTCGGGCCTCTCCTGCTCACCCTTGATCTTTGCGGTGATCCAGCGTGTCACATCAGCCCGCTCGGCATCCGTAACCTGCATATCGTTTGAACTCATAAATAATTCCAGCTATTCCTCAATCGTAAGGAACCCCCGCGACCTTGTGTCGCGGGTGAACAGATTGTGGGGAAAATTTCGCTTTCCCCACAATCTCTCGCCCCTGCCGCGCAAGGCGGCAGGAGGCGCGAGCCATCATGATACTTGCTGCATTGTTTTAAGCCAGGCTTGGAGAACCACCGCCATTTTCCACCGGTCATCCGGATAGTGTTGGAGCCACTCAGCGGACAGGACTTGTAATTCCGAGACAAGTTCAGCCAGCCGCTTCCGATCGGGAATCGCGCCATTGGTCACGCCGCGCTTGAGGTGGAAGAAGTGAACCATGGCCTCCTGCAGTACCGCCGCCGTACGCGCACGCCTGACCAGATCAACGAACTGGCGCACAACGAACTCACGTTGGGCCACAGGGAAATGAGCCGTCGCCTGCCGCGCGAGTTCAAGAAATGCCTGCGTCTCCGCCACCGCGAGTTGTTTCTCGGCGAGGATGGCCTGCGGTCCGGCTACACGATGCCCCACCGGCACCGGCCAACCGGAAAACGCCGCCCGGCCAGCGGATTGATCACGTGTTGTCGCGGCTTCCACCGCCGACAAAGGAGTGCCCGCCGGGGCTGTAAAGTGAACATCCATTGCCCAAAACGACTCAAGCCAGACATGGGTAAGCATGGACTGAGCACCGGCATAATTCTTGTCGGTAAAGAAGATCCGACCATTGACCGGTTCCAGATTTTCCAGCAGCCACGCCAGCGCCCCCACATCCGGCCCGAATTCAGTAGCGAGAAATTCCCGAACCACGGGGCCAGTCTGAACTTCCGGGTCACGGGCATGGCGAAGAAAATACTCCGCGTTACAACCGCCCAATGTATCAAAACAACAAACTTGAATATTCGGCGGCAGCGGGGTGCCGGGTTGCAAGTTCTGAAGCGCAGGATAGAACTTCCGCCGCGACGGCAGGACATTGTCATGCGGCGCTCCGCAGTCGTGCCCTGTGGAAATTCGACCATCGAGATACTCGGCTCCAAGAGCCCTGGCGGCGGCAATATGCTCCGTATACTGAGTCAAGGCCACGGTCGGCGTGAAATTCCGCCCCCAGTATTCACCGTTGAGATCAAAATGAACCTGTACCGGATTCGTGCGCGCCGCCTTCCGAAGATGCTCGTTAAACGGCAACTTCAAATGAAAATCGCCAATGACATTGTCGCCGCTAACCAGCATGTGCGGCCGCCGCGCGGCTGCCGTCAAAATCGCATCGAGCATCGGCTTATGTCCGCCAGCCGTGTGCAGGTCCACCGCCAGCCGCAAGCCCTTCTCACGGCAGAACCCGTCAACGATGTCGATGACACGTTCAACCATCTGATCCACGGTCATCGACTGGTGGCGGAGATTCGACAGGACAATGCTGGCACATTCCATAATCCACAGTTCAAGGCCATGCAAGTTCGGTGCCACGGTCAGGAGATCCTCAAGCTGGTGCCTGATAAGCTTCCCGATCAGCGGGTGTGACATGTCCGGCTCTCCGTGCGCGTTGAACAATTCGGGCCACACCTTTTTTGATTGTTCAATCGGCGGGAGCATCAGCACTTGAAAGACATACCAGAACTCACGACCCGAGCCAGCCGTCCGCCCCGCCGCATCGGACATGCGGTCCCGAACGTGCTGACGGGCGAGGCTCTGTTCCGCAGTTAATGCCTCCGGCCAGGGGGAAAAGAGGCAGGGCGGCGTAAAGCCGGCAAACGAGTAGTCGCCCCAGAACACCAGGCGATCCACATCATGCCGTTCCGCGAAGTCAATCAGGCGTTCCCAGTGATGGGGCGAACCATAATCGGTTGAAAGTCCAAGTTTCATATCGAAACCTCACATGCCCAGTTTCGACAAATTAGCCTTCAACCGCATCAGCGCGGAAACGTGCATCTCAGGAATGATGCCCCTTTGATCGGGCGGGACATTGAACAGGAAATTCACGCCGCGCTCACGGCAGACCAGGTACATTCCGAGAAGTTCGGCATCAGAGCGTGGCACATCGCCCTCGACATGGAACCAACTCCGCCCGATCGTGTCGCACACCTCGCCGGGAATGTAATAGAGCCCTTCCGGCTGGCCGGGTATTTTAAGATGCCACATGGCATTATAGTTCTGCACCGGATTTCGGGGGTTTGACGGCAGACGCCGCTCCATGGTGCAGATATCCGTCGGCCATGATTCCACGGTATCGAGGGTATCGCCCGAACTGAACCCCTGATTATAGCTGATGATGCACTCCGGCTGGAGGCGTGCGATCTGGTCATACTGAACCTGCCGTCCTTCCGGCCCGAGATACCGGGGAATATCGATCCAGAACTCGTCGATCGGCCCATAGCCGGTTAAAAGCTCCTCGATCTGCCTGAGTTGAAACTGGCGGTATTCATGAGTCGTATAGTCAGGTCCCCACCCCACATCCGAGACCACCTTGGACCCAAACCGGTGTTCCTTGCACTCGTCCCAGCAGGCATAGTAGAGCCCGATCTTCATCCCGTACTTGCGGCAGGCTTTGACAAACGCCGCGATGACATCGGTCTTGTCGGCGCTGTTGCCGACGTGGTAGGCGGTCTGTGCGCTCGGCCACAGGCAGAAGCCCGTGTGGTGCTTGGCCGTCAACACGAGGTATTTCATCCCCGCCTCGGAGGCGACGCGCACCCATTGTTCGACGTCGAGGGCGGTCGGCTTGTAGAGTTCCACGGGGGCGCGATCATAGGCAATGATTCGCCGGGCATTGCCATCCAAAGTAATGCCATGGAAGGTGGTCATCCCGAAATGGATAAACATGCCATATTGCAAGGCTCGGAATTGATCGAGCCTGTTTTGGGATAAACGTTGCAGTCCGCCAGCCTTGTCATCCATTGCCATAAAATATCCTCCTTGGGGAAAGACAGTGGCGAAAGGTGCCAAACCTGAGGCGGAAACACAATCAACAAGATGATAATAGGATGGGGCTGGAGGACGAACGCACCCATTGAGGCGCGGGCTTGCCCGTCGTTCTCAAATGGGTTAGTCGGAATTTTTCATGGATCGACGCTCAGCAGGCTGAATGAACCGGCGTGCGAGGCGAACTTCTGGTCGGGCCGGAGCGATAACGCCAGTTTGCCGGCGGTGTCAGCGACGACGTCAGCCGAAGTGTGAAAAAGACTCTCCCTCCCGGCGTCAGCAAGGTCTTCGATTACGACTTCCCTGACCCCCGTATGGGCCATGCGGATCGTCGGGACCTCGGGGCCGGCATCCCGCGCCCAGACCCGCCGGAAACGCTTGATGCTGAATTGACTCATCCGCGTCTCCAGCAGCAACAAGGGGGTGCCCTGCACAGCGGCGGCTCCCAGTCCCAGCGTCTTCCAGACCTCGAAATCAGAAAGGCGGATATTCTTCAGGAGTCCTGCCCCATCCGGAAAGGGCGGCTTGGCCGGGTCAAACACGGGCACCCGACAGTAGCGCAGGGCGTCGGCGTTCACCGCGCAAGCCTCACATCCGCCTCGAACACCGCTGATTTCCACGTCCTCGATGGGCGACCACACGCTGGCCAGTCGTACGAAGCTGTGACAATCCTCCGCGCTGATTGAATGAACCCGTATGCGCCGGATCGGCCCGCAAGTCGTAGCGAGATTCTGCGCCCGATGGAGGGCGTCATCCGCCACCAGCGGCACAACGTCATCATTCGGCGTCATTCTGCCATGGGCGCGGATGTTGCAGATGAGACCATCCTCGCACCCCCCGCCAACATGCACACCGTCCTGATTGTTGCGAATCGTGGTGGATTGGAAGGTGATATGCTCGACCAGGAACTGCCGTGTTTCCGTGAGCAGAATGTTGTACGTTTCGGAATTTCGCAGAATCATATCTCGAAGCGTCAGGTTCCGGACATTCCGAAAATGGGCCAGAACCCCCGTGTAACTGCCGGGCGCATCCGGCCCGCGGGGATTGGCCAGGTTGTTGCCGTCCCAGATACCACCCTCAACCCGGATGTCCTCGTTACCGTTCCGGTGATCGGCGTTCGTGAGCAGATAAGTGTCCGTATCGACACCCGCATGGTCGCCCAGCAGGATAAAGGCCTCTGGGTGAGCTATAATATGTGTTCCCGATGAGAGCCTGATCGAACGGCCCAGCCGGTACGTTCCCGCAGGAACGAAAATCGGACGACGCCCCGATTGTATGGCCTTCTCAAACGCAGAGCCGTCATCCGCCGTCCCATCACCCTTCGCCCCGAATTCGCGTACCGATATACCGCCTGTTGTCATGGTATGTTCCTTAGATCGAGAAGCAGAAGGTAATCACCAACCCCCGAAACGTCAATACCGGCCAAGAAATTCAAATTGGAGCCAGTACAATCCCGCATTTGATGATAATTTTGACACGTTTGAGAAACTGTGATTTTTGAATTTTACTCATAATCCTAATCGTAATCTTAATCATAATCCATTCTTGGGCAACACATTACGATTACGATTAAGATTACGATTAGGATTTTTATGGGAAGCTACTGACTCCCTTTCTTCTTGATCCACTCCGGTTGCTGTGTCACATTGTGCCCGTTTTTCAAGAATTCCTGAACAAAACCATCAAAGGAGAAACAGGCCATGGCTAAAAAAGGCAACATGCTGATCGGACAAAGCGGCGGCCCGACGGTCGTCATCAACCAGAGCCTTGTGGGCGCCGTCCTGCAAGCCAAGCAGATGAAGGAAATCGGAGGCATTTACGGAACCCTGCATGGCATGAAGGGGATTCTCGAGGAGAACTTCATTGACCTCCGCAAGGAAAGCCTGAAGACCCTCGAGCAGGTCGCCAATACCCCGGCCTCCGCCCTCGGCTCGGCCCGCAAAAAGCCGACGGACGAGGAGTGCGTCAAGGTCTTTGAAATCCTGAAGAAGTACGATATCCGCTATTATTTCTATATCGGCGGCAATGATTCAGCCGAAGCCACCCACATCATCAACGAGGTGGCCAAGCAGGTCGGCTACGACCTGCGCTGTTATCACATTCCCAAGACGATCGACAACGATCTGCGGGAAAACGACCATACCCCCGGCTTCGGCAGCGCCGCCAAGTTCGTGGCTTGCGCCAGCATGGGCGACAACCTCGACAGCCGAGCCCTGCCCGGCGTCAAGATCAACGTGATCATGGGCCGCCACGCCGGCTTCCTGACCGCCGCCGCCGCCCTGGCCCGAGTCTATCCCGATGACGGACCTCACCTGATCTACCTGCCCGAACGCCCCTTCTCCATGGACCAGTTCGCGGCTGATGTCGAAACCACTTACAAAAAACTGGGCCGTTGCGTGATCGCCGTCTCGGAAGGTATTGCGGATGCGGACGGCACTGCGATCGCCGCCAAATTTTCAAAGGAAGTGGATTCACACGGCAATGTGCAGCTCAGCGGCACCGGTGCACTCGGCGACCTGCTGGCCACGGAAATCAAGAACCGCACCAAAATCACCCGCGTCCGGGCCGACACCTTCGGCTACCTGCAGCGGTCCTTCCCCGGCGTCGTGAGCGCCGTGGACGCCAAGGAAGCCCGTACCGTGGGCACACTGGCGGTGAAGGAAGCCCTGAAGGGCAAGGAACCCAGCGGCTCGATCGCCATCCGCCGCAAGCCCGGCAAGACATACGCGGTTTACTTCGAGCGCGTTCCGTTGGCCAGCGTGTCCAAGGAAACACGGCATGTTCCGGACAACTTCATCAACAAGAGCGGCAACGACGTCACGCAGGCGTTTTTCGACTACGCCCGCCCCATCGTCGGACCGCTGCCGGTCATTGGCCGCTTCAAAGGCGTCAAGATCGCCAAAAAGTAGAGTCGGTCAAGTTCGGACAACGAAAGGATCGCGCCCATGGCCATCACCCCTTGCCGCCCGAAGTGGAAAGGCACCCTGACCGATCGCGAACGGTTTAACAACCAGATGCAGTACAAACCGGTCGACCGGTGCTTTAACATGGAATTCGGCTATTGGGAGGAGAACTTCAAGGAGTGGGATCTCTTCGTTAAGAACGGCATCACCAACAACGCGGACGCCGACCTCTTCTTTAACTTCGACCGCCAGCCTGCCGTTTACACGAATGTCTGGATGAGTCCGTCGTTCCCGAACACGGTGATCGAGGAAACCGCGACCACGAAGATCCTGATGAACGGGGATGGTCTGCTGGCCGAGGTGCCCCGGGATGGCCATGACACCATCCCCCACTACCTGCGGGCCAGCATCGTCACCCCCGACGACTGGAAACGGTGCAAGGAGGAGCGATTCCGCTTGGACGATCCCGCCCGCCGGTATGATGTGGCGAAGATCATCCGGCAGCATCCCCCCACCCGGGACTACCCGCTGGGCATCAGTTGCGGGTCGATGATCGGCAAGGTCCGCGACATGCTGACCTTCGAGGGACTGGCCTACGCCTGCTACGACTACCCCGACATGGTGGAGGACATGGTGGAAACCTCGTGTCAAATGGTGGAGCATGCGCTGGACCAGCTCCTCCCCCATATTGACTTTGACTACGCCTCGGGCTGGGAGGATATCTGCTTCAAGAATGGGCCGATCGTTTCCGTCGACTTCTTCCGTGAGGTCGTGATGCCGCGCTACAAGCGGATCTCCAAGCGCCTCAAGGCGGCCGGCATCAACCTGTGGTGGATCGATTGCGACGGAGATGTCCGACCCATCCTGCCTCTCATGATGGAAGGCGGCTGCAACTGCCTCTTCCCCTTTGAGGTCAACGGCTGCGCACACCCGGCTGAACTACTGAAGGAATACGGCAAGGATCTGCGCATTATGGGTGGATTCGACAAGATCGAGATGGGTAAAGGGCCCGCCGCCATCAAGGCTTATATGAAGACGCTGGTTCCGCTCGTGGAACGCGGCGGGTTCATTCCGTTCTGCGATCACCGCTGCCCGCCGAACGTCAAGCCGGAGGACTATCTCTACTATCTGGACCTTAAGGAACAGATGTTCGGCATGCAGTAGGCCGGGTAGTCACAGGAGAGCAGACGCAGGGGCGGCACGTCCTCCTCGATCTTCGGAAACCTGCCCACCTTATCGAAGAAACGATTGTCCACATGGTCATCGTTGACGCGGCTCACTTCGCCCACCAGAACCTTGCCCTTCCCCTTCTGCCCCCAGAACCGGTGGTAAAGGTTCGGCGGCAGGCAAACCGACTGGCCGGGCTTGAGGGTAATGGTCCCGCCAGCCTTGACCTGCACCTGCACACCGTCCATGGCGACTGTCACGGGTGATTTCGCCAGTTGCCCTCGCGCCGTCGAATTCCACAGCCGGACGACCAGATTGCCGCCGCCCCGGTTGATGATGTCTTCCATTTTTTTGAAATGGAAATGGGTCGGGGTAAGCTGGTTCTCCCGCACGATCATGATTTTCTCGGCGTAGTTCTTGCCGTCCTTACCCTTCAGGCCGGCGGCGCCCCCGTTCCGAATGGTGAAAAGGAACAGGCCCACCCGATCAAAGTCGCCTGACCCGAAATCCGTGATGTCCCATCCAAGCTGCTGATCGATGATATCGCGGCACTCCGGCCCCTTGCGTTTCCATTCGGCGGGAGTCCAATGCGCAAAGGGAGGCATCAGAAAATTCATCCGCTTCAGGAAGGCCAACCCGTCTCGCATGATGGCATTGATTTCAGATCGTTTCATGGTTCCCCCTTACTCCACTCCATCCCAGCAATAGGTGCAGAGTTTTTCCTTGGGCAACCCGATTGCCTCAACCAGGTCGTCAAGCTTCTGATACTGAAGCGAGCTCAATCCCAATTTCTTTCCGATACGCGCCACCATGGCACAGTATGACTCCGAGCCCGTCCGCGTGTATTCCTTCAAGGCCGCACAGTCATGACAGCCCAGTTCCTTGATGGTCCGGCGCGCCGCCAGATCCATCTCCGAGGTGGACCTCGAAAAGTTCAGGAACTTGCAGCCGTACACCAGCGGCGGACAGGCGGTGCGCATATGCACTTCACTGGCCCCGGCTTTGTACAAACGCTGCACCTGGTCACGCAGCTGGGTCCCTCGGACAATGGAATCGTCGCAGAACAGGATCTTCTTGCCATCGATCAACTCCCGGATGGGAATGAGTTTCATGCGGGCCACCAGGTCACGGATCGTCTGATCCTGCGGCATGAAACTACGCGGCCAGGTGGGGGTATATTTCACATACGGGCGGCGATAGGGCACCCCGGCGGCATTGGCATAACCCAGGGCATGCGATACGCCCGAGTCGGGAATGCCGGCGACCATATCCACCTTGACGGTATCGTTCCGGGCCAGAGCGGCACCGCACCGGTTGCGAACATCCTCCGCATTGATGCCCTCATAGCTGGAGGCGGGATACCCGTAGTAGACCCACAGGAAGGAACAAATCTGGAGCCGTTCCCCTGGCTTCTGAAGCTGCTCAACCCCGTCGGGTGTCATCCGCACAACCTCACCCGGCCCCAGATAGCGGTCGATCTCAAAGTCCAGATTCGGAAACGCACAAGTTTCCATCGTGGCGGCCCATGACCCCTCCTTGCGCCCGATGACGACGGGGGTTCGCCCCACGCGGTCCCGGGCGGCATAGAGGCCGGCCTCCGTCAGGACAAGCATCGAGCAGGATCCCTCGATCGCCTCCTGCGCCAGGTGAATCCCCTCCTCGAAGGTTCGTCCCTCATTGATCAGCATGGCGATCAACTCGGTCGGATTGACCTCATTGCCCGTCATTTCTGAAAAATGGGCGCCTTTGGCGTAGGCGCGCCGGCACAATTCCGCCGCATTACGCACCACCCCGACCGTGACCAGCGCATAGGGGCCCAAGTGGGAACCAATCAGCAGAGGCTGGTCCTCATAATCGCTGATCACACCGATTCCAGCCCGGCCCGACAGCCGTCTCAAGTCATGCTCAAATTTGGACCTGAAGGGCGAATTGGTGATGTCGTGGATGAACCGCTTGAAGGTCCCTCCATTGGTCATCGCCATGCCGCCGCGGCGCGTCCCCAGATGCGAATGATAATCCGTCCCGAAAAAAAGGTCGTTGGTACAGTCCGACCGGGAAACCACTCCAAAAAAACCACCCATACGATTTCCCCTTTTCTGCCGCTACGCCGCCCATTATCACAAGAGGGTCAAGGACCTACTTGATTTCGACAAACTTCGCCTTCGGTACGCCACAGATGGGGCACTTGTCCGGCGCGCTATCATGCACGGTGTTACCGCAAACCGAGCAGACGAAAACCGCTTTCGCCGGAAGATCCTGGCCACCCTTGACGGCTTTGAGCGCCTCGTTGTAAAGCCCGTGATGAATCTCTTCCACCGCCATGGCATTGCGGAAACTGGTAAGGGCGGCCGCATTCCCTTCCTTTTCCGCCTCCTTCACAAAGCCGGGATACATATTGCGGAACTCATAGGCTTCTCCGTCCGCTGCCTCTGTCAGGTTTTCGGCTGTGCTCCTGACGCCGCCCAATACGCGTAAATGCGCATGCGCGTGAACGGTCTCAGCCTCGGCCGCCGCCCGAAACAACTTGGCGACCTGCGGCTTGCCATCCGCCTCGGCCTTTTTGGCAAATGCCAGATACTTCCGGTTCGCCTGACTCTCCCCCGCAAACGCCGCCTTCAGGTTGTCTATGGTTGCCATGTCCGGTCTCTCCTTGGTTAGATGATGTATCAGTATGTGACGTGGTGAATAGGCTGCCCCCACTACCGCAGAAAGTCAATCATGAGTTGTGCCGAGTTATGCCGCTATCCGGCAGAGGCTCATGGCGACTCGGTTGCCTGCCAGGACACCGATCACGGATCGGTGCTACATCAGACTGGAGCGTGAGGGTGGAATGTAGCACCGCGCTGTGTGCGGGGACACACGCCGTAAACCCTCAGAATCGAAATTGCCAAGGTTCCTGTGGCATTGTAATATGTAAATCAATCTTTATCGGGAGGAATACGTTGTCTAATCCTATCATCCGCATGTTTCTGATCGTTCTGGGAATGGCCCTGCTGGGCGCCTGCCAACGGGATCCCCTGTCACAGGGATTGCAGGCGCTAGGTAAAGGCGATGCCGCACAAGCCCGGATCCTGTTGCAGCGAGCCGCCGACATCAACCCGGGCGATCCTTCAGCCCTCGCCAATCTCGGCATCGCTTATCTCAGGCTGGGCCAGACAAATGAGGCACTGGAGGCCTTCAGGAAGGCCTCTGCCCTGGCCTTGAACGATCCCCGCCCCCTGGAATTCATGGCCACTATCGCCGCCGCGCAGGGGCAATGGAAACTGGCCGCAGGTCATCTTACCGAAGCGGTTCGCCGTGACCCGCAATCCCCCCGGATCCAGACGGCGTTGGCGGTCGCCGAACTCCAGTTCCTGGGCCCCCAGGCTGCCAAAACGCGACTGGACTCCGTGCTGGGAACGGCTCCCAACTATTCACCGGCCGTCATCAACCTCGCGTTGCTCAACAAGGACTGGCTGAAAAATCCCGACGAGGCGAAAGCTCTCTTCCAACGCTACCTGAAAATATCCCGCGATCCCGAACGCGTGGCTCTGGCCCGCCGCGCCCTGACTGATCTCGAAGCCAGTTCGCGCATCATCACACCTCCTCCCGTGCGCAAGCCGGAACCCGTCAAGGAACCGGCTCCATTGCCTAATGAAAAACCGGTGGCCCACAACCCTCAAGCCGCCGCCGAAGCGTATAACCGAGGTGTTCGCAGTCATATGGCCGGCGATTATGACCGGGCGCTCCAGGATTACAGCCGCGCCGTTCAGAATGACCCCGGCATGGCCAATGCCCACTACAATCTGGGGCTCGTCTTCAGAGCCCGCAATGAATTGAGCAAGTCCCGCTCGGCGTTGCAGCAGGCGCTGGCCATCGCGCCGGGCATGGCCGATGCCCGGTATATGCTGGCACTGGTCCTACGTGACCTGCGTGAACCGGCCGCCTGCCTCGCGGAACTGAACACCCTTCTTGAAAAGAACCCCCGCTACGCACCGGCCCACCATGCTCTGGGGCAACTCTACAAGGACGATCCCGCCAAGCGTAACCTTGCCAAGGAAGCGTTCCGCCACTATCTGGAACTGGCGCCTGATGGCCCCTCGGCTCGCGAAGCACGAAACTGGCTCAAGTACAATCCGTAAAGGAAAGAAAAGGGTGTAACCATGAATCTTCCTGACTTCAACGTCGTGGATTACATCGCCCTGGGAATCATTCTGGTCTGGACGATCACGGGAATCCGCAAGGGATTGACAGGCCAGATCGCCTTCCTGCTGACGGGCATCATTGTCCTCTCGGCCGCCGTACACGGCTATGTCCCCTGCCGGGACTGGCTCATCACCCACTTTACGCTGCCGATCGAACTGGCCCGGATCATGACCATCGGGATCGTCGTGTTTGTTCCCGTGATCGTGGTGCTGCTGATTTACCGCATGATGGATTACGTGCTTAAAGTCACCTTTACCAAGTGGCTGGATCGCTTGGGAGGCGCCCTGTTCGGCATGGCCAGCGCGGTAGCCTTCGTGTTTCTTGCATTGGTCCTGCTGAATCTATTACCCCCCGACTTGCGCCCGCCCGGTATAGGACAAGAATCATGGTTTGGCCGGCACCTCGAGGGGGGCGAAGGGGAAATCGCCGCGAGAATCAAAACGCGCATCAAGGAAAAGCAGGCCGAAATCAATGACGCCCGCGCGGCCCACACCAGCAAGCGTGAAAAATGGGAAGAATAAGGCCGCATCATTTTTTTGCCTCACGCTTGGACTCCGCGCCCCGCTTTTGATACACCTATCCCATGGCTGGCATCGTATCCAAAACCGTTCTCGATGATATTCGTTTCCGATCCGACATCGCGGATGTGATCGACGCCTACATCACCCTCCCCCGCAAAGGGGCGGTGGTCAAGACGCTCTGCCCGTTCCACAAGGAAAAATCACCCTCGTTCAACGTCAATCGTCAACGCCAGATGTTCCATTGTTTCGGCTGCGGGGCGGGCGGCGATGTCTTCAAATTCGTCATGATGTACGAACAGGTGGATTTCCCTACCGCCGTCCGCATTCTGGCCGAAAAGGCGGGTGTGATCCTGCAGTTCGACAAGGGCTCCGAACCGTCGAGCGATAAGGAAATCCTGATCACCATTCACGAAGAGGCTGCCGCCCTGTTTCACCGCTGCCTGATGAAAGACCCCATCGCCCAACCGGCGCGCGAGTACCTTAAAAAACGGAAACTGACCTCCGCGATTGCGGAGGAATTCATGATCGGCTTCGCCCCCGACCAGTGGGATTTCACCGTCAACTGGGCCAAGAGTCGCTCCTTCCCGATGGATAAACTGGAGTTGGCCGGCCTGGTGGTGCGAAAGGCCGAAGGCGGTCCGTCATCGCCTTTCTACGATCGCTTTCGCAACCGGGTCATGTTCCCCATCCGGAACGAGCAGGGCCGGATTGTGGCGTTCAGCGGACGCACCCTCCTGCAGGACCCAAAGGCCGCCAAGTACGTGAACAGTCCGGAAACCCCTCTTTTCCGCAAGAGCCACGTCCTTTATGCCCTGGACAAGGCCCGCCGTGAAATCGTCGAAAAGCGTGAGGCGATTGTCTGCGAAGGCCAGATCGACGTCATCCGTTGTCATCAGGCGGGATTCAAAACCGCCGTGGCCGCCCAGGGAACCGCCTTCACCGAGGACCATGTCCGAATCCTGCGTCGATATGCCGATGGCGTCATCCTGGTGTTCGACTCGGATGAGGCGGGCCGTAATGCCGCCTTGCGCGCCACCACCCTTTTCATGCAATCCGGCTTGGCGGTCCGGATCGCCTCGCTGCCGGCGGGCGAGGACCCCGACACCCTGATTCTCAAGGAGGGGCCCGAAGCCTTTCAACGCGCCTTGCAACAGGCGGTGCCCGCCCTGGACTTTCAGATCAACCTGCTCTCGACCCGCGAGGAGCTGAGGACGGAGGCCGGTCTGATGCGCGTCTGCAAGGCCGTGCTTGCCACCATCAGCCAGACCCCCAATGCGATTCAGCGGGATGTCCTGCTCCAGACCGCCGCCCGGCGTTTGAATGTTTCCGTGGCGGCGCTGCAATCCGAACTGCGCCCCATGCTTAAACACCCCGCACAACGGGAAGCCCCGGCGGAAAAACCGGCGCCGGTGGCGCGGCCGGCGCACGAAGTCATGCTCGCCGAACATCTGGGAGCCGGTCAGGATCAGGTCGGCCTCGTGGAACGCTATCTCCCGCTCACCCTCGTCTCCGATCCACTCTGCCGGCGCTTCATGGAGGCCCTGGTCTTCAGTCACCGCGAACATGTCGACATCATGGAGGTGCTGACCCAACGCGACGATGACAACCGCACCCTGTCAACCTTTGCGGCCGGGGTGCTCAGCGCCCCCTCCAAGGCGGGCGCCGAAGGCTCTCACCATCAAGCCGTGGAGGGATTGATTCTGGGAATCTGGCGCACCGAACTTCAACGGCGTCGCCTTGAACTGGAACAACAAGCCGCCACCAGCACGGATGAGAACACCCACGATTCACTCATAGCCCAGGCCCAGCAGCTGACCACGGACCTGAATCGCCTGAAACGCTGGGATACGGGGGAACCCATCCTTCAACTCTACGCGGAGACAGAGCCCGTCGGCAGCGGCTGACTCCGGATGCTCGTCAGGACTTCGTAGGGAATGGTCTGGCACCAGCGGGCTATATCATCGGCCCAGATCGAGGCCCCGCCCTGCTCACCCATCAAAACCACTTCGTCCCCGACCTCAACTCCACCCTGCGGCCCGACATCGATCACCGTGAAATTCATCGTGACGCGGCCCACGACCTTCGCCCGGCGGCCCGCGACCAGCACCTCACCATGATTGCTCATCAACCGTGAGAAACCATCGGAATACCCCACATCGATCGTTGCCAGCGTGGTGGGCTCCGTAGTGACATGCGTGCTCAGATAACTCACGGGAAAGCCTTCGGGCACATGCTTGATCTGCACCACGCAGGTTTTCCACTGAAGGAACGGGCGCGTCTGAACTCGTCCCCCCGCCTGACGCCCGCCGTATCCGTACGTCAGGATACCCAACCGCACGCCTTCCAGATCCCATTCCGGCTGCACTTGGAAAGCCGCGCTGTTGGAGATATGCATGAAAAGCCCGGTCATCCCCTGAGCGCGGCAGGCTTTCTCGACCTCGGCGAACCGTGCCCGCTGGATAAGGGCAAAGGGTTTGCCGTCACCGGCGACAGCTGAAAAATGCATGCACAAGCCCCTAATATCCAGTCCGCCCGCCGCCCTAAGACGACCCAACGCCTGGGAGGCACCGGACCAAACCAAACCGAACCGCCCCATGCCGGTATCGATCTTGACGTGGCACGGCAGCGTCAATCCAAGACGGCGGGCTTCTGCCGCAAGGGTATGCCCCTGTTCCTCGCTGACCAACACCGGGGTGATGGCGTTGGCCAGCAGTTCCGGAATATCCGCCGGCCACACGGCACCCAGAAGTAATACACCGGCCTTGGGCAGCACGGCGCGCAGGGCAAGGGCTTCATCCCGTCGGGCCACGAGAAACCACCGCACGCCGCTCTGGTGGGCGCGCCTAGCCACCGCCTCCAAGCCATGCCCGTAGGCATTGGCCTTCACAACCTGAATGATCTCGGCCTGGGGCGGCAGGACCGCCCGGGCTGCTTCCAGATTGGCCTGCAGAACATCCAAATCAATTTCCAGCCAGGCATTCGGTCTATTCAAGCCACAGCCTCGTTCGCTCCGTGCGGCGGGGGTGCCGACACGCGGTTGACGCGCAACGGATAGCGCAATTTGAGATCGCCATCGATCATGATCTCCACCCAGTAAACACCCTCTTTCTCAATCTTCACATTGAGGAAGAACTCGACATTCGTCACGGACGATTCCCCGTCGGCCAACCGGACCAGAATCTCCTGCCCCTCCACCACCACCGCGCCGTTGTCCGGGCCGACAATCCTTGTACGCTCACGGAAGGAGCCCTGCCCGCAGCACCACCGGTTCACAATGCAAATCCGGGGAAACAGGGTTGGAAACGCCGACAGGCCAATGACATCAAACAGGCCGATCAGGATAAATTTTCCCGACCGCTCCTGACGCACATCATCGCACAACACACTCATTTGCAGATCGGGAGTCATGACTTACCTGCTCCTTTCACCGTGCCGCCCCATTGCTGGATATGTGACCGGACAAATTCCACCACGGCCTCATGGGCCTGCTTCCCGTTGTCCTGAACGTGGATCGGCGGGCCAAAGGCGTAATGGATCGTCTTGCGCGGATCAATGGGTCCAATGTCCTTGACCCATTTCCCGTTCCCCATAAAGTCCGTCTTAAGCGCCATCGGAATCACCGGAACCCCAGCCCGCGCCGCCAGTTTGGCCCCCAGCGTATTGAAGGCGTCGATATCAAATTCCACCGACCGGGTCGCCTGCGGAAAAATCACCACCGAAACGCCCTGCCGCAGAAGCGCCTCACCCTGCGTCAATACCGCCTTCAAGTCCTCCCGGGGATTGGTGCGGCCCACGGGGATCACGTGGACCACGCGCATGATGGGGCCAAAGATCGGGTGATCGATCAAGGCCTGCTTGACCACGAAGGCCACCTGTCGGAAAGGCAGGATCATACTCGACAGCATGATGGTCTCGAGGGAACTCATGTGATTCCCGATGATCACCGCCGGCCCGTTCACTTCGGCCAGATGCTCCAGACCCGTCACCTCAATCCGGCCGCCCGTCTCTTCCGCCACACGCACCGATTTATAGGAACGTTCCGCATAAGCCTCGAGATCGAATACCCCGCGCCGGATCATCCGCCGGGCAACCACATAGATCCAGACCATCCGGAAATGAAAACAGGCGGCACGCAGGTGATCCCACCCGCCGAAACGCCACGCCGTACGACCGGGAATCGTCCGGTAACAACCTTCCGCCCTGATCCGATCCCGAAACGCCAGATACTTACTTCGGTCATCCATCCAAACCTCACCCTCAA
This sequence comes from PVC group bacterium, assembly GCA_945870225.1. GTDB lineage: Bacteria > Verrucomicrobiota > Kiritimatiellia > CAIKKV01 > CAITUY01 > CAMBRF01. The sequence goes on along the minus strand of CAMBRF010000014.1, from coordinate 9,917 downwards.
TTGATGAGGGTGATTCTTAACACCCCCGCCCCCTTGCGGCAAGCCTGATGGTGCCGCCGTTTCGGGTATTGGATCGCCCATTGTATCCGCGCTGTTCGTTTGATATAGATAAAGGCGCTTGGAGAGCTTACTTGGAGACCCTGTGAAACCTGCAAACCGATCATCCGGCCGATCCCGCCCCAGGAACCTTGATGTCTCCCCCCAGTTGGAGTTATTCACTTCCCTGCCCGCCCAACCCGCCGAAGAGGTAAAGGTGCATGATGACGCTGATTTCTCAGCCGACCCTATTCCTGTTCCTGACGATGCAACCGACTTTGACACTGCCCAGTTGGAGACTATGACGACCATGCCCGAAGAAATTCCCCCTCAAGAAACGGATACCTCAGCTCATGCCGAAACCTGGAGCCAGCCTGACCCCGGCCCGGAAGACCGGGATGAGGTCACCCCGGCTCCAGAGGTCACCCCTGATCCAGAAAAAGCCGACACCCCCGATGATTTATTCGACCCATTTGAATCCGATCCTTTCTTTGCCGGCAACAGCACCCCGGCAGGTTCATCCAGTCCGGTCACGATTAAAATTCCTGCTCCCGCCCCGGTCCCTTCAGCTGAGGAACGCCTTCTGGACACCATCGTCAGCAAGTCGGCCGATGCCATCGAGCCGGTCAACCTGCAGGCGATCAACCAGACCACCACCGAGCGCGACCTTGCGCAAACCCGGGTCAAGGAGCTTGAAAAAGAACTGATGGCCGCGCACGATCAGATGGCGAAGGAAAACCAACTACGCAAGGCGGATGCCGCACGCTTCGCGGCGGCCGAACGGGAGTGGGCACGCAAGTCCCTCGCGGTAACCGGCGGCGCGATGAACAGGCTGGGAGCCATCGAGGAGAACGGTCCCCCGCGCTCCCGGGCCCCTATCATGGCCGTGATCTTTCTAGTGGTAATCGTCACAGCGGGCCTGGCCTTCTTTACCGGACATTCCTGCTCGTCGCACCAGAGCCCTGCCGGCGCCATCGCCCAACAGGAAGTGCCAGCCGATACCGCCATCGAGGCGATACCGCCCCCTGCCCCGACGGTCACTCCGCCCCGGGTCGAACCCCCATCCAAGGCGGCGCCCCTCTGGCCGGTACTGGAAGGCAAGGGGTTCAAAACGACCCAAAGCGGAAACACCCTAAGCATCCGGTTCAATTACGGAGTTTTTGCCCGAGGCACCGAAATGACCGGCGCGGCATGTCAGGATTTGCGGCGCATTGCCAGCACCCTGACCCCGTCAAGCAAACAGATCCGAATCGAAGTGGTCGGCCATACGGACGCCGCGCCCGTCAGTTCCGGGCGGCCCTACGCCGGCAACCACGAATTGGGGCTCTCGCGCGCCAAGGTGGTGGCAGACTATCTCTCCAAACAGTGCGGGCTGCCGACCGACATCTTGAAAGTCACCTCGGCCGGTGAGGCCAATCCGCCCTACCCGAACACGACGGCTGAAAGCCGAAAATTAAACCGCACCGTGATCCTGAAACTCACAAAGGCCGATGACGCTTAAAACTCAGCCATCACAACCGTGTGGTCTGACGGTTTTTCGGCCAGTCTAGGCTTCATGTCGATGGCGGCGTCGACCGATCGGGCCGCCAGCGAAGGCGTTGCCAGAATGTGATCCACGCGCCACCCCTGGTTCAGCCGCACCGCTTCCCTCTGACGGTAGTCAAAGAACGAATACTGACCCGGCTCGGGATGGTGCTTTCTGAAAACATCCACAAACCCCCACGCCACCGTGTGCGCAAACGCCTTGCGCACGTCGGCGTGATAACACACATGCTGGGACTGCCGCTCGGCATTGTGGATATCCCGCGCCTCCGGGGCGATATTCAAGTCCCCGATCCAGACAACGTCCTGCCTGGTCGTATAATGCCGCTCGAAATACCCACGCAACCGTTCGAACCAGTCCAGCTTGTAACGGTACATGGGGTGCTCGATATCCCGCCCCTGGGGCACATAGGTATTCACCACATGCACGGACCCGATTTTGGCGGCAACCAACCGGGTTTCATCCGACGGTCCGCCATCATCCAGACCGAAACGGACCTGCTCCAGCCGGGTTCGGGAAAGAAGAGCGACCCCGTTGTAACTTTTTTCGCCCCGGTAAACCGCAAAATAGCCGGCCTCCTGAATGGCCTCCAGAGGGAAATCGGCATCCACCACCTTGGTCTCCTGGATGCCCAGTACATCCGGCTGGTTCGCCGCCAGCCAGTCGAGCAATATGGGCATCCTGGAGCGGATGGAGTTGACATTGAACGTGGCGATTTTCATGACCGCCCCGCCCGCCTACTTCGTGTACTCCAACACACCCTTGAACACATGCGCCGCCGGACCCAGCAGGGTCACCTTTTCCGCCCCGTCGGCCGTCAGCGTATAGTTCACCTCGATCACATCGCCACTGGCACAGGTGATCTCGACCGGGGGCTTCACCCATCCCATGCGCCCGGCCACCAGCCCGGCCGCTACCATGCCGGTTCCACACGCCAGAGTCTCCGCTTCCACACCGCGTTCATAGGTTCGAATCCGCAACGAACGGGGCCCCGTGACCTCGACAAAGTTGGCGTTGGTTCCCTTCGGCGCAAAATCCTGATGATACCGGATCGCCGCACCCAGGCTGGCCACGTCAACCTTATCCAGCGGTGCGGCCTCCATCACCACATGGGGAACCCCGCTGTTGACAAACCCATAGGATCGGGCCCCTCCGGGAAGGTCGAGCCGTTGGTTCAGGCGCCAATCCTTCGGCAGGGTCATTCCCAGCCGGACCCGCTCCCCCACCAGTTCCGCCTCGATCAGGCCCGCCCCGGTCTCGAACTTCATCCGGGCCGGCGCGGCGCCGATATCGTGTGCCAGCCGCGCCACACACCGCGCCCCATTGCCGCACATATCCACTTCGCTGCCATCAGGATTGAAAAACCGCATCGTGAAATGGGCGGCGGCGGCAGGTTGAATCAGGATGATCCCCTCGCTCCCCACCCCTGTACGCCGGCCGGCAATCCGGGCCAGCCAGTCCTTGTCCTTCGAAGGAAAGGTCAACCGTCTATCATCGACCAGAATGAAATCATTGCCCGCCCCGTGCATCTTCCAAAAATCAATTTGCATTCTTCAGCCGCTCCTTCTTCACGCTTAACGCTATCAGATCATTCATGATGCGCTCGGTTTCACTGAGCACGACATCGTTCTCCTTGCTCTTCTTCGGGGCATCCTCCGCGAATCCCTCCTCGCCCATGGCCTCGGCCTGCAGTTTCTCCATTCCCTTTTCCTCCCGCGCCAAAGCCAGCCGATCCTCGAGATTCAACGAAATCTCCTGCGAGTCCATCCGGTTCTTGATCCGCCGGATTATCGTCGCCTGCGCAGCGAAACGGGAATCCTTCGCCCGACGCCCCTCGGAAGCCTGACGGAGTCCTCCGATCCACGGGCTGAGATCAGCCACCGGACGATACTGGGCCATATTCACCACCGTCCATCCCATGGCATTGGGAAGAAATTCCTCACCGATCTCGATCACGTCCAGAACGGAGGGAATGATAATATCGGGAACAACACCCTTAAGCTGTGTCGAACCGCCCGCCACCCGGTAGAAACTATGCGTGGTGACCTTCAGCGAGCCCAGCCGGGGGTTGCGTTCATCCAGATTCTGCCACGACTGGACCGTTCCCTTGCCATGCGTCTTGGAATCACCCACCACCACCACGCGCCCATAATCCTGCAGCGCGGCGGCCAGAATTTCAGAAGCCGAAGCGCTCTGCCGGTTGACCAGTACCACCATCGGTCCCTGGTACAACACGCCCGGGTCCGGATCACTGAGCACCTGGATCCCCCGGCTCTCCCTCACCTGCACCACCGGCCCGGCCCGCAGAAACAGCCCGGTCATCTCCACCGCCTCGGCCAGCGACCCGCCCCCGTTACTTCTAAGATCAAGAATGATGCCCTGAACGCCCTTCGCTTTCATGTCGATCACCAGACGCTCCACATCGCGGGTGGAGCTCTTGTACTCGCTCGCACCGTTGATACGGTTCCGCATGTCAGCATAGAAGGCGGGCAGACGGATCACCCCGATCAGATTCGTCGTGCCGTTCGATCCGGCGACCGGCGTCACATCGCCCTTGGCTTCCTGTTCCTCGAGCTTCACTTCATCACGGATAATGTCGATCTTGACCACCCGCCCGCCCGAAATGGCGGCGGCCGGGATCACGCTGAGCACCACTCGGGTCCCTTTTTCGCCGCGAATCAGACGGACCGCCTTGTAAAGCGGCCAATGAAGGATATCCACCGGAGCCTTGTCCCCCTGCGCCACAGCGATGATCTTGTCCCCCGCCTTTAACCGGCCATCCCGCTCCGCCGGACCGCCGGGAATGAGTCTTTCGATCCGGGCCGCGCCATCCTCGCTTGCCAGCAGGGCGCCAATGCCCACCAGGGAAAGTTTCATCCCGATGTCGAAATCCTCAGTGGAGCTCGGGGTCATGTACTCGGAATGAGGATCATACGCCTGCGAAAAGGCCGAGAAATACCGTTGCAGGACAAAGTCGGCATCACTGTCATCCAGCACAGTCAGGTATTGCGCGTATCGTTTCCTGATAAATTCCTCGGGCGAGAGCAGGGCTTCGGGAAGGGCCTCACCCTCTGTCGCTTTTTCAAGTCCGTTCGTGCCCTCAGGCTTCAGCACCGCCACCGGGGCCTGCTGGGTCACGTCCGCCACCACGTTGGAATGCGCCACGCCACTGACGGCATTGGTCCGTTCCTCCTCCGTCAAACGGCGGGAGACCACCCGTGCCACGTACTCGTTCTTCACCTTCTGGCGCCACAGGTCATTCCAAGCCGCCTCATCCGCCGCCCAGGCCGCTTCCTTGCGCTTCCAGACATAGGATTCCTTGATGGTCAGATCAAACCCCCGATCCAGAAGCGTGTTCACATACTGCACCCGGTTCCGGACCCGTTCCTTAAACCGCTCAAACACCCGGAACGCGAAGGCGACCTCACCCTTCTGCAGGGCTACCGCCTGAAATTCGGCCTCCTTCCGGAACTCGTTGATATCGTCCGCCGTGAAAAACGTACGGTCATAATCCAGTGTCGACAAAAATAAATTCACCGCATTCGTCGCCAGGCTCTCGTTCAGGGGCTGGTGCGACAAATGAATCCGGGGCATGGTCCGTGAAAACTGCCGGGCAATGACCGCTGCCTGGGGATCCGGATCCAGCGTCGCCTTCGACGCCGCCTGGGCAACCGAGGACACCCACCAACTCATTCCCCCCATGGCCAGCACCGCTGACAGGGCAATCACGTACCAGACTTTGAACCGTCGATTCATAGCTTTGCCAACGCCTCCTGCAATTGTTCCAAACGACGGGACACCGTCCCATCGATGATGACATCCCCCACCCGTGCCGAGACTCCGCCGATCACACCTGGATCCACCCGCACATGAAACTTTACCACCCGCTTCAAACGGGCGCTCATCGCCGCCTCAAGTTCTTCAATCTTGCCGGCGGACAGGGGTACCGCTGAAATCAGCTCTCCCTCCGACTGCTCAGCGCGCGTTCCGGCCATCTCGGCAAAAGAGGCCGCAATCGCCCGCAGATGCCCCCAGTGCCCCTGCTCCATCAGGATCAGCAGAACATGCCGCAGCACCGGGCTTATTTTCCCCTTCAGCAAAGTATCCAGGGCCGACACTTTGCCCTCGTTCGCGACCAGCGGATTGGCCAGAAACTCGCAAATTTCGGGCCTCCTGTCCAGAAGGTCAAGCACGCCGGACACTTCGCTTTCCAGTGCCGGCACGTTCCCCGCCGCGCGCCCCAAGTCATGGAGCGACGCCGCGTAGGCGCTGATGTCAGGCGGTCGGTTTTCCATGCTCAGTCTTCAATTGCTGCATATACTCATCCACCAGGGCCTCGTGCCGGGCCGGATCAAGGTTTTCCTTGATGACATCCCGGGCCACTTTGATGGAGAGGCTGGCCACGGTGCCGCGCAGTTCATCGACACTCTTGCGCACTTCCTGCTCGATTTCAGCGCGCGCCCGTTGAATCGTGGCGTCCGCCTCCACCCGTGCCTGTTTCCGGCCCTCCGCCTGCAGATCAGCCACCACCCGGCGGCTCTCCTCGATCAGTTTTCGCGCCGCCTCTTTCGACTCCTGAAGATGCGCCTGTCCCTCACGCCGGATTCCCTCCGCCTCATCCCGCACCCGCTGTGCGTCGGCGAGCGAATCCCGGATGCTCTTTTCGCGTTCCTCCAGCAGGCGCTGCAACGGCTTGAAGGCAAACTTGGCCAGTATGGCCACCAGTCCGCCGAACGTAATCAGCGTCCATACCAGCAAGCGCACATCCAGCCCGAGTTGCATCTTATTCCACTCCCTTGCCGATCAACATGATGGAGATCACCAGCGCGTAGAGACACAGCGCCTCGACGAAGGCGATACCCAGAATCATCAAGCGCTGAAGGGTCCCCCGCATTTCCGGCTGGCGCGCCACCGCCTCAACGGTCTTGCCCACCAGTATGCCAATCCCGATTCCCGTCCCGAGGGCGGCCAGTCCAATACCGATCCCGGCGCCCAACCAAGCGAAACCCTGTGGTGTCATAGGTGCATCCTTTCTTAATGAGCCTCTTCCTCGATGGCATCCTTGATATAGATTCCGGCGAGCATCGTAAAGATGAACGCCTGGACGAACGCCACAAACAACTCAAACACATCCATCACGATCGCGCCAACCAGCGGCAGGGCCTTGAGCAGCCACGCCGATCCCATGGCCATGCCGATAAACACAAAAATCAACGCATGCCCTGCCATCATGTTGGCGAATAAGCGCACCGCCAGCGACAAAGGCCGGGCCAGCCAGCTCAGCACCTCAATCGGCACCACGAGAAAGGCCATCCACCAGGGCACCCCCTGGGGCATAAACCCGCGCAACAGCCCGAGCACTCCCTGGCGGCGGATTTTCAAACTGACCGTCAGAATAAAAACAATCAGGGCCAGCGCGGCGGTCACATTGATGTTCGCCGTTACCGCATGAAATACGCTTGGCACGGGAACCAGCCCCAGCAGATTTGCGCACAGGATGAAAAAGAACATCGTCAACAGGAACGGAGCCCAGATCCGCCCCGCCGAGCCCAACCCCTCCGCCACGACCTCGCGTTCCACAAACTCAATGAGCCCTTCCATCAGGTTCTGATAAAACCCGCGGGCGATCGGGGACTGCCGCCGGCAAACCGGAAGAAGGACCAGCAACGTCAGCAACCCGGCCATCCACACCAGCACCACGTCATTCGTGATGCTGAGGTCGATCCCGGCGATCTTGGGAATGGGAATGATAACGCTGGTTTCAATCTCGCCCATGATTCCGCCTGCTTTCGGGGAATCATTGTGCCATGCGAAGGGGGGAAGGAGCAAGCATCGTCATCTTGCCAGCCACTGTAATGATGGCTCACGCCCCCCGTGACCATCACTGTGATGAGACGCGCCCCCCGTGACCTTGCGTCACGGGAGCGGGAGATGGGACGGGCAAAGCACGTCTTGCCCGATCAATCTCCCGCTCCTGCCGGACAAGCCGGCAGATGGCGTGGACGAGCCGGCAGGTGGCGTGGACAAGCCGGCAGGTGGCGTGTCCACCTTACCCTTTTTCCAATACCTCGCGAACCTTGACGGCCAGATCGTCTCGAGAGAAAGGCTTTTGAATAAAATGATTCCCCTCGATCACGCCCCCCTGGTTGGCAAGCGCATCCGCTGTATAACCTGACATATACAGAACAGCGAGACCGGGCTTCAGCGCGCGGATCTTCTGCGCCAGATCCCAGCCACTCATGCCCGGCATGATCACGTCGGTCAACAGCAAATGAAGATCTCCCGGATGCCGGGCCACGATCTCAAGGGCCGCCGCCGGGGAATCGGCCACCAGGACCTTGTACCCGAGTTTTTCAAGAAAAATACCGCATGTTACCCGCAATGATTTTTCATCCTCCGTCAGCAGGATCGTCTCCACCGGCCTGCGGTCCGCCTCAACCGGGCTCTGAACCGCCTCCTTTGCGACAACCCCCTCCGCCCGCGGAAGATATATTTTGAACGTTGTCCCCTTCCCGGGTTCACTGGCGACGTCAATGTATCCTTTGTTCTGCTTCACAATACCGTAAACCGTCGCCAGCCCAAGTCCTGTTCCCCGGCCCACCCCTTTGGTCGTAAAGAACGGCTCGAAGATCTGGGCGAGCACCTCCTGGGACATCCCGCTCCCATCGTCGCTGACGGTGAGCATGACATATTCTCCGGGAACGAATCCCGGGTGCTCAACACAGAAATCCGGGTCCAGGGTTATCGGAGCGGTCTCAATGGCGATACGGCCGCCACCCGTCATGGCATCCCGGGCATTGACGCAAAGGTTGGCCAGAATCTGATCGAGCTGCGACGGATCGATCTTGACGGGCCACAGGTTGGCGAACGGCTTCCATGACAGTGTGATCTGCTCACCGATCAAACGCCGCATCAGCTTAAGCATGGAGGATACGGCCTCGTTCAAATCCAGAACCTTGGGGCTAATAATCTGCTTACGGGCGAAAGCCAGAAGCTGCCGGGTCAGGTCGGCTGAACGTTGAGAAATTTGGGTGATCTCATCCAGATGACCCTGGATCGGATGGTCTGGCGGCAATCCCGTCCGGCATAGCTCGGCATACCCCATAATGCCCATCAGCAGGTTGTTGAAGTCATGCGCCACACCCCCGGCCAGGCGGCCCACCGACTCCATCTTCTGCGCCTGCATAAGCAGGGACTGCTGGTGCAATTCATCGGTAATGTCACGCTTGACCGCGACATAGTTCGAAATGGCGCCGGCCTCGTCGAGAACCGGGGAGATGGTGGCATCCTCCGTGTAGAGTGAGCCATTCTTCCTCCGGTTGACAAAACGCCCCTTCCAGGTGTGACCACCACACAGGGTTTCCCACATCTTGCGATAGAACGCGTCGTCCTGCTGCCCGCTCTTTAGAATGCGAGGGTTCTGGCCAATGGCCTCGTCATGCGTATAGCCCGTGACCGCCTCGAAGGCGGGATTAACATATTGAATCGTCCCCTGCACATCGGTGATGAAAACAACCTCGGAAGAATGCTCAATGGCGGCCATCAACCGCGTCAGATTGGTCTTGGCGCGGCTCTCGTCCTCAAGAATGCCCAGCAGGGTCAATCGGGCACGATTGCTTTCCGCCAGCAACGAACGGACCTGATCCTCTGTCTGCTTGCGCATAAGCGCCTCGCTGATATGCGCAGCAAGACCTTCCAGTTCCTCAATCTGTACGCGGGAGAAGCACCCTTTCCGGCGGTCGTTAAGCTGCAGCAGGCCGACGATCCCTTTCCGGGTCCGGATGGGCACGAGCGCCACAGAGGCGTACCCCTGATGGATGCATTGGTTGCGGGGATGACGCCGGGGGTCCTGATCGGCGGGAAGATCGAGCAGCGGGAACGAATCGTTCGTCCAAAAACTCCCCGCGCGCGTGCAAAACGGGCTGGCAGGATCGGTTTTCCCGGAGATCACCAGTCCGCAGGTACATTCCAGACTGATATGGCCCTGGCTATCGCGACAGACTCCACCCTCTTTCCCCACCTCGATCAGCGTATTTTCCGTCAGCAGGAAATCCTTGGAAAAGCCATCCTGGGTAAAATAAGGAAAATCATCGCCGTTCTGCAGGCGGATGCCCACGGCATCCACCCCGGTCCGGGTCTTTATCATGTGAATAATGCGCTGGATGGAATCCGGCAAGGATGCCTGCTCATTGAGGATCTGCAAAACCTCGGCACTCATCTCGCGACAGAGCTCCTCCATCTTGCGCGCGGCTATGTCGCGAACAATGAAAACCATCTGCATGGGATTTCCCTCCGCATCGCGGATGAATTCCCCATTTATCTCCGTCTCAAGGATACT
>CAMBRF010000013.1 GCA_945870225.1 PVC group bacterium | reverse complement strand
AATACGGAGTACGAGGTCCAGTTGGAGAAGTCGCTGAACCTGGCGGGGACGGTGTCGCCGCAACTGACGTTCTGGGCGAAGTGGGAGGTCGGGGGGCGGTCGTCCTACAACGTGTCCGTCTCGGTAAACCAGGGGCTGACCTGGACGCCATTGTGGAGCGTGGACGGCTGGGGCGGCATGGTGTCGGACTGGCAACGGGTCCAGATCAGCCTGAAGGATTACCGGCAACCGAGCGTGCGGATCCGGTGGCAGGTGTACAGCTACAACGGAACCATCCCCGCCCTCAATTGGTCCCTCGACAAGGTCAGCGTGCAGGATGAGCCGGGACCGCCCGTTCTGACCGCGACCATTCCGGACCTGACCACCATCAACATTCAGTGGGCCCCCACGGCGCTGGGCGGTGCGTTCCAACGGTATGAGGTGTACCGCTCATCGGACGGCACGGTGGACATCAACGATCTGCGCATCGCGCAGCCGTCGGCGGAGTCCGTGACGAACTTTGTAGATACCGGCCTCGTGCGCGGGGCGACGTACTACTACGCAGTCTATATGGTAGACCAGAACGACACATACGTCCGCAGCGCCGGGGTTCTCTCTGGAACGACGAGGGCGATCGCGTGGTCCAACTTCACAGAGTCGGCCACGAATCTCGAGCAATGGGACAGCGTTGGAAGCTGGGGTGTCGAGACCAATGGCGGGGTCACCTGTCTAAGCGACTCGCCGGGCGGGGTCTATGGCAACAACAGCAATTCCTGGATCAACACATCCATCCGGATGACCGGGGTGAACTGGCCGCTGCTGCATTTCCGTGAACACTATCGTCTGGCTCAAGGCGACTGGGGATGGGTCGAGGTTTCCTCCGATGGCGGCGGGTGGACTGCGGTGTACGGTATCGGTATGGGCGTCACGTCCAACTGGACCGAGCGGGTAATAGACCTCTCCGAGTGGAAGAATCAGGCCAATCTGCGCGTCCGTTTCCGATTGCAGACAGACGGAGTAGGCGTTGAAGACGGCTGGCAGCTGGATGATATCTGGCTCGAGGAGAATACGGCGGTGCTCAGTGCGCCGTTTTTTGACAACCTCGAAAGAGGGCTGAATCGATGGCTGGAGGGGACCAGCACGTGGATGACGAGTGTCACCAACCTGAGCCCGGTGGTGGGAACGAATGCTGCCGGCGACACCGTGTATCAGCTCGCCCCCAATTCCCGCTACGTGATGGAACTGAAAGGCTCGCTGGATCTCTCACAAATGCTGGACCCGCAGCTGACCTTCTGGGCGCGCTGGGACGTGGGAGGGCGCAGCTGGTTAGGCGCGCAGTTGTCCACGGATGGCGGCCTGACATGGGGAACCCCATGGGCGGTCGATGGGTACTCGGGTGCGGTCTCCGACTGGACGCGCATCCAGGTGTCCATTGCCGGCTACAGGCAACCGGGTGTTCGTTTCCGGTTTTTGGTGTACTCCTACAATGGAACCGCGCCGACCCTGAATTTCGGATTCGACAATGTCGGCATCGGCGACCGAGCGCCGGGACCGCCCACGCTTATCTTACCCGAGAACCTCGGGAACTCCGCGCTGCTTCGGCCGTTCCTCGTGGTGAGCAATGCGGTGGATGCGCAGAACGATCCGTTGACCTACCGCTTTGAAGTCTTTGATACGGCGGACCTCACCAACGTGATCGCCCAAGTGCCCATCGTATCCGGCGGGTTGGACACGACTTCGTGGGAGATCAATCCGGATCTTGCCAACCAACGCCAATACTGGTGGCGATGCCGGGCTTTTGACGGTGTCTATACCGGCGCGTGGTCCACGGTCTCGTCGTTCTATGTCAACCAGACATTCAACCCCCCGGCGGCCGTGGTGATTGCGGGGCCGCCACCCGGAGCGATCGTGGGCCGCAGCACCTTGCTCACGTGGTTCCCGGCCTCGGATGTCGATGCCGGCGACTCGGTTTACCGCTACCATGTGCAGATTGACAATACGAACACCTTCGCGTCGCCGGAGGTGAACGATGCAACCATACCTTCGCCGGGTGTCGTCACCAGCGCCGACTGGACCCTTTCCCGCGAACTGGGCTCACTGTCCGGTAATGGCAACCTCGTGACCAACACAGTTTACTATTGGCGGATCCGCTCGCAGGACACGCGAACCGAGTTCTCAGCATGGTCGAGCGGCGTCTGGTGGTTCATCTTTGGTACGCCGCCGCCGACTGTCGGGCATTTCTCTCTCACATCGGGCATCTTGTCTTTCAACTGGGCCCGCACGGATAAGCCTATGTACATCTATGCCGCCGACGATCTCCGTCAAACAGTCTGGGATCAAGTTTCCGGGCCTCTGTACGGGACGAACGCAGTCCTATCTGCGGAAACGAACGCGCCGAGCCGATTCTATAAGTTATCAACGGAGTGAACTTAACACATGACACCCAACACCAGATCTTCGGTCGCGACGGCTCGCACGCTCGCCGCCGCGTTTGCCTGAAACTCGTTTACTCCCCGGTGGGGGTGATGGTGATGCGCAGCGGGGCGGCCCAGGTCTTGAACTCGTCGGTGTAGTAGAGATAGGCGCGGCTCGCGGGACCGGTATAGGTGCCGGGAATCGCGGCGACCAGGCTCAGCGGCAGCTGCACTTTTTCCTGCGCCTTGAGTGACCGCCAGTAGAGCACAACCTGACGGCCCAGGACTTCATAGGCGGCGATCTTCCCGCTTTTTACCAGTTCCTTGAGCTGATCATGCCGGACCTCCAGCCCGCCCGGAATGCCGATGATCGCCACCGGCGTCGGGATAATCTCGTCCTCCGCCCGGTTGATCACGGTCACGGTTGCCTCAGTGAGCTTGCCTTCCGCCACCTTCTCCGCCGCCAGTTTGACCGTGACGCCGACTTTGCACCGGTCGCTGGAGGCCGGCTTGTCATCATGGTATTGCACCGTCATGGAGCAGGGCATCTCGGACCCGCCGTTCATGCGGATTTCAATCGTATGCTCGCCGGGTTCGAGGAGTTCGGCAATGTCGGTAAGGAGGATGGCACCGGTGGTCTCGGGCCCGATCTTGACCGTGCTGCCGGCCTGGCGCCCGTCGACGGTGAGCTGCAAGCTGCCGGGTGCCTTGGGTGTGGAGCGGGACTGGTCGTAGGCGACGATGGCGCGCAGGGCAAGCACGGTCGCCTGGGTGGAACCGTAACGGCCGCCTTCGCAAACATCGGCCAGCCATTTCAAGGCCGGTTCGACGTTGCCGACACAGGACTTATCCTGAAGCCAGGCCAGCAAAGCGTAGGCCGTGGTTTCCACCTGCAGGGCGATCCCGCCGCTGCCCACGATGGTGGTGGTGCCTCCCGCCACAAACCCCTCCTTGGTCTGCTTCGCGGCCAGTCGGTCAAGCAGCACTTTGGCGCTGTCCGTATCCTTGTCCGCCAGCGCCACGTTGGCGCCGATGGCGATCACGTAACTGTTCTCGCTCTTCCTGGCCGCCGCCTTCACGGTGTCGATTTCCGGGCGGAGTGATGCGGCCGGTTCTCCGGCCATGAGCAGCGCCCAGGTGATGTAAGCGTTGGAGCAGTCCTTGTCCTCGATCCAGGTGTGGAGCGCCCGGCGTTCCCGCTTGAACCCTCCCTTGCCATCCCTCGCCGCCAGCAGCCACTGGCGGGTGCGTTGCAGCATGCCGCTGTCCACGGCGTGAACCCGCGCCATATCGGTGAACTCGAGAAGGCCATAAGCCGTCAGGGTCTCATGTCCGGGGTCCTGGCCAAACCATTCGTAGCCCTTTTGCTTGCACTCGAACCCCGTGAGCCGCTCGTAGCCTTTTTTCAGCAGGTCGCTGCCGCGTTCCGCTAGTTTGGGGTCCACCCCTTGGTGCGACGTAAAATACTGCTGCACCATGATCACCGGATAGGTGGTGGATGATGTCTGCTCGAAACAGCCGCAGGGTTCCTGAAGCAGGCGTTCGAGGGCTTTGGTGAGGTTGGCCATGGGAGTGGGGTAGATGGCGATGTCACTGCGGACACTGCCGGGCACCCGATTGGCGGGGACATTGATTTTGAAGGTGAGGGCACTGTCCGGGGCCAGCATGCCGCCCCGGGCGACGGTTACTGGGAAGCCGCGCGGGACCACGCGCAGCTTCCGAGTGACAAGGTCCGAGTACGCGCCGCCGCTGGCTTCAACGACAAAGTCGCCCTCGCCGGCGATGTCGCCGACGGCCAGTTCAACGAGACGGCGGACACGGCTGTCGGCCTTGAGATTGAAGGGGACGAGCCCGCCCGCCATGATGCCCTTGGCGGCGGTGACCTTCAGGGTCACGTTGTCGAGGGTGTCCGCGGTGCCGTTGACCAGGCCGAGCGGCAGCTGAATCCGGTCACCCATGGTCACTTCCAGCGGTAGTTTGGGTTCAACGTAGAAGGGCTGCACGGATTCAACCAGTCCGGTGCCGCTGCCGACCGCACCGCTCATGAACGCATCGGCGTTGATCCGGAAACTGCTGACCGCATCATTGAGGGCGAAGTTGAAGGTGGCCTGTCCGGTCTTGGCGTCAGTCTTGACCCCGGCATTCCAAAACAGGGTTTCCGTGAAGTCCACGCGCTCATTCGGTTGACGGCCGGGTCGCGCCGGATGGGCGTATTCGCGCACAGTCACCCAAGCCTCAAGACGGGAAAACTCCCATCCCTCCCTATCCATTTCCGCGGCTTGCCCCCTGAGTTTACCGCGCCCACCCCCGACAGCATCGTCCTTTGGAGGGATTCGCTGACGCTGGTCCTTGAGTTTTTTGTCCAATCCTTCAATAACCGGCGCCGGTTCTTCGGCGTTGGCCACGCGCCCGGGCATCGGTTTGTTGGACGGGACGGGGCAGTTCACGACCATGCCAAGTTCCTCTGGTGGTCGTTTGGCGAGACTCCCTGGACGTATGGCTCCGCGCCATGCCCCGTGTTTGGCTTCGCTTTCATCCAAACGGCCTTCGTTTTCCCACGCTGGCACGGCAGATCGCATGGCCAGGGCACGGCGGCCCGCATCGCCATTCTCTTCCAGAAACTTGGCCAGGTTGACCAGGGCGAACCGGCGCCAGCCCTGGGTGCCGAGCAGCAGATCGACCGCCCGCGGCGCCTTGGGGTTGTTGCGGTCGAGGTAGACGTGGGCGTCGGCCAGATCGCGGACATCGCTCTCAAGATAGACCATTACCGGCAGACGGGGCGCCTGTTCGCGCTTCTCGATCATTTCCAGAACGCTGTCATCGGTGATGGTTAAACCGACCACCGCGCTCAGCGGTTCGCCATGTTCGTCCGTCGTGGTGACGGTGATGCTCACCGGCCCGCCCGGGACGTATCGCGGCCGGTTGGCCGCGACCCGCACCTGGACGCTATTGGCCGGTTCCCGGAAGATCAGCCGTTCGGCGACCGGTTCGTTTTTGCTGTTCCAGACGGTGGCCATCAGCACGCCGTCGCGTCGGGCGGACGGTGTGAGGGTGACGGTCGCCGTGGCTTCCTCGCCGGCCTGGTCGGCCCCGCGGATTTTGAGTGACGCCAGTTCGTTTTCAAACTTGCGCAAAGTCACGGTGAAGGGGCCCGGTTCCGTGGTCAGTACGCGTAGGACGATGGGTTCGCCCCGCGGATAAACGTCGGCGGTGGTGCGGATGACGGTGCCGATATCGCGGACGACGGGCAGGGGCCAGATTTTGGCGATGCCGGAGGGTTCAAGGAGCTTGAGGCGGTAAGTCATGCCTTGTTTCGGGGTGATGATGAACCGGCCGCGGCCCTCGTGCTCGGTGCGGAAGGTCGCAACCTGCTTCCCTTTGTCGTCTTCAATCACGCCGCTCATATCCGCCGGCTTGCCGGCGGGGGTCCTGCCTTCGACATAGACGCGGCAGGGCAGCCCGGCAACCAGGTCGCCCCCTTCGGGATAGAGGGACAGGTCAAGGGTCTGGAGCAGGATCGGGATCGTCTTGCTGGCGGTTTCCACCACGCCGCCATCCTCCACGACGAAGGCGAGAGAGCCTTCCCCGCGATCGATCTTTTTGGGCAGTTTGAACACGGCGGTGCAGTGCCCGCGCTCGTCAACTTCGCCGGTGGCGGTATGGACTTCGGTGCCGTCCACTCGGGCGGAGATTTTAACCCGGGCATGTTCCGGCACGCCGCCCTCGGCGCGGAGTGCTTCCAGTGTGGCGGTCACGGTATCACCGGGCCCATAGCCGTCGCGCAGGAACTTGATCTGGGTCTTGAGGCGCGGGGCACGGAAGTCGCGGATATCAAACTTGCGCACGGCCGGTGCCAGGCCGAGTTGCGGGCAGGTTACCGTGAGCAAATACTCACCCCCGGCCTGACCGTCCGGGATGTCCCAGTACAGGCCGCCGACGCTGTCCTGGACCGGGGCGAGTCCGGAGGCAACGCGGTCGCCCTTGGGTCCGGTGATTTCAAAGAACAGCGGCGGTTGCGGTTGGCTGAGCGGCGTGTGCGAATCCGCCGTGAGGATGATGCACCGGCCATAGAGCCGCTCGTTGTCGCGATAGATGGGCTTGTCCGTGCTCACATAGGCGGCAAACCGCTCGGCGCCGCCGAGATCCTCGCTCCTGGCGGGTCCGCCCTTGGCGGCGGGTTGGGGATTTGCCGCCAGGATCGGGGCGGGGTTGTTCATCAGGCCCAGTGAGCAGGTGAGAATAAGGGAGAGTAATTTGCGTTTCATGGTCATATTTCCTTCCAGTATTTTTCGTGATTTGGGAGGGACGGCGTGTCGCCGTCCGTCTTCTTCCCTGTTATTCCACCACCAGGGCGGTGCCGTCCTCAAGGACGACGGTCACCTTGGTGCCCAGGGCCAGAATATCCTTCAGGTCGGGTTTGTCCTTGAGCAGTTTGAAGTATTCCTCACTGCCGAACGTGACGGTGGTGATCTTCAGCGTGCTCTTGAAGGCGGTGTCGATCCATCGGCCCTCAACCAGCGTGAACACTTTCCGGCCCACATGTTTGACGGCGGCCATTTCAGACGCAGCGGTTTCCAGCCCTTTGTACGCCTGAATCCTCTTGCTCATCTTAACGGCCCGTGAGCCGGACTCTTCTTTCATTTCCGAGGTGTCGGAGTCGGCCCCGCCGCCAATCGAGAAGCCGCTGTGATACGCGGCCCCGCGTTCGCTTCTGGTTGCGCGATCCGCCGGTACATTGCCGGGCATTTTCGCGGCACTCAGGCTATCTGCGGAGAATACAGGGACCATGCGCGAGGACGATTCACGGGTGGGACTGTCGAGAAATCCATCGGACTTTGTGGCCGGCTTCCCGCCGCCTGACCCCATGCGGCCGATACCATGTTGTGTGTAGGCCTTGTCGTCTTCGAGAACCAGGAAGGAGGTGTAGGGCGTCATGATGCCGAAGTCACGGCTTAGGTGGATGACTTCATCCTTGAGCTCCGCATTTTCGCCCCTGAGCCGGATTTCATCGAGCAGAAAGCCGACCCGGCGTGTGGCCCACAGTGACGAGATGAAGGTGTTGTCGGACTGTACGGCGGGGAAGGTGCCCTCATAAACGAATTCCTGCCTCTTGCCGTTCACGTCGCCGGTCAGGCGGATGACGGAATCGCCATTGCCGTCGTAGCGGCCGAAGATGGTGATCTGTTCGCCGCTGAAAAGGTCCGGCAGGGCGGCGGGGTGGATCTTGGAGGTCTTCATCTTGTCCACCTCCACGCGGACGTTGGACAGCACGGGGCTGCTCATCTTGTCGGCGAGACTCGACACCTTGATCTCGATGTCTTCGTTGGGCGTCACGTATTGGGGAAGGCCGCCATTCTGACCGGCGGCCTTGTCGAGCAGGTGGGTGTTGACGTCCTCGCCGACTCCGAACACGAAGAGGCGGGCGTGGGTTGGGTTGTTTTTGCGGACGTTGTCCAGGATGGTTTCAGGGGTCGTCTCGCCGATAGTCGGCCGGCCGTCGGTGAGAAAGAGGATGATGGCGGGGCGTTTACTGTCATAGTTCTGGGCCAGGGCGGCGGCCAGGGCGTCGTTGATGGCGGTTCCGCCGCGCGCCTCCGTGCTGCGGATGAACGCCAGCGCCGCCTCGCGATTGGCGGCGTTGACCTCCACCAGCTTCGGACTGAACGGCTCGATGTCGGTGCTGAAGCGGATCACGTTGAAGCGGTCGCCGGCATGCAACGTTTTCACGGCGTATTCCAGGGCCTTGCGCGTCTGTTCAAGCTTGCCGCCCGCCATGCTGCCGGAGGTGTCGAGCACAAACGTCATATCCTTCGCCATGACGGCATCCGGCGAGGCGAGGGAAGGGGCCAGCATCATCATGAAGAAGCCCGGCTCTCCCTTGACCGCGTGCGTGAGCAGGTTCAGGCCGAACTCCTTCTTCGAGACGGCGTAGTACAGCACGAAATCCCGATCCAGCAGGGATTTGTCCTCCTCAAACCCGATGACGGCTTCATGGTCGCCCTTGCGCGAAACGCCGACCTTGTGTGACGGGGAGTAGACGCTCTTGAGCGGGAGTCCGGATTTCAGGCGCACGGAAACGGTGAAATCAGCCAGGGTGCGGGAGGCCCGTTCGCCGGTCTTGAGCGGGTAGACGTACTTGTAGAGGCCGCTTTCGAAGTCCAGGGTCTGTGAATACTCGAGTTCAATCTTCTGCAGGCCATTGGCGGGAACGGGGAAGACGCTGACGCGGAAGAGGTTCCCGCCGATATGCTCCAGCAACCCCGGGTCCTTCATGCGGCGGACAATGTCCTCGTAAGTGCGCCGTGCCTTGTCCTTTTCCACAAGCTCACCACTGGTCCGCTTGCCGTTGATATACAGGGCGAAGTCGGAAATGCTGGCATTCTCGGGTAAGGGGAAGACATAGACCGCCTCCAGATTGCGGTCGACACTGTTCCGGAAGACCTGCTCGATGCGGGCCGTGGCCGTGCCATCCTTGATCTGGATGTCGACCCGCTGGCTTTCAATCGCCAGCGGCGGGATGGACTCATCCTTGGGGATCAGCATGCCCGCCCCGAACGACTCAGCCTGGATTCCGAATAATACGACCATCGCTACATGCAGTAACCGTTTCATGTTCTGATCTCCTTTTATCACATCAAATCAATACAGTCTTGGTGCCGGAAAAGCGACCACGTGTATCAGGCCGCCGTTCCAGAGCAAGGCATGTCCATCCACCTGGCCTCTTAATGCGAAAGACTCGCCGTCGCCCGGTGTGCTTTCCCGGTCCAGCTCCGCCCGGGACAGGGCCTGCAGGAAATTCCTGACACTTTCGGTGGAGCCCCCGGCCAGGCTTTCTTCATCCCGCCGCCCATCGTCCTGGATCACGATATCCGCCACGTGGGAGCGGATTATCTTGTCCCACAGGCGTTCACAGAGTTCGGGATCGGCGAACAGGTCCCCACTGACGACGCGGCCACGATCGGCAATCACCAATCCGACGGTGTGCCGGGTCCGGATGGCGCGAAATCGGGTTGCCGCCCGGTCGATGCGCCGGCCCGTGTCCCGATCATTGTACAGGGCCTGATAACTGCGGGTGGGGGCCGGGGTCCCGGATTGTTTGAGCCGCTGATCGACCTCCGTCCAGATGGCTTCCTGAGAGGCTGCGCGCGCGGCCAGTCCGCGCATGGACTGCCCGGCCAGAAAGGGCGCGCGGTCGAATGACTCACGGGTGCCCTGCCAGCGGTCCTGTTCGACGCAATAAACGGGGACCGTAACCGTGTCGCGGTTCCGGCCGATCAGGACGTCGTTCCGGATGATGCGATCCTGGCGGCCGCCGCCGAGGATCTCACCGCCCATCATGAATACCGGATACTTGGACTCGTTGCGGACGACCACTTCCGCAACCCGGGCCTGTTCCTGTTCCCGGATGGTGATCCAGCCCCGGTTCAGGGCTTCATCCAGAGTGCGAATGTCCGGTTGATCACCGTTGTCCCGGAGCACCAGCGGGAAAACGGTCAGTCGTCCGTAGGTGTAGGGTCGGCCGAGATCCACGCGCCGGAGAATCTGGCGCAGCGGGTTATCGCGGTCACGGGGCGGGATCGGGATAGGTCGGGGCAATATCCTCTCGGGTCGGCCGGAGGCGGTGTCCCCTTCGTCCAGATAGGCGGAGCGGGCGGTAAAGGACGATAAACCGAATAGCACGGCGGCCGTCATCACGAGTCTCGTTGTCTGCCACGCTTTCATGGTTGTCCCTTTTCTCTCCTCTATTCCCTTTGACACCCGAAGTATCAAAAAGGTTCCCGGAAAGTTTTTGGGTTTTTGGGAGGGACGGCGTGTCGCCGTCCGCGGCGCGCATCATGCGCGCCCTCCCTTGGACAAACAGGCGTTACTTCGCAGGTGGAACAAGCGTGATTTGCACGAAAATCAACTCTACGCCAGCGCTTTCGTTGCCGACTTGGCTTGTCAGCTCTGATGCGTCCCCGGATCCTCCCGATGCCCAGCCCAAGGTTGCCGGGAGCGGTTTGATGGTTCCGATCGACTGCAGCGAGGCGATCAGTTGCGCGTAGCGTGCCGCAGGCACCCATCCGCTGATCCGGTTGCCACTTTGGGCCTCCTCGCCATCCTGACTTCGCGACTTCTTTGCCACCTCGTCGTTCTTTACCTTTAGGTCTTTTCCGTGGACAGCGTACCGTGCCAGGATTTTTCCGGCCGCACGGGCATCGCGGGTGGTCAGGAGAATCTCTCGTTCCCTTCGCGCCGGGGGTGCGGCTTCCGGTGCGGGAGCGTCGGCGGAGTCGGAGTATGTGTCGGATCTTCCAGCGTTGAGCCGTTCGTCCGATGGTTTCGTGATCCGATCCACCTTTGGGCTGGGCGACTCGGCGGCGGCGAGGTTTTTTGACAGGGGGGCCTTGGTTGTCGCAGGGACAACCGCGCCGGGTGCCGCGTCAGCATCCACTCCGCCGCCCACCGTGATGGCGCGTGCCGGTGTCGATGCAAGCTTTCCGCCCGCGCGTCCACCTGCTTTACCCCAGATGCGTCCCCTGGCTTCGCCTTCCTCCGCACGAACAGGGGGTTCTGTTTCCACCAGCTTATCCGCCGGAGCCGGGCTGGAGAAGGGCTTGTCTTCTTTTTCCGCCAACTCCTGTTTCTGGTCCAGGGGCGGCAGGCTCAGGCTCGTGGCGGCAGGCCCGTTTGCCACCGTCGGCGCCGAGGCGCGTGCAGAACTTTCGCGGATGACTCCGAGGTCGTCCATCGATGCCTCCGGCCTCTCGAGGATCGGGCTCGGCCGGGGCGTCCTGTCACTTACGTCCTGTTTCGACCGTTTAGCATCAGGGGCAGTCACCTCATCAGAGCGGTTTTCGCGAGCAGTCTCTGCGACCTGTATGACAGCGGACTCTTGCGGGGGACGGGCCATCTGGCGGGAGGTGACCCGGTCACTCTCTGCGCCGCCGTGTCCTGCCGTCAGTGTCCGCCAGCCATAGGTTCCGGCCATGATCAGCAATGCGGCGGCGGCAGCCACGCGTGTCTGCGGCAGGCTGAGCACACGCCAGAAAATCAGCACGGGCGATTCCGGCTGTTGGGCGAGGCGCCGGTGCACGGACGGAATGAGATCGGCGGGCGGCATGACGGCCGGCATATCCCGGAGTAGGGCGACAGTCTGCCGGAGTTCTTCCAACTCACGGCGGCAGGCGTCGCAGCCGGTGAGATGCTCATTCATCTCCCGTGTGCGATCGGCGTCGAGGCACCCGTCGAGGTGCTCGCCCATCCACTCTTTTATCCGTTCACACCGCATATCAATCCTTCCCGCACAAGCTCATCCCGTACCTTGGCCCGGGCTCGCCAGAGCCGCGATTTGATGGTCCCCTCCGCGCAACCCGTTGCCTGGGCGATTTCCTCATAGCTCAGGCCCTGCATATCGCGCATGACGATGACTTCCCGGAACTCCTCCGGGAGCGTGGCGATTGCACGGCCCACGATTTCGCGGGTTTCATGCTTCGCCGCCGTCTCGTCCGGCGGGTCACCGTCGTCCGCCGGTTCCCGGTGCAGGGGCCCGGCTTCGAGGTCCCCCGTTTCATCCAGCGATACTTTTTCAAAGAACCCGATCCGGCGCAGGCGCCGCCGCCGGCTGCGGCAGGTGTTCAGGGCCAGCGCATAGAGCCAGGTTGAGAACCGGGCGCCGCCCCTGAACTTCCGGATGGCGCGGTAGACCTTGACGAATACCTCCTGAGTCAGGTCGCCGGCCTCCTCGTGCTGGTTCACCATCCGGTACGCCAGATTGAAGATGGGCGTCTGAAAGGTCCGCACCAGTTCGTCGACCGCCTCCAGGCTGCCTTCCTGGGCCTGCCTCACGAGCTCGTTCACGCGGGCCTCTTCGACCTCGCGCTCATGACTCTGTTCCTGAAGGTTAGACATATCCACGTCTCAAAAAGTTCCCGCCGCGGTCATTCTGGCCGAAAGGAGCCTATACACGCCTGTAAAGTGGCATGGGGTGGGCGCGCGGTCAAGCGGGACTGGACCCCCGCGACCTTGTGTCGCGGGTGAACAGACTGTGGAGGGAAGGTCGCTTCCCTCCACAATCTTCCGCCCCTGCCGCGCAAGGCGGCAGGAGGCGCTAGCCATTATCACAATAGCGGGATATTTATGTTGAAAGGTTTCCGCAACGCCTATACATGTGGAATTGATGATGACACCCAGCCCTGAGCGAATGACGCCGCAACTCTGCATGAGGCGCGCCCGTCTTGACGATCTGCCGACGATGGATTTACCCGCCGGCTATTCCCTCCGGACCAGTCGCGAGGGGGATGGGGCGCACTGGGCCAGGATCCTGCGAGAGGCTTTTGCCGATGACCGGTTTGATGAGGCGGCGTTCGAGCGTGAAATGCGGGCGAACCCCTCGTACCGGCCGGAACGGATCTTCTTCGTGTGCGCACCGGATGGCCTGCCCTGTGCGACCGCGAGCGCGTACCGGCGGGAGGACTTCGGAAACGATACCGGCTATCTTCATTACGTGGCGGTCTGTCCGGCGCACGCCGGGCGGCATCTCGGGGCGGCGGCCAGTCTGGCGGCCTTGCGGCAGATGCGGGCCGAAGGTCTGCAGAGCGCCGTTCTGCAAACGGACGATTTCCGGTTGGCGGCCATCGTGACCTACCGGCGGCTGGGGTTTGAACCGCTTATCGTGCACGAGAACCAGCCCGACCGCTGGCAGGCCGTTCTGGCCCGCCTTCGCTGAGGCGCACGAGGGTCAGGGTTGGCGGAACTCACGCTGGTAACGGGTGGGCGTCATACGGAAGGCGCTCCGGAACAGGGCGCAGAAATGTGTGACATGGCGGCAGCCGATCCGCTCGCTGATCTCCTTGATGCGGAGATTGCTGTTGCACAGCAGGTCCGCGGCGATCCGCATCCGCCGCTTGTTCCGGTAGGCCTGCGGCGACTGGCCGTACTCCCGCTCAAACAGCACCCGCAGCCGGCTGGCGGAAAAGCCGCACTGCCGGCTGAGTTCCTCCAGTCCCCGGAGACACTGTTGGTCCTCATCCATCAGCCAACGTAGTTTGGCCGCCGCCGAAAGCGAAATATCCGGGCGTTGGTCGATCACGTACCGGATCAAGTTGGCCACACCCGTCTGCACCCGTAGCCGGTTAGCCGGGCAGGGCGTGTTAAAGGCCTCCCGCAGTCGCATGAACTCGCTTTCCCATCCGGCGGTGTTCTCCCGGGCGATGGACGTGAACATCGGCAGTACGACTCGCCCGCCGCCGGAGTCCTCGATGAGTTCCACCGTTCCCGGCTGGCTACCCAAGGTCAGTTCCGGCCATTCAAGCACAATGGCCCACTGGTCCCGTTGCGCCGTTTGTTCAAAGGTTGCCGCGGTGCCTCTCGGAAGGATCGACAGATAGGGGCCCGGATTGACCAAGGTCGTGGTGCCCACGCTCATTCGCGCCTGACCTGCAATCATGAGCGAAATCACGGCATACGGCATCGTTTGGATCCCGCTCTGCGCGGCGGTATAACGGGCAATGCTGTAAATGATATGGTTCATAAGGAGCAGTCGAATTCTGTAATTCTTAGTTGAAAAACGTTGTATCGCCTTAATAAAAGTCATTTTATGATGGCTGCGTCAATTGATTTCTAACAAGTGGGGAAAATGAGCATGGCTACCAACATCAACGAGTACTACCGGCAGGAACTTGCGCCGGTCCTTCCGCCCACGGTGCTGGACTTTCATACCCACACCTGGTCGGCCGATAATTGGAAGGAGCGGCCCTGGGACACGGACAAGAGCGGGGGGCGTTACATGGTGACGCAGCCATTCTATCCGCCCGAGCAACTGCTGCAGGATGGGCGGGCCTGTTTTCCGGACCGGACGTATGAGGCAGTTTGTTTTGGTTATCCCACTCCGGCGACGGACTGGGAAAAGGATACGGCCTATGTGGCGGCGGCAGCGCGCCAGCATCGCGGGTTGTGGCCGCTGGTCCTGGCGGGGCCGGATCTCGGGGTGTCGCGCGAACGGTACGAACAGGTTCTGGATGCCGGCGGGTTCCGCGGGTTCAAAGTGTTCCTGAACTGGTATGGCGATGACTACGGCAACAAGCGGATTGAGGAGATGCTGGGCCCGGTCGAGTTGGCGCTGGCCAACGAGCGGCGCCTGGTGGTGCTGCTGCATGTCCCGCGCCGCGGGCGCCTAGCGGATCCCGAAATCCAGGCGGGCGTGCGCTGGTTGGCCCGGGAATGTCCCCGGGCGAGTATTGTGCTCGCGCACTGCGGCCGCTGCTATCTTCCGTCCGAGATGAAGGCCGCCATTGGCTGCCTGCGAGGGCTGACGAATGTGTGGATGGATACCTCCATGGTTATGGACCCGCTGGTCATCCAGATGGCCTTGAACGAGATCGGGCCCGGGCGGCTGCTGTTTGCCACCGATTTCCCGGTGGCGGCCATGCGCGGCCGGCGGGTGCGGGTCCTGAACCACTGGGTGGATGTGGTTCTTCCGGGCTATCCGCCCAGCGCCTACCGGATCACGGGGGAAGGCTTTGAGGCCGGGTACATGGCCTGGGAAATTGCCTTGGCCATTCGTTGGGCGGCCGAACTGGTTGGGATCAGTGATGCCGAGCGGGATGGAATCTTCTACGGTAACGGCATGAAACTGCTGAATCCCGAGCCCTGTGGGGCGCGCCGGTGAACGGTTGGGATCTCATGCTCCTGCTGGTGGTGTCGGTCCAGGCGACCCTGACGGCGTATTTCCGCCAGCCGTGGGTCAAGGCGTTGCTGGTAACCTTCCCGTTTCCCTTTTCCGCCGCCTTTCTGTCCGTCGGCCATCCGGTGAATGCGACGAACATCATCGGGTTGATGCTGCTGATGCTATTCGCGCACGGGGTGCGCTGGCTGCATATCCACTGGAAGCACCACATCATCGCGGCCATTATCGGGGCCGCAGGCCTGTATGGTCTTTTAGGCGGCGTGATTGCCCGTGTGCTGCCCCGGCAGGAATGGACGTTCTGGGTGGCGTGCGGGGTGGTCTTCACGCTGGGGGCCCTCGTCCTGCGATTCCAGCCTCACCGCGATGAGCCGCCGCACCGCAGCCCCCTTCCGGTCTATCTGAAGCTCCCCATCATCATGGCGGTGGTCGCGGTTCTCATCCTGTCCAAGCACTGGCTGCAGGGTTTTATGACCGTCTTCCCGATGGTCACCGTGGTGGCAGCCTACGAGGCCCGGCACTCGCTTTGGACGCTGACCCGGCAGATGCCGGTGGTGATTCTCTCCGTCGGGCCGATGTTGGTGGCCATGCATCTCGTCCAGCCGCACATTGGCCCTTACGGGGCGCTGGCGACGGGCTGGCTGGTGTTTGCCGGCTCGTGGCCGGCGTCGGAATGGCTCAAGGCCAAGTGCTGGAAGGATCGCACGGGCGGTACGCCAGAGGCTGTAGCAGTTTAGGTTGAAGGCTATTAGGTGAAAAAGAAGCTTGATAACAAGGGAGATAAGCGGATGACAAACAGCAAGAAGGTGGGTAAAGCAATCGTTACGGGCAGGCGCGACAGACCGATCCGCGTCGGCGTGATCGGCGTGGGGCGGGGTCAGAGTTTTGCCTCCGGCGCCACGGACCTGGTGGGCATGAAACTGGTGGCGCTCTGCGACAGCTGGGGCGAGAAACTGGAGGAGGCGGGCAAGCGCTACAACGTGGCCACCTATACCGACTACGACAAATTCCTGGAGCACGACATGGATGCCGTCGTGCTGGCCAACTACTTTCACGAACACACCCCCTTCGCTCTCAAGGCGCTGGCGGCCGGCAAGCACGTGATGAGCGAATGCATCAGCAATGTGACCCTGGCGGAAGGCGTGGCCCTATGCCGGGCGGTGGAAAAAAGCGGCAAGGTCTATATGCTCGCCGAGAATTATCCGTACACGCGTTTCAACATGGAGATGCGGCGGCTCTATCGATCGGGCGAGATCGGGAAGGTGACCTACGCGGAAGGCGAGTACAATCATCCGATGCAACCGGATGAGATGAGTGCCATTTCGGTGGGGCTGAAACACTGGCGGAACTGGATTCCCTCCACCTATTACTGCACCCATGCGCTGGCGCCGCTCATGTACATCACCGACACCATGCCGGTGGCGGTTAACGGCCTCTCGATCACCTCTCCGGAAGTCACCGACGTTCTGCCGCGGTACACCGACCCCGGTTCGGTGATTCTCTGTCGCATGGATAACGGCGCGGTTTTCCGGATCTTCGGGCTGTGGCTTCCCGGGCACAGCAACTGGTATCGTGTTCACGGCTCGAAAGGCGCCATGGAGGTTCTTCGCGGGGCAGGCTATTTCGGGTCCGAGCAGGTTCGCGTCTGGCACGAGGCCTGGGACTGCCCGGCCGGTACGGAGAAGGATCGGACCTATAAGCCGGACTGGCCCGAGAATGCCGAGCTGGCCAACAAGGCCGGTCACGGAGGCGGCGATTTCTGGACGAACTTCGAGTTCGCCAGCGCCATCCGCTCCAAGACCCAGCCCTATCTGGATGTTTATCGCGGCGTGGCAATGAGCAGCGTCGGGATCCTGGCCTGGAAAAGCGCGCTGAAGGATGGAGCCCCCTTTGTGGTGCCGGACTTCCGCAAGGAATCGAGCCGGAAAGCGTTTGAGAACGACCATTGGTCGCCTTTCCCGGATCATGCCGGTCCCGGTCAGCCGCCGCCGAGTATCCGGGGCTTCATCAGGCCCAAACCGGCCGCCATTGCCCACGCCCGCAAAGTCTGGGCGAAGCAAGGCTACAAAGGCAAATAAGGGGTGCTACTCGGCGCCTACGCGGTGGAACAGTTCCTGGATGGTTTTGAGATCGAGTCCGTAGAGCGCCACTTTGCGCTGGTGATCGGACGTCATGTAGATTCCCTGGAGGCTCCGCTGCGGGTCGAAATAGGTTGAGAAGACGCAATTGTGAAGGACTTGATGGCAGAGGAACAGGAGGTCGTGTGTAACCGGAATGCCCGCCTTGAGGTCATAGAGCATCTCCCATGAGGTCTCTCCCACAAGGGCCTCGTTTTTTCGACGGGCGGGGTAGGACGTCATCGAGATGGGGCGGTGGACAAGGGCCTCGCTTAACAGGAAGGCATTGATCAGGCGGCGAATACCGTAGAACCCCAAGACGACGGTTTCCTCGAGTTTTACGCCGGACGCTTCGCTCCAGCGATGGGGCAGGGCGATATCGTGAAGAATTTCAGCCTGCCTCAGAAGTTGCTGTTTCCAAGGGTACGAGGTTGTCGGCATAGGGGCCTCCTTCAGTCTCTTTTATCGCCTCTTTGGGAGGGACGGCGTGTCGCCGTCCGCTGCCCGCGTCAGGGAAGGAACTGCTTCTTTTTTAGCTTTTCCGGCAGGTAATGGTCGAGCACGAAGTTCAGGCCGTGCTTGGCAAACGCCTGCTGTTCGATACGCACTCCCATCTTGAGCATCTGGTTGAGCGTGTTCTGCCATTCCTTGTGGTGCTGGATGAACGGGTCATTCTTGAGGGCATCCTTGGCCCGCTTGATGTCCGCCTCCTCCAGCGGATGGGTGGCATCCTCCAGCTTGTAGTCAATGATGTCCTGCGGTGTGACGCCCAGGTAGCGCGCCTGAGGCACGCAGAAATAACGGTTGATGTGGGCGGCCTGCCCGGAGCCGACCTTCAGGGTGCGGTAAATGTTGCAGTAACCGTAGGGATCGCCGTCGGTAAAGACCAGGACCGGCAGTTTCTGGTCGTCCGCCAGGCGGCGGATGAACCGGCGGCAGGCCCGTGTGGGCACCCCGCTCATGGAGACCAGGATGCAGTTGGCCTTCTCGTAGAACACATGGTGAACCAGACGTTGAAAGAGGGAGGCGGTTTCGATCACGAGGATGAGGGCGGCCTTGGACTCGAACCGCAGGTGCTCGACGCGGGAGGGAATGCTCCAGGCGCCACTGCCCAGTTTGGCGCAATTGATTTTGATGGTCTCCCCGGTCACGGGATTCTGGTCCAGGACGGTCAGCGGACCGGTTACGTCCCCGCCGCGTTCTTCCGGGATGTAGCCGAGTTGTTCCCGGTTGATGCCGAGCATGGCTTCCATGTCGTCCAGCAGCGTATCGCTTTCGGGTTGTTCGTCGAAGCGGCATTCGCCCCAGCTCTTGCTGTTGTAGTAGATCTCGCGTTTGCCCGCGATGTCGTTCTTGTCGAGCAGGTCCTTCTTGGTGGTGGCCATCAGGCGGACGGATTGGGCGAACGTTTTGACGGTGTTGTAAGTCAGGGTCCGCGTCGCCATTTTGCCGCGAATCTCGAAATGGCCGCGCTTGAGGTCATAGCGCACATTCGACAGGGCGCGCACGGGGAACCGCATACTGGGCTTCCGGTGTTTTTTGACGATATCGTTATGGATATCCCGGCTGATGCCGACGATCCGCTGACCGGCCTCCTGTTTGTCGACCAGCTTCAGCGTTTCGCCGCCGGCCTCTTTTTCCGTCTTTTTCTTTTTGACTTTGGTAGCCATGAAATCCTCCAACATGCATCTTCTGTTTTTGGGAGGGACGGCGTGTCGCCGTCCGCGGCGCGCATCATGCGCGCCCTCCCCTGGGTTACGGGCATAGCCCGTCTTATGTTGTTTCCAGATGGGTTCGTTCCAACAAGTCGTTCAGACTGCTCACTACGCGGGCTTCGTCCTTGTCGGACAGATCAAGGATATCCTTGAGGCCCAGCGCCAGGTGGGGAATATACAACGCGATGTAACTGCGTTTGCGGTCCTGCTCGGCCAGGCGTCGCCGTTTATGGAGGAACACGGCCAGTTGGCGTCCGCATTCCTGAAGCCCGAACGTGATCTCCCGGATGATTTCCGGATAGTGGGCGATGGCCTCCTTGCTCTCGCTGGTGAAGGGGACCCATACGCTGGCCATGTGGACCATGATGACGACCGGCCCGGTGGGCAGCGAGCCGCGCGGCTGGGCGAGGCCGTAGCTTTTCCAGTTCACGCCCGCGATGGCCTTGGTAATGGAGCAGGCGCCCGCCATGTGGAGGAGGGGAACACGGTTGGCAAAGCGCATTACGCGCGCCGGTTCATCGGCGCCCAGGTCCGCCTGGTCGCCGGGCCGCACATAGGCCAGGCCGACTTCCACCTGGAACGGGTTGCCGCGGTAGACGGTGGGAGGGCGAGTGACCGCCGTGAGGAAGTCTGCCGTCATTTCCTTCCGCAGGCCAGCCAGGAGTTGTTCCTCGCCGATCGGCGACAGGCAGTCCGTGGGGGGGCGCATCAGTTTGGTTTCGTTGATGGCCTTGAAGAGCGCCTCGCTCTCGCGGTGGGCGATGCGAGACGGATTGGCCCGGGGATCCAGACCGGCGCGCTCGCAGATATCCAGCGCCACCTTGCCGCTCACCCGGGAGAAATCCTGCGACAACGCCGCCCGCAGGGTCCGGGCGGGGGTATCCTTCATCATCTGCATCAGGAGGCCCAGTTCCACGCCGTGGGGATGGGGCTTGATTTCCACGGGTGGCGGCGGCAGGTGGTTGACCCCCCGGAAGAAGGTGGTCCAGGGCGAGCCCGCCGCCGGCGGGGTGGCAGGTTCCCCTGCGGTCGGAGCCGGTTCCTCCGCCGTCCCTTCCTTCTTCAGGAGCTGGGCGCGGAAATGGAGCTGGAGGTGCGGGTTCACGATCGCGCACTGCTTCAGGTATTCCTCCACCGAGCGGGCGCCGCGGAAATAGGCCGCTTCCATCTCGATCTCGACGCAGGTGCCGTGGGCTGATACGACTTGTTCGCCGGGTGAACCGTCCGTGCCGGTGGGCTGAAACTCCGGTCTCCATTCGATCATCACGTCCTTCAGGATGGTCGGCGTATTTTTGCGGGTATCAATCTGCACCTCGATATGGTGGGCCTGCTTGGCGCCCGCCGTGCGCGAAAGGATTTTGGTGGCGCGCCCGGTGGTCAACTGACCGTACATGCCGGCCGCGCTGATGCCGATGCCCTGTTGGCCCCGCGACATGCGCAGGCGGTGGAACTTGGAGCCGTAGAGCAGCTTGGCGAAGATTTTGGGAATCTGGGCGCGCACGATCCCCGGTCCGTTATCGGTGATCGCCACACTGAAACGGTTCGGGCCGATCTGCTGGATATCCACGCTGATCTCGGGGATGATGCCCGCCTCTTCGCAGGCGTCCAGGGCGTTATCCACCGCCTCTTTGACGGTGGTCAACAGGGCCTTGCGGGGATTATCGAATCCCAGCAGGTGGCGGTTTTTGAGGAAGAACTCGGAAACGGAGATATCCCGCTGTTTCCGTGCCATCGTTTCGGCCGTTTCGGCCGTGGGGGTACGCTTTGCCATGCCGATAGTGAGCCGAAGTTCAGCCTGAATATCAAGCAAACTCTAAGGTAACAAGGCATCCCGCCGGGAGGGTGCATTCTTCCCTTTTGTCGGCGCCGGTTTCTGGCATAATGCCGGCTGACGCAAGAAGGGAGCGCAATCCATGGCGGTTAATTTTGTGGAACGAATTGATGACGGGGTCACCATCCGGAACGTTCTGGCGAGTGTGTCGGACAAGACCGGGCTGGATACGTTTATTCCCAGCCTGGTAAAGCTCAATCCCGAACTCAGGATTTATTCGACGGGCGGCACGTACACGGCCATACGGGAACTGCTGGGGCCGGCGGCGGCGCGTCATCTGGTGCAGGTTTCGGATTATACCGGGCAGCCGGAAATGCAGGGCGGTCTGGTGAAAACGCTGGATTTCAAAATTTACCTGGGATTGCTGAGTGAAACGTATAACCCCGCCCATGCGGCCGATCTGAAGCGGACGCAGGGCGTGGCCCTTGACATGGTGATCGTGAACCTCTATCCGTTCGCCCAGACGGTGGCGAAGCCGGATGTCACGGTCGAAAAAGCCCGGGCGAACATCGATATTGGCGGGCCCTGCATGGTTCGGGCCGCCGCGAAAAATTTCCTGCGGGTGGCGTCGGTGACCGATCCGGCCGACTATGGACGCCTCGTTTCGGAATTGGCGCGGTCGAAGGGCGTGATGCCGCTCAAGACGCGTTTCGAGCTGGCCCAGAAGGCTTTTTCACACACGGCCGCCTATGACACGGCCATTGCGGCGTATTTGAAAAGTCGGACGTTTGAGGACGTGAAATCCGTGTACCAACTGGGGTGAGGCATGTTTGAGTTAAGTGTTAAAACGCATTTTTCGGCGGCGCATCAACTGGTGGGGTATGACGGACCGTGTGCCAATCCGCATGGGCATAATTGGGATGTTGAGATCTTCCTGCGAGGGTCGAGGCTGAATGAACTCGGCATGCTGATGGACTTCAGGGAAATCAAAGGGGCCTTGCGCGAGACGATGAAGGAACTCGACCATGTTGATCTGAACAAGCTGCCCTCGTTCGTGCGCACCAATCCGACTTCCGAGAATATCGCGCGGTATCTGCATGCAAGTCTGGCCGGCGCGCTTAACAGCGGGCATCACTGGGTTCATAAGGTTACGGTCTGCGAAACACCGGGAACGACCGCCAGTTACTGGGAAGACGACTGCGTGTGAGCACGACGGTCAGGGTTACGGAGGCCTTTGTCTCGCTGCAGGGCGAGTCCACCTGGGCCGGGTTGCCCTGTTTTTTCATCCGGTTGAGCGGC
The DNA here is from genome assembly GCA_945870225.1 of PVC group bacterium. Lineage (GTDB taxonomy): Bacteria > Verrucomicrobiota > Kiritimatiellia > CAIKKV01 > CAITUY01 > CAMBRF01. The sequence continues at coordinate 57,794 of CAMBRF010000013.1, read as the reverse complement.
TGTAATCTCCGCTGCCGTTATTGTGATACCCGCCATGCGTATGAGGAGGGGGCTGAGACGCCCGTGTCTGAACTCGTTGAGGCGTTTGTAAAAAGCGGGGTCCCACTGGTGGAGATAACGGGGGGGGAGCCGCTCCTGCAGCCGGGGTTCGCCGATTTGGCCGCCGGACTCCTGCCGCACGGAGGCACGGTTCTCGTTGAAACCAACGGCAGCCGGGATCTGTCCGTCGTTCCCGCCGGAGTGATCGCCATCATGGACTTGAAATGTCCGGGCAGCGGGGAGTCGGACGCCATGGATTTCGGGAATATCGGGCGGCTCCGGCCCTGCGATGAAGTGAAATTCGTGATCGGTGACCGCGGGGATTTTGAGTGGGCGTGCGGTCTGGTGGAGCGGCATCATCTGGCCGGGCGGTGCCGGGCGGTGCTGTTCAGCCCGGTCTTTGGCGCGTTAGCGGCGGGCGTGCTCGGAGAGTGGATCCTGGCGGCGCGCCTGCCGGTCAGGCTACAACTGCCGTTGCACAAGGTGCTGGGGATAAAATGAGCGGAACGGAATCGGAGAAACGTCCAGCGTCGCCGGAGTCGGCGGTCGTGCTGCTGTCAGGCGGAATGGATTCGACGACCCTGCTGCATTATGTGGTCAGGCGATTGGCGGTCGGCAAGGTTTATGCGTTATCGTTTCTTTATGGACAGAAGCACCGGCGCGAACTGGAGGCGGCCGCCTGGCAGGCGCGCGCGGCGGGTGTGATCGCGCATGACGTGGTGGATATGAGTTTTTTCGGCGCGTTGACGCCCGGCGGATCGACGCTGACCGATCAGGCGCTCGACGTGCCCCGCCTCGCCGATCTCGGCGCGGCGCAGTTGAGTCAGCCTCCCACGTATGTGCCGAACCGGAATATGATCCTGCTCTCGCTGGCGGCGGCCTATGCCGAGGCGCGTGGCGTGGCGGATATCTACTATGGCGCGCAGGCGCAGGATCGTTACGGTTATTGGGATTGCACGGCCGGGTTTCTCGACCGGATCAACGCCGTGCTGGCGTTGAATCGCCGTATTCCGGTGCGGGTGCAGGCGCCTTTTGTAGCGTGGCGTAAAGCGGAGGAGCTCAGGCTGGGTCGGGACCTGGGCGTGGATTACGCTCATACCTGGACCTGTTACCGGGGTGAGTCGGCACCCTGTGGGAACTGTCCCGCCTGCGTGGAGCGAGCGGCGGCCTTCCGGGAAGCCGGATGGCCGGATCCGCTGCTAAGAGTCTGCTTTACAAAAGGTCGAACCGGGAGGATAACTGCAGGGCCGGGAGGTGCGTATGGAGGCGTTGTCCCAGAAACCGAGCGAACCCTCAGTCGAACTTGACCGTCTGCGGAAGCGAAAGACCGCCCTGGAGGCGAGTGTGCTCCGGTATCGTGCGCTGTTCGAGGAGTCGCCGGTTGCGCTTTGGGAGGAAGACTTCAGCAAGGTCAAGAGCCGGATCGACACGCTGCGCGAGGAGGGGATTTCCGATTTCGGCCGTCATCTCACTGAGAATCCTCTGGTGGTGGAGGAGTTGGCCGGTCTGGTCAGGGTGATCGACGTGAACCGGGCGGCGCTCAGTCTTTATGGGGCCCGCACCAAGGAGGAATTGCTCAGCGGATTCGCCCGGACCTTCACGGAGGCGAGCCGGCGGGTGTTCCGTGATGAGCTGATCGCCCTGGCGGCGAACGAGGTTCATTTCGAGGCCGAGTGTGATACCCGTACGTTTTCAGGAGAGGCGAATCATGTGGCGGTCCGGGTGGTTGTGGCGCCGGGTTGTGAGCAAACCCTGGAGAAAGTGTTCGTCTCCATCACCGATATCACCGAGAAGATGCGCGCCGAAGCGCGACTTCAGCGCATTCTGCACCTGGAACGTTCCAACACGCGGCGCAAACGCATCGAGGCCCACATCAAGGCGTCCCTGAGGGAAAAGGAAGTGCTGCTGCGCGAGATTCATCACCGCGTCAAAAACAATCTCCAGATCATCTCCAGTTTGTTGCGACTGGGCGAGGAGCATATCCGGGATACCAAGGCACGGGCCCTGTTTCGGGACAGCCGCAACCGGATTCGGTCGATGGCGTTGATTCACGAGAAGCTATACCAATCTCCTGACATGAGCCGGATTCCCTTTCACGACTATGTCCGCAGTTTGATGCACGAGCTTTTCAGTGCCCATAATGCGCTGGGGCGGCGGATCGAGCTGGACCTCCAGATGTCCGAGATGGATCTGACGATTGAAGCCGCCGTGCCCTGCGGTCTGATCGTCAATGAACTGGTGACGAATGCGTTGGAGCACGCTTTCCCGGAAAGGATCGACACGTCGTCATTCCCGGCCCGGAAGGTTGAAGTGATCTTCCGCCGGCTCGACACAGACCGGCTCCTGCTTCAGGTGTCTGACAACGGGATTGGTATCCCCCTGGACCAGCATCAGGCCAAGCGGAAGTCATTGGGATTGGATCTTGTGGCCATGCTGGCGGAACAGCTGGGCGGGCTCATCGAATTCACCCAGGGGCAGGGGACCTGTTGCACGGTCGTTTTTCCGGAGAGACGGACGCGGTAATCCCGCCTGGCTCAGGATTCCAGGCTGGTTAATCCTTCACGGATGGCGTATTTCGTGAGACTGGCGACGTTGTGGTCGCCGATTTTCTGCATGATATGCTGCCGGTGGGTCTCCACGGTTTTCACACTGATGTTCAGGGTGGCGGAAATTTTCTTGGTACTATGCCCCTCGGCGATCAACTGGAGGATCTCTTTTTCGCGGTCCGACAGCTCCACCCGGTCCATTTTACGGGCGGGATTGGCCCGCATTGCGAATTCTTTCAGGACATTTCCGGCGAGGCGCGGGCTGATGTAAATTCCGCCGCCCATCAGCGTCCGGATGGCGTTGACCAGTTCGGAAAACGCACAATCCTTGAGCAGGTAACCGGAGGCCCCCGCCTCCAGCATACCGGTGACGAAGTGTTGGTCCGAATGCATGGAGAGCGCCAGTATTTTCAAATTGGGGTAGTCTTCGTGGAGACGCTGGGCGGCGCCGATACCGTTAAGGTCGGGCATGGACACATCCAGGACGATCACGTTGGGGTTGGTTTTGGCCGTCAGGCGGATGGCGTCATGTCCCGTTTGGCCTTCGCCGACCACCACCATGTCCTTTTGCTTTTCCAGAAGGGATTTCAATCCCTCCCTGATAATCTGATGATCATCACACAAGACGATGCGTATGCTCATGGTTTTATCCTTAAAGTGACGCCCGCCGTCTCCTTCAAGATGCTCTGCCGCCCGTGCCGTGTCAAGATGAAGAATAACAGGCGGCGAGTGCTTTAGGCTTGATTCGCCGGACGGCGGGCCTATTATTGCGGGCCAATATCACAGGGGCGGTTTGCGTCTCTGGGATGCGCGGAGAGACGGATCATGGCTTCAGAACTCGCTTTTGCTTTAATTAATCCATACACCATTGCCAAATCGCGAACCGGCGGAGTGATCGGGCGCTTGATGAGCCGGACCGGGCTCAACCTGGCCGCTGCCCGTATGTACGGGCCGAGCGCCGAGTTGGTGGACCTCTATGCGTCGTCGCTTCTTACCAGCAACCAGAGTGAACCCGAGTTTGCGCGGTTGCTGAGCGAGTACGTGCGGTCCAACTACGCGCCGGATTCGGTTACGGGCCTGCGTCGCCGCGTTATTCTTCTGCTGTTTGAGGGGGAGAATGCCATCCAGAAGGTGCGGGAGGCCACGGGACATCTGCGTGCCGGCTGGGTGGGTGGCGAGACGATCCGTGACACCTATGGCGACTACGTGGTGGACGAGAACGAAAAGGTGCGCTACTTCGAGCCGGCGGTTCTGGTCGCGCCGTCCGTTGAGCGTGCCGCGCAGGTGCTGCGGTTGTGGTCGGAATTCACCCAAAGCGACGGTGGCATCGTGGACCATGGGGCGGATGTGACGGAAGCGGAGGGAGTTCAGAGCACGCTGGTTCTCATCAAGCCGGATAATTTCCGGTTCCCCAGCGTTCGTCCCGGACATATCATCGACCTTCTTTCGCGGTCAGGGCTCCGGATTGTGGGGCTGCGCAAGTTTGCCATGACGGTGGCCCAGGCGGAGGAGTTTTACGGTCCGGTTCACGGTATTCTGCGGGAAAAATTCAAAAGTATCACAGGGCAGCAGGTGGGAGCGCTTCTCAAGCGGGAGATGGGTTTTGATCTTCCCGAGGATGCCAAGGCGGCGATTGGCGAGCACATCGGACCGATTGCCGGGGACCGGCAATTCGAGGATATCATTCAGTTCATGACCGGCCACCGGCCCTCGGAAGTGGCCGAGGCGGACAAGGCCAAAGTGGGCTCCGAAAACTGTCTGGCCCTCGTTTACAAGGGTATGAGTGCCGTTGAAAAAATCCGTTACCTGCTGGGCCCCACCGATCCTGCCAAGGCTCAGCCCGGTTCTGTCCGACGCGAGTTCGGGAGCGACATCATGGTTAATGCGGCGCATGCCTCGGATTCGCCGGAGAATGCGGCCCGTGAAATGTGCATAGTGGATGTTCAACAAGATACAATTGGCGAGTGGGTAGAGAAATATTATGGAACTAAATGAGCGAATTACAGCCATTACACCGTCCCTGACCCTGGCGATCGATGCCAAGGCCAAGGCACTGGTGGCGGCCGGTCAGAGTGTGTGCGGGTTTGGGGCGGGGGAACCGGATTTCGATACTCCTGAGCACATCAAGGAGGCGGCCGCCAAGGCTTTGCGGGATGGCAAGACGAAGTATGCCCCCAATGACGGGATTATGGAATTGCGCGCCGCTATCGCCGAGAAGCTGTTGGCGGAGAACAAACTCTCCTACAAGACCGAACAGATCCTGGTCAGCAATGGCGCCAAGCATTCGCTTTTCAACATCTTCATGGCGCTTTGCCGTGAGGGTGACGAGATTCTCATTCCGGCGCCGTTCTGGCTGAGTTATCCGGAGATGGTGCGGGTGGCCGGCGGCAAGCCGGTGATGGTGCGGGGCAGCGAGGCGCATGGGCTTAAGGTGACTCCGGCGCAACTCGAGGCGGCGATTACACCCCGGACCCGGGCGTTGATTATTAACAGTCCCTCCAATCCCACCGGAATGGTCTATACGCGAGAGGAACTGCGCGCGCTGGCCGAGGTGGCCGTGCGGCACAATCTCTATATCGTCTCGGATGAGATCTACGAGCGCATGGTTTATGACGGGGCCGAGGCGATCAGCGTGGGGAGCCTGTCGCCGGAAATCTTCAAGCGCACCATCACGGTCAACGGCTTCAGCAAGCCCTACGCCATGACGGGGTGGCGGTTGGGGTATTACGCGGGACCGGTGGAGATCGTCAAAGCCGGATCGGCGTTGCAGAGTCATAGCACGTCGGCCCCGAACACGTTTGCCCAGTACGGAGCGGTGGCCGCGTTGCGCGGACCGCAGGACTGCGTGGCGAGGATGGTGGTGGCCTTTGATGAACGCCGCCGTTACCTGCACAAGCGTTTGACGAATATGCCGGGTGTCACCTGTGTCTGCCCGACAGGCGCCTTCTACGTGTTTCCTAATATTTCGGCGTTTGGTCTGAAGTCGGTGGTGTTTGCCGATCGGTTGCTTGAGGCGGAAAAGGTGGCGGTGGTGCCCGGACTGCCTTTTGGCGCGGATGAGAACATCCGTCTCTCCTATGCGTGCAGCATGTCTAACATCGAAGAGGGAATGACGCGAATCGAAAGATTTCTTTCGAAACTATAAGCCTGTATCCGGCGAGGGGGGGCTCGTTGGGCTACCCTTCTGTTGAAGTCGGGGACGGTGCCGCCGTCCCGGTGGGCGCCGACGATCCGGAGGAAACGATCACCTGTGACGCGCGGAGCACAAAGGATCCCAGTTTGTAGCCCCGGCGCGTTTCCTGGATGATAGTGTTTTCAGGCTGTTCCTCGGAAGGCAGTTGGGTGATGCATTCATGCAGGTGCGGATCGAACGGCTGGCCCTTGGTCGTGATCGGCGTCAGGCCTGCTTTTTCCAGCGCCAGCTGGAACTGCGCGAGAATCCCCTCAAATCCCTCGATCACCGTATGCTTCACATGATTCTTGTGGGCAGCGTGAATACCCAGTTCGAAGTGGTCGATGACCGGCAGTAAGTCTTTGAGGATCTTCTCGCTTGCGCGACGTGCCTGGTCTTCCCGGTCCCGAAGCGTGCGTTTGCGGAAATTATCGAAGTCAGCCTGAAGCCGCAGCAAACGGTCTTTAAGCATGGCGATCTCCTCATCCTGTGGATCACCGGCTGGCAGAACCTCGAGGAGGGGCGGCTGCGCTGTCGGATCAACGGTTAAGTCTCCGTTGTCAGGTTGGCTGGAGATCGGTTCTTCTGGTGTCAGGTCATCCATTTTTATTTTTCCGCCAAAACAGGGTCTCTTTGGCTCTGGGATCGGCTGGTCTTGATCCTAAATGGCGCACCTGGCAGGACTTGAACCTGCAACCCTCAGATTCGTAGTCTGATGCTCTATCCAATTGAGCTACAGGTGCGTTTTGGATCAATGGGAGGCGAACTATACGCAGTCTTCCTGATTTTGGCAACCCTTCTCATATGGATTTTTCAGGTTGGTGAGGTGACCCGTGCGGATTCCAGTCAGGATCAGGATGGGGCGAAGGGTGTGAGAAGGTTCTGCTCGTAGAGGTGGCGCACCATGACCACGTCCAGAGCATGGCCGGCCTTGTAAGAGAGCACCTCGCCCACGAAGCGACCGGTATCAATCAGGGCGATCGCGGCGACCAGGTCCATCACGGCCCGGTGCCAGACTGCCTCCAACGCCTTTCCCTCATGAATCAGGGCTGGCTTGTTATAGTAATTCCAGCGGCCGGCAATCAGGATGTTTCGAGTCGTGTATCCCAGATTCCTGAAATCCGCGAAGCATTGGCCGATGGTTTTGGCGAAGAGCATTTGCATGGCCGAGCAGTTGGTGCGGGCGAGGGCGCCGCAACGTGCCGTTTCGGGGGTCAGGCGGATCTTGAGCCGCTGCTTGCCGATAGCGGTCGGAAAATCGACCGCGCAGTCCAACGTCAGGCTGGGCGCCGGGCCGGAGCAGGGCTTGAACACCAGGAAACTGCCGTTGGGGCCCAGAATGGAGACCGGTTCTTTGACGGTGACGTACGAAAGGGGCTGGTTGGTCGTTTTGAGTCCTGCACGATCCAGCGCCTCGACCAGATCCATACTGCCTCTGTCGAAAAGAGGCGGATCACCGGAATCCATCCGGATCATGACGTTATCCAGGCCCAGACCGAGGCGCAGGGCGATGATGTGCTCCACCATGCGCATGTAGTTGTGAGGGGATCCGCTGCACAGCACAATATTGCGCTGGGTCGTCCAGACGTTGTTGGCGGCCACGCGAATAGGCAGGGCGTCTGGAATATCCGTGCGGTCGAACCACCAGCCTTCAACGGCGGAGGGCTCGAAGTGCAGCGTCCGCTGGGCCCGCCCGAAGAAGGTTCCGGGGCCGGTCACGGAAACAGGCTGGGCGAGAGTGGTTTGGAATCGGTCTGGCGCGGAGATCTCGGGTTGCCATTCCCGATCCACCGGTTGCAGCAGGAATTTCGCGAACTGGCGATCCATGAGCGTCTGATCGCCCTGTAAAACGGTTCCATACGGCGTAGCAGGCATGCCTTGATTCTCCTCTGAAACGGCGGACATCAAACGGTAAGCGGAGGAAAAAGTCAAGAAACGGGAACATGGCGATGACCGTCACGGATGAAACAGGGTTAATTTCCCCGCCCGGGCAGGATTGGAGGTTTTGCCGGTTTTCTCTTGTTCCTCCGCTATGGCACTGACATGATCCGGTCCTCAACCCGAGGAGTTAAGCCTTGAAGACGAGACGATGGGCCGCATGGTTTGTGGGGATGGTAGTGGGGTTGATGACCCCCTTCACGGGTGTTTCCGCCGGTGTTTTCGATCAGCTTCCGGTTGTCAGGAAAACGGTTGAAACGTACAAGACGGTTGGCGGACGGCCGCTCACCCTCGACCTGTATTTCCCTTCCAACCACAATCCCAAGGTCGATCGGCGCGCTGCTATGGTTTTCATTCACGGGGGCGGCTGGGGCACCGGCAACCCGGACATGTTCGCTCCGCACAGCCGGTATTTTGCTTCGCGCGGTCTGGTGGCGATGACCGTGCAGTACCGGTTGACGAAGCAGCCGGGCGTGACGGTGTTCCACTGCATCGCCGACGTCAGGTCGTGCCTGCGCTGGATTCGGAGTCACGCCGGTGAACTGGGTGTGGCCACGAACCGGATCGCCGCAGCCGGTGACTCGGCCGGTGGTCACTTGGCGGCCTGTCTGGGGTTGATTGAGGGACTCGACGAATCGGGGGAAGACACCTCGGTCAGCGCCAGGCCGGATGCGATGATCCTCTACAATCCCGTTATTGACACCACATTGCCGGACGGGTGGAATATGGCACGCTTCGGGGGTAAGGCCGGCGCGGCGGTGGCGAACCGCGCACGTGAATTCTCGCCCATTGACCATGTACATGCCGGGGCCCCGCCGACGCTGGTGATTCACGGTACGGCTGATACGGTGACGCCGATCGCCTGGTCGGAGCGTTTTGTCAAAGCCATGCAAGACGCTGGAAATCCAATCGAGTTCACTAAACTCGACGGACGGAAGCATGCCTTTGTGATTCCGTTTTGCAGCGACGAGGCCTCCGTCCGGGAGGCGCTGGAGCGCACCTGGAGGTTTCTGGCGGACAGGGGCTGGACTTCGCCGTCGCCTCAACCCTGATGCTTTTCCGCGAGAAACCGGCTGACCAGGTCCGGCGGCACGGTTGTGGGCGGAACCTCGCCGGTGAACCATTGGCGGACATCGTGATCGAGACCCATTCCGTGCATATAGTTGTACACGGCGGACTTCAGACCGGGGCCCAGGGCGGCGTGGTCGCAGCTGACCGAATCCCGGAAAGGCACTTCGTTACGGGCAAAGGTCGTTGGAGGTTCGGGCAATAGTGTGATCCCATACCGGTCGGGGTTGCGGAAAATCTGACTATGAACGGTTAGCGCGAAGCGATGCCAGTAGGCCGATTGAATACAACCGGCTTCGAATAACTGGCGCACGAACTCCAGGGAATCGAGGGTCTCCTGGCAGGTTTGAGACGGACAACCGTACATCAGGTAGGTGTGGACCATGATGCCGGCTTCGGTGAGCGTGTGGGTGACTCCTGCCGCCTGATCGAGCGAGAACCCCTTGTTGAGCAGGGTGAGCAGCCGGTCCGTGGCGGCTTCGAGACCGCCGGTGACCGCGACACAGCCCGAGCGGGCCATCCAGTCCACCACTTCGGGTGTAAAGCCCTTGTCAAACCGGATATTCCCCCACCAGGTGATATGAAGGTCGCGCGCCAACAGTTGTTCCGCCAGACGGTGCAGCAGTGCGGGCGGCATGGCTTCGTCAACAAAGTGGAATCCCGTCTGGCCGGTCTGGTTGATGAGGGATTCGATCTGGTCGACCAGAGTGTTGACCGGCGTGGCCCGGTAGCGTCCGATATAATCCAGTGCCGTGTCGCAGAAGCCGCAGCGGTGCCAGTAGCATCCATGGGCCAGGGTCAGCTTGTTCCAGCGTCCGCAGGACCAGATGCGGTGCATGGGGTTGGCCATTTCGACCATCGAGAAATAGCCGTCCAGGGGCAAGGCCTGATAGAGAGGGATGGAGGACGATTCCGTGGCATCGGGGCGGGGGTCAGCGGGCTCGGCCGGCGTTGTCAGGTCGGGGGACCTGACGAGGCGACCCTGATCGCGAAAGAGGGTGCGAACCAGATCGTCCGCAGGCGGGGTCCCGTCGCGGTGTTCGATCAACTGGATCAACGGCAGATTCCTTCTTTCCAGGTGTTTGATCAGCCGCAGGAGCGGTCCCTCGCCCTCGTCGTAAAGGAGATAGTCGGTGAAATCCATGACACGCGGGTCGGATAGCTCCCTGAGTTCAGTGTTGACGTAGCCGCCTCCCATCACGATGCGCGTGGAGGGTGAGAGGCGTTTGATGCGACGGGCCATCCGGAAGGCACCGTAGACATTGCCGGGAAAGGGCAGGGTGAATCCCACCAATTCCGGGGCATGGGCGCGGACGCAATCCTCGGCCAGTTCATCGATCAGGGTGTCGATCAGTGACGGTTTATGGCGGAGCGCCTTGATGATTCCCTCGAAGTGCGGCGCGCTGGCCGCCAGTCTCTCGCCATACCGGGCCAGTTCAAAGCGGGAGTCGATGCCGTCATGAATGGCGTCAGCCAGATCGTCGAGATAGAGGCTGGCCAGATGGACGGCCAGGTCCTGGGTTCCCATCTGGCCGAACGCCCAGGGAATAAGATCGGTCGTATCGTTTTGCAGGCTGGCGAACCGTGGGCCCTCAGGCAGGAAGGTACGGGAGGCAATGCGGATGGCGAGGGTGGGATCCTTGCCCTGCAGGAAGCGAATGACCGGCTCGATCGTATGGGCAAAGGTTTGGGCATGTTCCAGGACATGCTTCACGGAGCGGGACCGTGCGCGGGGGCGCAGAGCTTTCCGGAGGCGCCCGAATCCCCGCCTTGAAAACAGGCGCAGGACAAGCTCCAGTGCGGCGTCGGTCTGGACGGTCTCGTATCCGTGTGCGCTGAGAAAGCCAGCCAGACAGGCCGTGGCCGGGTAAGGGGCGTTGACCTGCACCATGGGAGGTGTAATGAGAACAATGCGCATAGAAGCTCCTGTTGCGCTAATCTGCCACAAGAGGAGGTTGGCGCGCGATTACTTTATGAACGGGTGCTCAAAGCCCGCGCCAGGTCATTCCAAGCCGAGGGAGGCCAATCGCGAGCGCACGTTTGACGCACGGGTTTCCATGTTGGCCAGTTCGGCCTGGAAATCCTGGGCGATACTCGAGAGCACTTGCTGCAGGGCGAGCACGGTCGCTTCCAGTTCGGCCGCCTTGCGGTTGGTCGCCATGGTTTCCAGTGCTTTCTGCCCTGCCATGTCGTGCAACATCTTTTCAGCCTCGCGCACCCGTTGAGACGACTCGGCGGCGACCCGCTCGGCATCGGCCAGACGCTGCGCCGCCGTCGAGGCCTTGCGGATCGCTTCATCGGCCTGATGATGTGCGGTTTGCAGTTGGGTTTTAAGATCGGCAATCTCGTTCTGCAGGGCGATGGAGGCCAGCGTAACCTGACCGGAATCGGTTTTGGGTTTGACCGGGGCTGGCGGTATGACCACGGGTGTAGCGGGCTTGGGGTGGGGCGGCGGCGGTTCAACGGCGGCGGCCGGAGGTTGCACAGGGGAGGGCGGAGGTTGCGCAGCGGTAAGCGTCGCCATGGGGATGACGGGTGCGGGAGGTGGAACCGGCGCGACAACAGGTGCGGGTGCCGGCACGGGGGCAGCCGGCTCGGCTTTGGCCGGTACGGGTATGGCGGTCGTCATCGCTGCGGGAGGCGGAAGGACGGCCGGGGGGGCGTACCCTTCCGGAGCATTCACGGGAGTAATGGCGCCGCATTGTTTGCAGCGTATTTTTTTCCCGATGAGCGGGGCAGCGACCTTTGTCTGCCAATGGCAGGACGGACATTTGACAGGGATCGTCAGAGCCGCCTGGTCACCGCCCGTGTTGAGCACGATGGGCGCGGCGGCTTTTTTAGGCGCAGGCTCTGCAGCTAGGGGGGCAGGTTGCGGGGCCTTGGGCGCGGCTGGTGCGGCCGCCACGGGGGCGACCGGCGGCGGAGCCGCGACGGCCGGTGGAGATTGCGGCGGAGCGGCTGGCGCCGGAGCTGCGGGTTTGGCAGGTGCGGAGGAGGCGTCATCCGCGTTTTTCGAAACCGATATCATCTTGCCGCATTTAGGGCACTTGACTTCAAGCGGGGTCCGCGCCGAACTGGCTTTGATTTTGAGCCGGGCCTTGCAATTGGAACATTCAAGGGCAATCGCTTCCATGGGTCTCCTCCGCATTGGGCTGTTATCAGCCTCTGGATCAATGGCGAAGAACTATAGCAGCGAGACCCAGAAGCCTCAATGATTTTTGCTGGCACTGTTTACTTCTGTTTATTTCAGCGAGCGCAAAAGAGAAAGTTCCTCCCCTTAGGCGGCGATTTTGAACGGCGATTTCGACTCTGGCCGTTTTTGGATGATATGATAAGTTAAGGGGCTAGGGGGTTCTCCATGGCATAATCGGCGGGCACGGAGTGTGCCGTGGCGGGACGGGTGACGTGGATTGATCGGAACCGCCCGGAAACTGACCCCGTCGTCGGAAAATCCGTGCCCTCAAGTGGGCGGGATCCGTCCGGTGTACCAGGGAAAGATTTGAAAGTTTAACTCGCGCATGTGGAACTATCTTTTACGAAGCATTCCCCGGCCCTGGCGCGCACATTTTTCCGGTCCGGTGGCACAGCGCTTCGTGAAGGGGATGTTCTGGTCCTTGATCGGAGCCCTGGCGACCAAGGGGTTCTCGGTTGCGGCCTATATGCTTCTGGCACGTACGTTGGGGCAGGAAAAATTCGGGCAATTCGGCATGGTGTTGAGTACGACCGTCCTATTTCAATCTTTCGCCAGTTTCGGTACGGCCCTGACGGCCACCAAATACGTGGCCGAGTACCGCACGACGGATCCGTTGCGCGCTGGCCGGATCATCGGTTTATCAAATCTCCTTGCCTGGTGTTTTGGCGCTCTCTTTGCCCTGCTTCTCGTTGGGTTGGGGCCGTGGATCGCACAGCGGTTCTTGAACGCGCCCGCGCTGGCACCCCTTTTGCAGATCGGTGCGGTCGCCATATTCTTTCAGGCCACCAACGGTGCGCAAATGGGGGTGTTGTGCGGCTTGGAGGCCTTTCGCAGTCTGGCTCTGGGTAATATCCTGATGGGCCTTCTGACCCCGACCCTTCTGCTGCTGGGTGTCTGGGTAGATGGATTGCGCGGCTGCGTCTGTGCCTCCACGGTGAGTTTTGGCCTCATGTGCCTGGTGTTCAAGTGGTTCACGCGACGGGAACTTCTGCGCCATCACCTGAGCGCCTGTTATGCAGGACTCCGGCAGGAGGCGCCCCTGCTGTGGAAGTTCTCCTTGCCGTCGCTTTTTGTGGGGCTGATGGTGGATCCCATCGGCTGGATCTGCAACGCGATGCTGGTCAATCAGCCCAACGGCTACCGTGAGATGTCCTTGATTGGAGCCACGGCCTCTTGGAAAAATATAGTCTTTTTTGTTCCCAATACCGTTGGCCGCGTTTTGTTGCCGATGTTGTCCAATCTGCAGGGCCACGGCGAACGGCGGAAGACCCGAAAGCTTTTCATGCTGAATGTCGCGGTGAATCTGGCCTTGGCACTCGGGGTCGCTGTGCCAGTCATCCTCTTTGCGCCGTGGATCATGGATGGGTACGGAACAGGCTTCAGGGTGGGCGTTCCTGTGTTGATCGTGGGTATGCTTTCCGCCGTGTTCATATGTTTATCAAATGCGGCCGGGACGGCGCTTTTGAGTGCCGGTCACCTTTGGTTCTCCTTTGGTCTGAATTTATTATGGGCGGCGGTACTGCTGGGCGGTGCCTGGATGTGGATCCCCGGGCATGGCGCCCTGGGGCAGACTCTGGCTTTCCTGGCGGCCTACGCCATTCTTTCAATGGCGGCCCTGGCGCTGTCCCTGTCCTTATTCCACAAAGAGGAACAAGCCTGACGGCGCCGATGCTCAAGCAGGGACGATCAGCCACATGATGAAAAAGCCATCACCGGACGTGACTCGGTATTGCCCCGCCTGTAGAGGGAATGTTCCCTTCCGGTTCGCGGGCGTGCGCCGAGACGGGCATCGTGTTCGACAGTGTCGGAGCTGCGGGTGCGGGACGTTGGAAGATAAGGATCGCCTGGATTTAAAGACGATGTACGGAGAGGAATACTTCCGCACGGATAGCCCCGCCTACTTTAATAATTTCCTGACCGATGCTGATGATCTAAAGACAGGCAAAAACCCCCTGCTGAAGATACTGGCCCAGTACACGTCACTGGAGGGGGCGCGTCTGCTGGATGTGGGGTGCGCCTCAGGGGCCCTTTTGGCGGCGGCACAAGCGGCGGGGTGTCATGCCCCGGACTTGAGATCTCCGCCTGCGCTGCGCACAAAACAACAGCACACCTATCGCTCCCGGTCATTGTGGGCAGCTTGACGAGTGTGTCCCTGCCTCCGCAGAGTGCAGACATCATCACCCTGATTGATGTCATTGAGCATATGCCCAACCCCGATGATGACCTGCGTGCCGTTCACCGGACCGTCCGCAATCATGGTCTGCTGATGATTATGACGCCCAACTATGATGCCCATAAACTGTGGGGCGCGAAGTGGCACGGGTACAATGCCAGTTTCGAGCACCTTCATTTTTTTGGCAGGAAAAGCCTGACGCGACTCTTGGCTCGATGGGGTTTTGAAGTTCTATACTGCCGTACTTTTGGAATGGTTGACCTTTTGAACTACTATTTGCCCAATCCCAGCCGGTCGGCAAGGGTGGTGAAGGTGCTGAGCTGGCTCGGGCGCGGACTTTCAAACAAAATTCTAGTCCCGTTGGGATTGGAGCACCGGCTGCTGATGGTCGCCCGCCAAACGGGGAGGCGGTCATGACCTTGCCGTTAATCTCCGTCGTTTTGCCGGTTCGCTATGTCCACGAGGCCTGGCTGCGCAAGTCGATTGAAAGCGTTCTGCAGCAGGATTACCCCAACAAGGAACTGATTGTGGTCAACGACGACGCCACGCAGGACATTGATCCCCTGATTCGTGAATATGGAATTCATAAATACATCAAGAACGACCGCAATCGCAAGTTGCCCTACTCGCTGAACCGCGGCTTTGAAAAAGCCGAGGGGGCATTTCACACCTGGACCTCGGCTGACAACTATATGCTTCCCGGGATGCTTAGTCGGCTCTATCGGGAGTTTTTGGGGAATCCCTCTATTGATATTGCCGTTGGGCGATATCTTTTGATCGACGACGCGGGTAACGTCATCGGCGAGCGGGTAAAGTCATTGGATGACTTCCTGCGCAAGGCTGGCGCGGACCCTTTGAACCCCACGATTCCGCGCAGGTATTGCTATTACGGCACGATCGGTGCCGCTTTCTTGTATCGTGCAGGTGTGTGGACGAGAAACGGCGGTTATGATGAGACGATTCATGGGGCCGAAGATTATAAATTTTGGATTGTGGCATCACGGTGCGCCCACATCGAACTTTTAAGCAATAGGGAGGCACCGCTCTATGCGTATCGGCTTCATGGTGAATCCATGTCGACCACGGTCAGGAATTGCTTCACCCATATGCGGCTGAACGTACTGCTGGGGGAACTACGGTACAGTTGGAATGATCGGTATTTGTGGATCAATATCGCGAGAATCATAATGATAATCCTTTATGGCCATGGACATGATGTGGTCAAATCCCTGTTCAGCCGCAAATGAGGCCAAGGCAAAGCGAGTGGACATGGCAAGAGGTGAATTTGCCTCCGCGGTGGTCGGGGCAAAGGACATAGCCCCGCTGCAGGCGCCAATGATGACGACGGCCCTCTCAACACTTTGCTGCCCGAAAGACAAAGGCGAGTTAACACCATCGGCAGATAACTGCCGGTTGTTTTGCCGCTTATGTGGGCGGACCTATGCCTATAACGGGTTCTGTTGGGTCATGGACGGGGACACGCCCAGTGATAACGGGGCAAGCGCAGAGCGGATGCGAAATGATATCAACGCGGTGCGGGACTCTCAGAGGAATTGGGGTCCGATTCGGCGATATTGTCATGAATTTGGCCTTATGACGATTGCGGAGGCCCATTACAAATGGGTGCATCCGTTGTCCCGCAACGCGGTATGTTTGGATGTCGGCTGCGGGGATGGTTTACTCCTAAGCTTGTTGGCCGGGGAGGCTGACCATGGCATCGGAGTGGATCCGTTGGTTGAAAGTCTTGCAAAGGCCAAAACAAAATTGCCTGAAGACGCCCGCGTTGTGCTGATAAAGTCCTCCGGGACAGAATTGCCCATTCGAGATGATAGCATTGATGTGGTTGTGACTTCTGAAGTGCTTGAACACATTGCCACCCCCCACAAGTATCTCGCCGAGATCTATCGGGTTCTAAAGCCCAATGGCGTGTGCACGTTGTCAACGCCCAGCGGGTGGATGTATTATCTTCCCATGCCGTGGAATATGAGGAAGCTCGCCAAGAAACTCCTCTATCCGCATCGGTATTATTGGGATGTCGCCCCGGAATTGAACTGGCCGGCGGCCTTGCCCTCGCATCCGGCATTACGATTTTCCGTTCTTGAACAATGGTGCCGGCACGCTGGTTTTGATGTCCTCAAGCACAGGGGTGTGCTGTGGTCGTATCATGTTCCCTGGCGATTCAGTGTAGAGCGCCTTTTTGAGGCCTCGTGTAAGGTCTTCCCCTCACATATTAGCGTATTCAAGTGGTTAGTGCGGCTCGTGGAACGAGGACTGGAATGTGATTTGCCATTCTTTAGAATGATTTCAACCCGGCAGATTATTCTTTTGAAGAAAACGGTCCCTCCGGGAGCCCGCTGAAATACAGACTTGAGGTTGAGCCTTGAACGGCAGTGTATAATCAATATTTTGAACGCACTATGACCCTCATAACGACAATGAAAAAATGCGCCCGCAACGCTTTCGGGCCTTCGGTTTTAATTAATCTTCGGCATCAATTGACGGGGCATATAATCGAGCGAAACCAGTGGTTATCGCCTCGTCAGGTCGAGACCTATGAGAGGCTGATGCGGTGGAGCTGGGAAGAAACAAAAAGTCAAGCGCCGGACTACTTCTCCCGCCTTTCGTTCGCTGTGGCTCACGCTCACGGAAGAGTTCTCGAGCTTGGCTGCGGAATAGGAACCATGACCAGGTTTCTGGCAGCCTCACCCGACGTCACTGAAGTGATTGCGGTCGATTCCTTCGAGGGAGCCATTGCGGCCCTTAAATCCTACAATCTACCGAAGACCGTTCCTGTTAGGAGTACGCTCGAACGCCTCGAGTTGCCCTGTGAAAAAGTGGACACGCTTCTGGCTTGTGAACTCCTCGAACACCTTTACGCGGACGAGGAAAGACAGCTGCTTGAAAACCTTAAGGCTTATGTGATGCCAGGCACGCGATACCTGATCTCCGTGCCCATCGGTTGGCTGCAGGACCCTTGTCATGTCCGAAGTTTTAGTAAAAGCCGTTTCAAAAAACACCTTGCCACCTTCTACGGTCCGCCGGTCGAGGTGGACTATTCGTCTGGGTATTCTCAGTCCGCGTGGGGTTATTTCAAGGGGCGCCCATGATCTCCTGCCGCGCCCATGTCGGCGGTGTCCTCCGGTCGTTCTTCCGTATCGCGCCGGCGGAGACTTGTCGTCGCGTCTTTCTTGTTTCAATAAAGTTCGCGCCTTCACTAGGGGAGCCTTGTAATCCTGTTGCGAACACCCTTCGCCTGGAGCTGTGGCTTCGCAATACAATGTAGACTTGGGTCACCCCCCAATTCGCACCCGCCAATCTGATCAGTCATTATTATGACGGCTAAAGCCTGTTCCCGTTTGGTTGTAATCCCGACCAATCCCTTTTCGGCCTATGAGAAAAAGGGGCTTGAAAATCTTTTCGATTATTACAACCCCAACCACTTGTTTAAGGAAGTGTATGCTGTATCACCCCTGGAACATGGAGTTCGTTTTGCACATGGCCTGCATATTATCGGGACAACCTGGCGTGGATTCAAGAGAACCGTAGCATCCATCAAGCCGCAAGTGGTACGTGCCTACGGGGGGTACTGGGCGGCGGATCTTGCCGTCTATAGCAAACTCCCCGGGGTGCCCATAGTCGTCAGTGTTCATGATGCGCCGCCCGTGTGGCCGCATTCGTCGGTACGATATGCGGATTGCGTTATTTGTATGTCGAAAGTGGTGGCGCAGGCCGCCGAGAAGTGCGGGGTGGATTCTTCACGAATACGAATCATGCCCAACAGAGTCAACCTTGATACATTCCAGCCTGTCAGAGGTGAACCGCCGCTGTTGTTACGCTTGCCCGACAGGGACAAGATCAGGGTGGTGCTGCATATTGGACGGTTGGAGTTTCAAAAAAACCAGGAAACGCTTATCAGGGCTTTGGCGCGGCTACCTGAGGAGTACCATGGATATTTTATCGGGCAGGGGAAAAATGGTCGCTACTTGGCTTTGGCGCAGGCATGCGGAGTAGCTTCGCGGTGTCATTGGGTGGATTCGGTGCCAAACTCACAACTGCCGTTGTGGTACAACTCCTGCGATTGTTTTTGCACTCCCAGTCGTTTTGAGGGTTTCGGCATCGTCTTCATTGAGGCGGCGGCCTGCGGTTGTCCGATTGTGACCTCGGACATCAGCCCCATGAATGAATATCTTGAGCACGGCGTTAGCGCGCATCTGGTCAAGGCGTACGAGTCACCCGACGCTCTGGCCGTGGCGATTGCACACGTCTGCACGGACGGTCCTTATCAATGCCGCTTGCGTCAGGGGGCCTCCTTGGCCGCGCGTCGGTTTGACAAGGTAAGAATCGACAAAGAAGAGGCAGAGCTATACTTGGATGTGATCAGCAAGCCCCCTCGGGTTTTCAGTGTTGCGGATCATTTGGGTGCGGGCCGCTGTTTTTGGAGGCATCGCATAACCGAGGCGTCGGTGAGCGCCTTCTGGACCCGTACGGCTTGGATGCGGAAGATAATCAAAACAGGCATGCAGGCATTCCATGAACGATAGCAGCAACCCTTTGATCAGCATGGTGCTGCCTGTCTATAACGGGAGCCGGTATCTGGCGGCATCCATCGAGAGTTGCCTCAGGCAGACCTATCCCCACTGGGAGCTGGTCATTGTCGATGACGCCTCGACGGATGGTACGCCCGATATTATTGACGCCTATTGCCGGCAGGACGGGCGGGTACGCAGTGTGCGCAATTCTGCCAATGTGAAACTTCCGGCCTCCCTGAATCGGGGATTCGAGATGGCGCGCGGGGAGCTATTCACGTGGACCTCGGACGATAACGAATATTTACCTGAGGCTTTGGCTGAAATGGCCCGTGGACTGGTCTGTCGTCCTCGGATCGATATGGTCTATGCGGATATGATGTTGATGGGCGAGGATGGGCAGGACTTGCGCCGATCCCGGCGGCCCCGGCCGGCACGGCTGGGATTCCGAGGCAACGTCGTGGGGGGGTGTTTTTTGTATCGCCGCGAGATCGCTGAAAAAATAGGCCCCTATCCGGCTGACCTGTTTTTGGTGGAGGATTACTACTACTGGTTGCGCCTGGCTGATCTGGGTCGTTTGTTCCATATACCGCGGATTTTGTATCGCTATCGGGTTCACGCTCAGTCTCTTTCTGGCCGGCATGCCAATCGGCGGGGGATTGGTCATCTGGCGTTGGAGCGTGCGTTGCAGCAGACCCGTCGGCGGGTTCTTCGGGCTGGCATCCACTGTAACCTGGCGATGGATAATTGGGAGGAACAGGACTACATCCGCGCGCGTGCCAACTTGCGCCGGGCCCTGCGCCTTGCGCCCTGGGCGGTGATCGTGCGCGGTTTCGTTCGCGGGCTGGGGTCCATCCTTCTGGGCCGGAGACCCGTCGCGAAATGAAAATATTGCTGGTATCCTATATGGAGCCCGATGCCCCCTGCGGCGTACGCACCTATTACCAACTGCTCCGGGAGGGTCTGGCGGCCGATGGGCATGAGGTCCGTTTGATCACCCCCTTGTGCGCCCCGTATGCCGTCCAATGGCTCACGGGGGGATGTCGGCGCCTGGGGGGGCTCGGGGGCGGGTACGCCGATCTCGTTGCTACTGAGCTTAAGAACTGGTGGCGGATCCGCGCCGCCGTTCGAGCGCTTGATTGGGTGCCGGACCTTGTCCATGCCCAGGATGTAGGCAGCGGCACGGCGACGGCGGCGGCGCTGCGGCACGACTGCCCTGTGCTGGTCACTGCGCATTTCAACGAGGATCCGGTGGATGAAATTCTGGATCGTAACCGCTTGTCGGGCAGGCCTTCGCGATGGTTGCGGCGGCGGCTTGCCCGGCAGTTCGCGGGCATCCGGCATTATGTTGCCCCCTCCCGTCATGCGGCCGAGGGCCTTCAGCGGTGGCTGACGACCGACAGCAAGGTTAACGTTATTCCCAATGCCTGCGACTTCCGCGCCATTGGTGCGTCACGCCCGGCAGACGATCTGCGCGTGCTGGGGCTCAACCGCAAGCTGATTCTCAGCGCCGGTACCCTGGAGTCGCGGAAGGATCCCTGGTTTTTGCTGGACCTCGCTGCCGCGCTGGCCGCATGCGATGATCTGTTGATGCTGCATGCGGGAGATGGTCCCCTGCGGTGTGAGTTGGAGGCGGCGATCGCGGCGCGCAAACTGACCAATATCCGTCTTTTGGGACATCGCCCGGATCTGGCCGCTGTCATGAAAAATGCCCGTCTCTTCATTCATTTTCCGCAACGCGAGACGTTCGGGTTGGTGGTGATTGAAGCCATCGCCGCCGGAGTGCCGGTTCTGGCCCGCAGGGTCGGCGGTATTCCCGAAATTCTAGGCAGAGTGGAGAACACCTGTCTGTATGAAGCGCAGGCACCCGCCTCTTTTGTGGCTCGGGATATTTTGGGACGGATGCGTCATTCGGGCGACCTGGCTCGACTGGCGGAGGAACAACACCGTGAGGCCCTTCGGCGCTTCGACGCTCCGGCTTTCCTACAGGCCATGGTGGAGACATATCGGCGTCTGATTGAGTCGCGATCCGGGCTTATTATGAAGGGGGGGCTGTCATGAGAGTCGTCCTGCTGGCCCCTGTGCATGTACCGGGGCTGTTAGGCCACCTATCCCCCGGGGATCCGCTGAAGCCCCCCCCTGAGGGGATGGGCGGGTATTGCATCAATTCGCTGATCGAGGCGCGTTTGCGACGCGGGTGGAAAACAGATGTCGTTACTCTGGACCCCAACCTCAGGGAAGACATGGTGCGGTTGGAAGGGCCTCTGCTTCGAATCTGGGTTGTGCGGCGGCGGGAAGCGAGGGCACTTCGCGATCTGTTCGCCCGCGAGCGGCACCTGTTGATGCAGGCAGTGGCCGAGGCCGAACCCGACCTGCTTCATGTCAATTGGACTTATGAGTATGGACTCACGGCGGCCCGGCAATCCCGGTATCCCTATATCCTGACGGTGCATGACCATGCCTCTCATTGCCTGTGTTGGCTGGGGTGGCAATACGGGGTCTTGTATCTGATTACGCGACATGTCCTTCGGCGATCCCGACATCTGACCGCCGTATCGCCCTATGTGGGCGAGTATCTGGAGGGGATCCTGCGCCGAGGCGTGCCGGTGATTCCCAACCTGGTGCCGAGGATGGCCTGGGAACTGGGGTCGACCAACGGGGCCGCCGGTCGGCGCGGGGCGGGTCCGAAAACAGGGAAGGTCCGCATGGTTAGCGCCATAAACTGGTCTGAGCTGAAAAATGCCCGGGGTGCTTTGCGTGCGTTCAGCCAAGCCCGGCAGATGTGTGTTGAACAGGGGATGGACCTCCAGTATACGTTGCTGGGCCCGGGGTTGGAGCCGGACGGTCCGGCTGCGGATTGGGCGAAGAGGCATGATTACGCGAAGGGCGTAACCTTCAAGGGACTGGTGGCTCATGAAGAGGTACTCAGGGAAATAGCAGGGGCCGACGTTTTGTTTCATCCCTCCCATGAAGAAGCCATGCCGGGGCCGGTGGCCGAGGCCATGGCCATGCGGGTGCCGGTGGTGGCCTGCCGGGAGGCGGGCGGGAGCTTGTGGCTCTGTGGATCGGGCCGGGGTCTTATGTGTGACGGGCGCAATCCCCGGAATATGGCGGAACGAATTGTGGAAGCGTGCCGGCTGCCTCAGCTTTCCCGCTGTCATGTGGCCCATAAGTGGCTGGCCGGGGAGGCCTCGGAGGATATCGTGCTCGACGCTTTGACCCATGCCTACGCGAAAGCCTGCGTGAAAAGAGATCCGACATGAAGCCGAGACTCGAAATATTCATATTAGCCTGCGTGATGCTGGGGTTGGCCTTTATGGCCGGTTATCGCCTGCTGGTCGATGGGGTCTCGGTTTCCTCGATCCTAGGGGCGGCCGTGATGCTGACCCCGCACCTGATGGTGGCGATGCTGGCGGCCTCGCCGTTTTGGGTTGGGCTGGGGCTGGGGGGGATTGGCTTGACCTTCTCCATTCCGCTGCAGTTGCTTTATCGCATCGAATTCGGAATGGTGATCTCTGGGTTGCTGGTGGTTATGGTTTTTCTTCGCTTTGCCTTCGTCTCCAGGAAGTACTCGATTCTGGTATCGATAGAAGATCGTTTGATGGCCGTGGTGGCCGTGGTGATCCTAGTCCGGATCCTCTACGACCATCCGGGATCGGCCCGCATGGGAGAATCCGGAGGCTTGGCCGAAGCCTTCTATATAGGGCTGGGGGTCCTGTGCTATTTCATGATGGCCCGCCTGACCGGCATGGGCGGCTGGGCGGTGCGCTCGACGTTCAGGCTGATGCTGGCCATGCTGACGCTCGTGGCCCTGGCCCAAGGGGTGATCGCCGGAAGGGAGTATGGTTGGGCGGTGGCGGTTCGGAGTGCGTTCGGGCTGCAACTCTGGTTCCTGTGCGCCATGGTCCTTTCATGGGCCCTGGGCCGGGCCAATCGGTCCGACCCAACACGGGGGCCGCAAATTCTGCCTTACCTGGTCATATTGGGGACAATGATCCTGAGCGTGGTCTCACCGTTCCGGTCCCGGCCCGTTTTTGCGGTGGGCATCGTGATGGCGGTGGCCTATGTCCACGGGAGACTGCGACGGCTGGGGACGGTGGTGCTGGCCGGGCTGGGGTTGGTTGTGCTGCTCTGGTTCATCGCCGGATCGGACTCGGTGCCCTTTGTGGTGAGCCGTTCCCTGTCCACGATCATGCCGGTATCGGAGACCAGGGCCGCTGAATTTTCGAACGAGTTCAAATCCTCGGCGGAATTCGGGTGGGGGTCGGATTTTCGGGCGGCTCTGAACCAGATGGCCTGGGCTCGCATCCGCGAACGACCCTTGGCGGGCGCGGGCTTTACCTTCACTCGGGAAGAGTTGATCATGCAGTCCTACGCGAGCGGGGCGCAGGAAACGCTGCTGGCGCAACTGGCCCTCTCGGGGATTTACCACAACGTGGTTCTGGAGCTGGCTGTGTTTTGCGGTCTGCCGCTGGCGGCGTTGTTTGTGATCGCGTACCTGATCTCGTTGGTCAAATTCATCCGATTTGCACCGGGGATCAGCGATCCTGACTTCCGGATGATCGCCGCCGCCCTGCTCGGGTTTTTCGTGGCAGAAAGCGGTCAGATGCTCATGAATGGAGGCGGGCGGGATTTCTACCACATCTGCATGCTCCTGGGGGCCATGCGCGGGTTGCGCGTGTGGGTGGCGGCGCGTGAGGCGGAGGTCGAGTTGGCGGCCTCCCGGGAAACGCCATGATTTCGATTATCACCCCGAGTTATAACCAGCTGGGCTACCTCAAGCGGTGCTGCGCCTCCGTGGCTGATCAACAGGTTGAGCATGAGCACATTGTTGTCGATGGCGGATCGACGGATGGCACCGTCGCCTGGCTGGGTCGGCAGACGAGATTGCGATGGATCAGCGAACCTGATCGCGGCATGTATGACGCGATCAACAAGGGGCTGGCCATGGCCCGGGGCGATGTTGCGGCCTACCTGAACTGCGATGAGCAGTACCTGCCCGGAGCTCTGGCGCGAGTGGTGGTGTGGATGAGCGCGCATCCCGACGACAGTCTGGTGTTTGGCGACGCGCTGCTCGTGCGTCCGGACGGCACGTTGGTGGCTTTTCGGAAGGGCTACCCGTTGCGGTGGTGGCTCGTGGCCTCCTCGCATCTGTACGTACTTTCCTGCGCACTGTTTTTTCGGATGGGTGTGGCGTCCACCCTTGGTGGATTTGACCCATCCCTGAAAACGTGCGGGGATGCGGACTTCGTCATTCGTGCTCTGCGGGCCG
Organism: PVC group bacterium; assembly: GCA_945870225.1. Lineage (GTDB taxonomy): Bacteria > Verrucomicrobiota > Kiritimatiellia > CAIKKV01 > CAITUY01 > CAMBRF01. The sequence continues at coordinate 33,867 of CAMBRF010000013.1, read as the reverse complement.
GGGCACAGGCCCGGCACATCCGCTACTATCTGGGGGCCTTCGCCTTGACGGGTCAGAACTTGGGCACCTCGGCGCAGGCCGGGCAGGAGGTGCAGGCGCTGCAACGGCGCATGCCCGCCTGGGTGCGCGTTCTGCGGCCCTTTCTGAATGGTGTGCGATGGGCTGAAAAAATGTATGCGGGCGCCTACGGGCAGTCGTGGCCGCTGGAGTACGCTCTGTTTGGAGCAGAGGGCTCCCGTGTGGGGCGGGTGGCCAGCCGGGCCAGTTTTCGATGGCCCAAGTGAGAGCGGCGGGGTCGGCGGGACAAAGGGTATAGGCGGGATGGATCACAAGACACGGCGTATTCTGGTGGTGGGGCAGACGCCGCCCCCGTGGGGCGGACAGGCCGTGATGATCAGGCAGCTGCTGGAGCATCCCCCGGCAGGGGTCGCGTTGACGCATGTGCGCCTGGCCTTTTCCGGGAACATGGATGCCATCGGCAAGCTCCGCTGGCGCAAGCTTCTGCATCTGGGGCAGGTGGTGTTCCAGATTCTTCTGGCGCGCCTGCGACAGCGGGCCCGGGTGCTGTACTATCCCCCCGCCGGGGCCCACCGCGTGCCGGTCTATCGCGATTTCGTGATCCTGGGGCTGACGCGCTGGGCCTTCCGCCAAACGGTATTTCACTTCCACGCGAGCGGCCTTTCCCAGATCTATGCCCGCCTGAATGCGCCCGAGCGCTGGCTGTTCCGGCAGGCCTACTTCCATCCCGACGTGGCCATTCAAACCAGTGACGCCAATCCCCCGGATGGGGCTTTTCTGAGGGCGGGGGTGGTGGTGACGGTGCCCTGCGGGCTGCCGGATGAATTTCCCCGCTTTCAAGCCCAGGTCCGGTCGGAACGTGCCGGGGGCCATGTGCCCCGCATCCTGTTTGTCGGGGCCCTCTATGAGTCCAAGGGAGTGCGGGTCTTGATGGAGGCGGTGCGGTTGCTGAAGGCGGCAGGGCAGGAGTTCACCCTGGACTGTGTGGGCTGTTTTGAGTCGCCTGTTTTCGAGGCCGAGGTGCGTGAGACGTTGAGGGCGGAGTCGTTGGCCGCGTGTATGGCGTTCCCGGGTGTGCTGACGGGGGACGACAAATGGCGCGCTTATGCGCGCGCTGATGTCTTTTGTCTGCCATCGTATTTCGAGGCGGAATCCTTCGGCCTGGTCAATCTGGAGGCGATGATGTTCGCCCTGCCCGTGGTCAGTACGCGCTGGCGCGGGATTCCCTCTGTGGTGCGCGATGGGGAAAGCGGCTGGCTGGTTCCCATTCAGGATGCGCCGGCCTTGGCGGAAAAGCTCGGACGGCTGCTGCGCGATCCGGAATTGAGAGGCCGCATGGGCGAGGAGGGACGACGCATCTACCTTGATCATTTTTCGCTGGAGGCCTGGCGCGCCGGCATGACGCGTGCCCTGTCTCTGGTCTTCCGGGAGGAGCGTTCGGAAACATGAGGCTGCTGATCACAGGGGGGTCGGGATTTATCGGCACGAACCTGGTTGCGCAGAGTCTGGCCCGGGGCGACGAGGTGCTGAATCTTGACGCGACGGCCCCGCTGAACCCGGCCCATCACGCACTGTGGCGCAAGATGAATATTCTGGACGCTGTACGGTTGACGGGCGCGGTACGGGATTTCCGTCCGGAATGGGTGGTGCACCTGGCGGCGCGCACGGATTGCGATGAGCATACGACCGTGGAGCAGGGGTATTCAGTGAATACCGCTGGCGTCAGCCATGTGCTGGGGGCGATCCGGGCGACGCCGGGAATTGAGCGGGTGATCATCACCTCCAGTCAATATGTCTGCGGCCCGGGGTATGTTCCGCAGCATGATGAGGATTACGCGCCGCATACGATCTATGGCCAGAGTAAGGTTGTTACCGAGCAGTTGACCCGGCAATCCGGGTGGGAGGGCTGCTGGACTCTGATTCGGCCGACCAATATCTGGGGCCCGTGGCACTTGCGTTACCGCCAGGAGGCCTGGCGGGTGATCAGCAAGGGACTCTATCTGCACCCGGCCGGTGCGCCGGTGATGCGTGCTTATGGCTACGTGGGCAATATCATCCACTATATTCAAAGGATTCTGGAGGCGCCGCGAGGGCAGGTGGATCGGCGCACCCTCTATTTGAGTGATCCGCCTGCGGATATCTATCAATGGGCCAACGCCTTTGCCTTGGAACTGACCGGGCGGCCCGCACGCAAGGTTCCGCGCTGGATCTTGCGCGGCATCGGGTATATGGGGGACGGGATCACCCGGTTGGGTTTGCAATTCCCACTCACGTCCTCTCGCTATCGCAGCATGACGAGCGATTATGTTGTATCCATGGACGCCACCTACCGGCTGCTGGGACTGCCGCCCATTTCCCTGGAAGAGGGAGTCCGCGAAACCGTTCGCTGGCTGGAAGGCTACCCGCGAGCCACCCCGGCGAGCGGAGTCCCGGAAAATGAAGTTGGGAAGTGAATTCCTCATGACGTTTCCTGAAGCCAACCTCCCGATTGAGCCCCAGGGCGGGACAGACCCTTCCCGATTCGACCTGCTGGGCGTGAAAATCAGCGCGTTGACGCTGGATGGGGCGGCGGACCTGATCGGGAAATGGGTTGCGAGCGGCACGAAGCACTATGTCAATGTCTGTACCAGTGGTACGCTGCTGGAGTGTCATGACCATCCCGGATTGGCTGAAATCGTCAATCGCGCCGGCATGGCCACTCCCGATGGCATGCCGTTGGTCTGGCTGGGACGCTGGCGCGGCTTCAACGTGTCACGGGTCTATGGTCCGGATCTCATGCTGAAGGTAACTGAGCGGGGCCTTCCCCGGCGGCTTCGCCATTTCTATTATGGCTCAACAGCCCGGGTTCTTGATCGTCTGCGTGACCGCTTACAGCAACGTTTTCCCGGACTGGAGGTCGTGGGGATGCAGGCTCCGCCGTTTCGTGCGCTGACCGCCGATGAGATTCAGGCCACGGCCGCCCTGATCAATGCGGCCCGGCCGGACATCGTGTGGGTTGGGCTGGGAACACCTAAGCAGGATGAATGGGTGGGGCGGTTCCGGTCATTGCTCGAGGCGCCGGTTCTCGTGGCGGTCGGGGCGGCGTTCGATTTTCATGCCGGGACGGTGCGGCAGGCGCCGCGCTGGATGATGCGTTGCGGATTGGAGTGGTTTTTCCGCCTGCTGATGGAGCCGCGCCGGTTGTGGCGGAGATATCTGATCGGGAATCCCCGCTTTGTGGCGCTGGTGCTGCAGCAGGGTTGGCGGGAAGGGTTTTGGAAAAAACGATGAAAGACTCCTCATCCCATGATTCGGGGTCGTTGTCGTGCCGAGGCCGGGCGCCCAATGGGCTCGTCCTCGCCATTCTGCTGGTCATGGTCGCGTTGTTCGGGGTGATGTTTCACTGCTGGGGTAACACCTATGCCGGTCTTGATGCCCGGCAGGCGACACGTTCCATGTTTGTCTGGCTGACCGACCGGTGGAGCGATAGCGCGTTGTCGTTCGGGGGGAACTATTCACATGGCTGGGTGGTTCCCGTGGTCAGTCTCTGGCTGGTGTGGAACCGGAGGCGGGAACTCAGGACCGTGGCGCGGCGGGTCAGTCGTGCGGGCTTGGGGGTGATTTTGGTGGCCCTTGTGATGCACTGGATGGGAGCGCGCGCGGAATTACCGCAACTGTCCGCGCTTGGGTTCATCGGGTTGCTTTGGGGTGTGCCGTTATATTTTTTCGGGTGGGGGGTGGCTGGAATACTGTTCTTCCCCTGCGTGTACCTGTTGTTTGCCGTTCCTTTCGGGTTTCTGGATAGCCTGACTTTCCCTCTGAGAATGTTTGCCACGGTGGTTTCCGAGGGAATGCTGAATGGTTTGGGGATTCCGGTAGTGCGGGTCGGCACGGCGCTGAACTCAACGCTGGGGCAGGGGTTTAGCCTGGATGTTGCCGATCCCTGCAGCGGGATTCGATCCCTGATGGCGATGATGGCGGTTTCGGCGGCTTACGCCTATGTCACGCAACCCACCCTCGGACGGAAGTGGATATTGTTTCTTTCGGCGATCCCTCTGGCCGTGGTGGGCAATATCGGCCGCATTCTGGCCATTGGCCTGGTCGCCATCCTGTTCGGGATGCCGGCGGCCATGGGGGTCTACCATGATTACTCCGGGTACGTTTTTTATGCTTTCGCGATCGGGTCCATGCTGCTGGTTGACCGTCTCCTGAACCGCCGTGCCCCTCTTTCGGCCGGGCCGGCGGCGGAGCAACATTCACAGGAAGGTGTCCCTCGGCTGGAGAGACCCCTGCTTCCCGATTTGTTATATCCCGGTTTAGTGGTGACCGGTATCGCGGGGGTGACCCTGATGATTCTAAGCTTTACCGTGGCGGTTTCGCCACCGGGTGCGCTAGCCATCCCCGCCGCTTTGCCGGCTGAGGTCGGGGAATGGAAGGGGGAGGATGTTCGATTCTGTCAGAATCCCGAATGTCGCCTGGATTTTGCGCTGGAGGAATTGGCGGATGGAGGGAAATGCCCGGCGTGCGGGGGAACGTTAAATACGCTGGCGTACGCGGAGCAACAGTTGTTGCCAAAGGATACGCTTCTAATCAGAAAACGCTATCGACGCGCCGGCTGGCCTCCGATCTCCGTGGCCATCGTTTTTAGCGGGGGCAGCCGTTCCAGTATTCACCGTCCGGAAATCTGCACGGTCGGGCAGGGGTTCAGCATCATCCGCGCGCACATCCTTTCGGTTCCCGTGGTGGGCCGCGCTCCGCTGGAGGTTACAAGCATCGATCTCGAAAAGAAAACCGCACGCGGAGGGTCTGGTGCTTCCCTTCTCATGGCGTACTGGTTTGAAGGGGGAGAGGGACGCGAGACGGCTTCCCATACCCAGCGCATACTTTGGATGGCGGCGGAGCGCATTCTTAACGGGAAACCGATCCGGTGGGCCTACGTTTCGGTGCAGATGCCCGGTTCGATCCCGCTTTCGCTGACGCGACAACGGGTCACAGAGTTTATCGGGATGCTGCAGCCGGAGTTACGGGGCCGCCCGTCTCATCAATAAGCTCCCTTCGCAAAGAGTACGACACTGATGGTGCGCAGGACGATCTTGATGTCGAGCATCAGGTTGCGGTTACGCAGGTAATAGTCGTCCAGAATGCACATGTTGTGGAAGCTGATATCACTGCGTCCTGAAATCTGCCAGAGACAGGTCAGGCCCGGCAACCCGCTGTGCCGGCTGTAGTGCCACTCCTCGTAGTAGTTCGCGTAATCCCGCCTCGGCAAGGGGCGCGGTCCCACCAAAGTCATTTCCCCTCGCAGGACGTTGACCAACTGGGGTAGTTCATCGAGACTGAACCGCCTCAGGAACCGGCCCACCGGTGTCACCCGCGGGTCCCGCCTGATCTTGAACAATCCCTCCCCGGATTCGTTCAACTCCTCAATTTGCGCCTGCAGTTCCTCCGCGCGATGGTACATCGTCCGGAATTTAAACATGCGGAACGGCTTGCGATTGATGCCGATGCGCTCCTGGGTAAAGAACACCGCCCCACGGCTGCTGGCCTTGAGCAGAAGGGCGATGGCCAAAAAAATCGGGGAGGTCAGGAGTAGCAGTACGGCCGCCATGAGCTGGGTGGCGGATTGTCTGAGCCAGATGAACCGGGTTGAGGGGATCGCAAAATGGACCAGCGGCGTTTCCCGGAAGAAATCGACAGGCATATGCGCCTCATTGACCACCACGTTGAGTTTTTCCGAGAGCACTTTCACTTCCTGATGCAACGCTTCTGAAAGTTCCAGAATCTGCATGATCTGGGCCACCGTCATGCGCTTGTCGGCGCAGAGGATCAACTGCGTCCGGTGCTGCCTGACGAGGCCTGTCAGCCGCGCGAGCAGGGAATTCATGTTTTCATCGGGGTTGAAGGGGGAGCGGGCCACAATTTGGATGTCGTGCGGTTGACGTACGGTCAGATAGCGGTCGATGAACAAGGCGTCATCGGTGTCACCCAGCAGAATCGCCGGGCAACGGATCAGTCCGGACCGTTTCAGGAGCGGCTCCAGAATTTGCCGGAAGGACATACCCAGCATGACGTTTACGGCCAGCAGGGTGGCAAAAACACTGCGCGGGTGGAACTGGTTGCGGGTCAGGTAGAAATAACCATAGAACAGTCCCAGCGCCGCCAGATTGGCGAGCACCATGTTGCCGGTTACATAATGTCGTCGGATGAAACGTCGCCGGCCGTACAGGTCAAGAAAACCATAGAGGAACAATAGGGTGAGGGTCAGCCAGCACAGGATCCGCGGCGCATTAAACCAGTAGAAGGAGTCCAGTAAAGGGCCGACCTCCCCCGTCGTACGGACTCCCAGGTTGATATTGATCCAGGTGAACAGGCGGAGCCCCCACTCGCTTTGGAACCGAAATTGCCAGACGATGAAGTACGCCGTGACGATCGCAAGGATATCGCTGATCAAATAGGGGAAGGGAGACCTCAGCATGCGTTCGCGTCGGGATAATTGCACTGGGGGAGGGGGGGCTTCCAGGATCATGGTGTACCGCCTGATTCGTGTGGGACGCGGAGGGAACGGCGGCGGCGGATGGCGGACGGTTCTTCGGTGTCGGCGACTCTGGCCAGTCCCAAACCGACGAGAGCGGCGAGAAGCCACGTGGTCGCCGGGATTTGAAGATTGAAGTCACCGAAGGAATGGCCGGCCATGGCGGCGGCGGCCAGCAGGGCAGCGAGAATCGGCCAGTCCTGATCAGTCAGCGTGCCGGCGTGGGCCCGTCTTCGCCAGGACCCATAAAGCAGACCCGCGACCGTCCCCATGGCCAGCAGAAAAAGTGACAGACCGACCGCACCGTATTCCTCCAACAACTGGACCCAGTCGTCATGGGCCTCAAAGGAATGGTAGCGGTTATTCGGAAAGCGCGGCCAGATTCCCCGTTCACGGTCCCCGTCGGGACTGGGCGCAAAGTGTGGCCACAGGTTCTGGTGCATGCCGGGTCCAATGCCGAAGACCGGGGCGCTAAGCCAGCCGCGCAAGGCAGCGGCCGACATCTGATAGCGGTCGGAATACTCGAGCCGGGTCCAGGGATATTCCTTGAAACGCTTCACGTAGTGTCCGCCGAAGGCCGCGACAAGTGTAATCCCCAGGGCTAGAAGAACCAGTCCCGTCCCGCGCGCGCGCCAGCGTGTGCGCGGCGGCCATGCGGCGGCGGCCCACCAGAAGGCGAGGGCCAGCATCATTCCCGTCACCAGACCGGCGCCCCGCGATTTGCTTAGGAAAATCCCCCCCAGAGTCAACCCCAGCAGCGGCAGCATCATGAGGCGGAGCCGCCGGGAGGCGGTGCGATGGAGGAGGGCGGCACAGGCCACGGCCAGTCCCAGTTCCATCAGGCCGGCGAAGTGATCCGGGCAGAAGTAGCTGCCGGTGGCGCGGGGGTAATCGGATTGATACCCCGGGTAACCCGGCGCCCACAGGACGTGTGTATTCCCGGCCAGGAGATCGTTGGCGACACCGTAAAGGCCGAGCAACAGGAAATTAACAGTGAGCGCCAGAATGAGGAATCGCCGGTGTCCCTCCTGGACTCCTGTGACGATCATGACGCCTATCAGGAAAGGGGTCAGGTGGAGCAGGAAACTGCGTTCGGCATCCATGCGGACGTCGGACTGAATGGCCCGGATCAGGGCGTAGACTAGGAAGGGAAGTGCGGCGAGGATCGCGATGCGACTCGTGCGGGAGAAAGCCAGCCGGCGGACCCCGAGCCTGGCGCTCAGTATCAGTCGCCCGGCGAAACAACCTGTGGCCAGGAAGAGGCAGACGGCGAAAGGCCAGAAGAACCACATTTCCCATGCCCCGAAAAGCCAGGGGGCCACGAGCACCACGAGGCCCATCAGCCCGAACAGGGTCTTTTCAAGAATGGCGTCCAGTTGCATCATCGTTCTTTCCTTGGATGTCCGGTCAGGGCATCAAGGTATGCTCAGGATATGGGGAGCGACAAGCGTGAAAATGACAATGGGCTCCGGCGGATATGATATTGACATATTTGGATATTATGATACTTTACGCGCATGAAAACGTTGAATCCTTGCTCGGGCGAATTATCCGTGGAGTTGCTGGAGCGCATGGCGGGAGCCCTGAAAATCCTGGCGCATGTGCACCGGCTGAAACTGGTGGAGATTCTACAGCGGGAAGGGGAGGCTCCGGTCCATGTTTTGATGGAACGCATCGGCTTGCCGCAGGCGACCATCTCCCAGCACTTGAACCAGATGCGGCGGGCGGGACTGGTGCGGGCCCTGCGGCGGGGCAAGGAGGTCTGGTACAGCATCGCCGATCCCAGCGCCCTGACCATTCTGGATTGCATCAGGAAGAAAGCCTGAGTTTGAAACCTGAGACCTGAGTTTGAAACCTGAGTCAGAAAATTTGTTTTGAAGAGGGAGGGCGGACATGAAGATGGTTGTGATTGGTGGAGTGGCGGCGGGTATGTCTGCTGCCGCGCGGGCGCGGCGGCTGGACGAAATGGCGGACATCGTGGTGTTCGAGAAGGGTAAGCACGTCTCGTTCGCGAACTGCGGTCTGCCTTATCATGTGGGCGGCGTAATCAAGGAGCGGGACAGTCTCCTCCTGCAGACTCCCAAGAGCCTTAGGGATTCGCTCAATCTCGACGTCCGGGTGGGTCATGAAGTCCGTGGCATCGACCGACAGAAACACACGGTCCATGTCGCCGATCTCGAGACCGGACGGGAATACGAGGAAAGCTACGACAAACTCGTCCTGGCGCCCGGCGCCACGCCCATCCGGCCCAACCTCGAGGGGATTGACCATCCGCGCGTCCTGGTCCTGCGCAACATTGATGACATGGACCGGATCAAGGCCGTCGTGGATGGCGGTGCCCAGCGCGCGATCGTGATCGGCGGCGGGTACATCGGCGTGGAGATGGCCGAAAGTTTGCGGCAGCGCGGATTGGCTGTGGATCTGGTTGAGATGGTCGACCAGATTATGCCGCCTTTGGACAAGGAGATGGCGCGTGATCTGGATGCTCACATGCGCCGGCATGGGGTGACGCTGCACCTTGGAACCGCGGCGGCGGCGTTCCGGGACCAGGCTGGAGCGGTCACCGTGGAACTGACGAATACGGAGGTGATCACGGCCGACCTGGTTATTCTTTCGGCGGGGGTTCGGCCCGACACGACCCTGGCGCGACGGGCCGGGCTGGAAATCGGGCCGCGCGGCGGGATCAAGGTGGATGCCCATCTGCGCACCATGGATCCGGATATCTATGCGGCGGGTGACGCGATCGAGGTGATCGATACGATCACCGGCGAACCGGCCGTCATTCCCCTGGCCGGACCCGCCAACCGACAGGGACGGATTGTGGCGGAGAATCTCTGCGGGCGGGATACGGTCTACACTTCGACCCAGGGCACGGCGATTGTGAAGGTCTTCGACATGACGGGGGGTGGGACCGGCGCTTCGGAGAAGCACCTGAAACGGGCGGGGCGGCCCTTCCGGAAGGTCTATCTGCATCCGTCGGGACATGCCGGCTATTACCCGGGATCGGCCCCCCTGCACATCAAGGTGCTGTTTGCGCCGGACACGGGGAAATTGCTGGGGGCCCAGGTGGTGGGGTATGACGGTGTGGACAAGCGGCTCGATGTTTTTGCCACAGCGATCCGGGCCGGCTTGACGGTTCATGATCTTGAGACTCTGGAACTGGCTTATGCGCCGCCGTACGGTTCAGCCAAAGACCCGGTCAACATGGCCGGTTTCGTGGCTTCGAACCTGTTGAAGGGGGACGTGTCGTTCTGGTATGCCGAAGACTTTCCCGAGAAGACGGCCGGGGGCTTTCTGCTCGATGTGAGAAGCCCCCAGGAATACGCCCTCTCGCACATTCCCGGCGCGGTCAATATCCCCCTGGGGAAATTGAGATCCCAACTGGATCAGATTCCCCGTGACAAACCGGTCTATGTGTACTGCCGGGTTGGCTTCCGCAGCTATCTGGCGTATCGCCTGCTGAGGCAACGTGGGATCTCGCAGGTGATGACCCTGGCCGGGGGCTCCTTGACGTTCTGCAACTATCATGAAATCCAGGTGTGTGGCCAACCGGAGGCGGCGACGCTGCCCTATGCGGAGGAGCCGCGCCAGGCCGTTCCCCAGACCAGGACACCGGTTGAGGTGGACTGTTCCGGCATGCAGTGCCCGGGTCCGATCAGGCGGCTGAAGGATGAGGTGGACAGGCTGGCGTCGGGCGCCGAACTCTGCATGCGCGCCACCGATCCGGGGTTTGCCAATGACGCCCAGGCCTGGTGCCTGCGGAACGGCCATGAGGTGCTGGCGGTGAGGCAGGTTAAGGCCGTGATTGAGGTGCGGCTTCGCAAGGGAGGCGGGCCGGTGGTCGGCGGTGGGCTGGCGGCGCGCAAGGATAAGAAGACCTTCGTCGTGTTTTCCGGTGAACTGGACAAGGTCATGGCGGCCTTTGTCATCGCCAATGGCGCCTTGTCCATGGGCAGCGAGGTGACGATGTTCTTCACCTTCTGGGGCCTTAATGCGCTGCGCAAGAGCGGGCCGCAGGCGTCCGGTAAGGGACTGCTGGACCGGATGTTCGGCCTGATGATGCCGAAGGGGCCCGAGGCCCTGAAGCTTTCCAACTTGAACATGGGCGGCATGGGGACGGCCCTGATGAAATATGTGATGAAAAGCAAGCGGGTGGATCAGTTACCGGCCCTGATCGCTTCCGCGCGCGCGGCGGGGGTTAAGCTGGTAGTGTGTTCGATGTCCATGGATGTCATGGGGATCAAGCGCGAGGAACTGGTCGACGGTCTTGAAATCGGGGGTGTGGCGTCATTTCTGGGTGAGGCGGATGAGTCGAATGTGACCCTCTTTATCTGAACACGCAAATTGACATGGTGGGGGGGGCGCTGTAAACTGAATGCCATCACTGAAAACAGGGAGCACGTCATGATTTTCGGTATTATTGTTGCGGCTGGCAAGAGCGAGCGGATGGGGTCGGATGTCGATAAGGCGTTCCTGTCGCTGGGGACCCGTCCGGTCCTGGCCTACTCCCTGCTCGCCTTCGAGCAGTGCCCGATGATCGACGGGGTCGTGTTGGTTGTTCGCAAGGATCGTCTGGAGTCGGCCCGCGGGCTGGCCAAGATCTTCGGTTGCGATAAGGTGAGGAAAATCGTGGCCGGTGGCTCATCGCGGCAGGCTTCCGTGATGATCGGTCTGGCTGAACTGGGCGACGATGTGCGCACGGTTGTGGTGCATGACGGGGCCCGCCCGTGTGTGACCTCCGACCTGATTTGCGAAACGATCAAATCGGCCAAGCGGCACGGGTCCGGAGTGGCGGCCGTCAAGATTACCGATACCATCAAGGAAGTCGACCGCGGCATGGTGGTGGCGCGGACGGTGGACCGGACCAAATTATGGGCGGTTCAGACCCCCCAAGCCTTCAAGGTCGAGTTGCTTAACCAGGCCTACGAGAACGTGAAGAAGAAAAAACTCACCATTACCGACGAGGCCTCTTCCATTGAGGCATTGGGTGAGGATGTTCATCTGGTGCCGGCACCCCTGTCGAACATCAAAATCACCACGCCCGAAGATTTGGCATTGGCCGGAACGATTCTAAAGGTTTAGTTCGGGTGTCGTATGGCGAACCTGAAGTATGCGATCTATGGCGATATTCACGGTAATTGGGAGGCATTCTCCGCCGTGCTGGAGGATGGCCTCAAGCTGGGGGTGACGCATCACGCCTGCGTGGGGGATATCGTCGGGTACAACGCCAATCCCGCCGAATGTCTGCGTAAACTCCGTGACTTGAGCGCCGTTTGTGTGCGGGGCAATCACGACCATTACTGTTCCCATGACGAGTGCATCCGCGACTTCCATCCCTTGGCGGCGAATGTCGTGGATTGGACCCGGAACCAGTTGACCCTTGACGAGGTCGACTTCCTGCGGCAGCTGAAGCTGGTGCGCGTGGTGAACGGGTTCACCCTGGTTCACAGCACCCTGGATATGCCCGAAAAGTGGGGGTATGTCTTCGACGAGCTCGAGGCTGAATCCAATTTCAACTACCAGTCCACCAACGTCTGCTTTTATGGGCACACCCATCAGCCTGTGGTGTTCGAAAAAGCCGGTGGGTTTGTGCGGCGGGCGACCGGCCCCAAGTCTCCCGTTCAACTCGGCAAGAAATACTTCATCAATGTGGGCAGTGTCGGGCAGCCGCGCGACGGGGATAACCGCTCCTCGTATGCGGTCTACGACACGGTGGCCCGCGAGGTGGAATTGCGTCGCGTGCCCTACGACATCGCGACCACCCAGAAAAAGATTATCGCCGCCGGGCTGCCGGAGCGATTGGCCGCCCGCCTGCAAATGGGGGTGTGAGGGTGCCTACCCTGCCGCCGCGAACACTGTTCATCCTGGTGGATGGACTGGGTCTCGGAACGCCTGATCCCCTGTTGAATCCGATTTACGGCGGGAGCTGTCCCTGCCTCCAACATCTCTTGGATCATCAGGCGGTACCGATCGATGCCGGGATGGGCGTGGGCGGGATTCCTCAAAGCGCGACCGGGCAGACGGCGCTTCTGACCGGGGTCAATGCCGCCCGCGAAATGGGGCGGCACGTGGAGGGTTTCCCGGGGCCCTCCCTGAGGGAGATCATTCGCGACCGGAATATCTATGACCAACTGACCGCCCTGGGCTCCACCTCCACCTTCGCCAACGCCTATTTCACGGCGGATATGAACGAGGTGCGGACTCGCCGCATCCAGTCGGTAACGACGGTGTCGGCGTTGAAGGCCTTTGACCGGGTGCGCGATACGGCGGCTATGCTGGAGCACCAGGCCGTCTATCAGGACCTCACCCGCGAGAGTCTGCGCGAACGCGGCTACACGGGGCCGCTGGTGACACCGGCTGAATCCGCCCGGGATCTCCTGTCCATTGCGGCGGAGCATGACTTCACGCTGTTTGAATATTTCCAGACGGACCGGATGGGCCATAAGGGCACCCGCGAAGAGGTGAATCGCGTTCTGGCCCTGTTTGACGCGTTTCTGGCGGTGGCCATCAAGTTCGCGGAACAACCCGGTCACCTATTTCTGATGACCAGCGACCATGGCAACATCGAGGAGTCCGGGTCATCATCGCATTCCGCGAACCCCGTTCCGCTGGTCGCGCTGGGGCAGGGGTCGGAGTTATTGCGGACGCGGATCAAGAGCGTGACGGATGTGACGCCGGCCCTGGTGGAGCTCTACCAAGACGGCTCGGCAGGGACGCCTCGCCCTACCGAAATACAGGAGATTTCTCAAGGTAGGGCGAAGCCTCCGGCTGAGCCGGGTATTTTTCAACAGGCTGCTACCGGCGTCTGACCGTGCCGGGACGGCCCGGTCCACCTACTTCAGGTCGACCTTCCCTGCCAGACGGATCACCACCACCATCAGAATTCCCACCATTGCCACCAGCGCGCCGTTCGTAGAACATCAGACGGTCGATGCGAAACGGCTCCTTGAGAAAGGACGTGGCCTCGGTTTCGTTCGACCCCCGGTTATTCGTTGATGTTCTGTCGCAGGGTGTTCCTCGCCGTGAGGCCGCGCGCCTTGGAATACCGGATGCACTCACCCGGTGCCATAAGGGCCGGGGTGATGCCGGTGAGTTTCGCGGCATGAGTCAGAAATTGCAGGGGGCTTCCGCCTTGCTCAACGAACATCCCGAAATGGGAAGGGATCATCACTCGCGGCTTCAACGCGCTGGCCAATCGGCAGGATTCCTCTTCGTTGAGATTGCCGTAAACCCCGTTGATCGGCGCGATCATGATGTCGATCGAAGTCTCGCCCAGTGAAGCCTTGATGTTGTCGAGCGCCAATGAACTGTCGCCGACGTTGTACACGGTGATATCGCCCAGCGAAATAAGGAACCCGACCGCATCGGGCGCCAGTTCGCCGTGATCGCAATAGACCGCCCGGATGCGTATATCGCCCTGAGTCCAGCTTTCGCCGCGATGAAGGATGGAGCAGCGGCGCTCCGGCAGGTGCGCCTTGGCAAACAGGGGGGCGCAATCGGGTGACCCGACGAACGAAATCCCGCGCTTTCGGGCCAGGATCGGCAGGATGTCGGTATCGAGATGATCCAGATGGCTATGGGTGACGGCGAAGATGTCGGCTTCCACATCTTCAGCGGGAAGCAGGTTGGGCGTCATGCGCTTGAAACCAACCTCCCGCTCGACGCAGTCACTCAGATAAGGATCGAGAATGAGCCGGACCCCGGCGGCGGTTTTGAATACAAAACCGGCCTGGGCGATAAAGAATACGGCGATTTCGTCAGGGGCTAATCTGACATCGCGGATGCGCTGAGCCAGAAGGGATCGCTGTTTCATTAAACCAGCGCCTTTTTCAGGTCGGCCATGCCTTGTCGGGCGGCTTGCCACATCAGGACCGTGTCGGCGGCGTGCCAGAAGGCGCGCATGCCGCGATCCCGCCAGAACCGGACCCGTGCCGGATCGCCGCAGGCGATTCCCGGCATGACCTTGTGCCGGCGGCAGGCGGCAATGATCCGTTCAACCGCCTGCTCGTAGGCGGGACTCGTCCACTGGCCCGGGATGCCCATGCCGAGCGACAGGTCGTCATTGCCCACGACGGCAATGTCGAGGCCTGGCACGGAAAGAATGCCGTCCAGGTCAGCCAGCGCCTCCGCCGTCTCAATCTGGATGCCGATCACAACCTCATTATTCCCGTAGGCGATCTGCTCGGTCACATGGTTCCAGCCCAGGTACTTGCCCACCGGACAGGTGTAGCCGCCGAGCCCGCGGACACCGGCCGGCGGGTATTTAACGGTTTTGATAATCTGCTCCACCTCCGCCCGGCTGCGGATGCGGGGAACAAAAATGCCGTCGGGCGCCTGGTCCAGCGTCCGGCAGATTTCGTGGTAGGAGGCATCGGCGGCCCGTACCATGCAGGAGAAGTCCAGTGCGCGTGCCAGCCGGATGTGTTCGAGGATGGTTTCGCTGTTCAAGGCCGTGTGTTCGCGGTCGATAAGGAGGGTGTCGTACCCGCACTCATGGAACATTTCAACGGCCATGCCGGAACGGCAGTCCGTGATGCAGCCAAAGATCAGCAGATCGTTGTTCTTGATGCGCTGTTTAAGTTTACCGGTGCAACCCTTCATAATCTCTTCTCCATGGATAGTTTGATGCGAAATTTGTTCTTAACCCACCGCCTCGCAGAGTAACAGGCGCGAGGTGAGCGGGGTATCGAGCCGGATTTTCAAGCCCTCCTCCTGCAGGGTGAACCCCGAGGTGGTGGCCACCAGAGAACCCGGCTCGGAGGTCACGCGATAGGTGCGGGCCGGATCCAGTCCGCGGAATCGCATGACGAAGGTGTCCTCCCGCGCGTTGACCAGGCGGAAGACGCCCGCCACGGCGCGCGAGCGGTCGGCGGCCACGTGTTCGAGTGCACACCAGCCTGATGCATCCGCGCCAGCTATCGTCGGCGTATGGTGATAGATCAGCGCGTCACGATGGAAGGGACGGATGAAATTTTTGTAGATGGCGAAATACTTTTTCACCAACCTCAACAGCTCGGGATTGGCCTCCGCCAGGGTCGGCGTCAAGCCCGATACGGTGGGATGGCAGAGCATGAGCAGATGCAGGTGGATTTCCGCGCTGCCCCGATAGCTGCCCGCCATGCAGCACCCATACAGCCTGTCGAGGTATTCGGGCGGCAGGGCCAGGCTCATGCCGTTCAGGATCCGCACCGTGCGCGGCATGCGCATCCAGTCGGAGATCCAGGTGGTTGTGAACCGGCCCACCATGCCCAGGTCCGTTCGGCCGCCCCCGCTGGAGCAGTTTTCCAGTTGCAGGTCAGGATAGCGCTGCCGGACCTTGTCGAAGATCGCGTAGATCGCCTCGTTGTGGCGCCAGAGGGTGTTTTCCTGCCGGCCGTCGCACGGGTTGAAGCCGCCGTCCCAGGGCGTGAGGTTGTAGTCGAGGCGGAACATGTCGAGCTGGTATTTCTCGATGAGCCGGAAAATGGTCGCTTCGACATAGTCGCGCACCACGGGCTTCGCGAGGTCAAGGACGCGCTGGACCGGCGCGCCGTAGCGGGTGATGAACCAGTCCGGATGATCCTTGGCGAGTTTGGACTCCTTGCCGGCGCTTTCGATTTCCACCCACAACCCGCATTTCAAACCCTTGGCGCGGGCATGGGCAAAAACGGGGAACAGATCGTTGGGCAGGCGGTTGCCGGTCTGCCAGTCGCCGCTGGTTTCCCCCCACGGGGTGTTGGCGTCGGCATACCAGCCGGCGTCCACCATGAAAAGCTCGGCGCCGATTTCAGCCGCGATGTCGATCTCCTTGATGAGCCCCGGCTCGGTCATCTCGTGCTCCATGAAGCCCCAATGGTTGTAGATGATCGGCTGGAGACCGTTGCCGGCCTTCTGGAGCACATTCCGTCGCAGGTAGCGATGCCAGCACTGGATGGTGTCATCGAATCCGGTGTAGTTGAGCCCGAAATGGACCTCGGGAATATCCGTGCTCTCGCCGGGAGCGAGCATGCGCATCGGCGCCGGTCCGGTGGGGGCCACGGCGAACATCAGGCCCGCGCTGCCGCCGCGGCTGTAGTTGCAGGTAAAGCTCATCCGCCAGTTGGCCGACCAGGCGAGGCTGGTCACAAAATAACCGCCCTGACTGTTGTTGTGGGCGATCACGAACGGAGTGGAGTGTCCGCTGCGTCCGGTCTTGGCGTTGAAGGCGATTTCCGTGGACAACGGGACATCCTGCCATTGGAAATTGCCCTCGGTGCCCCAGTCGACGTCCATCATCCGTCCGACTTTATAAGGGAGTTCCCCGGACTCATGCAGGTTCTCCCGAAGGTTGTCCACCAGGGGCCAGATCTGGCCCGTCAGCGGTGAAACGGAGGTTAGCCCGAGGGTGAGGGTCGGCGAGGTATTGGTGAGGCGCATGCGCCGACGGAGAAAGCCGTCACCGCCAGCGATGGTCACAATCTCGAGTTCCACAGGCTTCAGGGTGTGGCGCAGAACCAGACGGGTACCGGGCGTGGCGGAATCGGTTCCGGTCAGCGCTGAATCGGCCAGCTCCCATCCGAAATAGAGCGACTCGCCGTCAATCTGCAGATCGAACGCCGGAATGCCGGCGTCCTCATCCCTCGCATAAACGGGAATGCCTGTGGCCTGCAATGATGCCGCGATCAACCGGCCATCACGGAAACGTTCCGTGTAGAGAGTTGTTCCCGAATGATACCGCCACCCCTTTTGCGGGGCGTCCAACGCCGTGACCTTTGTATTCATGATGTGTCTTTCTGTGCTACGGCCTGACAGCCGGTTTGATGCCTGCAAAGGCCATGAAATTGGCCATGACCGTGATCGTGTTGGTGCCCGGCACGAGGGTGACCGGAATCCGCACCGCCGCAGGGTGGTAGCCCTTCGGGCGATCGGCGCTCCAGACGGCGACTCCGTTGAACCAGACGTACAGCGGGGCGGAGCCGCCCACCCAGAGATCAGCCGATCCGGCTTCTTTGGCAAGGTAATGGGTCCGGCCAAACGCCATGGATTTCTTCGGAGGCGGGGTCACGGCAAAGGGCATCCAGGCGCCGCGCCGGGGATAATCGGCGTCATGCCAGGGCACGGTGGCAATGGCTTTGGCCCGGTCATACGGCTGCCAGCCGGTGGCGGCGGTCAGGGTGGGGTTGTTGGTGGCCTCGATAAACGGGACCGGCTGGGAGGTTTCCCATTCAAGCTGCAGGCCGGGCCAGGGCCGGGTAACCGTGTCCATCGGCTCCTTGACGCCCAGTGCATCGAGAACGGCCTGAGCCTTGACCTTGAAGCCATCCGGACCGTGATGAACGCCGTCGGGTCCGATCACTTTCATGCCCTTCTGCTGGGCCACCAGAAAAGCCCCGTGGACATCCGCGACCGGGAGCTGTCGTTCGGCGGCGATCTCTTTCATGGCGGTCAAGTGGCGCTGGAAACGATCCTCAAAAAACGAAAGCGTGAAGTGCGACGGAAGGATGATCATGACCTTGATGCCGCGTTGCTTGAGGGCGTCGAGGACGATGGCGAGATTCTTGCGGAAGTCGGCCATCGGGCGGTCATACATGCAGTCATTGGTGCCGATCACGAGGAGGACCAGATCCGGGTCGCGGTCCAGCACGTCGGCTTGAAGCCGCACGACCAGGTTGGACGTGGTGTCGCCGCACATGCCGGAGTTGATGATCTCGAAACCGGCGCCGGGATAGGCCTTGTTCAGGGTATTGACGACCATGTCGGGATAGCTGCTGCCGTCGGTCAGACTGTCGCCCAGGAACAGGATTTTTTTGACCCCGTCGAGAAGGGCGGGCCGTCCGTCCGTCGGCTTGGCCGGAACGGGTTTGGCTTCACTGGCGAGGCAGGCCCCGGCGAAACCAACAATACAGGTTAGGGTCAGCAGATGACTCAGGCTGGTATTCATGTTTTTGTTTGCTCCGTTTATATGATTGTGCTTATGACGACAGAACATGGGTGTAAACCTGGCCGGGCGCCACGGTGGCTGACCGGCCGTTAATATCAAGTAACAGCGCCGTCTGGCCCCGGTTGGTTACGGCGCACTGGTGGCGGGAGAGGTCCACCTGGATGGGAATGCCTTTCCAGATCATGGGGAAGGCGATCCGCTGCAAGGCGCTGGGTAGACGGGGCTGGAGGTTCAGGGTGTCGCTGTCCAGGGCGGTTTTCAGTCCTGCAAAGCCGTGAACCACGATCATCCAGTTGCAGCCGCAGCCTGCGATGTGAATACCCTCGGCCGCCCCGCCATGGGCCACATCGACGTCCTTATACAGGCCCTGTTGGAAGAACGCCCAGGCCTCCTTGTCCAGTCCCAGCCGCAGGGCCATGAGGGCATGCATGCCGACGGACAGCGAGGAATCGTGCGTGGTGAGCGGCAGATAGTAGTCCCAGGCGGCGCGGCATTCGGCGTCGCTGAACATGGCCGGAAAGAGCGCCATGAGCATGAGGGTGTCGGCCTGCTTGAGGCACTTGGTGCGATAAAGCCGTTCCTGGGAAACCTGGTTGGCGAACCCGGTGGTGCGATCCTTCCATAACTCGTCAAACCGGGGTTCGGCAAGCTGATCGAAGCCGTCGCATTGCAGCACCAGTTCGCCCCGTCGCGGAATCGGGAGGCCGTCGGCCACCTCGCGGAAGAGGCGGCATTCGTCGGGCGAAGCGCCGCCCTGCGGGCCCACCTCGGCGGCGGTGCGCAAGGCGAAGGACACGAGGGTGTTGGTATAGGCGTTGTTGCTGGAGATGGGGGTGTACTCGTTGGGCCCCATCACACCGAGCAGCACCGGAGAGCCGTCGGGCCGCCGGTCAATGCGGTCCAGCCAGTAGCGTGCGGTTTCGACAATGGTTTCCGCCGCCCGGGTTTTGAGATAATCGGGTGCCGCCGCCCGGGCATAATGAACCATGCCGTACACCACATCGGCGGTGACGTGCACCTCATGGTCGCCATACTGCCAGTTGGGGCAGCCATCGATTCCCCAGGTGTCCGATTCCCAGCCATAACGCGCACCGCGATAGCCATACCGCCGCGCATTGGCACGGGCCCCGTCCAGGGTGCGGATGCGGAAGTCGCAGAAGGTTCGGGCCCGTTCGGGATCGGTATAGAGATAGAACGGCAGCAGATACATCTCCGTGTCCCAGAAGAAACGACCGAAATAGGCGTCCCCGGCATACCCCTTGGCGTCGATGGTGACCCGATCATCGCCGGGTACATGACAGCGCAGCAGGTGATAGAGCGAGGCGCGCAGGGCAAGTTGGGTGCGGTCATCCCCTTCGATGACAACATCCGACCGCTCCCATCGTTCCCGCCAAAGGGCCGCGTGTTCGGCTTGTAGCGCCTCGAAGGTGAGGCTGGCCGCGTCGCGCAGGACCGTCAGGGGCGGACGAGGAATAAGATCACGGGAAGTCGCCACAGTGGACCGTTTTTCAACAACCAGCGGTTTCCCTGCGGTGAGGTGAATCGTGCCGCTGATTCGCCCCTCGCGCGCGCCGCAGGTGACGTGGGCGGTCGGCACCCCGGTCAGCAGGGCGGCCATATCGACCGTATCGCCGCCATTGGTGGTGACGGTGCAGGCCACCGTGTCCGGTCGTTCTGAACGGAAGGACTGACTGGTGAGGTGGTCGAGTCCGCTGGTACGGATGTCGGCATCGATACCGGCCCTGATGTCAACGGCCGTGTTCCGGTCCGCCAGCAAGGTCAGGCGTTGGACCGAGAGGGACGGGCGGGCGGCGCTGATGAACCGTTCAAAGCACAGGGTGAGCACGGCTCCGGATTTCGTCTTCCAGGTCAAATCCCGCTGCAGGACGGCGGTACGGAGATCCAGGCGTCGTCGATAGCCCGTGGTGGCGCTGGCCTGCATATCCAGTTTCTCCCCCGCCACGGAGGGGGTGAGATCGAGGAACCAGGGCAGGTTGACCATTTCGTTGTTTAGGGTCGGATGGGGCCCGAAAAGGCCGGGAACAAAAGTGCCCCACTTGAGCTGGTTGGGCCGTGCCTTTTCCGCCGTCACATTGGCCGGCATGCGCAGGAAGGAAGTGTTCTGGGGATCATCCAGGAGATGCTCCTCGAGCGAGCCGCGGGTGTGAAGATAGCCACTGCCGAGGGTGAAAAGGCCCTCCCACGCCTTGGCGGTCCGGATATCAAACCCGGTCTCGACTAATTCCCATGTGGCTTCAGACATAGCGGTCCAGTCCTGAATGGCTCGAAGGCCGGCTGTCAGTTTTTCTGTTTCGACGGATCCAGCACCGGAATTGGAACGAGCTTCCCCTCGGCCTTTTGAATGGTCGGCGCGCATTCTAGATAGATGCCGCCCAGTTTGTCGAGACAGCCATCAAGGCACTGTTCGTACGTGGTGATCAGGCCCTCGGTGCCGCGGTCAGGACTCAGGGCGGCGGTGCAGGCGTTATAGCGGGCCACCAGGCTGCGCGTGGCGGCAAACAGGCGGGTAAATGGAGGCCGGTGTGATTTTACCAGAGGACGTTCACCGGGATGCTGCAGCAGGATCTTCCGCATGCGGACCAGATTGGCCAGGATGTCGCAATGGATCAGGGTGGCCTCGACCCGGTTTGCCAGCAGGCGGCAGCGCTCCAGCCCTGCGGAACGGCGGACGTGTGGGAGGACCTTCTCGATATTCCGGGCCGCCTCCTCCAGTTTCTGCCGGTAGGCGGCGATACCTGGAAGCGTGTAGCGGGAGACATTGCCCGCCTCCTCCGGGGCGGTCCAGACGAAGGGCGGACAGAAGCCGCTGTTGAAGAGGGTGCGCGTGGCGAGATCGGTGGCGTCGTCAATGAGCTCAAAGGCCGCCCGCAAAGGGGCGATTTTGGCTGTGCCGCAGAGTGCGGTGAGATGCCGGGTGTGGAAGGCGGCGGGCGTGATGCCCGACCAGGTGGCGGCGGCGAGATAGCTGATGGAATCATCATTCTCGGCATTGCGCCAGTGGTTGGCCAGCAGGCCGGAGGCGGCCGGACCGGTGCCGGGCCGGGTGGCGAGATCGAGACACGCCTTGAGCCCGGCGCAGTGATTCTGCTGCTGGAACATCATGCCGTCGAATTCGCACCACGTGTAGATGCGCATCTGGCCGAGGAACGCCTTGGTAAAATCGGCACCGCCGAGATATTCCGACACCCAGCGCGCGCCGTAGGTGGAGAGCGCGGTGAAGCGCACCTTTTTCGGCATGATCTTTTCGATCACGGGCGGCAGGTAGTGCCAGACATTCCGGGTGATCATGTACAGGCCGCAACTGACGGTGCGCCGACCGATCAGGCGCCGGGACTCGGGGTCGGCGAGCAGTTGTCGGCGGGCATCGACGGAGGTTTGCAGGGCCCGGGCGGTATTCCACAATTCGCGGGCCAGCGCCTTGTTGTCCTCGGGGGCCGGCTTGGGGAAACCGTGCCCGGCGGTGAGGGGCAGGCGGTATTCGGCGGTCAGTTTGCGCCAGGCTTCCTCGGTGGTCTCGGGCGCCTTCCAGGAGCCCTCGAACTCACGCGAGATCAGTTCCAGCTCATCCATTTCCGGGTATTGCTTCAGCGCGGCCCGGGCGGCGGTGGCGGAGAGGGTGGCGTAGGTGTCCGGTCCGGGGGTGATGCCGGCCTGACGGAGTTGGGCGTCGATGTAGGGGGCGTAGACCTCGATCGAGGCGGTGATGTGCAGGCCGCATTCTTTGGCCGTCTGCATCACGCGCCGCAACCAGTCGTTCAGCCCGTCGGCCTGGGCCGGCGTGTAGGCGCGCGACTCGACTTCCGGGATAAAGAAGGTGGTGCGATTCGGGCTGTTTCGGCGGGCCAGCGGCTGTTGGCAGAGCGGGAAACGGGTGGTGTAGTAGAGCGAGGACGGCTTTTCTTCCTTCGTGAGATTCAAGCCGTCGTGGAACCAACCCATTTCCTCATATAGATGGAAGGTAATGGCGCTGAATTTCATCCGCGCCAGGTTGCGGATGTATTCCTGGGCGTCGGCCAGGTAATAGCCCGAGATATCCATCGGGAAGTTGATATGCTGGCGGATGCCCCGGTCGGCGACGAGGGGGGTTTCCTTCAGCCGGAAGGCGGCGGGCCACCGCAGGGGTAGCTCGGGCGGAACCGTGCCGCGTACGGTAAAAAGAAATCCGGCTTTTTCGAGGAAACGATAGACGCCGTGCAGGAGGTCGGTGGGGGTCCGGCCGCTGATCCGGGTTTTTTTGGGACTATGGTCAATGACGACGGAGGCCGCCTGTTTTGGAGTGACGGCGAGGGTGATGGTCCGGTCTGCTTTTCGGGCGGCTCCGCCCTGTGAGAGAGGTTCCGTCGAAACCCGGGCGAGCAAAGCCGCGAGTTCGCGCCGGGCATACCCGATTGTCCCTTCAAAAGAAACGGCCTGGATGGAAATCATAAAAGGTATTCCTTTGCGAGTTGTTCAAGTTCACGAAGACAGCGGAACAGGGCGCGGGGAACATGGAAACAGCCCTTCCATTTGCCGCCCTTGCAGTCGAGCAACACTTCACCCCGTCGGTTGAGATATCCGAACCATTCGCCATGAGAAGGGTCGGCAAAATGCGCCCAGGCCCAGGCGTGTACCTTTTGGAACCAGTCCAGGCATTCTTTCCTGCCGGTCAGGCGGTAACCCATCAGCAGGGCCTGCAGGGTTTCGAGGTGGACCCACCAGAGTTTCTGGTCCCAGTCCAGCCGTTCGAGCGGTTTGCCGACCGCATCGCGGAAATACAGAATGCCGCCGTATTCCTGGTCCCACCCGTACTCCAGGGTCGATAAAGCGATGGTGACGGCCTGGTCGATCAGGGCGCGGTCATGACGATGCTGGCCGATATCCATCATGAACCAGGCGGCCTCGATGCCGTGCCCGGGTGAAATGAGACGGCCGTCAAAGGTGTCAAGATGCGTCCCGTCGGGGGCCACGGTTTCAAAGAGCACGTTGCGTGACTTATCCAGGCAAAGGGACATCACCTTGTGGACGGAGTCGTCGAGTATCGCCTCGAATTCATCAGATGGCAGCATCCAGCGCAATTCAAAGGCCAGGTTGCTCATGATCATCGGCATGACCAGCGACTGGGTCGCGCGCGCGGCGGACCCGGCCTTGGAGTAGCGGCCCTTGGGATTCACCTGGCGCCTGACGATATTGCGGAAGGTTTGGAGCGCGATGGATTTGGACTCCTCGTCGCCTGCGGCGAGGGCGTACTGGCTGAACCCCATCGCGGCGAAGCAGTCGGAAAAAATATTATAGGGCTGCACCAGCGGCTCGCCGCTGCGGGTGAGGGAAAAGAACCAGTTGCCGTCTTCACCCCGGCCGTGCTGTTTCAGGAAACGCACGCCGAGCGCCGCCATGTCGAGCCAGGCGCGGCTCTTCTCGTGCCGGTTGTAGAGCATGGAAAAGGTCCAGACCTGCCGGCCCTGGAGCCACATGAACTTGTCCGTGTCGTACACCTTCCCGTCGCGGTCGAGCGACGTCAGGTATCCGCCGTGTTCGCGATCCGGCGAGTTGTTCAACCAGAAGGGGATGACATCGGAGAAAAGGGCGGAACGGTATTGCTCCGCAAGTTGTTTGAAGTTAACGGCCATGGTGAGTTTCCTGAATGAGGGTGAGGCTAGAGATGGGTGAAATACGAACTGGATCCCAACTGGTGCAGTTCCTGCCCTGAGCGGTTGGGGTTCCAGAGGGTTTCGGCAAAGGCGGCCAGGCTGGGCTGGATCGCCGCCTCGAACAGGCCGTCTTCCACCAGTCCTACCGCGGTGATGGGGCCCTTGCAGACCTTGCGGATTTCGGCGTAAAAGCGTGCGGCCGGTTCATAGCGGGGAATCCAGTCGCGATTGATGCGGCTCCACCAGTCGTGCTTGTCCGCCAGGCGGCGTTCGATCCAGGGGCGATTCCGGCAGCCCAGCACAAACTCGTGATGGTTTTCGAACTCATGAGCCCAGTCGATATTGCCCCATCCCTTGGGACACAGGCCGAAGCCGCTGCTGCCGCGAAATGAGGCCAGTTTGAGCGAGTAGGCCAGGGTCTCTTCAAACGTCCCCACGCCCTGTTTGCTGAGATGAGAGTCGGACGGCAGTTCCAGCTTGGGTAGGTAGGCGTAGGGCAGGGCGCCGGCATCCTCCCAGATGATCTGGATGCGCGGATCGAGCGGTTGAAGATCCATGTAGTTGCCCATGATGGACGTGGCGTGCAGGCCGAACTGGATGACCAGGTCCGGATGCCGTTCAAGCAGGGCGCGGCCGATGTCGTTGACCCAGTGGCAGGCGGCGGCGGCGATGGTGCGTCCGCCCAGGGTAAGGTCCGAGTGTTCCGTGGCGGTCTGGAAATAGATGCCGTCGAAACCGGTATCCCGGTAATGGGTTTCATAATCATCCAAAACCTGCTTCCGGACCTGCTTCAGATGGTCGGGATTGACCAGGGAAAGCTCGGGAATGCCCCAGCCCCAGTGGAACCCGGCGATCATCTTGATGCCGCGCAGATGGGCATAGGTGATGATCTCGGCGATATTGAGCGGGACGACGTCGTTCCAAAGCACCAGCATGTTCATCTTCAGGCGGGCCATGTTGTCGAGGTGCCGCCGGTAATCGTAGACCACATAGCCCCAGGTCCAGAGACCGCGGTGTTCGATGACGGGCGCCTCCGCGGCGGCGAAAAGAGGCGTGGCCAGGGGGCCATCATGGAAGGCCATGCGTTGGGCGTCGAAGGAACCCAGGGAATCGAAGGCCACGCGTGGACGGTTGAGTGCGAGACCGCCCAGTTCGTGCCGGCAGGCCGCCTTGGTGCAGAAATCGACCACGCCGTTGAGCACGCCCTTGGAGTCGAACCCGGCGATGGCGATGGTTTTGGGGGCGGCCTTGTCGGCACCGGTCAAAACGGCATAGGAAAATCCTTCCGGGGCCGTCGGGCGGGCCAGTCGTCCCTCCGCCAGCACGGCGGCCAGCATGGGGTTGGAGGCGGCGGTCCCGATCAGGAGGCGGTGCTCGGGCTCGGTGTTGGCGGGGGCAGAAGCCAACCGGCACTCGATGACGTAGGGGAGGTAGTCCTGGACGAACGCCTGCAATTCTTCCAGGGCGAACTTTTCAATGCCCGAATAGGTGCCATAATAGAGGGTCCAGCGCAAACCCTCATAGCGATGCCGATGACTTTTCATGGCGGGAACGGTGCCAGAACACCTATGTGAACGCAAGAAGGAGTTGCGTTTTCGGACAGCAATCTCCTTGTGACGTTCTGCAGGTAGGGCGGCCAGTCCCTTGGCCGCCGTCTGGGTGCCGAGTTGACCGAAAACGGCGCGCAAGGGACTGCGCGCTCTACCAAAAAATCCATTAACTTGGTTCATTTTCTCCGCACATGAGCCGCCAACAAAAGAAATTTCTACCACCCGCTTCGCTGGAGGAAGAGGAGGCACAGAGAAATTTACACGGAGAATGCCTCATCCTCACTCCCGCTCATACTTGGGTTTCGAGGGGCAGGCAGAGGAATTCTCGGCAAGAACGAGGCGAGACGCCTCGTCTACTTTCTTCGCGAACTTCGCGGCTTTTGTAAAAGAACTCTATTCTCTGCATATTACTCCAGAACGGGTTGCGGGGATTTTGACCGCGGCTTGCCCGCCGTAGCCTTGGCGGAGGCGGGTACCCCGTGGGCGAAATGCCCGCAACATTCTCTGCTGCTGGGTCTTCTCAGTGCCTCGGTGTCTCAAGCGAAGCGGGTGGTGAATCTTGGCGCCATCAGTTTTGACTGCCACGGATTAAAATTATCCGTCCCCATCCGCGCTATCCGCGGTTCAAATCGTGTTGTGTGTCTCCACGTCGCGCTCGACGTTCTGCAGGTAGGGCGGCCAGTCCCTTGGCCGCCGTCAGCGCGCCGATGTGACCGAAAACGGCGCGCAAGGGACTGCGCGCCCTACCTTAAAAATCCATAAAGACAAGGGCTGGTGTTTGGAAGCCGTGCGCAGGGAGGAGGGGACTGAACCGCAGAATGTCGATCAAGGAAGGCAGAGTAGCGAAGGAGTGGATCAGATTCCAATGTTAGGCTTGCCGTTCTGGTTTTGCTCTGGCACCATTTCTCCCCTCATTCAAGGAGCACGTTGACCGATGAAGACTGACCAGACGGATTGGGGCCAATTGCCGGTTGTGCGCGGGGAGCCGGATTTCAAACATGTGCTGGCGGTGCTCAGGCGGGAAAAACCCGAACGCCCCACACTGTTCGAATTGTTCCTGAACGGACGGCTGCACCGGAACTTCAACGTGACCTCCGATCCGACCTGGCCACCGGACATCAGCTATTACCTGAACATCATCCACGGTTTCCGGAAGGCCGGCTATGACTATGCCACCCTCAATCTGCCCAATTTCGGCTTCTACGCGGGCGACGTGCACAAACAGGCGACCGTTTCCTTGAACGAAGGCGCGGTGATCACAGATCGGGCGTCGTTCGAGGCCTATCGCTGGCCGGATGCCGACAAGGTGGATTATCCTGTTCTGGACCGGTTTATGGCGGCCATGCCGCCGCGCATGAAGCTCATGATCTGCGGGCCCAGCGGCGTGCTTGAAAACGTCATCCGGCTGGTCGGCTTTGAATCGCTATGCTACATGATCCTCGATGATGAGCAACTCGCCTTCGATGTGTTCGAGGGGGTCGGGTCGGCCCTGGTGAAGTACTACAGGCATTGCGTCAAACATCCCGTGGTGGGCGGAATCTTCGGCAACGACGACTGGGGTTTCAAATCCCAGACCATGTTGTCCCCGGACGATATGCGGCGTTTTGTCTTTCCCTGGCATAAACAGATCGTGGAGGCGGCGCATGCCGCCGGAAAACCGGCGGTGCTGCATTCCTGCGGCTGCCTGATGCCGGTCATGGACGACGTCATCGACGATTTGCGCTACGACGGGAAGCATTCGTACGAGGATACCATCATGCCGGTCGAGACGGCCTATGATCGCTACCACAGCCGGATTGCCATCATGGGCGGACTGGATGTCGATTTCATCTGCCGTTCAACCCCGGAGGCGATCTACAACCGGGCGGCCGCGATGCTCAAGCGCGCGGAAGAAGGCGGTGGCAGCTATGCGCTGGGTACAGGCAACAGCGTGCCGGAGTATGTGCCGGATGCCAACTATTACGCCATGACCCGGGCGGCACTGGAGCAGAGGTAGACGTCCTCCCTCCTCATGCCCCGAGATTGCTTCCGTTGGTCGCGATGACTTTCTTGTACCAGGCGGCTGAATCCTTCAACGTCCGCTTTTGTGTCGTGTAGTCCACGTGGATGAGCCCGAACCGCTGCTTGTAGCCGTCGGTCCACTCGAAATTGTCCATGATCGACCAGTGGAAATAACCATGCACCTTGGCGCCTTCGGCCATGGCGCGGTGCAGTTGCAGAAGGTGCCGGTGCGTGTAATCGATCCGCTGCGGATCATGCACGCCGCCATCGAGCGCCACCCAGTCGGACCCGCTGATTCCGTTTTCCGTGATATGGATCGGGAGCTTGTAACGTTCATAGTAAAATTTCGGGCCCCAATACATGCATTCGGGCACCATGGGCCAGTTGATCCGGGTCCGGGGGGCCCCGGTAGGAATGGGGACCTGCTCAAACCCGCCGGTGGCGGTGCGGCGGAACGCATCGCCGTGGTAGATGTTCACCCCGAAGAAGTCCAGAGGCTGGTGTATCAATTCCATGTCGCCTGCCGCGATTTTGGGCACATCCGCCCCGTAGACCTTGAGACCGTCTTCTGGATAATGGCCCAGATAAACCGGGTCCATCCACCAGGCGCTGTTCCAGAGGTGCTTGCCATGCACGCCGAACATGACGTCCCGGGCGGTCGCAATATCTTCGGGCCGGTCGGTGGCCGGGTAGCGGATCAGTCCCACCGGCGCATAACCGACCTCGGCTTTTTGTTTGGATACCGCACGGATGACCTGGACACTGCGCCCATGCGCCATGAGGGTGTGATGGGCCACGCGCAGGGTTTCCTCCCAGCTGAGCTTTGTGCCGGGCGCGCTGCGTCCGTCCTGATGGCCGAGAATGACCTGGCACTGCGGTTCATTGAGCGTGATCCAGTGGCGCACGCGGTCGGACAGGCGCGAGGCGACCACGTTCGTATACTCGCCGAACCACTCGACGCTGTCCCGGTTGAGCCAGCCGCCGCGTTCGAACAGGGCCTGGGGATAGTCCCAGTGGAAGAGGGTGACATAAGGTGTGATATCGGCCGCCACCAGGGCGTCGATCAATTGATCGTAGAAATCCAGACCCTTGGCGTTGACCGCGCCCGTGCCCTGCGGGATCACGCGGGGCCAGCAGATGGAGAGGCGATATGCCTTGATGCCGATCTGTTTCATCAGCGCCACATCCTCGCGGAACCGGTGATAGTGGTCGCAGGCGACCTCGCCAGAATCTCCGTTCCAGATGGCGCCCGGGCGGCGGCAAAACACATCCCAGACCGATTGGCCCTTGCCGTCTTCCTGGGCCGCGCCCTCGATTTGATAGGCCGCTGCCGCCGCACCCCACACAAAATTAGATGGAAAAGACATGATTCAACTCCTTCTTAATCGCATTTCAACCTAACCAGGAAAATCCGGGACCAAAAAACGTCAAAGATTCACCACCCGCTTCGCCCGCCTACGGCGGACAAGCTGGAGACACTGAGACACGGAGAGTATAATGTTGCGGGCATTTCGTCCACGGCAGGCCGTGGCCAAAATTCCCGCAACCCGCTCTGGAGTAATTTAAGGAGACGGAGGAGTTATAAACTCGAGTCTTCTGGAGCCGGGGTGACCTCACCCCGGTCTTCTCTCTTCCTCCTCCATAATTTCCTCAAGAAAACCGCGGCGTCTATTTTAGCCATGGCTTGC
Source organism: PVC group bacterium (assembly GCA_945870225.1). GTDB lineage: Bacteria > Verrucomicrobiota > Kiritimatiellia > CAIKKV01 > CAITUY01 > CAMBRF01. The sequence continues at coordinate 4,552 of CAMBRF010000013.1, read as the reverse complement.
CATGGCTAAAATAGACGCCGCATTTGCATTCTCTGTGCCTCCGTGCCTCCAGCTTGTCCGCCGTAGGCGGGCGAAGCGGGTGGTGAAATATTCATCTAGGCGAAAAGCTTTTTTCCGGTCTCACGGCCTTGCCCAGATTTTCCAGAATGCGCTGATAGGGGGCGTGAATCAGGCCGGATTGATCATGGGGAACATCCCAGGTCACCACGCCCTCGTGTTGGGCCGCCTGGCGGGTGTAGCCGATCACAAATTCCTCCGGCAGGCGCGGTTCGCCCTGGCCGCCGCCCCAGTGGGGGCCGATCCAGGAGTAGACATGCCACTGGACCGCGTGCTTGTTCCGCTCGACCCAACGCCCCGGACAAAGCGGGAACGTCGCGTCAATCTCGCCCGCCGTGATGTCTTCCCATTCGCTGGTGGCGACCAATGGCGCGATCTGACCGGGGTTGAAGGCGACCAGGGCCTGCGGGTTTCCGGACTTAAGCGCGCCGGCCAGACTCTCGAAATTCGGCGGCTGCGGGTTCCGGTACATCTCGTCGGAAAAATAACAGCCGTCCAGCCACCAGCCCCAGACCCGGTCACCCCAGCGGGTCGACCACTCCCCGATCACGTTCTGCCAATGAATCTGGAATCGCTCCAGCCTTTTCCCGGTGCGCAGGTTATCGCAATAGCCATTCGGCCACGGGCTTTGATACCCCCAGTCCCACTCCAGGCGTTCCCGCGCCACCGGGTCCGCCGCCGGGGCCCCGCTGGGCAGGTAAACCAGTAGCCGGATCTGATGCCGGGCCAGGGCCAAGGCCAGATCCATCACGAGATCACGCCGCGAACATTTGCTCGGCCGGATTCCCGCGAGATCATCGTACACGGCGTTCGGGCTGCAGAAATGCCCGGAATTCTGACCCAGCGTGAGGAAGCAGTAGGGAACATTCAGCGCGCCCAGCTGCGCGGCGAGTCCGTCGACATCGAAGGCGTCCACGCGGCGGTTCCACTCGTCGACGGACTGGCCCACTCCCCAGCTCTTTTCGCCGCCGGAGGCCATGAAGGTGATGTTAACCCCCCAGCGGGCACGCATGAACCAATCGGTGAGATGGGGCATGGTCGGACATCCTGATTGTGTGATCACGTCGCGCGAATCGGCAGCTTCGTCTTCCCGCGCAGGAAAAGGGGAATCTGTTCAAGGGGTGCGGCCACCTCAATCCATTGCCCGCCCGCATGACTTTCATCCGTCCAGGCATTCCGCCAGGTGGTGCCGGCCGGCAGATAAACCTTCCGCTGCCGGACGCCTTCCTCCACCACGGGGGCCACCAGGAGATCGGGCCCGAACAGGTACTGGTCATCAATGGTCGCGCAAACGGGATCGGTGAAATCCACAAACAGGGGCCGCATCGGGGGCAGTCCCTTCTTATGGGCTTTCTCCATCTGCTCCATGATGTAGGGACGGAGCCGCTCGCGGAGGAACAGGTAGTCGCGGAGAATTTTGTACACCTCGTCCCCGTAACTCCATACCTCGTTCGGGGCGCCGGTCTTGTCCCCGTACGGCATGCGAAAGCCGTGCAACCGGAACAGGGGGCAAAAGGCGCCGTATTGGAACCAGCGGACCAGCAGTTCGCGGAAAGAAGGATCCTCCGCTTTTCCGCCGGTGAATCCGCCAATATCAGTGGTCCACCACGGCAGGCCGCTGAGGCCCACATTCAAACCAGCACGCAGCTGGCGCTGGAGCGTGGGGAAGGTCGAGGAAATGTCGCCGCTCCAGAGGGCCACCCCGAAGCGCTGACTGCCCGCCCACGCGGAACGGCAGAGCGTAATGATCTCTTTTTCGCCTTCCTGTTTCAGCCCTTCGTACACGCCCTGTTCGTGCAGGAACGGGTAGAGATTGGTGACCGTTTCCCCGTTGCCGAGATGGTAGCGCAGCAGGCCATAGTCACGGTGGGGAAATTCCGGCTCGCAGGCATCCAGCCAGAACACGCGAATGCCGAACTTGTAGTAATTCTCGCGCAGCTTCGACCAGAGATGGGCCCGCGCCTCCGGATGGGTGGAATCGTAATAATGGATGTAGACCTTGCCGGGATTGTAGGTGTCCATGAAACTGGTTTCCGCCGGCAACCCGCGGTCGGTTCGGACTACAAAACCCTTCTGGGTCAGGGTGTTGAACTCCGGGTGATCGGGATTGATGGAGGGCCAGACCGAGACCATCAGTTCAACGCCCAGCTCGCGGAGTTCCTTCACCATGGCGGCGGGATCAGGCCAGCACTTGGGGTCGAAGCCCCAGTCGCCCATCATGGCCCAGTGGAAGAAGTCCACGACAATCACGGAGAGCGGCAGGCCGAGGCGTTTGTGTTCGCGGGCGACCGTGAGGAGTTCCTCCTGGTTCTGATAGCGCAGTTTGCACTGCCAGAAACCGGCGGCGAATTCCGGCAGCATGGGCGCATGGCCGGTGGCGTCGGCGTAGTGGGCCAGGATATCGGCGGGAGCAGGGCCGACGGTGAACCAGTAGTCGATCTCCCGGGCCGATTCCGCCACCCAGCGGGTCCGGTTCTCGGACAGTTCCACCTGCCCGACGGAGGGCATGTTCCAGAGCAGGCCGTACCCGCGGCTGGAGAGAAGGAAGGGAATGCAGACCTGAGTGTTGCGCTGATCGAGATCAATCACACTCCCCTTCAGGTTCAGGCCGACGTCGGTATGCTGCCCGAGGCCGTAGAGTCGTTCCCCCGGATAGGCCTTGAACCGTTGCTCAATACGGTAGAGCCCGCCTTCCCTGGCCACGAAACGGCGCCGGATCGGCACGGCCACATGTTCCGGGAAGAGATCCTCCTCGAGAACGGGCTCGGCGGCCTCATCCATGAAAAACCGGATCACGCCGCGATCACTGACGTTGACGGTCAGGCGGCCGTTGACGAGTTTGCCCTCGGTCTCGCCGACGGTGACGGTTACGGGACAGGCGCACGGCGCGATGAGCGCTTGCACGGAGTCGGTAAAGTCCGGTTCGCAGGTGATGCGGACGCGGACACTGTCGGTGCCCCAGGCCTGGACGCGCAACGTTTCATGGTTGCGGTTCCAGACAAATCCCTTTTCCTCAGCTTTCAACCAACTCATGCTCAAACCTCCCGATCAGGCGTTTTCGCGGCAGTAGCTCAGTAGTTCGGGCACTGTGGTCTGGGCCAGGCACATGCGCGTGTCCGCCCCGGTGTAATACACGTTCAGGGTGCCGTCCTTCATCTCGACGGCGCCGCAGGTGAAGACCACGTTGGGGGTCTGCCCGACGCACTCATAGACCTCCTCCGGCTGGAGGATGAATTTCTTCGAGGCCGCAATGATCCGGTTCGGGTTTTCCAGGTCCAGCAGCAAAACCCCCAGGTAATAGTTTTCGCTCGACGCCGTTTTCGCGGTGGCGTGATAGATCTCCAGCCAACCCTCCTTCGTCTTGATCGGCATGGCGCCCGGTCCGCACTTGCGCCAGTTCCAGACGGTGGTGGGAACGTTCAGCGGGCGGGAATCGCCCCAGTAGCGCAGGTCCGGGGAATAGCTGACCCAGATGCGGCCGCCTTCGTCGGTGGGTCGCTCGAGGCGCGCATAGAGGCCACGGATCTTCTCGGGGAAGAGCACGGCGTTGCGGTTGAACGGAACCGACATGTAGGGTAGGGGCTCGAAATGCGCGAAGTCGGTGGTCTTGGCCATGCCGATCATGGAGCCGAGTCCGGTGATCCAGACGGCGTGGCAGACGTAGAACTGCCCGTCCAGCGGGGTGATCCGCATATCGAACCGGTAGGAGCTGTATTCCTGTTCGAGGGGGTGGGGCGGGTAGTCGATCGGCGTGGGGTTGACGGTGAAATGCAGCCCGTCGTCGCTCGTGGCGGTGTGGAACGACACTTCCCGGGCGAAGTTCTCCACGCGCAGCAGCAGGAGGACTTTTCCGTTGTACCGCACGGCGCCCGCGTTGAAGACAGCGGTGCACTCCATGGGCATCTGGGCGGGGGTCAGAATCGGGTTAGAAGGGTGGCGGTACAGAGGGGGACCAAGTCGTTTTGTCATGATGGTTTCCTTTCAACTTCAAGAATCGCGCAACGGTATATCCGGATTTACAGGCCGAGCCAATCAAAATCCTGCCTCGCTGATTGACTCAAGTTGCCCCAACCTATTGTGGCCCGCATTCAAGAGAAGATTCACCACACGCTTCACAGATCGGTGCCACATTTTCATGCGCCAATTCAATTTGATGTAGCACCGATCTGTGATCGGTCCCGCATGAGGTCGAAATCCGGAGAAGATTCACCACCCGCCTACGGCTGGAGGCACGGAGGCACAGAGAAGACCTGGCAGAAGAGAATGTTGCGGGCATTTCGCCCACGTCAGGCCGTGGTCAAAATTCCCGCAACCCGTTCTGGAGTAATATACGGAGAAGAGAATTATTTACAAAAGCCGCGAAGCTCGCAAAGTAGACGAGGCGTCTCGCCTCGTTCCGAAACCCTCTGCCTACCCCTCGGCAGATTCTCACAAAAGAATAGCCATTTGAACCGCTGATAGCGCGGATGGGGACGGATAAGTTTTGAATTTATCA